>CAWGXL010000010.1:0-494050 GCA_963826535.1 uncultured bacterium | reverse complement strand
GACAAGGCAGAAGAAGGGCCAGTACGTCTACCTCTTCGGCAAGAAGACCGACGGCAACGGCACGATGAAGCCGCTGCTGGGCGGCAAGGGCGCCAACCTGGCGGAGATGTGCCGCATCGGCCTTCCGGTGCCGCCCGGGTTCACGATCACCACTGAGGTGTGCACCTACTACTACGCCAACAAGCGCAGCTACCCGCCGGCGCTCCGCGCGCAGATGCAGGCCGGGATCGCCGCGATCGAGCGGCAGACCGGCAAGAAGTTCGGCGACGTGAAGAACCCGCTCCTGGTCTCGGTCCGCTCCGGCGCGCGCGACTCGATGCCGGGCATGATGGACACGATTCTGAACCTTGGCTTGAACGATCAGACGGTCGAGGCGCTGTCCCGCAAGACCAGCAACCCGCGCTTTGCCTGGGACTGCTATCGACGCTTCGTCCAGATGTACGGCGACGTGGTGCTGGGCGTGCAGAAGCGGCCGGACGAGGACCACGAGCCGTTCGAGACGGTGATCGAAGGGCTGAAGCACGAGCGCCACCACGCCGACATCGAGGACACGAAGCTGACGGTGGAGGATCTGCGCGAGCTGGTCGCCCGGTTCAAGGCGCTCATCAAGGAGCGGGCCGGCAAGAACTTCCCGGCGTCGCCCTGGGACCAGCTGATGGGCGCCGTGGGCGCCGTGTTCGGCTCGTGGATGAACGACCGCGCCATCGTCTACCGCCGCAAATACAACATCCCGACCGAGTGGGGCACCGCCGTCAACGTGCAGGCGATGGTGTACGGCAACACCGGCGACGACTCCGGCTCCGGCGTCGCCTTCACGCGCAACCCGGCCAATGGCGTCAAGGAGTTCTACGGCGAGTTCCTGATCAACGCGCAGGGCGAAGACGTGGTGGCCGGCGTGCGGACGCCGGAACCGGTGGCGGAGCTGAAGAAGCAGATGCCGGGCGCCTACAAGGAGCTGGAGCGGATCCGGCAGACGCTCGAACGCCGCTTCAAGGACGTGCAGGACTTCGAGTTCACGATCGAGGACCGCGTCGTCTACATGCTGCAGACGCGCAACGGCAAGCGCACGGCGATGGCGGCGTTGAAGTTCTCGATGGACATGGTCAAGGAGAAGCTGATCGACTGGAAGACCGCGGTGATGCGCAACCCGGCCGACCAGCTCGAGCAGCTGCTGGCGCCCGTGTTCGACGCCGCCGGGTTGGCCGCGGCGTCGCCGATTGCGACCGGGCTGCCCGCGGGTCCCGGCGCCGCCTCCGGCCAGATCTACCTGAACGCGGACCGCGCGGTGACGGCGGCCGAGAAGGGCCAGCGCGTGCTGCTCGTTCGGGTCGAGACCTCACCGGAAGATCTGCGCGGCATGATTGCCGCCGAAGGCATCCTCACGGCCCGCGGCGGCGTGTCCTCGCACGCGGCGCTGGTGGCCCGGCAGATGGGCAAGGTCTGCGTCTGCGGCGCCGCCGAAGTCGAGGTGGATTACGGCGCGCGGCAGGTCAGCGTCAGCGGCCGGACCTTCAGGGAAGGCGACTGGATGTCGATCGACGGCACCGCCGGCAAGGTCTACGCCGGCGAGCTCAAGACCGCCCCGTCCGAGATCATCGCCGGCCTGGTGCACAACAACGCGGCGGCGCGGGCCACCGAGAAGTTCCGCCACTTCCAGCAGCTGATGAAGTGGTGCTCGCAGGCGGCCCGGATGTCGGTCCGCACCAATGCCGACACGCCGGAGCAGACGGAAGCCGCGATTGCGTTCGGCGCCGTGGGCATCGGCCTGTGCCGCACCGAGCACATGTTCTTCGAGGGCGACCGCATCGACGCGATGCGGGAGATGATCCTCGCCGAGACCCTCGAGCAGCGGAAGGCGGCGCTCGCCAAGCTGCTGCCGTACCAGCGGGACGACTTCGCCGGCATCTTCCGGGCGCTCAAGGGCTATCCCGCCACGATCCGCTTCCTGGACCCGCCGCTGCACGAGTTCCTGCCGCACTCGAAGGAACAGCAGGCCGATCTGGCCAAGAAGCTGCGCGTCACCGCCGAGCGCATCCAGCAACGGGTCGCGCAGCTGCACGAGTTCAACCCGATGCTCGGCTTCCGCGGCTGCCGGCTGGGGATCGGCTACCCCGAGATCTCGGCGATGCAGGCCACGGGCCGTGTTCGAGGCCGCCGCGATCGTGCAGAAGGAGGGCATCAAGGTGCGGCCCGAAATCATGATTCCGCTGGTCGGCTTCAAGAAGGAGCTCGACCTGCAGATCGAGGTCGTGCACCAGGCGGCCCGCGAGGTGCAGGCGGAGCAGAAGGTGAAGCTGCAGTACATGGTCGGCACGATGATCGAGGTGCCGCGCGGCGCCCTGACGGCCGACGAGGTGGCGCAGTCGGCCGAGTTCTTCAGCTTCGGGACCAACGACCTGACGCAGATGGCGCTGGGCATGTCGCGCGACGACTCGGGCTCGTTCCTGCCTGAATACGCCGAGCTGGAGATCGTCAGGAAGAATCCGTTTGCCACGCTCGATCAGTCCGGGGTCGGCCAGCTGGTGGAGATCGCCGTCGTCAAAGGCCGGAAGACCAAGCCGAACCTGAAGCTCGGCATCTGCGGCGAGCACGGCGGCGATCCGTCGTCGATCCACTTCTTCGAGAAGGTGGGTCTCGACTACGTCAGCTGCTCGCCGTACCGGGTCCC
The DNA here is from genome assembly GCA_963826535.1 of uncultured bacterium. Classification (GTDB taxonomy): domain Bacteria; phylum Patescibacteriota; class Microgenomatia; order Levybacterales; family UBA12049; genus JAHIGH01. The sequence goes on along the minus strand of CAWGXL010000010.1, from coordinate 491,382 downwards.
CGTGGCGCGTCTGGCTGCCGCTCAGGCGGCGTTGTCCTTGAAGGTGGACGACTGATCACGATCCACGTTCGCGAGAACGGTGCGGTCCGGCTGGCCGACCGGGTCGAGCCCGAGTGGCTCGCCCCGTCGGCCACGACCACGGTGTGGGTGGACATGGCCAATCCCACCGACGCCGAGCTGGCGCAGCTGAACGACGTGTTCCACTTCCACCCGCTCTCGATCGAGGACGCGCGCAGCGCGCTCCAGTTTCCCAAGGTCGAGCAGTATCCCGGCTACCTCTACGCCATCCTGCACGGCATCGACGTCGCCGACAGCCGCGTCAGGGTCTGGGCACGCGCGACGTGGACTTCTTCGTCGGCCATGCGGTGCTGGTCACGGTGCACGACGGCACGTCGGGCCCGATTGCCGAGCTGCTCAAGGCGTGCAGCCGCCACGAGCGCCTGCTCGCCGAGGGCCCGGTTGCGCTCTTCCACCGCATCGTGGACGCCATGGTGGACAACTACCGGCCGTCGATGGACGCGCTGGAGGCGCGCGATCGACAAGCTCGAGGAGGAGGCGTATGCCGGGCGCGACGCCATGGTCCGGCGCGTCATCGAGCTGCGGCACGAGCTGAGCGACGGCGCGCCGCGTCCTGATTCCGCAGCGCGACGTGATCGGCCGGCTGGCCCGGCGCGAGTTCCCGGCGATCTCCGACGAGATGTCCTACCGGTTCCGCGACGTCTACGACCACGTGGTGCGCGTGACCGAAGAGACGCTGCTGTTCCAGGACCGCGTGACGGGGATCCTGGAGGTGCACCTGGCCGCCGTGTCGAACCGGTTGAACCAGGTGATGAAGGTCCTGACGGTGATGTCCACGATCTTCCTGCCGCTGACCGTGCTGACGGGCATGTGGGGGATGAACGTGCCGCTGCCGCACTTTCCTGGCGCCCTCGAGGTGCAGTTCTGGTGGGTGGCCGGCTTGATGGCGGCGCTGTCGATCGGCATGCTGGCCGTGTTCAAGCGAAATCGCTGGCTGTAGCGAATGGGGAAGATCGTCCGTCTCCCGGCGGACCTGGCCGATCAGATTGCCGCCGGCGAAGTGGTGGAGCGGCCGGCGTCGGTCATCAAGGAGCTGGTGGAGAACGCCGTCGATGCCGGCGCGCGGCGCATCGTGATCACCGTGGAGCAGGGCGGCAAGCGCCTGATCCGCGTCGAGGACGACGGGGAAGGCATGGACCCCGACGACGCGCGGCTGGCCGTGGAGCGCCACGCCACCAGCAAGATCCGGACGTCGGACGACCTCGGCCGCATCGCCACGCTGGGTTTTCGCGGCGAGGCGCTTCCGGCCGTCGCCTCCGTGTCGCACTTCGTGCTGCGCACGCGGCCGCGCGACGCCACCGGCGGCGTCGAGGTCACTGTGGACGGAGGCGCACCGGCTTCGGTTCGCGACGCCGGCGCTCCCGTGGGCACCTCGGTCGAGGTGCGCGACCTCTTCTACAACCTGCCGGCCCGGCGCAAGTTCCTGAAGTCGGACGCGGCCGAGATGGCCCAGGTCACGCGCGTCGTGACGCAGATGGCGCTCTGCTACGTGGACGTCGGATTCGCGCTGGTCGCGCCGGGACGCCGCCGTCTCGAATACCCGCCGGCCGCGACGCTGGGCGACCGCCTGTTCCAGGTCTACGGCCACCGCACCGATCTCGTGCCGGTGGAGCGCCGCACCGGCGGCACGGCGATCTACGGCATGGTGGCCGCGCTGGCGTCCACGGTGCCGCGAGGCCCGCAGCACGTGTTCGTCAACCGCCGCATGGTGCGCGACAAGACGATCGCGCATGCCATCGGCGATGCCTACAGCGCGGCCTCGATCAAGGAGCGCAGCCCCGAGGTGCACCTCTTCATCGAGATGCCGCTCGACTGCGGTGGATGTGAACGTGCACCCCACGAAGGCCGAGGTGCGGTTCCGGGACCAGTCGTTCGTCCACAGCAGCGTGCGCATGGCCGTGGCCGATGCCTTGAGCGCCGCGCCGGTGCCGGGGCTGACCATCGCGGGGGCGATGTCCGATGCGGCCGCACGGCGCGCCGTTGGCGCTGCCGATGACCCTGCCGACACCCTACCCGACGGTCTTTCCGAGCCGCTGGACGCCTCCAGTCCTGCTCCGGGAGCACGTCGAGGGGGCGGCCGGTATCGGCGCGGGCGACGGCGCTGCGAGTGCCTCCGGCCCACCCGGCACGCTGATGCCGCTGGGCCAGTTCCGCGACACCTTCATCGTGGCCGTGGACGAAGAGGGCATCGCCATCATCGACCAGCACGTGGCGCACGAGCGGATGCTGTTCGAGCGGATTACCGAGCGGCTGACGTCAGGCGCGCTGGAAAGCCAGCGGCTGCTGGAACCGATGCTCGTGGAGGTCGCGCCTGAGGGCCACCAGGCGCTGCTGGCGCACGCCGAGGACCTGGCGCGCCTGGGCTTCGAGGTCGAGGACTTCGGCGCCGACGCGGTGCGCGTCTCCGCCTGCCCGGCGCTCCTGAGCCGCGAGGAGAGCCGCGCCGCGCTGCGCGAGCTGGCCGAGGACCTGGAACAGCTGGACCGCGGCCGCGCGGTGGTGGACGCCGTGAAGCGCATCGCCGCGACGATGGCCTGCCACGCCGCGGTGAAGGCCAACTACCCGCTGACCCACGAGAAGATGCTGCACATCCTGGACGGCGTGCGCCGCACCGCCTATTCGACCGTGTGCCCGCACGGCCGGCCAGTGATGCTGCGGCTGACGCGCCACGAGCTCGAGAAGCGGTTCGAGCGGATGTGAAGTCTTCAGTCTCCGGTCTTCGGCCTGCCAAGAACGCGGAACTGAGCCTCGGCTATTTCCCTACGAGCCTAGGCACGTCTTTTTCATTCTCGAGACACGCGTACTCCAGGAGATCCGTGTCGATGCCGTAGTGCTGGTTGACGTCGACGGTCCACGGCTTCGAGTACGCCTTGGGATCGTCGATGGTCACCTGCACGAGCAGCGTGCCGAAGTTCGGGCGGCGGAAGCGCTCGGTCATCCGCGCTGCGTCGGTCAGCGGGCTGCCGTAGAAGTCGGCCCACAGGCCGTCACGAAGCCCCGACGTTTCGACCACCAGCGTGTCTTTCTCCCACCGCGCCGTCGAGTAGCCATACCACGAGGGTTGCTGGTCGGCCGGCAGCGGACGGCCATCGAGGAAGATCTGCCGGAACTCCATGTTCCGCTCGTGCAGGATCAGCAGCAGGCCGGGCACCTGGATGATCTTCTTCGGCAGCGGGTGCGCCAGCATCTGCAGCGGGCCAATCGGCAGGCAGCGCGCGTCCGGGTTGTCCTTGGCCTCCTGTTCCCGCCGGTCGTCTCGCAGCTTGGCCGCCCAGGGCAGATACGGCGGGCGCTGGCCGCCGAGGCCGTGCGCGACGTCGAAGAAAACGGTCCTGGGCGTGGGCCCCGTGCCCTCACCGCCTGGCGGCCCGAATCCGTCCACCAGCCACACGCCCGAGAAGTCGGGTTGACCGCTGGCGGTGCGCGGCGCCGGAGCCGCCATGTTGGGCTTGCCGTCTGGTCCTTTGGGCACGCCGGCTGACGGATAGCGAAGCCACTGTGCCGACACGCCGGCGGCCAGGCTGGACACGAGGAGTGCCGCGAGCGCGAGTCGCATCGCGGCAGTATATGCTGCACGCCATGACGAAAATGCGGTGCCTTCTGATTGCGTCGTCGTTCGTGGCGGTGATCGGCGGGATGGTGCAGGGGCAGGCGCCCGCACCGAAGTTTCTCGAGCCGTCGCCGGGGCCGCCGCTGTTCTTCCGCGAGCCGTGGCGACAGTCGCGCCCGTTCGACGCCTCGACTGGATTCCGCCCGGAGGCCGGCGTGACGGCCGCCGCGGTGACCAATCCCCAACTCGAGCTGCGGCTCTACGATCCGAACGCGAAGAACGTCCCCGCCTACCTGAAGAACCCGCCGACCGGGTCGATACCGGTGGACTGGGACGGGCCGTCGTGCATCCAGCTGGCTGGATACAACCAGAACCCGCCGCCGGCGAAGGTGGTGGCGGGCCAGCCGTCCGATCCGCCGAATCTGTGGACCGGCGTGTGCCAGTCGCCGGTGGCCGCGACGCTGCGCCACCGCGAGAGCTTCGTGAACCTGACCGGCGCGGCGCGCGTCCGCTGGGTCACGCGCACGTCGGGCTTTCACGTCGTGCGGCCCGTGGTGAAGCTTGCGGACGGCACGTGGCTGGTGGGCGACCACGCCGACGGGGGACAGTCCGCCAACTCGGGGCTCTTCGTGGAGTCCGAGTTCGCGATCGCCAACGTGCGGTGGCTGCCGCTCGACATCACGCGGGTCGTGACGCGCGGTCAGGCCTGGGTGGTGCCGGACCTGAGCCGCGTCGATGAGATCGGGTTCGCCGATCTGCTGCCGGGCAGCGGCCACGGGTGGGGTGGGTTCGTGAACGTGGGCCGGATAGAGGTGTACGGACTATCGGTGAAGAGGTGAGGGGAAGGCAATTCACAATTCACAATGCACAAGTCACAAACTGCAGCCGGACTGCATTCGTTCAATCGGGCCTCGGGCAACAGGCTGACGGCGCACGATCTGGGTCGCTTCCCCAGCGAGTCGCTGTTCGATCGGTTGGGGCGGGCGGTGTGTGCCGCTGGCTGCCTGCCGCGCAAGGAGCTGTTCGAAAGCTGGGAGATGGCCCGGCGCGTGAGGCGCTTGTTCCGAGGCGGCCGCGTCGTGGATCTGGCAGGCGGCCACGGGCTCCTGGCCCAGACGCTCTTGTTGCTGGACGACTCGTCGGAGTCGGCGATCGTCGTGGACGACGTCGTGCCTCCGTCGGCTGCCAAGCTGCAAGACGCCCTGGCCCGCGAGTGGCCCCGCCTGACCGGCCGCGTGACCTTCGTTCCGGGACGACTGCAGGAGGCCGCGGTCATGCCGGGCGACCTCGTGGTCTCGTGCCACGCGTGCGGCTCATTGACCGACGAGGTGTTGTCCCTCGCCAGCGCCGCTCGTGCACGCGTGGCCGTGCTGCCGTGCTGTCACGACGACAGCTCTCTCGACGGCGTGCATCTGACCGGCTGGCTGGACCCGGCGCTGGCGATCGACGTCGGCCGCGCCACGCGGCTCGAGGCGCTGGGCTATCGCGTCTGGACGCAGACCATTCCCCGGGACATCACGCCGAAGAACCGCCTGCTCCTCGGTGCCCTGACCGTTCTTTGACGCGGCGCCGCCCAGAACTGCACACCGCGCCTTGGTGCAGAGGCGCCTCACCGGCACCGACAACTGTATCGATGAACCACGATGTGCCGGCGACCGGCGGCATGCGTCTGTCCGAGGTGCTGTCCGGACTGTCGTACGCCCTCGACCTCACCGAAGGCCAGCGGCCCGGCCATGCGGTTCGCAGCTGCCTGATCGGGATGCGGCTGGCGCAGGAGATCAACCTCCCGTACGCCGATCGCTCCGCGCTCTTCTACGCGCTGCTGATGAAGGACCTGGGCTGCTCCAGCAACGCCGCCCGGTTCGCGGCGCTCTTCGGCGCCAACGATCACGACGTCAAGAACGCGATCAAGCACATCAACTGGGCGCACGCCCTCGAGGCGTTCCGGCTCGTCGCGCGCAATGCGGCGCCTGGCCAGCCTGTGCTCAAGCGCGTCTGGCGCCTCCTGGCCATCCTTGCGCACGGGCCGGAAGGAGCCGCGCGAGGTGGTGCGGACGCGCTGCGAGCGAGGCGCCGACATCGCGAGGCTGCTTCGGTTGGAGGATGCCACCGCGGCGGCGATCCGGGCGCTCGACGAGCACTGGGACGGGCACGGCCAGCCGTACTCGTTGAAGCGCGACGAGATTCCGGTGCTGGCGCGCGTGCTGGGCCTGGCGCAGACCGTCGAGGTCTTCTTCACCACCTACGGGGTCACGACCGCCTACGACATGGCGCGAGGCGCGGCGCGGCACGTGGTTCGATCCCGACCTCGTGGACGCGCTGGCTGTCGATGGAGTCGGATTCGGGTTCTGGCGCCGGCTGGGCGGCACGGACCACGCTGACACGCTGCGCGCCGTGGAGCCGGCCGATCGCGTGATCGTGGCGGGCGAGGCCGACATCGACCGTGTGGCCGAGGCCTTCGCCAGGGTGATCGACGCGAAGTCGCCGTGGACGTATCAGCATTCGAGCGGCGTGGCCGCCACCGCGGTGGCGATCGGCGAGCGGCTTGGCTACGGGCGGGTCGCCCTGCGCGAGCTGCGCCGCGTCGGCGCTGCTCCACGATCTGGGCAAGCTGGGAGTGTCGAACCTGATCCTGGACAAGCCCGGCAAGCTGACCGACCCGGAATTCGCGGCCATGCGCAAGCACCCGCGGTTCACGCACGAGATCCTGACCCGCGTGCCGTGCTTCCAGCCATTCGCCCTGTCCGCCTCGTCACACCACGAGCGTCTGGACGGCAAGGGATATCACCGCGGCGTGTCCGAATCGGCGCTGTCGACCAGCTCGCGCGTCTTGTGCGTCGCCGACATTTTCGACGCGCTGCGCAGCTCGCGGCCGTATCGCGCCGGCCTGCCGGTCGAGCGCGTGCTCGACATCATGGGCCGCGAGGTCGGCACGGCGCTGGACCCGGCGTGCTTCGATGCGCTCAGAGCCGTGGTGGACGCCCCGGTGATCGCGGCGCCGCCGGAGGTGCCGGCGGCGCGCCTCGTGTCATCGCTCGCCGAGGACTACTACCAGGCCGCCTGACAGGTCGAGGCGCGTTGCGCGCGGGGCTACGCTTCGCGCCGCCGGGGCTCGACGAGATGGTGCATCGTGCCGAGCTCCGTATGGCGCCGGTCAGCCAGCCTTTGACTACCTCGAACAGGACGACGGGCGGCCGCATCTGCTTTCAGATACTCGGCGGCATGCACCGTGACGCCTATCAGGACCATGCGGGGATCGTCGGCGGTCCCGTGCCTGGGGTCACCCTCCTGGGGGAACCAGATCCGCCAATCGGTCGCGTACAGTTCACGAATCTTGTCGCGGTCCCGCGAGATCTCGGCGGTACCAGAGACAGAAACCCATTCGCGGTTCCGGTCGCGATAATAGGACAAGTTGACGTGCGGGTCCCAGGCCAGGTCGGCCAGTTTGGGACTCTGCTCCAGCGTCACGAACCACAGGTCGGCACCCTCAGCGGGCTTCTGATTCGCCATCGCCCGCGATCGCAGATGGCCGTCACGCTGACGTGTCGTCATCATCGCGGTGTCGAGCTCCTCGATCAGCGCGTAAAACTCGGCCAGCTCGTTCTTCATGATTTCCTCCGACCTCATACAGGGTTACGGGCGATCCGGCTCCGGTCGGCGACGCTCGTTTCGTTCGACGCCACGGTCGAGCGCCGAGCCCACGGCCGGCTCATCGGCCTCGGTTCCCGCCGTGTCCACGTCCTGATCGGTCTGGTCGTTCCTGGCAGTCGCAAGATCCGGATCGACGTCGATGGGATCTCGTTCTGGCCTCGGCGTCGCGTGCGGTGGGGTTGGCTCCATTGGATAGTCCTCCACCGCTGAGGCTTCAATCCGCGTGCCAGTGAGGCCCTCTTAACTCATCTGCTCCAGATTCAGGCGGATCGGCGCGCGGCGGTTGACCCAGCACGACGCCCACGCAGGCTGCGACGGCCCAGTATTCCAAGAGAACACCGCCAACTTGCAGATAGAGTAAACGATCGCGCCGGCCCATCCGGCCATTCCAGCGCCAGCATCCAGACCGTGCCGCCCCAGAGCAGCTGCGGCCGCCGCAATCGTGAAGGCCACGCCCATTGCGGTCCCGATTGCCGGCAAGCGCTTCCCTGGCATAGTGTTATCGGGAGGTCAGCAGTTGCCGCGCAGTAAGAGAAATCGCGAACGCACTGTTCCTGACGCGTGACGCGCCGCGCCATATCCGTCGATGACATTGGCAGGCCGATATCGGCGGCATAAACGACCGCCGGAACTCGGCCGGGTAAAGCCGCAGAAGACCGCAATAGAGGCGCACGCTGAGCGGCAGCGGAGTCGACAGTCAGGCCTTCGCACCTGACACGCGGCTTACGCCGCGGGCCACGTTGACCAGGTGCTCCAGCCGCTGCACCTCGGCTTGCAGCGCCTGCCGCCCGGCAGGCAGTCAGCCGGTAGTGCCGGCGCCCGTTCGTCGCGGAGCCGTCTGCGGCCGCGGCGATTTCCACTTCGCGAACGAGCCCCTGGTCCATCAGTCGCTGGATCGTGCCAGTATAATGTGCTCGGCTGCCCATTTTCAGCTCGCCGCCGGTATGCTCCGCGATGTCCTGCATGATGCCGTAGCCGTGCCGATCCCCGGACGACCAGGGCCAACAGGACGTGAAAGACCGCCGGAGTCAGCGCCGTCACTTTCCGTTCGTAGATCGAGACGTTGTGGTGGACCCGGAGCGGCACCACCGAGGTTCTTCGACCGCCCGCAGCACCCGCCCGCCGTCCAGCAGTTCGTAGCGCACGATGTTGCTCACCTCGCCGCGCGGGCCGGTGATGAATGCGCTGAGCAACAACGTCGCGCCCTGCCATTCCATTCGCGATCGCGCACGACAGGCCCCCGAGCACTCGACGTCACTTCCCGGCCGTCCGTCTGAATCACATACCCAGGCGTCCAACGATTGGCCTTTGACCACGAACGTGCGCTTGAACGTGAACGCGGGGTCGCGATGGTCGATGCGAATCACGCTGCTCTCTACGGCCGCCGATTCGCCTTGCAGGGGACTGGCGGCGCGATTCAATACCCACTCGCCACTGAAGTCGGGTTTGGCCTGAGCGCCCGCATCCGCAAGGCTCAGGAGTGGAACGGCAAGCAACAGGACGGGAAGAAGACGTAGGCGTGCGGGACTCCATGACGTAGCCGTGACAGATATATCTGTAACAGATATCTGTCAAGAGGCCGAGCCGCTGTCAGTCGACGACGCTCACGGCGGCCGCGCCGTTGAGCGCGCCTGGAAGAGGGGGCCGCAAAGTCTCGACGCGCTCTCCGCCCTGGCGATCCCGGTGCGGCACTGCCTAGGCCTGGACCCTGACCAGGCGGCGACGCGACCGTCAGGTTCACGAAGAAGGCGCACCACAGCAGCGCGAACGACCGGCGACCGGCGGACGTCATGAACCCCCAGGCGGACGATTGGCTCCCGGGCTACAGCTGTTCCATTAACGCCAGCCCATCCAGGCCACATGGAAGAAGTGAGGTGCCCGTTTCACGGGGGTATTACGACAAGTTCCCACTGGGGGAGACAATACACGCCGAAATCCCAGTTTTTCGCGCGTTCTGAATTGGCACACCCTGTGCTCATAAGCGACACGTCACTCGCCCTGGGGGAACCACTGATGTCACACGACACGCACCACGACACGCACGAAGACGATCCGGTGCGCCAGACGCGCAAGGACTTCTTCGTTGCCGTGGCCCAGATCTGGCTGGCCGCCTGGCTGATCGGTCTGGGGATGATGTCCTACACTGGCCAGTAGGCCGCCGGAAATCACTGCAGAGCTAGTCCCCGGCCACTTTCGGGCCATGGGGACGCGCCATCTCCGCCGGGCGCACCCACCCGTCGAAGTTGTCCGCGCTCACCACGCCCGAGTCCACCGCCGCCTCCCGCAGCGCGCGTCCTTCGCGATGGGCGCCAGCGCGACTTCGCGGCGCGGTCGTAGCCGATGTGCGGCACGAGCGCGGTCACGAGCATCAGCGAGGCCTGCAGATGCGCCTCGATGCGCGCCGGCCCGGCTCGAGCCCGTCGAGCGCAGTAGCGTGTGAACGCCACGTCACGCGTCGCGCAGCAGCCGCGCCGGTTCGAGCACGTTGTGGAGGATCACGGGCTTGTAGACGTTCAGCTGCAGCGGACCCTGGGCGTTGGCCCACGCCACGGCGGCGTCGCAGCCGAAGACGTGCACCGCCACCATCGTCAGCGCCTCGCACTGGCTGGGGTTCACCTTGCCCGGCATGATCGACGAGCCCGGCTCGTTGGCCGGCAGCCGCAGCTCGCCCAGGCCCGCGCGCGGCCCCGAACGCGTAAGCCGGATGTCGTTGGCCATCTTGAAGAGCGCCCCGGCCAGGCCCGCAGCGCGGCGCTCACCGTCGCCATGGCGTCGTGCGCGGCGAGGGCCGCGGGCAGGTTCGGTGCCTGGCGCAGCGGATAGCCGGTCGCGTCGGCCAGGCGGCGATCGCCAGCGCGCCCGAAGTCGCGATGGCGCGTTGAGCCCTGTGCCGACGGCAGTGCCGCCGAGCGGCAGCGCGTGCAGCCCGCGCCGCGCCTGCGCCAGCCGCGTCCAGGCGCTGATCGATCTGCGCCGTCCAGCTGGCCACGACGTCGCCGAGCATGATCGGCGTGGCGTCCTGCAGGTGCGTGCGGCCCAGCATCGGCAGGTCGTGCCAGCGCGCGGCGTGACTCGCACGAGCGCGGCCGCGCAGCGCGGCGACCGCCGGCTCGAGCCGTTCGAGCGCCTCGAGCGTCGCCAGGTGCATGACGGCCGGGAACACGTCGTTCGACGACTGCCCGCGGTTCACGTGGTCGTTGGGGTGCACGGGCCGATACGCTGCCGAGCGCGCCGCCGCGCGAGCTGATTGGCGCGGTTGGCGATCACCTCGTTGGCGTTCATGTTGCGTGTGCGTGCCCGAGCCGGTCTGGAACACGCCGAGCGGGAACTCGCGTCCCACTCGCCGGCGGCCACTTCCAGCGACGCCTGCGCGATGAGCGCGGCGACGTCGGCGTCGATCACCCCGAGCTGCAGGTTCGCATCGGCGGCGGCGGCCTTGACCAGCCGAACGCGCGAATCACCGCCGCGCGGCCACCGGTAGACGTCGGGGTCGCCGATCGCGAAATGGGTGCGCGACCGCTCGGTCTGCGCGCCCCACAGCCGGTCCGCGGGACCGGCACCGGCCCGAGCGAGTCGTGCTCGAGCCTGGTTTGCTGCATTTCAATAATATCGCATTGACGGGCGCTCCAGTTCTGACTCGTCAGGACGCACAAATTAATTTTAATTGGGGTGCAGGCTCGCCGGATCCATTAGTAAATGTAGATCAGTTTTCAGCCCGATGGATTAAGGAGAAACAATTCGCGGCTGGTGACTATTCTTTTAGCCTTCAATCAAATGACGGTGTTCGATTTTGGGTTGATGACCAATTACTCGTAGATGATTGGACTGACCATGATATTACAACATATACACCAACAGTCACACTTACCGAGGGCGTGCACATTCTTAAAGTTGAATATTACGATAATTTAGGTGACGCTATAGTAATTCTACAGGAACTTTAAGGTATATAGTATATACTATTGACATACCTATTTTGGTATGCTATAATCCTCTTTACATTTAATATAGGTCTTTTTCTATGAAAACTATTTTACTTAATATTACTCTACCGCTCATTTTGGTCACTACTTGTTTGACCTTGTCTGCTTCTGTTGTACTTGCTACTACAGAGGAAAATCAAACAACCGAGGTATGTGATGGTGATATAGATGTAGATTTGCAAGGGCAGCTGTTGGATAAAAATAATGCTACAGTTACTAACTTTTCAAAGAACAAAGCTTGTGAATACGACGCAACATTGGTAAAGTATGAGGCTCCTCAAGAAGAAAATTCACCTAGTTTTATTGATAGCCAGGTATACATTACTCATAAAACCGTAAAAGTAGCGTCGGGTAAAACTGAAACGATTTCTCTTGAAGGTGACAGTAATTCATGTAGGGTGCAAACAGATCTAATACGAGGAAATCGTTATCTTGAGGAAAAACCTTATTACGCATACGCAATGGATGCTAAAGTGTATACAGTGAAAGACTGCGGAGAAGTGGTTGTGACGCCTACACCGACCCCTACAGCGACTACAGGGCCTACTAGCACGCCTACACCAGGGCCTACAAGCACACCAGGGCCGGGTCCAACTGCAACACCAGCACTTGTTACCGGTCAAGTTGGGGGTGCGCATGAATCACTTGCAAGCACAGGAAACGCAGCATTTATCTATTCGGTCATTATTGCAGGAGCAATCTCCCTTATCTCCGGGCTTGTTTTAAAGAAATTAAGCAAGTCGTAAAATTTGAAACTCAACTCGATATTATTAATATAGTAATTATGAAAAGGATTGCATATTTATTGCTTTTTTTTGGAATTGTCTGTTTTATTGCTGCAGTTTTTCTAATATGGGAGCGGAATAACCCGAATAGGTTGGCTTTTAAGAATTATGTTGGAAATTATAAGGAAGAAGCGGTGGTTAATCCGCCGGTTAGGATTACTATTCGGGATTTGGGTATTGATCTACCTATCTTTCCGGCTAAAGTTGTCAAAAGTGAGTGGCAAACTACAACTAAAGGTGCATCCTATCTACTTTCTTCACCAATTCCCGGAAATACAGGTAACAGCATAATTTATGCCCATGATTGGGCGAGCTTGTTCGGACCATTGGTCAATATCCGGCCGGATATGGATATTGATGTAGAGTATGAAGATAAAACAAGAAAAAAGTTTATTGTTCAATATACCTCAGTTGTTCCTTATACACAGTCGAGTATTTTGGCTCCCTCAAAGGATAAAAGGATAACTTTGTATACTTGCACAGGGTTTTTGGATTCGCAAAGAATGGTCGCAGTCGCAGTCTATAAGAGTGATGCAACATTGGCTGTAAAAGAATAGTTTCCGCTTAATTGCAAGTATATTCAATATTTTGTGCTACATACGGGTTGTCGTCTAGATTCCAACTAAGGCCGGAGGTGATAGAATGCGGCCATCCGTCAAATTTAAACCTTTCTATTTCTGTTGTCTTAATCCAATTTGTTTGAATACCTGGTCCTGATTCAGGACAGAAGCACTGCAGTACTTTTTCTTTGGAACCTTCAGTTAACTGATATACAGTATCGCTACCAATAAGCAACCCCACACCGATAATTTCGTGCCTTCCTGTCTTGTATGATGAGATAATCGTTCCGTGCGGATCCTTACAGCTAGGGAATTCGAAAGGTGTAACGGTTGGGGTAATAGAATTTACTGTAAAAGTATTATTGGTCAGACCTGCAGAGTCAGACAGGAGCGCGTAGGCCGGTTGAAGCGGGAAAAATATGGAGCTTAAAAAAATTAATAATGCAGTAGTTGATATTTCATTTGCCGGGATTATTTTCTTTTTGTGGTGCTTGATGGTTTTTGCAATATTAAATATTTCATCAATAATGATGTATACAGCCGGAAGGAGGATGAAAAGGAGGATGCCTATTTTGCTTTGGACAAAGGACATAAAAAATCCAAGATATGGAATTATGTAGGTGACTTTTCCAACTACTCCCCCGCCTGCGAGCGTCCATTTGTCTTCGTTTTTGTTATTATCACCTTTTGTTTTGAAAGTCGTTAGACTTTTATTTTGAGATACTTTACTAATACGATGGGTGATAAATGCGTGTGTCTTTATTGGAGGGATAAAGGTAATAATGTCGTTTTTAGATAATGTATTAGGATGTTTGTATTGTGTTACTACTAAGGACCCGGTACCGACAGCGGGTTCCATTGAGGCGGAGGTAACAATAAAGGCTCTCCATCCGAGTGTCTGGTTAGATAACACAAATAAAGTAAAACCAATAAGTAAAACGAAAATAATCACAAAATTTTTAATTACATTTTTCATTTTTTTAGTCTTCCCCTCTCCCGTTTTTTGCGAGAGAGGGGGTGAATTCTTGACCATATAAAGGTTGAGTTTTGCACTATTTAAACCCATCCTATTACGGTGTTGGTGTCACAGTAGGCGTAACCGTTGGTGCAGGTACGACTTCTGTGCCCGTAAAGACGAAATCAAAGTTAATAGAGCCAGTTGTTGTTACGCTTGGATCAAGTGTAACTTCCATCCTATATCTTTGTTTTCCGCCATGACCAATATTGCTGTCTAAAGCAGATACTGATCCCCATTCAGTTAATGTGTGTGATGTTGCTGTTCCTACAACGGAAGTGTCATCGTTGCTAACAGGTGTAAATGCAACTGTTACACTACCTGGGCTAATTTCCCCACTAATACTGGATGATTGCGCTGCTGTCGCGAAATCTATATCCGTGCTGTTATTTTTTAACCAAAATGTTTTTGATTTGCTTTGTCCCGGTAGAAAAGTATCAGTAAAACCGGTAATTGAATCTGATGCGAATGTAGTAGGATTACTGGAAGTACTTTTAGAAATTTGCAAATCAAAAGTGCCTGTACTAAAAGTATTAGCTGCCAATATAGCAGTATCGGATAAAAGCGCACTAGTTGCCGAGAATGCTGCTGCGCCGACTCCGACTATTATAATAAGACTTAAGATTAATTTTATTAACATTTTTACTCACCCCCTTTCTTGTGTAGTTATTACTCTATTTAGAATAGATTATTGATGAGGTTTTGTCAATTATGTCGAATAATATCTAAATAGATCAGATTATTTAAACTCTTGTAAAAGTCGGTAAAATCTACTAGGATAGAAGCTATTCCTCAAGATATTCAATTATGAAGCATTTTTTATCTATTGTGGTTCTGTCGGTTATCTTTACAGGTTTGTTTTGGTTTTTTGAATTGCGATTGCGAGATGACGCTTCATTGATTTCCCCGCTGCCTGATTTTTTGACTCTTGAGAAAAATAAACAGGTAACCTTGCTTGATCTTTGGTTGCCTTTCTGGACAGAGGCTTATGGCAGCGAAAATAGTATGCCGGAGATTACTGCCGACTCCGTTTTGGTTTATGACTTGAGTACAGAAAAGGTGCTCTTTGAGAAAAATCCAAGAATTCGGAGACCTATGGCGTCTTTGAGTAAAGTTATGACAGCAATTATCGCTCTTGAAAAAGGCAAAGAGGCCAACTACGAGGTTTTGGGGGTAGATTTGGTCGGAGAAAACATAATGGGGCTTGGAACGGGTGAAATATTGTCCAGAGAGGAATTGTTGTATGGTCTATTGCTGCCATCAGGTAACGATGCGGCAGAGGTTTTGGCCAGAAACTATATAGACGGCAGTCGCGAGGGTTTTATAAAGGCAATGAATGACAAAGCACTTGCTCTGGGGCTTAAAGATACTCGATTCAGTAATCCCTCAGGCTTGCAGGGAGATGGGGAGCAATATACCACAGCTTATGATTTGTTGGTTATTACACGGTACGCGATTGAAAATTTTCCACTGTTTGAAAAAATTGTCTCCAGTCCGAGCTATGATGTTCTGGCGACTTCAGGTCACAAAGGATATGGCCTTTTTAACGAAACTAATTTGCTTACAACGTATCCGGGGGTGAAAGGGGTAAAGACCGGATATACGCCTGAAGCAGGATTTTGTCTGGTGACATATTTGGACTATGGAGGACATAGAATTATAGGGATTATTTTGAATAGCGAGAGCAGGAGGAAGGAGATGAAAGAGCTTCTGGATTATTCATTAAGTAGTTTGGGCATCGAACCTCCGGAATATACGGGGGGATAGAGATTTAATACTGTTGATTATTGATTTGCTACTAATTCTACCAGAACGAAAATAAGCCAATAAAGGAAGAGTAAATAAGCTTCAGTTTTGGTCAGCGTTCGGTCTGAACGCATGAATTGTAACAGAATAATTGATGCACCTAGCATGAACAAACCAGTGATATAAATAATTTTTTGGGGAAAGTAGAATGGACTGATCAGAGCTATGACTCCGACTACTATGGTGGCGTCAGCGAGTACTGTTCCAAGTATGTCCCCTACTGCCAGTGCATCGTCTTGTTTTTTTACCGATTTGAGTGAAAAGAATAGTTCAGGCATGGTTGTGCCTAAGCCTACAATAAGCATACCGATCAAGATCGGACTCACTTGCAATGCTTTAGCCAGGGATGATGCGGACGTAACTGTGAAATGAGAACCTGTTAACAAAATGACCATGCCAATAAGCAATAGACTTATGTTTTTGAGGCGGTTGTTGCTATGGTTTGAGGATGTCGTGCTGACAACGCTATTTTTGAAGGCCAGGTAATAAAATACAGCACCGATGATTATTAATATCACTGCGTCAACTCGGGAATAATGGCCGTCAAGTCCTAAAGCAATCGGCAAAAGTAGCCAAAGTGGATAGGCCTGGTTATTTTTCAAAACCTTGCTTTGTATTTTTATCCCTCTGCCTGCAAACATTACAATGATCGCGAAAACGAGGGTCAAGTCCGCAATGTTGGAGCCGAACAACATGCCGAGACCGAAGGATGGCACACCCGCAAGTGCGGAGTTGATTGCAATAAACGTCTCGGGTAGTATTGAGATGACCGCGATAACGATAAAGCCGACTGTATACTTGGGCAATTTGAAACTTTCTGCCAGTCGAGCTGCATATTTTGAAGCTATTGTCGCGCCTTTTATGACGAGAAAAAGGGAGATGGCGAAAATAAATAAATTAACGATCATAGAATGTAGGCCGAATGGAAGCGATTAGTCTTAAACTTTTAGCTCCACTAGTAAATTCTATTATAAAACATATGGATAGTACAAAGTTTGAAGAAATACCCTTGATACTACAAATTATAGTTTGATTCGATAAAACGATGATATGGAACCACAAGGCGGATCAGAAGTGCCTTAACATTAAATAATTACACTTATGTATTTATTTTTTTATATAATCTCCACTTTCCAAAATCCATAACAAGATCCGCAATGTTCGCGCCGTTATCAAACATGGTTGGATACATTCTATTTATTGCATCTAAAGTTCTTGTTCCTTCTGGTTTGGGGACAAGGATATAATGAACACGCTTATCGTTAGTAACATTTTTAAGTGTTTGCTCAAAATCCTTATCTATTGTTTCGATAAATAATTCAGGTTTGCCGCTCAAATAAATAATTGGGAAACCAGTAAAATCATCAACTATGACTTTGCCTGTAGTTATATTATTTGTTAAATAGTCTGCAATCGTTAAGTCCTCGACGTATGAGTCATGATCCAACAACTCCTGGTTTTGTGTAGTTATGGCATTAACAAGCCTGTATTCCTCCACTCCAAATCTTGGATCAGACATCGAAAGATAAGTACTATAAGAAGAAAAAAGATTAAGTGTTAAAACAAGACCGACAATAATTTTATAATATCTACTTTTCATATAGTACGAAATGATAAGAGCGCTCAAGATATACGAAGCGGGGATGATGTAAATAAAAAATCGTAACCATCCATAGGATTGCCCATTATATAGTAAAAATACATGAAAAAATAAAATTGAAAACGGTAAAGCAAGTATTGCAGAAGTAAGGATCCAATTATGTTTTCTTAAAACTTTCGTCAATACTACTGCCAACAAAATAATAAACGCTGGAAAAAGAATTACAACTCGATGTCCTACATATAATATGGATGAAGTAATATTATTATGGATTCTTCAATAGTACTCCGAATTTTCTAGAAGAATACCAGCTTGGGAAACATTAGAATAGACACTTGTCATGAAGTAAAACGGGTTGTGCATAATAGCCCAATTCGCAAATACCCATAAAGCCAGGGTAAATGCAATCGGGGCTCCATAAAGCAACAAATCCCGCTCGATCAAGCTTTTTTTATTTTTACCCTCCCACTTGGACCTGTTTATCCTAATTACGACTAATAGCAAAATAATTACCGGTATAAGCGCGGCCATCTCATACCTAGTCATTACCGCAAGTGAGGTCGCGAGGCTCGTAGCAATAAGATATCCGATACCCCCGGATTTGAGATATGATAGGAAATAAAATAAAGTTGCTACTAAAAAACAAATACCGATCATTTCAGACATTCCATTTGCTCCATAAAAAAGCATCATTGGGTTAAAAATAAAAAGGAGCATTAATGCAATTCTCGTAAAAAGAGAGATATTAAAAAACATAAAAATCTTATTAAGAAACAAACTTGTAATGCCCAGGAAAACAGCACTTAATAAATTTCCTGAAAAACCAAATAGATTAAGTGGCTTAATCAGTGTCAAGGGCAAAGCTAAAAGCGTTGGAAACGGTGGCCAAACAAATCCTATATTCGCAAATTTAGGTTCATTGGCAAAAAAGACCGCGTAAGCGTGGAAAGACCTTGATAGCGCATCACCGTAAAAAAATTGCAAACTAAGTACTAAATACAATGCGGCAAAATACGCTGCGAAAAAGGGCAAAAGGAAGAAAATATAGTTATCGATTATAAGTTTTTTCATAAGATAGTCTTGAAGGAAAATTGAAAATTAGCTTCGAAAAATCATTAAGCTTCTTCTTTTAGAGGCAGAAAGCAGATAAATTGTCCTTGTGAGATTGATTATAGCATTTTTATTTTGTACTTGCAATGCTATAGGTTATTTTAAATGAAGATAAGATATTATTCCTAGTGAAGCAAGTATTGCCTCAGTCTAATCAGTGTCGGGGAAAGAGGACTTGAACCTCCGGCCTCACGGTCCCAAACCGCGCGCTCTAGCCAACTGAGCTATTCCCCGCTATCTAATAAAATTTGTTTTCTTAACTGTAATTTGCCTTTTGTTGTTTTTAAGAATTTCTCTCTTAATAATGCGTTTGTTTTTTCTAGATATGCTTCATAATATATTAGCACTAACGGTCTTCTATTTTTTGTTGAATCTACATTTCCGTTATGGTGTTCTTGTAATCTCTTTTTTAAATTACCAGAAAAACCCGTATAGAGATTATTATCCTTCTTACTTTTTAAAATGTAAATATAAAACATATGTGCCCTGTTATCCGTTTACTTCAGCTCGTAAACTTCGCTGAAGAGCACTCCAACAGGATTGATATTCGTATTTCTGTTTTAAAAGTGCATGCACTGATGTAGCGCTCTTCAGTGAACTGGCTTAATGCCAGAAGCTGAAGTAAGCGAATATCAGTGCCGCGGGAGCGAGTCGAACGCTCACGCCCTTGCGGACGAGGGCTCTTAAGGCCCTTGTGTCTGCCATTCCACCACCGCGGCAATTTAGATAATGGCTGTCAGCTTTCAGAAATTTCGAGTTAAGCTATTTGCTTTCAGCTATAAGACTTTGTTGTATGGATATTCTACTTAAAAAGCGAACTTTATTCAACAGTGGTGGTTGTAGGTAATGGATTCTAAATTACTTTTTCTTTCTGTAGTTTACTTAAAATATCACGAATTTCCCGAAGTTCTTTGTCAATAACATTTAATTTGCTTACAATGTCTATCTTTATTGTCTTTTCTTCGGTGAAAAATAAAATGGGTTTATTGGTTTTTGAGGCTATTTTTTTTAATTTTTCAATAGGCGGCATGCTTCTTGCCTTTTCATAAGAGGAAATGGATTTGTCTGAAACGCCTATACTTTCACCCAATTCTCTTTGAGAAATATGACTGCTTTCTCTTGCTAGCTTAATTCGAACGGCCAGTTTTTTTCTTTCCACCAAATCGTTATTTTTTGTCATCTGTAATATTATACACTTTATTTTAAAATATTCCAGAGTTAATTTGTGGAGTTAGGCTCACTGGATTTTTTGAATGAGAGGAAAAAAATTTAAATATGGTATCGCTATTTGTAAAATGACTGCGGGCGGATAGATTCAGAATTTGAGCACATTTGTTTATGAATTGCATAAAGGGTTGCATTTCTTTGTTGAATTCGATAAATGGTGACTTAACTACATTTATTAACTGGTTTAGGAGTTGAGTTATTTTGCTATCTATTAATTGAAGGCTGTTAGCAATCGTTGCGAGAATATTCATAATTAAAGTATTAATAGTACGGATCATTGGAGGTATAAAGTTGTAAATTGAGGATAGAATGTTTGATAATATGTTTATGGTTTTGGTTATTAAAATATTTGTTGTATTTATAAATGTAACAAGAAAATTCATTATTATATTTCTTATTGCTTGTATAATTGGAGGTAGTAATTTGTAAATTGAGGTAAGAATGTTTGTAAATACTTGAGTTATTTGGGTTAATAAAACAATTATTGAATTTACAAAATTAATAACTGTATTATTAATTGAAATAGTTGTTGTAATTATAGCTTTCATAGTAATTGTAACGAGGTTTGAAAACATATTTTCAAATACAGATATTATGGCATTTGCAAAATATATTAAGCTATTAATAGTCGTTTTGGTAGCAATTCCTATTTGACGGGTGACAAAAATTATTATTTTTCCTGTTTCAGTTAAAACCTGAAATGCAATATTTATTACTTTCGATATTATGGGCCGGAAATCAAGAAATTGCAGTATCTTTGTGAAAGTACTATAGAAATTATTTGTAGTTTGAGTAGCTGAATAAAATGTTTTATTAACAATATGAATTGAGGTATTTTGAATACTTTGGGTGTAGTTAATCAAATTCGGAAACGATATATTTGGTGTGCTTGGAGTAGATATGTGAAAATTTGGCTGTTGTTTTAATAGTGAGTTGTTTTGGATCAGTAAAAACATGCTAAAAGCGGCAGCAACTATAAGAAAGATGGGGATTAAGTTTAAGGCAAATGATTTATAGAGATAGAAAGGGCTTTGTATTTGGTTTTTTCTTGTGTATTTTCTCTTTTGTCTGTTTTTTATTTTAAACCTTCTCATACGTTCTGCCGGGCAGAATTCTATTTCATTATACTTATATCTAGTGAAAATTCAAGGAGGTGTATTACAATTGTGTTATAATTGAAAGGCTTACGCGGGTGTAGTTCAATGGCAGAACACGTGCTTTCCAAGCATGTTACGAGAGTTCGATTCTCTTCACCCGCTCCCGAGTCGGACTTGGCTTTCATTTATATAATATAAATAAGAGAATCGTTTGACGATTTAATATAGAGACTTTACATTTATAACCTTCTAAGTTTAAAAGATAAAAAGTTCTATATAGGATTTACAATAGATTTGAAAGTTAAACTATGCAGACAAGAGCGAGGAGTAGTAAAATCAACAACAAATAGAAGGCCTTTCAAGCTTATCCATTATTAGTATTTTATAAATGAAGACGTTGCTAAGGCTCATGAGGTTTTTTTGAAAATTGGCTTTTGAAGAAGTAATATTTAAAAAGCATTATTAAGGACGCTAGTATAAATAAGTACTTGTTTTAGTTCGTCGATAAAATCAGTAGCAAACTGTGATAATTCAGACTTCATAACACTTTCCCAATTACGGAAAATTGTAGCGTCAACAAACTAAGTTTGAAGAGTTTTTAGTAACGTCCTCCTCCGCCTCTGCGATTGTCTCTATCACGACGGTCGTTTCGGCCGCCTCCTCTGTTGTCATCGCGTCTTCCCCCACCACCACCAAAACCGCCTGAAAAATTTTCTCTTGGTTGCTGTGGACGAGCGTCGCTAATTGTTATTGAACGACCATCAAGGGTTTGTCCGTTTAGTTCTTGTTTTGCTTTTTCCGCTTCTTCTTCAGTTGTCATTTCTACAAATCCAAAACCCTTGGATTTTCCTGTGTATCTGTCTGTAATAACATTGGCAGATATCACTTTTCCTACTTTGGTGAAGAATTCATTTAATGTTGAGTCTGTTGTATCCCAGGAAAGTCCTCCAACAAATAGTTTTTTTGCCATTTAGCTTGTCACCTCCTTCTTGTTCACTCTTTCTGACAATCTGTTTATGAAACACTACAAAAACTATTTTTGGTAAGTAGTTCTTGATAATCTATTCAGTTATCAAAAGAAGTATATTGTTTTTATATTATACAGGTCTATAAAAAATATTTCAAGTGTGGTATAATATAGGTATAATGAGCCATAAGAATAGTACTATTTGTTTCCAGTGTAATTCCAAACTTATACTTGTTAGCCGTGTGACGGAACATGTATCGGGTTCAGTTTTTTCTCAGACTACTTCAATTTATCGGTGTTCAAATAAAGTATGTCAGGAAAAAAAGGATAAAGAAGCCGATAAGCGAATGCAAATTCAAAAAGATAAAAACGTGATAGATAAAAAACGAAGTGATGCAAGAATAGCTAATGCTAATAAAGCTAGCGTTTGATACTTAAATACACCTCATTAATAGAATATATATCTTCATATCGATTGTTAACTTAGCTATTTGCACACTAAAATATCCCCAAAATTAATTATGTGGTATATTTTTAGTAAATTGGTTCAATATAACTACCTAGGGTGGTTTATAATATCCCATCGGGGGCGAATGATTTTTTAGAAATTTATAAATTAGCATATAAATTACTGACTATAATTTATATCTTTAATATAATATAATGTGTAAAATTCGGTAAGAGAATGGGAAGAACGTCAATTATGAAGAAAATTTTATTGTTGCTTTTGATTTTGGCTGGCTTTGGAGTTGCCGGATATTTTTATTATGTAAATTTTTACAAAGTAGAGCAAGTTCATAATCATGCAGGGTTTCGGGTTTATGTTGATGGAAAGGCTCAGGATTTTTCGGATCTAAAGTATATGAAAGTGGAGCCGTGCACGACAGATGACGGGAATGTGGTAGAAGATGATCAGATGGAAAAAGCACATCTGCATGATTTTGTTGGCGACGTTGTGCATGTGCATAGAAGCAATGCAGTCTGGGGAGATTTATTTAAGAATATAAAGTTTACAATTGTTACATCAAAACCAATTGTTGCTTATATTAATGGTAAAAAAGTAAATGATATCTTGAGTTTTCCGATACGGCCGTATGACAGTCTTATTCTGTTGATTGGTAAACATGAGAATACTGCTAAATATTTGAAAAACTCTGTAAAGAAGGATCATATTTTGAAAGCTGAGAATAAGAGTGAAAATTGTGGAAGTTGAGAGGGGTTTAATTCCTGGTTTTAAGAGCCGACATTTATTTTTTTATTCTTACCATCATAGCATAATCATAAGTGTCTAGTGGAGTAAAAGAAATCTTTTTTTTCGGAACAAAAGCCAAATAATCATAAACTCTTTGTTTTGTAAATCTTTGAGACCACCAACCACCTTTTGTTGCAGTAAAACAATCTCTGTCATCGGTTATTACCGTCCAGCCAAAATGCCGGTAGGAATCTTCTTGTTTTTTTCTTGTTGCTTCATTGTCGATATACATTGAACCGATGATTATTTCTCCATTCGGGCTTAGCATCTCATAAGCTTGTTTGAAGATTGTGGTAAATTTATCATTTGTGGACATGTCGTATCCTTGCTGGAATTTTTTGAAATCAAAAGCGAACGGATAGAAGTTTCCTGCAGTAAACCAGGTGGAAATAATCAGATCATATTTTTGGTTGAGAGTTTTAAGGTTCACGGCATCAAGTAATTGAATACTTGCTTTGTTCTCGATTTTTAATTCCTTGATAACATTTTTAGAAATATCGACGCAGGTCTGTGCAATGTCTATTCCGTCATAATGTTCGATTACGTCCCAGGTTTCTTCTGTTCCAACAAGGTGTTTTAAAATTCTTGCATCTCCGATGCCTATATCTAAAACTGATAGAGCATGTTTATTTTTCTTGTAAAGTTCTGGAATTGTTTTTTTGAGTTCAATAAATTCAGCCTTTTGGGCTTTTAATAGATACTCGGAAAGATTACCTTCATTAAAAGTATCTTCTACGTGTTTTGGTTTGTCGTACATTTCCACCATATGAATAAAGAGCTGAGTAATTTAGCCTGAGTACACCTACTATTTTAGCAGATTTTGAATAATACGTGAAATTGTGGATTTTTGTTGATAAAAATTGTATAATAATATTGTTACTATGACACAGTTGGAGTCTACTTTTTATATACTCGGGATTATTTATATGGTTCTCAATATTGTTCTTCTTGTGGGAATAGGGATTGGGATTTATTATATTGTCAGACAGGTTTTGGATATACGCAGACAGGTTACTGAGAAAATAAAGATTGTAGAAAACGCAATTCAGCATCCTGAAGAGACGGCTGCTAAAGTGGGAATGTCAATTTTAAAGGCGGGACTACGAAAAGCAAAGAAAGTTTTCAAGCAAAAGGATACAAATTAAACCTCACCCTAATCCTCCCCGCCCTTGTCAAGCAAGCGGGCTCCTTCCTTCGGTCGTCAGCCCCTAATAGGATAGGGAATAATATTTTAGATAATTTTTACACGGTCAATAAGAGGCAAAGTAATTCTAACTTCTTCCCAAAATTTGTCTGAGAGATTGGTCGAGAATTTACCAAAGCCGGTATTTTCCGAGCGAGAACAGAGGTTGTTTTCATATCTTCTAATTACACGCAGTACTTTTGTGCCTTCCTCATTAAATTTGTCCTGCCAATTTATTGAGTTTTTCTCAAAATTATTGTGAATTATTATGAAATCATCGAAGAGTTTTTGATTGTATTCAAGCATTTCTTTAAATGCTTTTTTGTATTTGGTCATATTATTTATAAAGATTGCTTCTCCCGATTAAATCGGGATCGCAATGACATTATGCTTTCGGTTCTTTTATCCGGTGTTCGATTTTTTTCAGCGAATACATAATGCGTTTATCTAGGTTGATATTTTTTACGCGGGCGAAGCGAAGTATAGCAACTAAAATGTCGCCTAATTCCTGTCTATAAGTCTCGTCTTTTTGAGCTGTAAGATTTGTTGGTTTGCGGCCGTGTTTGGCGAGATAAGCGCGGGCCATCTCCCCTACTTCCTCAACTAAGCTTAAAATTAGAATAGAGCCGAACTCTTCCGAGTGTTTTACCGATGTGTCAATTTGGTCTAAATAGACGAAATATTTTCCAAAAGGTGAGGTTTGTTTTTTTCCCGGCATATATTGGTTTTTATTATGCATTACGTGAGATGGTTTTGTCTAGGCATTTACTGAAAGCTGTGCTATACTTGACGTATGACCTGGCAGAAGCATGGAGAGAAAGTATCTAAAAAACTGACACAGATTGTGAAGGGCGGACATGCCCGAAGAATTGTGATTACGGATAAGCATAATACCCCGGTTCTTCATTTTCCGGTATTATTTTTCATAATAGTCTCTCTTTTTTTACCTCTTGTTGTAGGCGTTTTGATTTTCCTTTTTCTTATTAGCGAGTATCATGCAGTTGTAGAAGGTGAAGAGAAGTAAATAGTTGCTAATTTGTGGTAGAAATGGTAATATAAATAGACCGCGAGAGCGGTTTTTTATTTTAATTATGATAAATATAAGGAATGTTGCTATTATTGCCCATGTTGATCATGGGAAGACTACTCTGGTTGATGCTCTTTTGCGCCAATCTAAGACGTATTTGAATAAAGAGTTGGTGGAACAGGAACTCATAATGGATAGTAATGAGTTGGAAAAAGAACGCGGGATTACGATTTTTTCAAAGAATGCGTCAGTGGTGTGGAATGGAACCAAGATAAATATTATTGATACGCCGGGGCATGCGGATTTCGGTGGTGAGGTCGAGCGGGTTTTGACAATGGCTGACGGAGCTTTACTGCTTATTGATGCAAAAGAGGGACCAATGCCGCAAACCCGATTTGTTTTGAAAAAGGCACTTGAGCAAAAATTAAAAATAATAGTTGTGGTTAATAAAATTGACAGGAGTGACGCGAGAATTAATCAAGTGCTGGATAAAACACTGGATTTATTTCTGGAGCTCGGAGCGGATGATAATACAGCTGATTTTCCGATCATTTATGCCAGCGGGAAGGAAGGTAGGGCAGGACTTGAACAGGATTTGACTAAGATGAATGATATATCTCCGATTTTTGATGAAATACTGGCTCATATACCAGCTCCGACCGGTGTTCAGGACCAACCATTGCAAATGATGGTGACTTCTTTGAGTTATGATAATTTCAAAGGTAGGATCGGGGTTGGACGTATATATAATGGTAGTATGAAGCAGAATTCAGAGGTTGCTTATATTTCCCGTACAGGCGAGGTGAAGAAATATAGATTGTCCAGTTTGATGACTTTTGTGGGACTGAATAGAGGTGACGTGGCCGAGGTACAAACCGGGGATATTGTTGCCATTGCAGGGATACCGGATATTGCAATCGGTGCAACTATCGCCGATCCAATAACACCTATCGCCTTGCCTGTGTTGGCAATTGAGGAGCCGACTGTGAAGATGACGTTTAATGTGAATAATTCTCCTTTTGCAGGTAAAGAGGGTGAGTTTAAGACTTCCAGGCAAATACGGGAAAGATTGTATAAAGAACTTGAGACGGATATGGCATTGCGGGTTGCGGATCAGCCTGATGGAAATTGGCTGGTGTCGGGGCGCGGAGAGCTGCATTTGGCAATTTTTATTGAACGAATGCGTCGGGAAGGATATGAATTTCAGGTGTCGCGGCCGCAGGTAATTACAAAAGTGGTAAATGGAAAGAAGCTGGCGCCTTTTGAACGTGTGTTTATAGAGGTACCGGAAAATTTCTCGGGAGTTGTGATGCAAAAGTTAGGTGCACGGAAAGCAGTGCTTGAGGATATGACAACTGATGAGAAAGGAATATCCTTTTTTCAATTTATTATGCCGACAAGTAGTCTTTTCGGTTATAGGAGCGAGTTTATCACAGATACTAGAGGAACCGGGATTATCAGCACGTCATTTTTAAAATATGATGAAGACAGCGGAGAGCCGCTTAAACGTGAACATGGATCTTTAGTGGCACATGAGACCGGGGTGACGAGTCTATACGGGCTTGTTAATATTCAGGATAGAGGTTCGTTGTTTATCGGGCCGGCGGTGCAGGTGTATAAAGGGCAGGTTGTGGGTCAGAATTCACGGAGTGATGATCTAAGGATCAACGTATGTAAGATGAAACAGCTTTCGAATATGCGATCAAAGGGTGATGGAGGGATCGAGCATTTTAATACTCCAAGAGTAATGGAGTTGGATGACGCGTTGGAGTATGTAGCTGATGATGAGTTGGTGGAAGTGACACCGAAGAATGTGAGGATACGGAAGTTGATACTGGATGAGGCGGAAGAGAAAAGGAAGAAGTCGCAGGGCATAATTTAAGTATTAAGTATTAAGTATTAAGTATTAAGTATTAAGTATTAAGTATTAAGTATTAAGTATTAAGTATTTTGGTGTCTGGACATAAATTTCCTAGGGGGCAATTGTCGCATTTGTGCCGTCTTGCGGGACAATATTCTCTTCCGAAATTTATTAATAGATGGGAGAAGTCGATCCACTTTTCTTTGGGAACAATTTTCATCAAATCCAGCTCGATCTTTACCGGATCATTGGATTCTGTAAGACCTAATTTCTGCGATAGACGCATGACGTGTGTGTCAACTACAATTCCTTCGGCTTTGTTGAATGCATTTCCCAGGACAACATTGGCTGTTTTGCGGGCGACTCCGGGGAGGGCGTCTAGTTCTTCCATTGTATCGGGTACTTTCCCTTTGTATTTTTCAGCAATAATTTTACAGGCAGCTTGGATGTTTTTGGCTTTGTTGTTGTGAAAATTGACTTTGTTGATGTAAGAGTCTAATTCTTTTACATCCGCAATAGCAAATGCTTGGGCTGATTCGTATTTTTGGAATAATTGCGGAGTTATTAGATTTACCAGTTTGTCAGTTGCTTGAGCTGAAAGGATGGTTGCAACGAGTAATTGTAGAGGGTTAGCATGATTGAGTGCGGTGCGGGGGTGGGGGTAAACTTTGGAAAGACGGTTAATAATTTCTTTGACTTTTTGTTCTTTGGTCATGAATATGATTGTATATAACATGAGAGAAGGAATCAAGATTTAGTACTTGATTTTTTTGATGGGTTTTGTGTATAGTGGACAGTGTTATGGATGATAAAAAACTGGAAGAGGAAGGACTTGAGTCAGAGGTGATTGAAGGTGAAATTACAGAGGATGCAACAGCAAATGTTGTTGATTCAGGTGCGGATCAGGCTGCGGCACAACTTAGTCTTGAGGAGTTGATAAAAAATCATATTGAAAGTACTGATAAGTTGAAGGATGAGATTAAGAAGGCGCGGGAGATGTTTGAGGATTCTTTTAATAATAGTCCGATATATAGAGAGAAGAGCGAAGAATTGAAAAAAGTATCAAAGAATAGAAATTCAGTAAAGCAGGAGATAACCAAACAGCCATCGGTGGCAACGGTGGCACAAAAGGTGAAAGATTTGAGGTTTGACCTTAATGAACAGATGAAGACACTATCGGATTTACTGCAGGATTACCATGAGCAGACTGGTGCTACGCAGATTGAGGCGAGAAATGGTCAGATTATGGAGATCGTGAGTACGGCGAGGCTTGTTAAGAAGAGCAATAAGTAAACCCCTTAATAAAATAAATTACAAATTCAAAGCACCAAATTCCAAATAATATCAAATCTCAAATGTTCAAAATGCAAAAAGTTTTGAATTTATAAATTTTGATATTTGGATTTAGGATTTCTTATAAAAGTGGTATACTGTGGCTTGAAATATGAGGAGTTTTTGGAATTATTTCGAAAAGGTTGTTGGGATTTTGCCTTTTGCTTTTGTTTTTATAGCTTCATTGTATATCCCTACTGATCCTGATTTGGGATGGCATTTAAAATACGGAGAGTATTTTTTCCAACATGGTCAGATCTTGCGGGATAATATATTTTCCACGACGATGCCCGATTTTAAGTGGGCGAATGGACAGTGGGGTACGGATGTTATCACTTATGCAGCATTTCGCAGCGGTGGGTTTTTTGGACTAACACTTGCTGCAGCCGCAATCGTTACTTTAACATTTTATTTTTTCGCGAAGGCTGCAAAATTTCAATTGGTAGACAAGGCATTACTTTTTCCTTTGTTTGTATATCTTGAAAGTCCCATAAACTCCGTGTCTTTGCGTGGACAGCAAATAAGCCTTTTGATGACGGGCCTTATGTGTTTAGTTTTAAGCCGTTACAAGCCATCCCAGTCATACGACCCCAAGTCATTCGACGGGGCAGGCGGGACACAGAATTCTAAAGTTCTTTATTGGCTTCCTGTCCTCTTTCTTTTATGGGCAAATATTCACGAACAGTTTTTGTTGGGATTAGCTATATTGGGGGCGTGGATGGGGATTACAATTATTAGAAATTTTTTTGTAAATAAAAAGGCAAAGAAAATCGTATCTAAAGAAGCGGTACATCTTATTTGCATTTTCTTTTTAAGTTTTGCAGCTACTTTTGTTAATCCGTTTGGAGCGGGAGTACATCTTGACGCATTGCTACATTTGGGCAATCCCCTATTACAAAATGTTGCAGAGTATCTACCTTTTACTCTTCTATCCCAGCTTTGGTGGACACAAGTTGTTATTGGTATTTTGGTTGTTTTTAGCATTATTTTTATATACTTTAACGGTAGGTTAAAAGACTCATTGCCAATTATGGGTGCGGCGTTTATTTTATTTGTATTGTCTTTTGAGGTCCGCAGATATGCATGGACAGCGTATTATTTAATTATTCCAATATTGGTCCAGCTCGCAGTCTTTTTGGCGCCATCCTCGAGGCGTAATAGATTATATTTTTCGCTAGTTTTAATTTTTTTAAGTATTTCTGTTGTCATTTTTCTAAAATGGCCATTGAGTACTTATAAGTCGGTTACATGGGAGGTTTATTGTAATAGTAATAATACAATGTGCTCTCCTCCATCTGCCGAGTATTTAAGCCGACATAAACTAACTGAAAATTTGTTGTCACTTTATGGTTGGGGTGGGTGGTTGATCTGGAATTATCCGGATATAAAGCCAAGTATTGATGGCAGGATGCATTTGTGGGAGAAAGATGAGTATAGCGGATTTGTGGAATATTATAAATACGAGCAGAATGTGGCTGATATTGATAAATCGACTTATTCCGTTGTGTATATGTCGCCAAGTAAGCCGATCTATAAGAGAATGGAGGAGCTAGTTGAGTCCGGAAAGTGGAAGAAGACTTATGAAGATAATCGAGCTGGAATATTTGTGCGAATACTTGATAAATCAGATTAAATAATGTATATAGTAAGCTAATGAGTTATCTTAAATATGAAGGGGAGAGATACGTTAGAAAATTTAATAGTTCTGCACAATTGAAGCTTAAAGTTGAAGAGGGACAATATGGTATATTTCTTGAACCTACAGTAAGATGGGTGAGGGGTAGAAAAGTGATCGAAGAAAAGTTAGTTTTTGGAGAAACGGGAGAAAAAATTCAAAAAGTTACTATACGAGCAAATAAGAACCCAAAATTGATTGAACAAAAACTAGATCGTAAAGCAGATCTTGAAAAACAGTTTGTTACACAGGAAGGCGCTATATATTCTTTACCGAAGCGTCATAATTGGAAACAAATTGCACGTTCTACATTAGCAGGAATGGAAGCATTTGTTGAGCATCACAGAAAGTCATCATAAGTTGGATAATTGGTGATCAGCTAAAATACCGGTTCGGCGAAGATTAGGAGGCGTTTTAGGGAAGTGCCGATGGGGACGCAGGTTTGCAGAATTAGTTGGTTTCTGCTTGTTTGCAAGAGATAATTTACTTCATTTGGCCAGACTTCTTTTTTTTCGCGAACAATATACTCAAATTTTTTTCCATCCTTTGTTATATCTATAGCATCGTGTTTTTGTAATTCATCGAGTCTTAGAAATATAGTGTTTTGTCTTGTGATTTCCCAAGGTGATCCTGAGGAATGTGCGAAAAGGAATATTGTGCCGTTTTTGCCTGGTAGAGATGAACCATGTGCATGAGCAATACCCTTTTTTAGAGCTTGATTATATTCAGTTTCGTTTCGAGGATTTACATTTTCAATAATTGACGATTGAGCCGCGATTTTGGGAATAGTTAAAAATGTACCTTTTTGCAATTGGATTTGCTTGAGTGCTGGTGGGAAAAAGTAGATTTGTATGAGTGGGTAAAGTGTATATACGAAACCGATAATGGATAAAATAAGTAAAAGATTACCTAGATGAAAATTTATTCTTTTGTGCATAGTCAAATAATTTTTAAAATAAATGTGGTACTATTATATCAAATTGTATCATTATTATTTGAAAAGGCATAAAAAAAGCGGACATCGCGTCCGCCGGGCAATTAGGAAGTGAATGCAAAGCCAGGTGAATTACCGGATCGCAGTCTTAAATAGGCACCTAAAAATAGCATTATAATATTTCCAAGTAATGAAAAGAATAACCAGTTATTGCCGGTTGTGGGAAGGGAGCTCAAGGCAACTCCTGCTACTTGTCCAATTTGTGTTGTGGGATTTGATGGGCCTGACGGTGGAGAAATCGTTGGATTATTCGGGGTAGGCTGGGTTGGAGGGATATTTGGTGTGGGTTGAGGTTGCGGTTGTGGTTTTTCGGTAACCGGTTTTTCTTTCACCTGTTTTGGATTGCAGCATATTAGATCTACTTTGTTAATATTTAGATCGTTCTGGATGACTGTTTTGGCTTTTATATCGCCGGTTCTTATATCAATTGTGCCTATATTTCCTTCGGCAGTATTATTTCCAGTCTTAAAAATTGAATTGATATCATTTTTGATATTGACTGAATTGTTAGTTAATATTTTTGTGCTTTTGTTATCTTCGATCACCACGCTATTTTCAGATTCATGACCGTTATTAGATATTTTTATACTTGAATTTTCATGGTGATTATTTGGCACGGAAACTCTTGCTGAATTAACCGAATTAATTATATTATTTGTTGATTTTATATCACCAGTATGTATAGTCACATTGCCTGTGTTGTTATTAGCAGAATTGTTGCCGGTACTTGCAGTTTCTTTGATATTGTTAATTATTGTAGCGTTTTGTATTACATTGATAATGGTTTGAGACGAGGATACATTAGTTGCATTATTTTGTGAATCTGTACTATTACCGGAAATATTAATCGATGTGGATGTTAGATTTGAGCAACAAGTTTGATCTACGGCTGATTTATTTACTTCATTTGTAATACTGGTTGTTTGAGACGCTGTTCCGGTATTAATAATTGTATCACCATTCGTGTTGTTGTCAGCACTGTTGTTGCCAGTTTCGGTTGTAGAAGTAACTGTATTGTTAATATTTGAATTATTTGATTGTTGAGTGTTTGATTGATTGTTTTGTTCGGTAGTTATCTCGCTTGAAGAATTAGCTCCGTTTTCAGTTACTGTAATCACTTCGGCACCTGCAATTGGTGCTGCAACCAGAGTCAACAAAATAAAGCTTATTATCAGGAATATTTTTACTTTTATTTTATTTATAATAATTGTATTTTTATTCATGAAGATTGTCTCTCTATTTACTTATATATTGTTTATCCATCTTACTCAGTAATGTATATTACAGGGTAAACTCGGCCCAGCTAATGGTGGGCAGGTTGTTAAAGTGGGTCAGATTAGTTTATTTTTACGTTCAGTTTATGAACGTGGCTTGCTACATTCAGTTTCATGAACGTAGCTTGGTTATAAATTTACTCCAGATTATATATCTTCCTGCAATAATAAGAATTATTATTGGGGCTAAAACCAGGAGCCAGGCTAAATTAATAGTAATAGCTTTTGTTTTATCTGATGAATTATATTTGAAAGATGCATCTGCCAGTAATTTATTGGTGTTGGAACCTGCTACTTTTGTTTTGGCATCCTTGTACCCATCTACATAAGTAATTTGTTTAGTTCCGTTTACACTATTTGGTTTGAAGTCTGAAGTTATTGATTTTTGAACAGATTGGGAGATGCCGGCAACTTGCCCATTGTTTGTTTGAGTTACTGAGGGAGTGGGTATAACTTTTGTTGTATTGTTGTTTGGTGTTGATTCAGCATTGTTAGTAGCAGTATTCGTATTTTGTGCTAACTGGTTTGGTTTTTCCCGTTTTTGTTGGCCGGGGGCGACAAAGTCACCTAGCCAGCTACCGAAAACATTTACTACAGTAACTACCAGCTTTCCATTACCTACAATATTATTGTTTACGAAGTTAACCATATTAGCTATTATATTTGCGTCACCTGTATTGACTATATTATTACCGCCTGTGTTGTAGTCTGTCGAATTACCGCCTGTATTGGCCGAAAGATTGAGTGAATTGTTAATATTGGCATCGTTGTTTTGACTTGTTGTATTATTGTTGGTAGTCGAAACTGATGTATTATTTTCAGAGCCTGCGCCATTGGCATTATTGCTAGCAACGTTCGTGTTACCCGAATCGTGGCTAGCTGTAATTTGTCCTTCGGGACTTAGCTCGAATTTGGTGCCGTCGGATCCGGCGTAGTTTTGTCCTTCCGGTTGTCCGAGTAATTGTCCAAACCACTTACCTGCTTCGTTTATAAGTACTAACCAAACTGTGCCTCCATTTATATTGGAATTGACGACATTGAGTACATTGGCATCAACATTAGTTTGTCCGGTTTTAATTGTGGTAGTGCCATCTGTATTCGTACTCGAATCGTTATTGCCTGTTTCAGCGTTTATTAGTAGATCATTGGTGATAGTCGCGTCGTTATTTTGGAATGTATTGTTGTTATTCTCAGTTGCGATATTAGTTGCATTTGATGAATTGGCGCCATTCCCGGAATTACTTGATGTCAAGGCGGCGCTCGGGTTAGCGACTGTATACTCGGGTAAGATTATATCCCCTTCCAGTGTGCCGTAGATGTTGACTACACCATATACGACATTACCGGCTATATTATTATTAGCAAAGGTTAATGAGTTGGCGGAAATGTTTGCATCACCTGTATTTATAGTAGTATTACCACCTGTATTGTAGCTTGAATCGTTGTTACCGGAGTTGGCGGCAAGAGTCAAATTATTCCCAATAGAAGCATCGTTGTTTTGGAAAGTTGAGCTATTAGACGTAGAATTTGCATTGGCTGTATTTGAGGAATTCGCGCCATTTCCGATATTACTGACCCATGCAGGGTGGACGCAACCGGAAATGCAATTGGCAAGATATGCGTCAGCAGTTAATACAATGTCTCCTTTGTGGTCATCTGCAATGTTGAATTCGGATACCATCACACCGTCAGCATTCGTATTTACTGCGGTGATTGCTGTTCCCGAGGTGTTGGAATCCCCGCTATTTAGGATGGTGTTGCCATTGTTAAAAGATGATTGGTTCGTACCTGTGGTTGAAGATTGGTTGTTGATGTTACTAACTTGGGCGCCGTTGTTTTGGTTGGTATCATTGTTTACAATAGAAGATGATGTCCCGGAATTGTCAGAGCCCGCTCCGTTGCCGCTATTAGATATAGATGCTCCTTCATGACTGTTTGAGCCAACTGTTGCCGAACCTGCTGATTGATTTCCAGATTGAAGATTGTTGTTGCCTGTTGTTACACTTGAGCCATTATTGGTTGCATTTCCTGTTGCGAGCGTGGTATCGCCAACATTCCCATTAGACGAAGTGCCTGTGCCGGGATTTGTGCTGCCCGGTGTCGAGTTATGATAGTTGGCGATAAATGCTTCTCCTGCGGCTTTCTTTTTTGCTTCACGATCTTTGTCTTCCTGGCTTTGTACTGTATTTTGTTCATTGTCAGAATTATTTGTATCGGTGGTTTCCGAAGGACTAGATTGATCATTTGGAGAATCATTACTTGCCGTTTGTGACGGGGCTTGAGGTATTTCGGGTGGTGCAGGATTTTCAGGTGGAGTTTCATTTACAACAGGTGCCTCAGGAGCGGTGGGTGGTACTGGTTCTTCCGCAATAACTAAAGCTGGTACCGTAGAGTACAAAAGAAGTATTGATATTAAAAATAGTGTAAAAGTTTTTCTTAATATTTTGTTTAAATTTTTCATAGTTTTTGTTAATTATTTATTTATATAGATTGCTTCGTCGTTTTGCTTCTCGCAATGACATTTGTTAAATTTATCTTGATTGGTAGGGTGTCTATCTGAAGTGCTAGACAGACACCGCTACCGTTCAAAGATTATCCTAGATGGAGAAAGCTCAAAAGATCTTCTAGATCCCAATGAGCATTAACTTCCCAATCCCCTGGAAGGTGAAGGCTGTTGCCATCACTGAACCAGTTGACGTTTCCTGCATTTGATACTGATGTACCAGACCACGCGTCACCTGTTGAGATGAGTGGGTCGCCATTAACGTCACCTGTGCTAAAGCTTACGTCGTTGTGTCCGGTTTTTGCATTGCCGTAAACATCGTTGTAAAGATCAGCATAATTATCCTGGAAGGTAAAGAGTTCGTTGAAGGTGTCGGCATCTACATCATTTTCTGAGTAGGCACCGTTACCTGCAATTTTTACTCCTAATTCTCCAAGGATGCAATCACAGCCAACGCTTGCTTTATTGAAATTAACAAGATTGTCAACTTCAACATTTGTTGTAGCATCGCCGGTGACTAATACTGTCTCTCCGCCGGTGTTGAACGCTGCGTCGTTTTTACCTGTGTTTGCTTTTGCGTTGATATAATTATGGATGTCTGCATTATTGTACTGATCCAGCACAACTGCTGATCCTAAATTAAGATCTACGTCGTTGTCACTAAATGCACCGTTGCCGGTTACATTGACCCAAGAACCGTTTGAAGTTCCAGTGCCGCCGCCGATACTAGCTAAATTTGCATTTGCTTTATTGTCGACTGTGACATTGGTTTCTGCGTCTCCGGTCACAATGATACTGTCGCCACCGGTATTAAAACTTGAATCGTTTTTACCAGTGTTGGCTTTGGCATCTACATAATTGTCGATGTCCGCATCATTTTCTTGTGACACGCTAACTAAATTATCTTTTGTTACGTTAACATCGTTCTCTGAATACGCACCATTACCTGTGACGTTAACATTAAGATCACCGCCTTCGCAGTTTCCACAGTCTTCCAACACAGCTTTATTAAGGTTGACTGCTGTAGAAATGTCTACGTTGGTGGTTGCATCTCCGGTAACTATTCTAGAATCTCCTCCAGTGTTGAAGCTGGCTGAATTTCCGCCGGTTGATGCATTTGATGAAACGTTGTTGGTAACATTGGCGTTGTTCGATTGATTAACTACTGTTGCATTATCACTTGATAAATTGACAGTGCTATTTGAGAACGCGCCGTTGCCAGTAACATGAATTTCTTCTGCTAGAGCTACTGGCGCCAATGCATTGAGTAAGACTGCTCCGGTTGCAATGGCTGTTGTAAATCGTTTTTTAAATGTCATTATATAATTCACCTCCTTTCTTGACCGAGATCCCCGATTAAATCGAGGCACTTCCTTCTCCGTTTTCTGGCTGTTTACCCCAAAAAAAACGGATACTTCTCAAGCTAATCTGTGTTAGCTTGAAAAGCCCCCGTTTTTTGATGAGATTGTAGAAATATTTTTAACAAATCCATCTTCATGTCCTTTATATTAGGCATTATTATTAATTAATTCTGTAATACAAATTACAATTACCAAAAAAGGCATCTTTTAATGAGCTTGAGTAAACTCATTAAAAGATGCCTCCGTTTGCGGTCAGCAATAGTAATTTATTTTGTCAATTTTCTAATATTTTTTAAGAATTTTTAGAAAAATATAAGAACTATAATAATATATACGAAATGTTGATGGTTTGTCAAGACAGTAAATTGTAAGAAAATTAGTTTTTATTGGATGCATGAATGTGAGTTTTTTTGATATTTCTTTCTACAATTTGTACAACTTTAAAATCCTGTACGAAGATTTCTACACTTCCCCATCCGCGAATATTTTTTAACGCTTCAGCTATTTCTTCAATTAATTGTTGGCTTATTTGTTTGGATGAATAATCTTTCATTGAAATTTATTTTAGATCTAACTTTATGTATTCCTTACCTGATGTTATCTCTCCAACCTGTAAAAGTAAATTTTTATCAATATCATTGATAGGAAAGCCGAGGCGGGTATATTTGGTCGAGATTGCCTGTATTTCTACCGGATCATTGTGGATGTCAGGGGCTAATTTTTCAGATGAATTATTTACCTGCAGACGAAGGTAGTCTCTGGCATTTATTTGAATAGCCTTGTTATAATCATTCGTAATTTTTAAATTTAGAATAAGAAAAGTTCTTCCCTGTACAGCCGTCGCTTTTTGTCCTTTAATTATAATTTCATCACGGAGTTCGGAGTTTTGTAAGCTAAATTTTAATTTACTAACTTCTTTGCCATCAGTGCCTTTTAGCGGGAATAAGAATTGTCTATTTAGTTGCTGTTGGCTTTTTGGTTTTTGTATCTCTATACGCTGATCATCTATGCCAAGGGTGGAAGATGGTTGAGTATTAGTAAGGGTTTTTATTGAATAATATCCAATTAAAATAACTAGCAATAATATTATTGCGAATGGAATAAACGCGGAATTTTTGATAAATTTTTTAATTTTTCTATTGAACGATCTGGATGTTGCTGTAAAATTGTCATTTTTTGTTTCAATGCCAGCTTGCGGAATTGAATTAAATGAGGAGATAGTTGGATTTTCTGATTTTTCTTGGGAGGTAGATAAAATGCCTGCTAGTTTTAATCGTCTTAGTATGTTCTTCATAAAGTGGAGTAAGGGGCAGGTATGCGTTTGATATTATCAAAGAGATTACGCTCTGTCAAGCAGTGTTGGCGTACTCTCATTTGTAATTGCAGGTGAGCTTGCTTCTACTGATATAGTAGATGATTTGAAATGATCTTTGATTATTTTTGCGTAGAGCGCTTCCATTTTTACAATAATATTATTAATGTCGTGTTCTTTAATTATTGATAGGCTTTCTGCAGACATGTTTTTTTGTAATTGGGGGTTTTCCAAAACTAGCTGCAGTTTTTGGGCTAAATCTACAGGATTATCCGGTTCGAAGAGGAAACCATTTTTATCATTTTTGATAAGGTAGGGTAAGGCACCTGCCAGCGCGCCTATGACCGGAAGGCCAAGTGCCATTGCTTCCATTGTCACCAAGCTTTGCAATTCGGCAGTGCTTGGCATTACAAACACTGTGGAAATCGCATATAAAATAGGTAACTCATGTTCGTCTACATACCCGATGAAGGAGACATTATTTTGTAATCCTAATTTTCGAACTTGTTCTTCCAGGTTCTCTTTTTGTTGACCTTTCCCTTCGAGTATAAGATAAAATGGTTGTGATTTTTTTAGGTATTGTAGAGATTCAATAAGAATATCAACTTTCTTTTCTTTATCCAGTCTGCCTATATATAAAATTATAGGAATAGAAGGTAGTTTATATTTTTTGCGAAGGTTAGTTTGGGCTTCTTTTGAAGGAGATTGAAATTGTAGGAGATCAATTCCGTTAGACAGCGCGAGTGTGGGCCGATTAATGTTGTTAGCTTGTAAAATTGCAGTACCTATAAGAGTGGGTGCGGTTACAAAATCTACTTTGTTAAACAGTTTAATTATCTGTTTCATATAAAGATTGCCGATCATTTTCCCAATTTTGGATGGTAAGAATGGTAGAGTGCCTGAAATATTTTCCGGCATAATATGACACGTGGCAATAACAGGGATGTTTAGTTTTTTGGCTACATGGAGAGTTTCGCTAGCAATAGTATTAGGTGTTTCCAGATGGATGATATCAGGTTTGAAATTATTGATGATATTTTTTATTTTATTTTTGTACAGAAATGTTGGTGAGTAGCGGAGTTGTTTTAACTTATGCACAAGCAATGAACTAATTCTAAAGATAACGACTTTATCTTGTAGTTCTTTTTTGAATTTCCATGAATTTGAAGGCGCGATAACGGCAACTGTATGTCCTTTTTTTGCAAGAGCAACTGAAATTCTTTGCGTTACGATAGAGATCCCACCGGGAGTTGGTAAGTATTGATCTGTTGCAAATAGTATTCTCATGTATTTATATTATAATACTTCTCCGTCTATATTTCGAATGGATGATAAAAGCATTTTTTTTAGTCGGCGGTTTAGTATAGAGCCTATTGTGTTGTTGAGAAATTTATTTCCCAAGTCATATGTTATTGATCCTTTTATTGTTACAGCATCCCGTTTTTCCTTAGAGATTATATAATTTTGCTTCATTACCCCCCCAAAGCTAAGTGGTATAGTAAAGCCGTACTCCTCATTTTTTTTAAATGATGTAATGGTGTGCCGCATTGTAAGCGGGATCCAAAGGATAGTTGTGAGGTCTTCCCACTGCGATCCAACTCCCGCGCCATACACTTTTACTTTTTTGACATATTTTACTCTTTGAGGATATTTTTCAATTTCTGTGATTAATTTCCAAGCTGAATCTAGCGACAGGTTTTTTGTCTGCGCGACAACGTTTACTGTTTTCATTGTTTGATAAATTCTATTTTTAATTAAGATATTTTATTATATGATTCGCTATTTTTGTTGCAGCATTTTTGTGTTCTTGTAACACATAGGAAATTCCTGGATTTGTGTAACTTAAGAGTTTTTTGTTTTTTAAAATAGTTTCGATTAGGACAGCGGTATTTTGCGGATTTTCTTCTACAAATCCCAGTTGAGTTGACTTTATAAAATTAATATTACCATCTTCTTGTCCCTTGATATGGTAGGTTGCTAGAAATGGAATGCCAGCCATAACTGACTCAAGTATGATATTGGGGCCTGCTTTCCCACAGACCAAATCAGAAGCGTGAACTAGTGAGGCTATATTATCTGAATGTAAATAGATTACCGGTTTAATATAGGGTGGAAATTCTAGCATTTCTAAATTTTTTTTTAATTCAATATTG
The DNA here is from genome assembly GCA_963826535.1 of uncultured bacterium. GTDB lineage: Bacteria > Patescibacteriota > Microgenomatia > Levybacterales > UBA12049 > JAHIGH01. The sequence continues at coordinate 452,026 of CAWGXL010000010.1, read as the reverse complement.
TCACCACAAACACATATTGCCTGGAAAGGCGGCATATTTCTATTTTTACGCTTTACGAATTTAAAAAATAATTTATAATATGTTTTATAATCAAGATTAGCAGAACGAATAAGACGCTTGATTAGATTTCCACTTGGTTTCGCACCCAGATAAATCAAAATTTCCAGAGTTTTTTCCGCACCATGGCCTGATCCTCCGAAGAAAATTGTAAAGGCATCAGGGTCGAGTCCAAGCTGCCGTCTGAAGGCTTTTATATTTGAAGGCTTTTTAATGAATTCTTCGCGAACAGGGTGTCCCGTAATATCCAAACGCTCCGGAGAAATGCCCTTGTGTAAAGCAGCAAGGTATGCTGTAAGGGTTGATACAAGAGTCATATCGGTTTTTTTGGAAAGATAAATGTTATGGACTGTAAATGGATCAGGAACAAAAACTATAAAAGGTATAGGCTTGTTTATTTCTTCAAGAATTTTTGGGATTTCACCAATTGCTAATGAATAATTACTAAATATCAGGTCAGGTTTTGCTTCTTCGATCGCCTTTGTTAGTTTTTCCCTACTTACTACGTGGTTTAGTCTTGAAGTGAAACGTTCGCTTTGTTGGTTGTCGGTGGCTTTATAAAGAAGAAGAAAGGCATTGACAAATTGTCGGCTGGCAAGTTGGTAGAGTTTGTGGGCCAAAGATGGCATTACATCAACGCGTACAGTTTCAATATTTGGATTTTCTTTTTTGAGAGATTGAATAATTGAGGTGGTGATACTAATGTGGCCGCCGCCGCCTGATGCTTCTAAGAAAAGAACTTTGCGTGATTTCATAATTTATAAGGCACAAGTCCCTAATGTATAATTATACAAGATTTATTTGAGATTTGCATGTAGGTGGATGAATGAGTTAAAAAATTTGTTGGGAAACTTTAATAAATTTTCTCAGCCGCTCTGTTTTTGGTTTAGTCAAAATGTCGTTTTTTCCTTCTTCTGAAACTAATCCATTATCGAGAAAGATAACCTTATCGCTGATTTTGCTGACGTAATGCAGTGCGTGGCTCACAAACATTATACCAACACCCTTTTCGGCAATATGCTTGAGGTGACTTAGGATAAGATGTGATTGTTCTATATCTAAAGCAGAGGTTACCTCATCGAGCAGGAGATATTTTGGTTTTAGTAATAAAGCGCGTACGAGTGCGGCTCTTTGGCGTTGGCCTAGAGATACTTCGTTCGGATACCTATCTAAAAACGAATTCATTTGGAACAATGCAGTCATTTCTTTAAAGTGTTTTTGGTCAATATTTTCTCTCAGCGGAAGGGTGAGATTTTGTCTGATTGTTAAATGCGGCCAGATAAAGAGTTGTTGGAATACAACTGTTAAATCAGGGTATGGCAATCTCAGCAATTCACTTTGAATTATGGGGAATTGATAGATTTCTTTTCCAATAGTCAAAGAGCCGGAGTTTGGCAGATCAATCAATGAGATTGCCCGAAGTAAACTAGTTTTTCCTGCTCCGCTGGGGCCGATTATGGAAACTATTTCTCCGCTTTTCAGCGAAAGTGAAACGTCTTTTAGTATACTTCTGCCATTTATTGATTTTGTAATGTTAGTTGCTTGTAGCATATTATTTTTCAGATAAATTTCTCGTGTATTTGTTTTTCAGCCAGTAGGCAAGAATATTTAGGGGCAGACAGATACCAATGAAAAAGATCGCGAGCGCTGTATAAATCTCGACAGGTTTGTAAATCATTGAATTTATTCTTTGGGCAACGCGGAAGATTTCTTCAACAGAAATAAGACTTGCAAATAAAGTCATTTGGAGCATGTTCACTTGCAGGGTCAGAAATTGAGGAATGATTTGACGAAAGATAATCGGGAATTCTATTTTGGCAAAAATTTCTTTTTCTGAAAGTCCGCAAACTTTTCCTGCTATTCTGTATTCCTCCGGAAATTCAGCAAGCACGTCTCTTACTATTTGGGCAACACTAACGATATTTAGAAGTGAAAGAGCTACTGCCGCTGTGATGAATGGAATAATTACAACTCCTAACAATTCTTGGAGTGGGTAGTGAAGCCAAAATAATAAAACCAGAAGAGGAATACTTGCTAAAAGAAATGACGAAATTTTTAAAGCGTATCCGACATTTTCTTGTTTACGGTGAGCAAGCCAACCAAAGAGCACGCCAAATATCATGCCTGATAGCCAAACAATAAGGCATAATCCTAAAGTGACAAGAAGTCCAGCGACAAGAGCTTCTCTAAAATTAATTATGATATCTATTACGTTCATGCGTTAATTAGTCTGGGCATAAGGAAGTGCGGGTCTGGGGAATTCATCCGGAGAAGATTCATATTTTTTTAAAATCTTATCTATCTCTCCGCTAAAGACGGCTTCATCGATGGCTGCGTCAATCACCTGCTTAAATTCATCTTCCCCCCTTTTTAAGACTAGGCTGTTTCCAAATATACGTAATGGCTGGTTCGGAGCGATTTCTCTCAGTGTGCCTGGATTGTTTTTCAAAAAGAAGTGAACAGAAGAAGGTTCTGCAAATGTAACGTCTGCCTTGCCAGAGGTAATATTTAGAAAATTTTGTGTAAATGGACTTAGTTGGGGCAATGATTCTCTTTGTGCTTTTTCAAAATCTGCTTTGGCAATAATATCCTCCATTGCTCCGTCTATAGTGGAAATATGAACGTTTGGAGAATTAATAGCCGCGAGATTGTTGTCAAACCTATGATCATCGGCTCTTCCCCAGGCTTTTATTAGACTGTAAAAAACGGGAGTTGAGAAATATCCGGCTTTTGCGCGAGTTGCGCCGGGCCAGAGTCCTCCTGCAAAAACATCATAGCGTCCACTGTCAAGACCTGTAAATATATCCGCAAAGCCAACCTCTTCAGTCCATTCTACTTTTAGATCAAGTTTTTTACCTAATAACTCTGTTATATCGTAAAATATGCCTGAAAATTTCCCGGTCTTAGTGTCTTTAATAAAATACGGCGGATAGACTAAATATGCAGCTCGGATTTTTCCTTTTTCTAAAACTGTATCCAGCATGTTGTTCGAATTATATGTTTTATCCGATAAAATTTTGGACGTCACAAAAGAAGCAATAATAGCAACTATAACAACGAGTAAAATAGTTTTTATATTCATATATGAATTAATTAGGCGGAGTATACGGTTTTGCTACCGGATATAACGAGCCGGGATGTTTTTCGTATTTCTTTATTAATTCATCTATATATCCATTGTTTAACAACTCTTCCAGAGCAGTGTTAATCATTGATTTGAACCCTTCCTGATTTTTCGGTACAACTATAGTGTTGCCAAAGTACCTGATTGGATTACCTGGCACAATATTTTGCACTGAGTCCGGGTTGTTAGCTAAAAATTCTTGGGCTATTGCTTCATCCACAAAAGTTAAGTCTGCTTTACCAGTTTTTATATTGAGCAATATTTGTGAAAACTGTGTATTTTGTGGTAGTGAGAGCGTTTTGGCATTCGGAAAAGTTGTCTTGGCAATGAAGGAGGACATCTCGCCGTCAATTGTAGAGATTGTAACTTCCTTATTATTTATACTACTTAAGTCAGAGAAACGGTCATCACCAGTACGGGTATAAATACCAACCCCGCTGTAATATAATGGAATAGTGAAGTCCGCATTTTTCCCACGTGTTGAGTTAGGCCATACATTACTCCCAATAATATCGTATCGCCCGGCATTCAGACCTTCGAGCATCTCGCCATAGCCGACTTCTTCAACCCAATTAATTTTTAAGTTGAGGTTCCCCCCAGCTTCTTCGAGAGCGTCATGGAAAATGCCAGAGAATTTTCCAGTATTGGGATCTTTAATAAATGTCGGCGAATATATGAAATATGCAGCACGAATTTCACCTTTTGCCAAAACTTTGGCTAAAAGGTCTTCCTTTTTGCTTGTGTTGTCGGAAAAAATCTTGACTCCGATTAAAGATGTAATTAGCGCCACTACGATTACAAGTAGAATTGTTTTTGTAGTGTTCATAGACTTAATGGATTATATCATAGTGAGCTAGATGGGAGTGGCATATGGCTTCGCTACCGGATATAATGAGTCGGGATATTTTTCGTATTTCTTTAGTAATTCATCTATGTACCCGCTGTTAAATAATTCTTCGAGAGCAGTATTCATCATTGATTTGAAACCCTCCTGATTTTTCGGTACAAGAATAGAGTTACCGAAGGATCGTATTGGGTTGTTTGGTACAATATTTTTTATCGAGTCAGGATTGTTTGCTAGAAATTCTTGGGCTATTGCTGTTTCAACAAAAGTCACATCAGCTTTTCCGGTTTTTATATTAAGCAACAATTGGGAAATCTGTGCATCCTGTGTCAAGGAAAGAGTCTTAGCCTTCGGAAATGTTGCTTTAGTGATAAAAGATGACATTTCGCCGTCAATTGTAGCGATAGTTACATCTTTATTATTTATTTTACTTAATTCGTAGAAACGATCATCATTGGTACGTGTATAAATGCCAACTGCACTGTAATATAAAGGGATTGTAAAGTCAGCATTTTTTCCTCGTACAGAGTTCGGCCATATTCCACTCACAACAATGTCATATCTTTCGGTATTTAAGCCTTCAATCATGGTTCCCCAACCTGTTTCCTCTACCCAATTTATTTTAAGTTCAAGATTTCTACCCGCTTTTTCTATAGCATCGTAAGTAATACCTGACATCTTTCCTGTAGCCGGGTCTTTAATAAATGATGGAGGATAGACGATATACCCGGCTCGAATTTCTCCACGGTCCAAAACTTTAGCTAAAAGGTCTTGGTTTTGATCTGTGTTTGTTAAAAAAATTCTAGTTCCAATAAACGAGACCGCTAGTGATAATATAGCTACTAGTAAAATGATTATTGAGTTTTTCATTGTGAGATTGTAGCTAAAAAAGTTTACTATGTCAAGATTTGTCCGACATATGTTGACAATATTTTGACAACAATGTATAATAAAATTATGGAAAATCTTTATTTAAATCTAATAAGGCTTGGATTCAAGCAAAAAGAGATTGAGGTCTATAAAGCATTACTTGGTCTTGGTCGAGCTACACCTGTTGAGCTTGCCACAATAACCAATATTAAGAGAGTGACTGTGTACGCGATTGCTAAAAGCCTTGTTGCTAAGGGGGTTATTGCAGAAGATCTTGCCGGTAAAAAAATTTCTTTAGTTGCATTGCCGCCAATGGAGCTTGGTAATCTTATAGAAAAAGAAAAGGTTGCATTGGGTAAAAAAGAAGGATTAATAAACCAGACTGTTGCAGATCTCTCGCAACTATTCAAAACAGAAAAATTTTCGGTACCACGAATCCGATTTATCGAAGAAAATCAACTGGAGGAGTATTTGTATACCCGTTCGAAAAATTGGTATAAAGACGCAATGAAAACTGATGGTATAAATTGGGGTTTTCAGGATCACACACTTGTTGAGCATTATAAAAAATGGCTTGAATGGCTTTGGGAACATGAACATTTTGGTCTGACAGTAAAATTATTGAGCAATACATCTCAGACCGAGCAGGCGCTTAAAGATATATATACAAGGCGGGAAATTAAGTTCTGGAGCAAGGCGAGCCAATTTACAGCAACCACATGGATTATCGGGAACTATGTGATAATGATAAATACACGAGAACACCCTTTTTATCTTCTAGAAATCAGAGATGCTACTCTTGCTCATAATCTGCGTGAGGTGTTTAAAAATATCTGGGACGATATAAAATGAAGAAAAAATATTATTTATAAATACCTTGTCTGTGTTCGATTTTTACTACACTAACTTTGCTTTGTTTTGAGTCGAAGGAATAAACAATTCTATAGTCCCCTAAACGAAGTTTATAATATCCTTGAAGTTCGCCACGCAATTTTTCTCCTATTAAGGGATTATTTTGAATCTCAACGAAGGCAGTAATAATTCTCATGTGGATTTCGTGGGTAAATTTCTTGAGTTTTTTCTTTGCTGGCCTTTCGATAATGAGTGATTTAGCGGACATGTTTCTTTTCTTTCGTCTTTTCTTTTGCTGTTCGAATGGCAAGATCTTTTTTTAACTCTTCAAGGGTTACAAAATTTCCTTTCGCAATTTCTTTTTCTGCACGGCGAATATCTTTCATAGAGTGTTCAAGCGTATAAAGTGTTTCTTCTAGTGAATCAATATAATCAGGAGAGACTATGGTTGCTTTAACCCGGCCGTTTTTGGTCAGATCAATGCGTGTGTATTTCTTGTCGACTTCATCAACGAGCTTCAATAAATTTTTTCTTGCCTCGGTAACCGGGATCACTTGTGTCATGTTATAAATGTACACAATAATGCTCTTTTTGTCAATAGTATTTACATCCGGGTAAAAAAGTTGCTAAAATAATTTTATGTCCTACAAGAATAAGATTGCGCATCAGTTTACGCGGGGTAAAATTATTTTTATTGTTTTAGGTCTCTATGCCCTCTCAACCACAATTTCTACAGTTTACTTTTTGTCTCAATCCAATAAAGCTAATAATCAGATACAAAAACAAAACGTAGAAAATAAGAAACTTGGCGTAGAGAAAGAGAAGTTAAATCTCAATTTATTATCAAGCATAAAAGCATTGGTGGATCTTAAAAATCAAGATCAGTATAAAATTAACCAGCAACTGAAAAAAGATATCGACAATACCCACAAATCTTATACTTCTCTAATCACAGCGTTCGAGGGTATTCAGGATCTGAAAGTACAGAAACAAAAGACAGATAAATTAGACGAAGATTACATAAATATAGTAAAGGATTTAAGCGATTTAAAATATGCGTCTGCGGAGAGTAAATTAACTGTCTTGAACGGACAAATTAAAAAAATCAGTGATGATCTAGCAGCGGCTGCTGCTGCAGCTGCGGCTGCTAAGGTTGCAGCAGCTCCTAATGGGCCTGCTGCATCGAGCAATACTGCACCGAGTGGTGGGTTTAGTTATCAATCTGTAAATACTGAGATTGGTGCTTTTACTGTGAGTATTGTTGCGGCTGACTTGGGTTCAACGCGGGTGATTGTTGATACGGCATCTGACTCTGATTGCCGTGATAATTGTCCGGTACTCTCGCTTGGCGACTATGTAGGTAGAAATGGTGCGTTTGCGGGGATAAATGGTTCTTATTTTTGTCCGGCTTCATATCCCAGTTGCGTGGGGAAAACCAATTCCTTTGATACGCTTGTTATGAATAAAAACAAGCATTACTTTAATTCGGATAATAATGTCTACAGCGTTGTGCCGGTTGCAGTATTTGGTTCAGGATTTGCCAGGTTTATCGGGCAGTCATCAGGTTGGGGTCGTGATGCGGGTGTGGATGGAGTTATTGCTAATCAGCCGCTTCTTCTCTCCGGCGGGAATATAGCTTTTGGCGGCGGCAGTGATCCTAAGCAAGGAAGTAAAGGGGCACGGAGTTTTGTTGGGAATAAAGGGAGTACGGTATATATTGGAGTCGTGTATAACGCGACAGTGGCCGAAGTTGCATATGCGCTGAAGGCACTTGGGCTTGAAAATGCGCTTAATCTGGACAGCGGCGGGTCAACTGCTCTCTGGCATGGCGGATACAAAGCAGGACCGGGGAGAAATATACCCAATGCGATTTTATTTGTAAGGAGATAACTATTTTACTTCCTCCCGGAGAGAATGCCAGATTTTTTGTTGCAATTTTAGAAAATGTTGTTGGTTGCGGAATTTAGTTTGAAACTGGTTTTATAAAGCACTTAAAGCTTTACCAATTGGAAAAAATAACGGCGTAAAACCATTCCCAAAATTTTCGTGGATCTCTGTTATGGTTGGATTTTGATAATTTTGTTGGCGTGCTAACAAAACTTCTAGTTCTCGTTTAGCTTCTAAATCACCTTCGCGTTCTCTTCTGGCTAAATTAAGGGTATAGGTTATTATTGGTTCTCTAGTACCATGGACATAGGAGCTTAAATCATTTAAGCTTTCATCTATTAGTTTTAATCTATTTTGAACATGCAATAAACCACTTTTGTCTTTTTTTACAACATCTGGTATTTCACCCGTTTCAAGATAATAGCGGGGGAACTTTTTCCATTCCTGATTTTCAGCTTCTTGAACAGCATATGCGCTAGACACAATGCCTGCTAATGCATATCTTTGATATGTTGAAAATACTTCTTTGGTACGGGACCAAATTGAGATAAGTTCATGTGGTTTAAGAGTAAATGGTCCTACTTCTGTAATAACATCAGCAAAGAATCCAAAATTCTCTGAAATATATCTTTGTTGTAGTTTACTATCGGTTGGAGGATAACCTTGCTGGAAGCGAGTAATTTCGGGAAGATAGTTGTCGATTTGTGTAAGAATAGGATGGCTAATGCCAATTCTATTTTCTGCTTTAGTTACTTGGTCTAAGGTTAATATTTGTCTTTCAACAGGCATATACAATTAAGCTCAATAATAATTATAGGATATTATACATTACTATATTAGTATGGTCAAGGCTTAAGTGATGCTTAAGCATAAAACTTGATATATTCATCAGATTAAGACTGTTTTACTTCTTTCCGAAGAGAATGCAAGATTTTTTGTTTCAGGTCTAGAAATTAGGGTTGGGTTTGATTGAGGATTTACTGGTGTGGAAATTGGTTGCTTAATTTTTGCAATTATCATCTTTTTATCGCTTGAATAACGGAAACCTTTGAGACTGGTTTACCTTCTATAAAGTCAAGTTCGATAACTCCTTGTTCTGCCAGGTTACGAGTATATCTCACGACATCCTTGTCAGGTGAACCCTCTGTGATTGGAAAAAAATTTACTCTTCGACTATCAAGCTCAACGACTTCGGCGTAGTTATCGTGAAGCAAAGACATTGCATTCTTAACATTTGACCAATGCGGAAGAAGCAGGAGTAGTATTCCCTTCTTTTTCAAACAACGCTTTGCTTCAATGATTGAGCGAGATACCAAATGCGATCCGTCGTGTCCCCCATTTGTGGCTATACGCATTCCAGGTGTCATGCCCCAGTTTTTATGTGGCGGATAAGGAATTGCAGGCGGGTGAACGGTGATAACATCAAACATACCGTCTTTAAATGGGTTGTAAAGATCAGCAACAAGAACTGTGACTTTAACTCTGTTTTTATATGCATTGCGTTTTGTAGTAGTAATAGCATCTGGGTTGATGTCTGATGTGAATACTTTAACCTCCGGAACAAATTTAATGATTGATAACCCGACCACTCCGCTGCCGGTGCAGGCATCTAGCACATAGTTTCCTGGTTTAACTACTTTTAACGCGGTTTCAGCCAAAAGAAAACTTGCAGGTTTGGGAGGATAAATGTTTGGGTTTGTGTCAAATTCTAAACTTTTCAGTAAAGATGTTTGATTTTCCATTTCCATAAGATTTACGTATTTGTTAGACAAATGTCATTCTTTCTGGGTCGTGAAGCGTTCGTGCCTGGGGTGCCGATGGCAAGCAGAGTAACCCCACTTAACCCAGCAGTCACAGCATGGTGAAGTTCCCGGGGCACGGAAAATATATCTCCGGACCTAAAATCCATGCGAAATTTTGTGCCTTTTTCCCAGTAGGTCAGAAATCCAGAGCCAACGAGAATGATAAGTAAATGATCCGAGGGGTGGATGTGTCTTTTAAAACCTTTGTTTGGTTGGATACGGATCTTTGAACAACTCAATCTTCCCTTGGTTTCCTTGGGATCGATAAGTTCTGCCCCGATCGCGTCTTTGGTGACGCGAACATCCATTGAAGCATTTTTGATATTTTTTGGTTTGTTTAATGGCATATAAAACTCATCTGAGAAGAACTTTAATTAGTGTTTATTGCAAATAGAAATTTTTTCATAACTTATTATTAGGTGCATATATTTCATTTAATTTTAACTCAAGTTGATATTTTAAGAAAATTTTATTAAAATACATTAGGTTATGAAAAATCAGTTTGCTATGGGATTATCAAAGCAGGCACATGCTGTGTATAAATTGTTACTTGAAAAGCGTGAACTAAACGCAAAATCGATTGGAGAGGAGCTTGATATTAAATCACAGCAAGTATATCCATTGGTTGAACATTTACTTAGACTTAGCTTAATTGATCAGCAGGATACCTATCCTGTTACCTATCGGGCAAAGCAAATTAGTGAGGCCGGTGAAAATTATGCTATGCAAGCCAGGAGTTGGTTCCACAATCTGTTTTCTGATCTGGAGTTTCGGGCTGTTACAAATGAGCTCCAAGATGACAAAATATTTAATATTTCGTTTGTACAAGGAAGAGACGACTTGATTAGGCAAAATATACCGGATCTAGGTAAAACAAAACAAAATATTAAATATATTTATTCAGTATTATCTATCGGAGTTCCGAATGAGTACCTATATGCAAATTTGCAAGCAGTAAAACGAGGTGTGGATCTAAAGATTATAGCTCTGGAACATACTAAAGAAAATCATAATGCGCTTTTGAGTTATAAGCATATTGGTGCTGTTATTCGATTTGCCAAATCTTTTGACTGGCATTTAGTCTTATATGATGAGAATATTTCTTATGTGATGATGTATGATCCGAAAGACAGGTCAAAACAGTTCGGAGTGCGCTTCGTACATAGAGGGATTAATCAACATTTCCAGCGGATTTTTGATAAATATTGGCAAAAGGCGGTTCCGATATAATACTGCTAAACCATCCAGCCCAATTCTTTTTTGAATTCTAGCACGGTTTTTTCGTATTGCTCCTTTGTCAGTTGATTGTTCAAAATGCAATACTTTTTATTGTTTAACCCGACACACCCGAAGCAGTCTGTGCAGTTTACAAGTCTATAGCTATAATAACAATTTGAGCAATTATCACTAAATGCTACAAATGCACATTCGTAATTGCAGGTTGAATCAGTATTCTCATAGCACCGCTCAGTCTGGGCGTTGGTTTCAGGATTTCCGCCTCCGCGATACATGTCCCAACAGTTTACTGCTCTAGAGTGATAATAAGTGTAACCGGAATTCTCACTATGTAATGTATTAAAACACCAATAACAGTTTTTTGAATCATATATATAGTTACCGTATGGAGAATTTTGGGTATTGGATTGCCGGTTTGCGGGATGAGGTATTTGCTGCTTTAAATCTAACATTTGGGCGAGTAGCTTTTCAGGATTCTCTTTTTTTAGTCTCTCAACCTCTTTTAAATATTCTTCTTTGGTATATTGTTTGTTAAGTATACAAAATTTTTTATGACTAAGTCCGACGCAGCCGAAACAGTTAGTGCAAGCGTTTAATAATGCTGAAAAGTGGCAATCTGTACTTCCGTAGCAGTCCATAACATATGTACAACTATAACACTTATTGGAATCAATACTTTCATAACATTTCTCCGATTCGAACACAGAACCGCAGTCGACCAGTATTTTAGAAAATGCTCCGTATCTTATATATAAACAATCTTCTAGATAGAATCCATCAAGTATGAAATAGCAATTTTTGCTCCTATAAAGATATTCGACGTATTCACAATCAACAGTATATGGACCAATTGTAACAGCCGGGACTGGGATTGATTTTTTCAGAATTTCGAATTTTTCAAGAAAGGTCATAGAGGCATTTAGTATAAGCTCTTCATTCATAAAGATAAATACTGTTTATGACACACAAATGTGTTATAATATTTTCATGGATGAGTTGATAGACAGTCTCAATCAAACCGGTGAATTGTTTGATAATAGAGGCCAAGCAGCTATTTATCTTGCGCTTTTACGAATAGGGGTAACTGGCGTGGAAAGACTACGCAAGGAAACAGGTATTCACCGAGAGACAATTCAGCGGGAAATTAAGAAAATGGAGCGAAAAGGGACTGTTCACTTGAGTCGTTTAGGCCGAAATAAAAAAATTCAGGCAGTACCAATATCCAAACTCCAAGAGATATTAGAAGCAAAAAGAGAAAAATTTGATTTTCTCCTCAAGCCGCTTCTTGAGGTCGCTGCAGAATCTCAGCAACCAAAAGTAAACGTCTTTATGGGTAATCACGCTTATGGTCTATTGCAGATAAGGCTTATAAAAATGCAGCCTGCAGGACAAGACATATTTGTAATAAGTGTTCATCCTCAAGCATGGCGCGAGGCTATGGTAGAATCAGGTAAACTTTCACTATTTGAGAAAGTACGGCTTGAAAAAAAAATTAGATTGTTGCTAACGTGTTTCACCGCATTTCGAGGTCAGGTTGAGTATAATAATAGAGTATTTTTTGCAAATCAGCCACAAGAGCTAAAGAGAAAATATAAATATATCGAAACGGCGGATTCTTCTCCACTGCAGATACAAGTTTGGCAAAATCATATTGTTATTAGCATTTTCAGCGCAGTACCAAGTATACATATTGTTTTTGAGGATAGTAATATTAAGAAGGCTATGAAGTCTTACTTTGATATTCTTTGGAAGATTGGGGTTGCGTAAATATAAAATGATGAAAGCCAAGTCTGACTTGGTCCTCCTCAAACTCTAACCGAGTTTGACTTGGGAGCGGGCGATGGGGATCGAACCCACTACCTCCTCCTTGGCAAGGAGGCGTTCTACCGGTGAACTACGCCCGCAACGTTCAGTTTGATTATAATTCAAACTGTTAATTCACTTCCGAGCAACATGAACGTTGCCCGCTTAAATTGCAGTATAGCAAAAACCACTTCTTACCTCAAGATAAGTTGCGTGAACATGGTATACTATAAATAATATAAAAGTCAAAGAAAGGAGGAATATGCCAGAAAATAAAAAGAAAAAAAGTGAAGAAAGTTTTAAAGTGAATGGAAAACATTTACTCGGAAAGGTAAAAGACCTTATAAAGGAAGGAAATGTTAGGCGTATTATAATTAAAGACAAAGAAGATAAAGTGCTTGTAGAATTACCGTTGACAATTGGTGTCATAGGGGCTGTTATAGCACCAATGCTTGCGGCAGTTGGGGCAATAGCGGCTTTGGTAACCGAGTGTACCATTACTGCGGAGAGAGTAAAAAGCAAATAAAAATATAGTAATTTCTACCCCTTGCTTTTCTTCACTAAGACAATCTAAACTAGAATAAGGATAAGAAAGTAGTATTTTTGCTGCTGACTTGCAATTCCAACTAGATATGTCTAAAATAGAATTAATGGGGAAAAAATATAAACACAAGTATAAAGCAATGCTATGTGATATAGATGGAACACTAGTTACAAATAAATATAACGGAAGAATCAGCAAAAGAGTATATGATTCAATTATAAATGCTAAAAAGAATGTAAAAATTGGAATAGCGAGCGGTAGGGCGTTAGACAGAGTGACGTTTTTGTTTAAGGAACTAGGCCTAAAAGGACCCTGCATTATAAATGGCGGAGCACAAATTGTAAATCCTGTTTCCCGGAAAATTCTTTGGGAAAGACAAATTCTTCAAAAAGACTTAAAAAATATAACCAGTATTGTTAATCAACTTACCAGTAAAGTATGGATAGTTGATAACAACCGCGAACAAATCTATACACAAAACCTAAATTTAAGAAAACCTATTAGTTTTTTTATTCCCCGAATACAGGAAAAAAGAGCGGATATGATAATTCGTAATTTATCGCATTACCATAGTTTGGCATTAACTAAGGTGGTCGCTTATCATCAGGGGTGTGTTGCTTTGCATATTACTCATTCTCAAGCCACTAAAAAATATGCCGCGTTAAAATACGCGGAGCTAATTAAAGTAACAAAGGCTGATATTATTGGTGTGGGAGATGGATATAATGATTTTCCGCTTTTCAAAGCATGTGGATTGCGTGTTGCGGTGGGCAATGCAGTACCAGGGCTTAAGAAGATTGCAGATTATATTGCTCCAAGCGTAAATGACGATGGGGTTGCGCATGTGATTGAAAAGTTTGTTTTTTCATCAATAAATAGCAAGGTTTAAAAAACCATTATTGTAGTCGAACGAGAATATAACGGGAGTTCCAAGTGTGTTTTCTATATATAAATTTTGCCCCTGATTAATTCCTGTTTGACCCGGTGCAGAATATATTGATACTCCATGCTCTCTAGGTATTTCAGGAATGTTTGCGAAATCATGTTTGATTGGTGCTAAAACTGATAATCCCGCGTCTTTTGCAGCCCAACTGATTAGAGACGCTAAATGACAAACTCCGTCTCCGTACAAAAGACCATCTGATAAGAAACCTTCGTTTGCACCAAAATTTGCATTCGTAGTACTAACGCGTTTATCCTTATAAGAAGGGAGAATATCATCATGAAATGCGAAAACTTCACCGGGTTGAAGCACATAATTATAATGGAATGGCTTATCAATTTCCTGCCAGTTAATATCAGATTTGTTGTTCACCGTCCCAGACATATAGGCTAGAGTTAAAAGAATATTATTTTTAAAAACATTATTAACACTAATATTACCATAGCGGCTATTTAGTGATATTGTATGTTCTGCAAGCAGAGGCTTTTCCGCAGAAAAAAACTGCATGGTTGGAATTTGAAAAATACAAACAGAAATAATAACAAATATTACAATAGATCTAATTAATTTTCTTATATACATATATAATTACGTTACAGAGGTTGATTATACAATACTATAAGACTTTTTGCAACTCTTACTTTACTTTTAATTAAAGTTCGTCTAATCTATAAATGATGAGGAAAAAAGCGCATACAACTAGATCAAAGAAGCTCGATTCATCTTTAGTTCTTAGTCTTGGAATTGTGACTGTATTATTACTTGTTACGGGAATGGTATTCTTGTCTACTAAACAGCAAGCCCCCTGCGCTAACTCAATTAGCTGTATAAGTGATCTTTCCGGAGCTAAAGAATCAGAAGAACAAGGCGTCTTTATGGGAAAAACAGTTAAATCCCCTACTTTACCTGACAAGTCAAAGTTGGCGCTGAGTAAGCAGGTCGATGTACTAGCAGATCAGGCGGGCGACTATAAACATATATATGTAGACCTTACTAATCAACGCCTATATGCATTTGAAGGTAATAATAAAGTAATGGATATGCCGGTTTCAACAGGTAAATGGTATCCAACCCCAACTGGAGATTTTAGGATTTGGGTATGGCTTCGATATACTCGTATGTCCGGGGGTTCAGGTGCAGGCTATTATAATTTACCAAATGTTCCTTATACTATGTTCTACCATAACAGCAAAATAGCTAAATCCAGGGGGTTTTCTATTCATGGAGCGTATTGGCATGACAATTTTGGTCAACCCATGAGTCACGGGTGCGTAAATATGCGTATAGCCGATGCGGAAAAAGTTTTTTACTGGGCGAATCCTAATGCGGGAAATGTTAGCTATCCGACTGCCGAGAATCCGGGAACTTTGGTAACGGTTTATGGTAAAACGCCAAAGGTATAAGAATTAGAGGGTGAATCCTTTTGCCTGAGCAAGAGATAAAGTTCCTGCGTAATTTCCACCATAAGCACGCAATCCTGCTTCTAATGTGCCATGCTTTGCTAGATAATTAGCTGCGCCATGAATAGCATCAACTGCGTTATTTATATCAGATTGGCCATCTCCATCACCATCAACTCCATAAGCTCTCCAAGTGCCAGGCATGAATTGCATCGGTCCCTGTGCGCCTGTACCGTACCCGCTGCTAATTGGACCATTACGGCCTCCTGTTTCCGTCATATGCAGACCATATAGAACTTGCCATGGAACGCCATATAATGCCCCTGCGGCCTTGTATACTTCATCATAGGATGATTGTGGGGGGCTATTTATAACTATCCCGGTTTGAACCGGGGGGATGTATTGTTTTTTAGGCTGATTTTCAATTTTTTCAGATTTTTCCGGTTTAGGAGTTTTTAAAGTTAACATAGAGCTTTCATTAACCATTTTAGCCACGACCTTATTTCCGGGTTCTGCCGGCGTGTATAGAAAGGAAGAAGAAGCAAGAACGGAAGTTTGAAGAGAATTTGAGGGAGCTGGGGATGATATTAAAATCGCTGATGCCAAAATAGGCATGATTGCGAATATCATAAAAAATAAAAAACCAACCCCGTTGGTTAATTGTTGAGATTTTACTATAAATACGTTTTATTGTCAAATTATGAGTAATTTGTTACAATTCAAACTGATATAAAGTGATTGATTATCACATTTAAATCAGTGTATATGCCAAGGTAGCCTAGGTGGTCATGGCGCATGTCTGAAGAACATGATATACGTGTTCGAACTCACGTCCTTGGCACAAGCCCGTATAGCGGGCACTTTGAACCCAGGACAATGAACTTAGAACAAAAAACTACTTTGATGTTCTGCAAGTTTGTGAGGTATTGATATAAGATCGTAGTTTATTTTCTCCATCTAAGGCTTTAAATATTATAGCCTTTTCCTGGTCTAATTGGCTGGTATCAACTTCAACATAATCTATATTATGTTTATGAGTTAGAAAACAAAAATTTTCCAAACTATCAGATGTATAGATATTTTTAATTATCTTTTTTCTTAAATCTTTTCTCAGTCCCAGGTTTTGTCCGGCATAGTCACCTAAAAAAACTTTTCTACCTGCTATTTGAATTTCTTTATTTGAATATGCTAAAAAAATGTCCCCAGGATTAGTTTCTTTTCTTATTGCGTGTATTAGGGGTGATTGAGATTGAACGTATGTATTGTATTGATTTGAATTGAAAAAAGGTGGTAATTCTATAAAGCCTGAGGTTGTAAGGAGAATTAGTGAGAATATTCCGGTCGAGATAAATAAAGCATTCTTTTTATACAAAAAAATTCGTAAAAGTGCGAAACCGGCAATTATATCAACTATCACATTCATAGGTCTTAACCATTTGTGGTTATCATAAATAGATAAAGGCGATAGTTGAACAGTATTAACCAAGATAAAAGTAGGTATTAGCAAAGATGCCGTAATAAACAAAATTTTTTTATTTTTTTTCCAAAGGTAAATTAATCCAAATATTAGAAATATAATTTTAAAACCGTAAGCATAAAGATAATAATTTAAAGTATTAGCAATTGTTAAAGGGTATTCATGTGGCATTGTCGGAAAATTGAAATTGAATCTGGGAAAAGTTTTTATATCCGGATGAAACCAAATAGAGTCGGTGATGCCATTGAAGTATAAAATGTGTAAGATAAACACAATACTAAAGGTTGAAAATAAAACAAATGTTCTCTTTTTATCCTTATCTATTACTAAAGTAAAGAAAATTGCGCAAAGCGCCATGATTGTAATATATAAATGCCACAAGAAAAATGTACCCATTAGAGCTCCAATTATTATGAGATATTTATATGATATTTTTCTTCTTTTATAAATTACCCAGACGGAGAATAATAAAAATATTATTGCGAAAACCATTTGCCTTTCTGCTAAAAAATAGAACATGTTAAATATTGTTCCGTTATATCCATATGGATTACCAGGCACAAAAGAAAAAAAGAATGGATGAAGAGAATTGGTTAATATGTTGTTTATTGAATGTATAAGATTTTCGTTTTGGGAATATAATATATGATGTATAAAACGAAGGCTTGATGAGGTTAAACTTAAGAGTACAGCCAGAATTCCGGCTGTAAATGATTTCAATAATTCTTCAGATAAACCAATAATAGCTAATAATAAGAAGAAGAGGCTGATAATGCTGAAGTAATTTATTGCATATACCAGATCTAAGCCAATTGAATTATAAATAGAAACAAGAAATCCCCAAAAAAAATGATATGTTTGAGGCATTCCAGCAAAAGATTCATTTTGAGGAGGAAAATTGTCACCATAGACGAAATTTTGAATTAAAGGCGCGTGCCATTGGAAGTCCCAATATGCATAACTGGTGTAAATTATTCCATTGTTTATTTTCAAGTGTGGTGTGTAAAAGAAGTAAGAAAATGAGAAAACAAAAAGTAGAATGATAATTTTATATAAAAATGTTTTATTTAATTTGATATTTTCATTTATACTTAAAACTCGTTTGCTGAATAAAAGTAAAATTATAGTCAATGCAATAAGAGTTATTAATTCAGCTTTTACTAATATATTCGATGTAAAATGCGAAATGACTATTGCAACCAGAAAAGTTATAATTGCCATAATAAATTGACCACAAAACCAAGAAAAGGAAAGTTTTAGAAAAATGCTTTTTATAATTTTATTGAAAAAGAGATAAAAAAGAATGGTTGGAAAAATTGTAAAAATCAACGCAGCAAACATAACAGTTTTATTCTAACAAATTATTACCCTATTAATTTTATCGAATTTTTTGTAAAATGATTGGATGTATGCTCGTAACCGATAACTATATTAAACATACCACTAAAAATCCTGTACAGAGGTATCTAATTAATAATTTTTTCAATACTTTATTGGGTGAGGTAAAGCGGTTGAATCCACAGTCAATTCTGGATGTGGGTTGTGGTGAAGGATTTACACTTGAGAGGTTTCGTAAGGTTGGAATAGGACGAAAACTGGTAGGAATTGATTTTTTGGAGAATGCAATTCAGATTGGCCGAGGGTTGCATCCTGAACTGAAATTGCAACAAGCCACAATTTATGACATTCCATTTAAAGCTAATTCATTTGATCTGGTTATTTGTAATGAAGTGCTGGAACACATAGATCATCCGGAAAAAGCGCTTGCAGAACTTGAACGAGTTACAAAAAGTAATTGCATTATATCAGTGCCTTTTGAGCCTTGGTTTATGTTGGCAAATTTTTTGCGTGGGAAAAATATTTCCCGTTGGGGAAATGATATTGAGCATATTCAACATTGGTCTCGTAGTGGGATTAATGTACTTGCCGGTCAATACTTTTATGTTACAGGGATAAAGAATCCGTTCCCATGGACTCTTTTAACTGCTCATAAAAGAAGTTGATAATTTGAGTACTTATGGTTGTTTTTGTTCTAGACTTTTGATGATTACGAGTATGAATGTGATCAATGGAATAGCTAGTAATGCACCTGAAATACCAATAAGATTAGCCCCGATCAGGACTCCTAAAATCACGACGATAGGATTTAGTCCTACGGCTCTTTCCATAACTTTGGGTACCAAGAAATTATTTTCAATGAGTTGAAGGAGGATATAGACGATAATGACAGTTATTCCTAAAGTTGGCGAAATAGTTAGAGCAACTATAACTGCCGGAATAGCTGAAAGAATTGGTCCCAGGGTTGGAACTATTTCCAAAATACCGGAAAGCAAGGCAAGCGGTAATGCATTTGGGATTCCTAGGGCGGTCAAAGAAATCCAGGATAATAATCCAATAAACAAGCAAAGTATAACCTGACCGCGAAGCCATGCTCCGAGTTTTTGGTTTACTTTATCGATAGTCGAAAGTACATATATACGATTATCATGTGGGAAAAGGTTTGCTAAAAATTTTTTAAATTCATCATAATATAGTAGTAAATAGAAACTAACTATTAAAATCATCATAATTGAGAATAGACCGCCGAAGACTTGCGTGGTTAACGTAAATGCATTTCTACTAATATTGTTTAATTCGTTAGTTAGATAAGATTGAATTTGGATAGAATCAAATGAGAGGCCGAGTGTGATGCTTGCTTGTTTGAAATAGAGAGGAAATCTATGTATTAAGGACTGCAATTGAGAAATTATGAATGGAATTAATGGTAGTATGAGGAGAAAAATTGCAACTAGCATTGTAAAGTAAGGTATAACCACAGCCAGTAGTTTGGGGACGCCTTTTCTCCGTAAAAATTTTACTGAGGGTAATATAGCAGACACGATAATATAGGAGAGAAAAACAGAAAGAAGTATGTCTCGAATTTGTAATAAGACCCATCCTGCAATGACTATAAATAATGCAAATAGTACTTGGTTTTTTAGTAAATATCTGAAAATACGATGGATCATCTTTATTACTATACTGGAGTAATATTAAGTTTGTCAATAAAATTTATTATCAACGTCAGACTTCGAAGAAGTACTTATCTTTATTTTAATACTTGGAAGAGGTTACTGTAATTGTCTGTCCACAAACTTATTTCTTTGTATTTTTTATTTTCGGGATATTTATAGTTGGCTATTGCTGGAATTTCAAGGATTTTTTTATTGTATGTCAATAATGCCCACTCCGATGCCATATTTATATTCGAAGCAGGAGAATTAATAAAAGCATGTTGTAAATGGTATTTTATTGCTAATTGGACCAGTACCGGTTTTAGATCTATATACTGATTAGAGATATGAAATGCGATTATGCCGTCGGGGCGGCTCAGTCGTTTCAGATAGACTGATAGAGCTTCATTTGTCAGCAAATGTAATGGTATTGCATCATCACTAAAAGCATCCACAATCAGTAAATCATATTTTTCTTTATTTTCCTGCACTTCTTTTTCTAATGACAATCGACCATCGCCCAATACAATATTTATTTTTGAAGGAGAATTTTTTAGATATGTAAACTGGCTTTTGGCTATTTCAACAACTTGAGGATTTATTTCATAAAATGAAAGCGAATCCCCTTTTTTCCCATAAGCGGCCAGAGTTCCTGTACCCAGTCCGATAATTCCAATGTGAATTCTTTTCCTGTATTTTGGATGATTTAGAATGGCAAGCCCGACACCACTTCTTTTACCGTAATATGTTGTCGGTTCGAATTGTAGATTTCCAGTGAATTGGGCACCATGTATGATATTGCCGTGATTGAGAGTTGTCAAATTATTGCCGTTTTTGTGTTTTACACTTAGGACACCATAGAAATTTCTCCATACTTTTTGTGTGATTGGATTACTTCCTGATAGTAGATTCATCATCAAGGGAGTTGCAATGAGAGTGAGCGGGTAGGCTATTAGTGCAAAGATATATGCTTCCTTATCTGAATAGGCAAAAAAATGCAGGTGCCTATAAAAAATTGAATCTTTATAATGGATTAATACCCAAACGGTAAGTAAAAATGTAAGATAAAATCCTATATATGTTTCCCAAATTCCCTTGAAAAACAATGGAGCAATTATACCGACCAGTATTCCGCTTATGACACTCCCGAGGGCAATAAATAGATAATATAAATCTAAATGAATGGACGCGGGTCTGAGAGCATACAGCTCTCCGTGACAGATCATGCAAGCGCTTAAAAGGATCAAGCTATAAAAGATCAGGCCGGTCAGAAGAGAAGGGATATTGCCAAACATGAACGCAAGAGATAAAAAACCGGTAACAAGAGATATATATGCATATAGATTGCGTAAATACCATTTCTTTCCACTGAAGCAGATAATAAACGAGATTAGATATATGCTCAAAGGCAAAAGCCAAAGGAATGGGATGGGTGCGATTGACTGAGTTAGTAAATTGGTAGTAGCCATAAGCATTAGGGAGGAAATGGCCGGTAACAAAATCCATAAAAAAAGTTTTTTTCGGCTTATATTGTTTACTACCTTAAGGTTATTTTTAGTTTTGCTTAAATTCTGTTTTAATTTTAAAGTTGTGGAAAATGTTTGAAGACAACAGACAAGTAGAAATATGCTATATATTAAGAATCCTATGGACCATGTTAAACCTTGTGTTTTTAGTTGAAAGAACGGCTCAACAAGGAATGGGTAACTGATTAAAGCTAAAAGGGATGCGATATTAGACAAAGAATAAAAAATATATGGTGACTTGCCATAATAAGTGACACCGAACCATTTTTGCAGAAGTATACTTGTTGTAGACAGAATAAAGTAAGTGAGCCCCGTACCTATGAAAAGTATCCATAGTACTTGAAATTGCGGTGCAAAATTGTTACCCAATCCTGATTTTATATTTGGCAGGATGGGTATTTGAGAGCTATTTAAATTCGATAAGACATTAAAGGTAATTAAAACTAATAAAGAGATGTGAATAATTATTTGTTTTTTTAATTGTAACCGTGAGATCAAAAATACATATAAATAGCCGAGGAGGAGAAGTGTTTGGAAAAATAGTATTGCGGTAATCCAAACAGCAGAAGATCCGCCAAACCAGGGTAAAATATACTTGCTTATAATAGGCTGCACCTGGAAAAGTAAAAAAGAGCTTAAAAAAATACTTATAGAAAATGATATATAAATATGATTCGGAATTTTTAAGGACTGTGAATTTGAAGAATTAATAATTTTTTTCATGATTGCACAATATTAAATATTATAGCAAGATTTTGGATTTGGTTGAATTGCGCATATCGGTTTGTTAGAATGTTTGAGGGTTTAGGTTTACGCGCGTAATTTGAAGATGTTCCTAAAGTATACTCCGATTAACTCAGGGGAAACGGAGTTGGAAGGGAAGTCTGCATGAGTGATATGCCCCTGTAGCTCAATGGATAGAGCAGCTCGGTTCTAACGAGTCGGTTGGGGGTTCGACTCCCTCCAGGGGTACAGAATAGTTCAAAGTTCAAAGTTAAAAGTTAAGAGATCAAATATCATAAATATTATGTTTTATTTGATTAGAGGTAAGGTGTTGCAAGGGAAAAAGAGGGGGAAATCTCTTGGGTTTCCAACGATTAATTTACGTTTACATAAACAATTTCCTGAGGGAATTTATGTTTCTGTGACAAGATTTGAAGGGCGAAAATTTAAATCAGTTAGTTTTGTGGGAGCGGCTCGAACATTTGGTGAAACGGATATTTTGTTTGAGACATATATCTTTGATTTTAACCGCGATATTTATGGGGAATGGGTTAGCGTTAAATTTTTGAAGAAGATTCGAGGTAATGAAGAGTTTGATTTTGATTCAGAGAAAGCGTTGATTGAACGGATGAATAAAGATATGCAAGTAGCATTGGAATATTTTCGTAATATTGGGTGGTAAATTTATTCTTCATATCCTCGGGATAATAATGTGAGTGAAAGTGTTTGCGAACGCTGAAAAACTCTATGTAATAATGGAATAATTAGCGAAGCAAGACTTTTAAAGGGGTTCCAGCTTTGTATATTAAGACCGCGTGATTTTTGTATTTGTTTAATTTTTTCACTTTCTGATATGATTCCCGGAATAAAATACCAGGTCATAATCAGTAATAGCAACCAAGTACGTGGAAGGAAATAAAATAATTGTGTAAGTTCGAATAAGGAGGTTATAGAGAGAAATAAGAATACTGACAGACTAATTAAAGTGAGTCTAAGTCCGAAGATAAAACCAAGTATCGCTCTTTCATTTAATGAAATGGAAGAGTTAAAAATAACCTGGAATAAAATACACAATAAAAAAATAGGGAAAATTGTGTTCAACCTTTGATAAATTGGTTTTTTCATGAGAGCGATAAATATTATAAAAAATAAAAATAATATTAGTAGGACAATATAGTTATGGTATAAAAATATAATGGAATTAAATATGAGTAGAGACCCAATTTTTAAAATTGTTATTGCTCTTTTCATTTAATTATTTGCGGGATTTTTATACCAATTTTTTTTAATTTTGATTTGTTCGAAAATACGGACTTAGTTGGTCCATGTAGCATAATTTTCCCTTTGTCAATAATTGCTACTTCATTTGCAAATTCTAATAAGAAATCGGTGTCATGTTCAACTACTATTATTGTAATACCTTTATTATAATTAATATTTCGTAATAGATTGTATAGATTTAGTGCACCGGCGTAATCCAGCATGGCAATTGGCTCATCGAGTACGATATATTCTGTATCTAATGCTAAAATGCTAGCAAGGGCAACTTTTTGTTTTTCTCCTAGCGATAAAGTCTGTGGATCGCGCTTTTCGTAACCGCCCAGTCCAACCCAATTAAGACTTTTTATTATCCGTTCAGATTGATTTGTTAATTTAAGATTTTTTATACCAAATGCAATTTCTTCTGAGACCGTTAGATTAAATAACATAAAATCGGGATTTTGGAAAAGCATGCCTATTTTTTTGGCGAAGAATGCTACAGAGTGATGTCGTGTGTTGATTCCATCAATGTATACATTCCCTTTTAGTTTACCGTGAATCTCGTGAGGAATAAGGCCGTTTAAAAGTTGTGTAAAAGACGTTTTTCCTGATCCGTTTACGCCTGAAATACCGAAAAAAGTGCCTTTGGAAATATTGAGATTTATATTTTCCAACTGATTCGATTTTTTATTGTAGCTTAAAGATACATTTTCAATGGATATCCCCTGTTTCATAAATGCCCGGTGGACGTTTTAGTTTTATGGGTGAGTTGCATAACGATTTAGGCGGAATTTATAAACCAGAATCCAGGCAATTGCGACATCAATTATGCTTTGGATGATATTAAATAAAGCGATAATATACCATGGAATTGTGGACATAGCTACTTCCGGACTCATTCCTGTCCAAATAGGAATCGCATAATAATAATTTACCGGGATTATTATAAGGCATCGAATAAGTATACCAAGCAAGACAGGAATAATCAGGTATTTAGGTGAATTATAATGGTTTAATGGTTTTTTCTTTTTAATAAGCCATATTCCAAGTAATATTAATATAGGTAAACTTGCCAGCCATTTCATGCTTGCACCTAGCCATGTTTCAGGCGCAAATAGAGTAATAACAATTGCTCCGACTATTGAAATTATGACTGAAGTTCGTAAACCGAATAGTAAAAATCCGATTACCCAAGTTACACCTACAATATCTATCCACATCCCCCATTGAGGTGATTGATATCCGATGTGAATAAGTTGTACTACTGCTGAAACTGCAGCGAGACCTGCTATTATTGCAATTTCACGAGTTTTTAATTTAGTTTTACTCATAAAAAAACCCCTTTCGGGGTGCAATAAATTTTTCTAATTGACCTGATTGATCAATTTCTAATTTAAACCCAATATAATTTTGAGTTAATTTGAGGGTTTAAAAATTAGATAATTTAATTCTTTCTTTCATCCCCAGCTGAGCTGGGGAATAGTACGCTAAGCGTACCTCCCGACTATACGGTCGCTACCGGATTTTCACCAGTTCCTGTCGCCTAGGCGACTTGTAGAGTTTTCCCGATTAGATCGGGATTTACTACCGATTTTGATTTACACAATTCCCCGAAAGAATATATATAGAATACTGGATGTGTATTAGTATGTCAAGGGATTATTGGTCTTTCTCATCGTTTTCTTTCTCTATTTTGATAATTGATGTGTATAATAAGCTTATTATTTAATTTATGTTCCCTATTTCGGATTCGATACGAGCGCGGAGATTTCCATTTATTACATTATTATTTATTTTTTTGACTGTTTTTGTTTTTTTTCAACAGTTAGCCGCACCTGATCAAGAAGCTTTTTTATTGGAATATTCGCTTATACCGTCAAGAATTGATTTTTCTAATTTGGTTACGTTTATACCCTTTATTACCGCGATTTTTCTGCATGGAGGATTTTTGCATATTCTTTCTAATATGTGGTTTCTTTGGATATTCGGAGATGACGTCGAGGGGTATTTGCCTCCATTTATTTTCTTTTTCTTATATTTGTTCGCGGGTATTGCGGGAAATCTGGTTCAATATTCGTTTATGCCTACTACATCTATTCCAATGGTTGGGGCATCAGGAGCTGTTGCCGGAGTTTTAGGATGTTATTTTGTCCTGTTTCCTCATTCTAAAATTAAAACACTTGTGTTTTTATTTTTCTTTGTAACAGTTATTGAAATTAACGCTCCATTGATGTTGGGGTATTGGTTTCTGTTACAATTATTTTCAGGAACTGTATCGCTGCCTTTTATGAATGATCAGGGAGGTATTGCTTTTTGGGCCCATGTGGCAGGATTTATAGCGGGGGTTATTTTTGGTGTTTTGTTTAAAGGACAAATGCAGCGCAGAGAAATTATGGAGGACGGATTATAATGAATATTGGGAAAGAGTTGATATTGATCGGTGCTATTATTCTGATTGTTGGAATTATTTTAAGTTTTGTAAATTTTTCTTCTCTACCAAAGTTACCCGGGGATATTTATATTAAAAAGGATAATTTCGTTTTTTACTTTCCGTGGGTTTCGACTTTGTTGATTAGTGCAGTTTTGTCTTTAATTTTCTATTTGTTCTTCAAGAAATAGTTAAATTATGTAGTATAATACTTATATGTATTATTCGCATACGTGTTCATATTGTACTAAAGTATTCTATACATATAACGATAGCCGTGAACATGCTGCGAAGATATTATATACAGGAATTAAAAAGCATCTAATTGATTATGATGAGGATCATAAAGAATATAAGTTTGATGATGGTCCACAAGTAGATACGAATGAGGTGTATGCTGAAATTGGTGAATCCGATGAAGCTCCTTCGGGAGGGTATGAGTTAAAATAGGTTTTAGATTGGTGGGTCAGCTCAGCTGGTCTATACAAAGTTTAGTTTGGTGGCTGTAGCTCAGTGGTAGAGCGTCAGGTTGTGGACCTGAAAGTCGCGGGTTCGATCCCCGTCAGCTACCCCAAGAAGATTAGCCTCATATTTTACTACCTTTGACCGAACGATCAAAACTTTTCTTATAAACAAGAATTTGCATGGCTATATATATATTGTGAGTTGGATGGGAATAACATGAGTGTAGAAGTTTGCTCTGTAGAAATAAGGGGAATGGGATTACTGCTCTATTTAAACTGGTAACAGTATAGAAATCACAGAAGGTGCTATAAAATGTACCTAAAAAGATTATTTCTCGTTTTTTTCAGTATTTTGTAATTCAGCAATATCGAGTTTTTTCATATTCATCATACGCTTATATGCTCCTGGCAACCGTATCAATTCATCTATATTCTCAGGTGCAATTTGCCAACTAACACCATATTTATCTTCAAGCCAACCACATTGTTCAAAGTCAGGATTTGCTGATAGTTTTTTCCAATAATAATCAATTTCTTCTTGACCTTTGCATTTCACCATGAGTGAAATTGCTGGATTGAAACTAAAATCATGATCATTTCCACCGTCCATAACAGCAAACCATTGATCAAACAGTCTAAAATCAGCATAGGAAATCTTACCTTCTCTGTCAGACATATCTGAGGGATAATGATTAAGGTTTTTACTTATCTCACTTTCTTTAAAGACTGAGATATAAAACTTCATTGCATCCTCTGCTTGTCCATCTCTCTCTTTTGTAAACATAAGTGAAGGTACAATTTTGGGTCGTTTATCACCTTCAGGATTATTTAATATGAGCTGCCAGCTATAACCAAATTTATCCTGTACCCAACCATAATATTTACTAAATGGGTACTCTCCAAGTTCCATCAGTGCCTTACCTCCATCTGCTAACTTCTCCCATAACGTATCACTTTCTTTTTTTGAGTTACAGGAGTAGAAAAAGGAGATTGAGGGATTTGGTTTAAACGTTGTATCTGCATTAATTGCAGTAAATCGAAACCCACTTATTTCAAAATCAATAGTAAGTACTTTTCCAGCTAAATCTTTTTGGAAGTCAGCCAAGCCTTCTTCTTCAGTTTTTGGATAATGTAACGTTGCATTGATTTTGCCATCTTTAAAAACTGACAGATAAAAATTAACAGCTTCCTCAGCATTATGATCAAACCAAAAATTAGGAAGGATTTTTTGCATACTTAACTCATTTTATCACAGTCTTGGTACTGATGTCTTGCTTTCTTTGGTAGTAAATACTTTGCATGAAACGAATAAAATTTTTAAATATTAATTAATCGAAAAGAATTTTTGTAGAAATCAATTTCGTTAGTGCTTATATAACTAAAAAAGTCCTAACATCGTTCGGTGGGCTACCCACGGGAGTATTTTTGATGGTGCAAAAAAGCACTTTGGTTTGATATAACTGGAATATCGTTAGTTTCTTCCACTTTTTTCACTTTTCTACTGGGTTGCGTGGTGGGTGATATTTTTTTGATTCCTTATTGAATAAAATGGTGATGCCATAAGAATTAATACTTTTTTACTACGGTAAAAAAATGAAGGAGAGATATGTAGCATTGTCTTTTTAATGATTCCTTGGCTTGACCTCAATATGTTTTGATTAAATGGCATTGTTCCAATCGATGTAATTGGGCGGAAATGTGTAGCAAAATACCATTTATAATTTTCTCCTCCAAGCAGGAAATCAAAGGTTTTGATGCCTTGAGAGTAACATTCCTCAAGGATCATGGTAAGAAGAATTCTACCGGGAGAATATTTAGCAAATGTTTTGTCGTAGGACGGGATCCAGGAATATAGTGTTGTGCCATCATATGCACCAAGGTGTGCTGCTATAACAGTGTTATTTACTGAAATTGAAGAAATTATAACAGCACCTTTTTTCTCAAGTGCTTTGAAAAAAGTAAGTATTCTTTTGTCCAGAAACATTGTTGTTCCACCAAAAGCATCATAGTGACTCGATTTCCAAGCTACTAGCTTTTTAAAAGTTTCTTCACTTAAATCTTTATAGTTAAAAGTAACCTGTCCATAATCTGTTTCCAGTTTGCGTAATCTTCTTGCAGTATCAGTAATAAATTTACTATTTTTTTCTTTTACGCTAGTCATATACTGTTCCCATGATGGATATGATGAAAGGGCAATAAATGGAGCGATTTGTTCATCCTCATGTGTGAGAGAAGTACTTTCTGTTTGCTCTTGTTGATATACGACTTCCTCAAGTGCAACTCTCTGAATATAGGGTATTGTGGAAGCTGCTTTATCCTGCGTATTAAAAGGGATAAGAAAATCTAGAAATGGAAAAGATGTGATAGGCTTGTTGTTCACATATAAGAGCCGAAACGTCTGATCTTCTACGGTACTATTTTTTATTTCATAGGTGTCATTCGAAAAAAACACTTCGGCAAGTGTTTTCAAATATAGATCGCTTGAGAAAAAATATGGCTGATTCGTGTAGTTGGACACAGCGTATTATATTATGGGACTATGTATTTGTCAATTAATTACATATAGATGCCAATTATGAGCCTATTTTACTTGGTCGTGAGGGGGGCGATCGTTTATAGAACTTGTGATCTTCGACCAAAAAGTGAGGATTTGGTATAATAAATATTATGGTAGAAAACAATGATCAAGGAAATATGTCGACAATCCGTTTTGAAACTAAACTGTTTAAAATCGGCTCCTGGACCATTCTCAGACTACCTGAGAGTGCCTCCGCAAAGCTTCCGTCAAGAGGTATGACAATGGTTTCAGGGACTATCAATGGCGCTCCTTTTAAAGCCTTGCTCGAACCGGATGGGAGGTATGCACCAGGGCAAAAACCGAGCCACTGGTTTAGACCTGACAAAAAGTTGCTTGATGACGCTTCCGCAAAGGCAGGCGATACTGTACAAGTTTCGCTTGAACCGACCAAAGAATGGATAGAGCCGGAAGTTCCTGAAGATTTAAAAAAAGCTTTGGCAACTTCCCCAAAAGCCGAGGCTTTATGGAAGGATATTACCCCACTTGCCCGTTGGGATTGGATTCGCTGGATACGCGCTGTCAAAACACCGGAGACCCGCCAAAAGCATATAGAAGTTGCGCTCGACAAACTCAACAAAGGAATGAGACGCCCCTGCTGTTTTAACCGTAATCTCTGTAGTGAACCCTACGTATCGCATAATTGGGTGCTCCTCGAGCCGACGCGATAGCTTGGAAAAAAAGGACGAGCTACGACTAGCTCTCTCTATATCCTCCGCAGCTCTTCTCTAATCATTTACTCCTCTCTTACTCCTTTTAAGTCTACTTTTTACATTTTTTCTTTAAAGTAATTTGTATATGAAAAATGCATTTCTCCACCCATTACTCATTGACGAGCTTGAGGATATGTATGATGCCGAACAGCAGATAGCTATGGCTATGCCTCAATTTATTGTCAAAACCAAGAATCCTGAGTTGAAACGATATCTTACAAAAGGTCATGAAGAAACATATAGATTGATTGAAAAGATTGAGAAGATTGGAAAAGAGCTAGATATTGATCTTGAGGGCACAGCGTGTCTGGCAATGGAGGGAATTCTTGATGAAGCTAGTAAACACTTGGAAGAAATGCAACCATCGCTAGAAGCAGATCTTATGCTTATTGCTCTTGCCCAACGCATCAAACATTACGAAATCGTTTCCTGTGGCACAGCAAGTAATTATGCAGAAAAAATGGATCATGATAATATAGCACAGATGATTGATGAAATTACAGATAAAGAAGGAGAAATAGATAAAAAGTTAACTTCTCTTGCAAATGCAATTATCTCCCAACAATCTAATCAAGCGCAAATCTAACCCCCTCTAAATAACCGTTTCTTGCTGGCCTTTAAAAGATACTTTGGAAATCATTTAAAGTCTTAGAGTAGAAA
The DNA here is from genome assembly GCA_963826535.1 of uncultured bacterium. Classification (GTDB taxonomy): domain Bacteria; phylum Patescibacteriota; class Microgenomatia; order Levybacterales; family UBA12049; genus JAHIGH01. The sequence goes on along the minus strand of CAWGXL010000010.1, from coordinate 421,845 downwards.
AATTAGCTATATCATCCATCGATAGGCTATCTTAAGTTTTTTAGTTCAGATAAATAAATCTAAAAATTCAACCCAATACTGAATTAGAATTTACAAACTCTGCGAAGTGTACTTCTTAAAAGAATAATGTGATGATTAATTTACTCAACTGAGGTAATATATTACTAAAGGTGGTGGGAATATGGTAACTAAGAAAAGTAAAATTAATTGTCCTAAATGTAAAACTGAAATGTTCCCAGGTCGATTTTTGGCGAATGGTTTGGTTTGGTCTGGAAAAGAATATGATGAAGTTTTTGAGAATGTTGTTAAAGGTTGTGAAGCTCTTCCTGCCTATGGTGTTGTTGCATTTAGATGTCCAAATTGTAATTTAGTTGAGGTTTATACTGCTGAGGACGAAAAAGCATAAAAAGATTCATTTTAGAATTGTAGTTCTTGAGTGATTATACTCGAGTAATAAGTCCGGACATTGTTCGGTAGGCTACCACAGAAATTTAGCAAACGCTACTATTAGTGGTTTGGGTATGCGGAGAAGGCGAGGTAAATGGGGGTTATATTGACGTTAGATATGAAGTTGAATTGATGAAATATTACTATTTATAATTTTAACTTTATGGATAAAGAAGTAACTTCTAAATGAAAATTACAACAGTCAGAACTGTAATTTGCTTAACTTGCGACGCTAATTATCACGTGTTAATATTATAATGAGAATTGTATATGGATCAGGGAGATATTTTGAAACGGTTGAATATTCTATTGGAGTGGAGCGGGGCATTGGAGGAAGATCGCGTGTTTTGGCGGGAGCGATTTAGTCGTGCGCCTAAGGAAATACAGGAAACATTGCTCGAGTTCTTTGCGGATTTTCCCGAAGAGGTCAGACGTTATACAGAGTTCAGCCGGAGGAAAGAAGCGGCATTAGCGAAAAGTGATCAGACTGCATGGAAAATTCTTGTTGAAGAAGAGGTTGAATATCTTGAGTTGTTTGATGCCAGGCAGCAAGGATGAGAATGGGCTGAAAAGGTATTAAATAATAATTCTTAATTACATATGGAAGAAGGAGTTGATAAGTTAACAACTGAGAAAAAAGTAAAGGCATTAGATGCAAGTAGGCCAGAATTGAAAAGTCCAAAAGTGGAAGTTGTAAATCCACAAGATGAATCGAGAGGTAATTTCGATCGGATGGCAGACAGGATGTTAACTTTGGCTATTCAAGCCGTGGATGAAGACCCAAAAAAAGATAGCATACGTATGGTTATGAATGAAAAAAGTACTCTTGGAGGAGTTCTAAGTAAACCGGCTAAATCGGGAAGTAATACCAGGAAAATGAGATTGGCCAGTTTACTTCTTGCTTCGTCTATACTTGTAGTTTTTCAGTCTAAAGAGGTGTTAGCAGAGAATGTCGCATTTCAGAACGCTGCGGTGGAGCAGGTCGATTCCGGGAAAAGGCATTCAACTAATGATTTATCACCCGCTGATCGTAGGGCGCAGGAGATGAAAGAGGCTGCAACAAATTACATACAGGATTTGGGTATGTTTGCGAAGCTTAATTTTGTAGAGGAGGTTAAGGACAGAGCGGATGCAATAAAGAAATCAGCAAAATCCGGCGATTTAAGTGAACTTGATGGTTCGGGTGAGGATCTCATGAAAGTTCTTAAGATTTATAAAGATGGGCTTGAAGAAGTAAAAGCAAAAGATGTAAATGCATACGACGAAGCACTAAGGCAAGTTCTTGCTACCGTGGATAATATACGAGATAAGTCAATTGGGCAATTAAAAAAAGAGTATTCCAATTGATTTTTCCCTTCATTAATCAGCTTTTGAAATAAATGATTTTCCAGATAAATTCAGAGTTTTGAATTTATTATTTGCGTAATATCGCCTAGGGTTACTTTATCAGCCGGTTTAAAAGTTACTTCTCCTTGCTCGTTTTTCCCCTGGGGTATTTTGGCAAATTCATCATCAGAAAGCTTAATGCCTAAATCGTCTTGAATTTTTACGGCTAGCTGTACTACATCAAGCGAGTCCATTTTTAAATCGCTTAATGTTAGAGCGTCAGAACCTGCGACTTTGTTTTCTGTCATAGCTGTCTTTACAGCTTCTTCACCACCCATTATGTATTTTTTAATAAGATCCTCGATTGTTATATTTTTTGTTTTGTTATCCATCAATTAATCACCTCCTCAATTCAGTATTAAGTATAAAGTATTAAGTATAAAGTGTAAAGTATAAAACCTGACTTAAAATATTTTATCTAAAATCTCTGCAAATATCAATAACTTAGCGGTCACTTTCAAAAGCAGGTTGACTTATATATAATTACTTTCTAGCTTTGAAAGAATGAAAACAAATAAATTTAAAAACCTTATAGAACAATCGCAGCATGCTATTAAGGTTCTTCGAAAAGATAAATCATTGTTTCGCGGACTCGGTATATATATTTTGTCGCTTGAACGGGAGGCTAATCAAATTCGTAGCCAAAAAGATTTTCATAAAAAGTATTTTACAGTAGAGGAAATCGCTTATTGCAAAAATAGAGTGCCCAGTCTTATGGGGCGCTATGCGGCAAAGTTGGCAGTGCGCGAAGCTTTACAAAAACAATTGCCTTGGAAAGAAATGAATATTTTACCTTCTCAGACTCAGCAGCCAGTTATTTCAATTGCAAATATTTCTATTAGTATTACTCATGAGGATGATCTTGTGGCGGCTGTGGCAGCATACGCTAGTCCTGGAAAAAGTATTGCTGTTGGCATTGACGCAACAAAGTCTTCCAGAATGGCTGATTTGGTGAAAAATAAACCTAATGTCGTTAAGAGAATATTAACTCTACAGGAGATAAAGGAAATAAAAGGCGTGCAAAAAGGAGTAGCTAAAAGGTGGACAGGAAAAGAGGCGGTTTCAAAGGCAATAGGCATAGGAATTTGGCATGGAGGGTCTTTGCAAGATATTGAAATATTAACTTATAAGGGTGAGCCAAGAGTCAAACTTAAAGGTCATTTGCTTATGAAAGCTCGCGATCAGAATCTTAAAAAGTGGAGACTTGTTTATATGAATGATAATAAGTTCATAATGGCTTTTGTGGTTGGTTCGAGCTAGTTTGTAAATCGCGGCGGATTTGGAATATTTTTTCTGCGTCTTCTGCGATTTGAGTGTTGTATGTATATGTTATTGATCCTTCGGAATTGTCATTTATTCTAGTTGCTGTACCTACAATAGGAGCACAGATTTGAGATTGGCCGATTAATTTGCTTTGCGAAAATTTATTTTTTTGGGAAAAATTAGTAACTCCAGCACCATTGGCAAATATAAATAATACTTCGTTCTCTATTGCTCTCGCAGGACAAAGTGTATTTACAAAGATTTTTTCGTTTCCACTCTTATGGCGTTCGAGCACTTCTGTACGATCTACTGTCCAGAAGGACGGGCAACAGATAATATCAGCGCCTTTTTTGGCTAACTCGCGGCTCGTTTCAGGAACACTAAGATCCCAGCAAATTATTATTCCTATAGTTCCAATTGGCGTAACAACGCAATTAATTTTATTTCCGGGTGTTAAGTATTCTCTTTCGGTATGCCAGAGATTATTTTTGTAATATTCAAGGATAATTTTACCTTTGTTATTTATGAGTAATGAGGTATTGAAAAAGTTAGCATTAATTTTTTTAGTAAACGAGCCGCACACAATGTGTGTATTATATTGTATGGCAAGTTTTTGAAAAAAAATTATTGAATTGGAATTTTCATCTTGTACCAAATCGAGTCTATTGCGAATAGGACCTGTGATACAGATTTCGGGGAATACTATTAAATCGGTTTTATTATTTTGAAAAATTTTCTTTACCAGTTTTTCGGCAGTATTCAAATTAGCACTAATATCGTTCGTTTTTATATGCATTTGAACAGCTGATACGGTAATCTTTTTCTGCATATTATTCAAAGTGGGTTTCCAGGAATTTCATAAAGGCATTTTTATGGTCGGCTTTAGCAAAAATTATTTCGTGCAACATTATTGATAAAGGCAATGTAAGCGCGTGTTTATTTTTGAGGTAAGCTATAGATTTAAGCGCGTAATAGCCTTCTGCTACTCCGGATAATTTGGTGAAGACAGTTTCTATTTTTTTTTCCTGAGTCAGATAATAACCAAAGGAGTAATTGCGGCTTTTCATGGAAGAAGTTGATAGCATAAGATCTCCTACTCCACATGGTTCGTAGAATGTTTCGAGATTTCCTCCTAAGGTTATACCGGATTGTACCATTTCTTTGAAACCCGCAGAGAATACTAGTGCGTTTGTATTCTCACCGTAGCCTAAACCTGATGATAAACCGGCAGCTATAGCTACTATGTTTTTGTAAATTCCTCCCCATTCAACACCAATGACATCGCTGGAATAAGAAAGAAAGACATTGTTAGTTCTTGCTAGACTTTTGATTTCTTTTATAAGATTATGATCTTTCCCCGCGATATTAATGGTAGTCGGGTGACCGTTTAGTACTCCGGACGCAAAACCGGGGCCTGAAAGTGAAAAGTAATGTATTTTTGGAGGCAAAATTTCTCTAAAAACTTGATAAGGTAGTTGATGAGTGCTTGTATCTAAGCCTTTGGAAGCATTTATTATAATTGTGTTTTCTTTTATGTTTTGTTTGGCTGATTCAAATACATCTCTTATTGCATAAGATGGTAAAGCGTTTATAACCACGTCAGCATCTGAGAGACTTGTCCTTAGATTAGTTGTTGCTCTGATGTCAGTCAGAATATTATCGCCGGTATATTTTTTGTTTTTTTTGTGTTGGTTAATGTCAGCTACAATGGATGGGTTTTTGCTCCAAATTAATATACGGAGACCAGTTCCGCGAAATATATAAGCTAATGCAGTTCCCCAGGCTCCTGCTCCAATGATTGTTACGTTTTTCATAAAATTAGATTTATATATTTTATCATAAATGTACTATACTTGAGAATGGAATGGTAAAAAATTATTCACATTTACGGTCGCGGCCAGAATTGGAAGAGCGGTTATTCCGCAGTGAGATCATTGAGCAGGTAATCGAAAAAACCAGTGAAGAGATTGAGGATAAGGATATTAGAAGGATGTTCATCCAATGTTTACCAAATACATTGGATACTACGGTATATTATAGTGAAGATTCATACGGAAGATCTGATACTTTTATTGTTACAGGTGATATTCCGGCTATGTGGCTTCGGGATTCGACAAATCAGGTTTGGCCTTATTTACGTTTTATTAATGAAGATAAAAACCTAAAAAAATTATTTTTTGGATTAATATATAGGCAGGTGAATTGTATTTTGAGTGATCCGTACGCAAACGCATTCGAGCGGGATGGAATATGGGAAAAAAAATATGAGTTAGATAGTCTGTGTTCTTTTCTCCGTTTGTGTGATGGCTACTATAGAGAGACAAATGACCTGTCTCCTTTTGATAGCAATTGGTTGCATGCAGTTAACAAAATCATTAAGACTATTTTTGTTGAACAAAATACTTTGAATAAAGATAATCTGGACTTGTTGCACCATTTCCGTACGAAGTCAGGGCATCTGCATCCAGCTGTACGTCTAAAAGGGTATGGCTATCCCGGGAAACATTGTGGTTTGAGCCGCAGTGTTTTTAGGCCCTCGGATGATGAAACTGTTTATCCTTTTGTAATTCCAGCTAATGCTATGGCTGTGGTTGGATTGCGTGCTGTTTCGAGAATACTGATGAGCATTTCGGCTTTAGAGACGGAAGAAATGTCGTCAAAACTGGCTGAAAAAATAGAAAGCGGAATTAAGGAGTGGGGCATTGTTAATCATAAGGAATTAGGACAAGTTTTTGCATATGAAGTTGATGGATTCGGTTCAAACTGCATAATGGACGATCCTAATATGCCAAGTCTTATCAGTTTGCCTTATTTGGGTTATACATCGATTGATAATCCTGTATATCAAAATACCAGAAAAATGGTGCTTAGTGAATGGAATCCTTTTTTTACAAAAGGTTCCGTTGCATCCGGGATTACATCACCACATGTGGGGGTCTGTGATCATTTTTGGCCGATGGCAACAATAATGCAAGCGCTTACTTCAAACGATACGGAGGAAATAATTTCATGTCTGCGAATATTGAAGAATACACATGCAGGGACATATTTTATTCATGAAAGTGTTCATGTTGATGACCCGCACAAATTTAGTAGACATTGGTTTGCCTGGGCAAATTCATTATTTGGTGAGTTGATACTTGAGATAAAGGATAAATTTCCAGGTTTATTAAGTTCTAAATTATAATTAGCTAGATTAATACCATCGTTTGATCCTAAATATCATAAACATAGCGAGACCGATAATAAACATCAGTAATGAAATGATCCAGAACGAGTGATCACTATCCACTATAGGAAGTGTAAGATTCATTCCAAAAAGACTTGCAAATAAATTGAGAGGCAGGATAATTGCCGAGAATATAGTCAGAACTTTGATGATATTATTGGTTTTTTGTGTGAGGTAAGATTCATGGCTTTCAGAGATACCCTCAATCAATTCACGGCTGTCTTCCAAGCGGTCCCAGATTTTCTGCAGATGGTCTAAAATGTTGCTCCAAAATAATTGCATATTCCCATTAAGCTCTTTGATCTTGCCTTCTTCAAGTTGCCGGAAAAGAGGAAGGATAGGTTTAATCATTGTATGGAATACAACAATATTCCGGCGAGTCAGGGAAATCTGCTCAAGTGTTGTTTCAGTTCTGCCTGAATCAATTTCTTTATCAATGCGATCAATCACAGCATAAAGTTCGTTCAGTACAGGAAAACAACTATCAACAAGCGCATCTATAATACTGTAGGCAAGAAATACCGGACCTTGATTCATGTATTTATTTCTATTGGAAAGGCTTCCCTGGCACGAGGCAAAAATATCCTGAATTACAGGTAATCTTCCATCGTGCAGGACGACAACATAATTATTTCCAATAAAGATATCTAAATGACAAGTGTGAATTCTTGGTTTTTTTTCAGAGTGTAAAAACTGCGGTAGGGAAAGAAGATTTTCGATACGAGTTTTTTTGTCTCGTTCCTGTTTAGAGGAAACATGAAAAATAGGTATATCCAAAACGAACAAGCTATAATGTTTGAGCGTTTCGATTTTTGGCGCCTGTGTACGATTAATGTAATCATCTAAATGCAAAGAGTCAAACCCAAAGTTTTTGATCAGGTATTTAATCTCTAATTCTTCCGGATTCATGACGTTTACGAACGAGAGATCTTTATGAACTACGGATTGGATATTCATTAGTTTATTGTATCATTTAGTTTAGTAAAACGGAAAGAGTTAATCATCGTTTCAAAAATCTTCGTGTATGTTTGTTGAAATACACTATCTACGGAAACAAAGCTAATTTTGAAGACTTTATCTCCATTTAATACTAAATAATTTATCTGATACTCGGTAAAGTCAGGAAAAGGTATGATAACCGAATATTTAATAGCATCATGTCCACCTAATAACAAGTTAGAAAGCTTTATGGTATTTTCAGTTGTAACCTTGTCAAAAATAACAGTACCTGGTTTTACAGAGTCAAGTCGAAAATAATTAGTTTCAGAAACTGATAAAACAGAAATATTGACCGATATTCTTCCTGATGAGGTATTATTTACATTATGGTGGATCGTTACCGAATTATTATTCCAGTTATGAACATTCCAGTTTTTTGGATATAAAATTGAATAATTGTTATTACTATTAATATAAGGCTTGAATTCCCGCTCAAGTTCACGATCATATTGCCAAGCTGCATATAAATCCGAAACTGACGGATAATAACGCAGAATCTGTGACGCAAAAGCTATACAACCAATGATGCCTACGAAAAGGAAAAAGATGAAAAATAGTGACAAAGGACGCTGATGAGGCAATTCTTTCGTGTCCAGACGAGGAATCAATAATTTTTTTCGGATACTGTAAGTAAATAAGAACTGGGAATGTAAAATTAAAGTAATTATAAATTGTAGTGCAATATCAGATAAATATATAAAGGCGAAGAAAGCAAGAAGTAATGTGCTTAAATAAAAGACTACAGAAAAAATAGTGATATCCAGAATATTCTTACGCATGGAAAATCCGCTACGGACCAGAGACTGTATAGAATTCTTTTTTTCTAAAAGCGCAATAAAATATGCCTGATAAACTAAAATGCTCAAATATATACAGAAAAATAAAATCGAAATACAAAGAAATAAAATAATTAGTAAATAAATAAACAAAAGAATAGTATTACCTTCCAGCATGGTAATAATTTGAGTAGATAATGAAAGAAGAGAAGCTAAAGAAAGTAGCAGAGTACCACAGAGTAGAATATAAAATAAGAAGATTAGGATTACAGACTCAAAATTTTCTAAGGCAAGTAGAAAGCTACGTGCTAAGGAAATGTTATCATCATTCTCATGTTTTTCAATAAAAATAAACAATCCTGATTCGAGAAATAAAAGGATAAGAAATATAGGTATAAAAAATATAAAAAATTGAGCCGGTGAGGCATTAAGTATTTGCAACAATGTAATGACTATTGGAAATATTCCAAAAAAAAGAAAAAGCAAAAAATATTTCGAGAATTTTAAGTAATGTTTATGTATATCGACAAACAAACTACAAAGCTTATCAATTATTGGAATTTTTTTAATTAGATTAACCAGATTATCAATTTGAAAAACTTTAGCCTGTACTGAGGGAGATTTATATTGACGAACTATAAACTTTATGCCTAGTATAAATATCTTTTTTTGGAATTCTCCCAGATCATAAAATACTTTTCCATTTGTAATACTTTTTGAAAGATAATCTTCGGCATCCTCAAAAAATTTGTCATATGACCCAATTGATCCACCAAAAAACTTTTGTATACTAAGAATATATGACGCTATTGATGAGAGCATTATATATATTGTTTCACTTGCCAAAATATATTGTCAAGCACGAGTCTCGCATTTGGCACATTGCTGCGTCAGTATCTGTGGTGCTCGACAGCGTACATTTTAGTACGCCTTACTCCGCTCCTCGAACCTTCCTTGCACTGTACTCAAATGTGAGCCCCGTTTACGAAAAACCCCCCGCTGAGCGGGGGATTTTCACGATGCTCCTAAAAAATATTACTTTGCTCCAATCTTGTACATTCCTGTACCACAAACTGGACATTTTGCTTTGAGCGCCGGTTTACCATTTTTCATGGTTACTTTTTCCGGATTATCAACATCTCTTTTTTGTCTACACTTAACACAATACATTGATGCCATATACTAATCACCTCCTTTCACGCCTTTATTATTGAGCGCCAAAAAATATATATCCAAGTAATAATTCTGCAATAATTATTGAGCAAGTCAGGAAAAAAGTTTTACGTAAATCAGAATATAAGTATGAATAATGTGCAGTGGTTATAAGTTGTCCACTGATATGTTGAGGTTTATGAATAGTTTGTGATCGTTCAGTTTGTACAGATTGAACCCCGAGTCTATCGGGGGAGCTCGTAGTGGATGGATTAGCCTGTGGAGGCGGTGTAAATGCGGAATAGTCTTTATGTCTTTTATCGGAAATAATTTTTTGTTTACGCGTTTTTTTCTTCTTAGGCATGAATGTGCCTAGATTACACTATTGACACTAAGCATGTCAAGAGGCTAATATTGCTTTATGGGTGTTATGGGAGAGGTATTAATAATAATAGTAATTGTTTGGCTTGGTATAGTAACATTTTACTTGTGGAGATTAATGCAGCACTATCGGTTATTAACACAAGGAGTGGATAAGAAGAATCTTCAATTCGTACTGGAAAACCTTACAAAAGATGTTAATCTGGCAAAAAAAAATATTTCCCAATTAATTTTCCGTTGTGATACAATTGAAGAGAATGAAAAATTTCACATTCAAAAAGTCGGTTTACTTCGTTTCAATCCCTTTAAAGATACAGGTGGAGATCAGAGTTTTATTTTAACTTTACGAGATGCAAATGATACAGGGGTGGTGATTACAGGACTTTATTCAAGATCAGGATTACGTTGGTATGTAAAAAAAATTATAGAAGGAAAAGGAGTTGATCACGAACTTTCGGTAGAAGAGAAAAAAGCATTGAAAGAAGGGGGAAGCTAAAGATATGTCCAAAAAAACAATTAGTGTTATTCTAGCTTTTTTCGTTTATCTTATCTCAACAGGTATTTCATATAGTTTATTTGCAACTAAAGCTATCTCAACTGCGCCTACAGCATCACAGGTTCCAAGTTCAGAAAATGCAGACAATGATTATCAAGCAATTACATTTGACCAAAACCAACCAAAAACGGAAGAATGTCCACTAAGTGGTGAATTATATAGCAAACAACAACAGGCTTGGTGGGAACAACACCGGCCGCTTGGAATAATGATAGAAAACCATCAGGAATCACGTCCTCAATCGGGAATTTCATTCTCCGATGTGACTTATGAAGCTATCGCAGAAGGAGGAATAACCAGGTATTTAAATGTTTATTATTGTCAAGATGCCGGTATTGTGGGGCCTGTTCGTTCTGCCAGAACTTATTTTCTGGATTTCGTCTCAGAATACGGTGATTATCCATTATACGCGCATGTAGGCGGAGCAAATTCACCCGGCCCTGCAAATGCTTTAGGACAAATAGAAGATTACGGATGGGCTGTGTACAATGACTTGAATCAATTCTCTATAGGTTATCCTACTTTTTGGCGTGATCAAACAAGAACAGGTCATGATGTCGCGACCGAACATACGATGTATTCAAGCACGAGCAAGTTATGGGCGGTTGGGGAAAAACGCAGACTTACAAATGTAAGTAAAGAAGGAGATGCATGGGATACAAGTTTTGTAGAATATTCATTTAAAGATAAAGCTGCAAGTTCAGGTACTCAATCTATTCATATAGAATTTTGGGAAGATGAATCATATTTTGTAGATTGGGAATTTGATGCGAAAAATAATCTATATATGAGAAATAATGGGGGGAAACCACATTTAGACCAAAATACAAAAAAACAGCTAACTGCAAGCAATGTGATAGTTCTATTTATGACTGAAAGGCATGCTAATGACGGTTATGAAAACAACGCGCATTTACTTTATGGAACAAAAGGCACCGGTAAAGCTTTAATTTTCATAGACGGGAAACAAATCACTGGGACATGGAAGAAAGCAGGAAGGGAAGATAGAACTATTATAAATGACGCAAGCGGAAATGAAGTTAAATTTAATCGAGGAAAATTATGGTTCGAAATCTTACCTATAGACGGTATAGTAAAAGCAGAATAAAATTGATATAATGTTCACATGTTATCCGACATTATCACATCAAAAACTCGTGTAAAATTATTGAATGTTTTTTTGAGCAATCCTCATGAGATGCTACATGTGCGAGAGTGTGTGAGGAGAACAGAAGAGGAAATCAATGCAGTAAGACGTGAACTCATCTTTCTTGAAAAAAAGGGAATATTTAATAGAGAGCCAAGAGCAAATAGAGTTTATTATTCCCTCTCCAAAGATTACCCATTTTATTATGATTTACTAAAAATAGGAGCCAAAACAATCGGTCTTGGGGCTCAGATCCTAAAAAACCGCGCAAAATTAGGAAAAATTAAATATGCAATGTTTTCCGGGAAGTACGCAAGGAGGATAAAGCAATCACCGGAGGAAGTAGACTTCATAGTAGTCGGTACAATAGTACTACCGGAGCTTGCCATATTGGTGCGCAATGAAGAAACAAGACGTGGCACAGAAATTAATTATACAGCTATGACTGAGGAGGAATTCAAATTCCGGAAACAAAGAAATGATCCATTTCTGGTATCTATTTTATCGGGAACACGAGTAATGCTGATTGGTGATGAGGAGGCTATGGTTTCATGAAGAGAAATGACGGGATCTACTTCGTAATAATCGCAATCCTGTTCATAGCCGCAATAGTTATAAATTTGGCTCAGCCATATGCTTTTAATTTTGAATTACCAAAGCTTCCAGGTCAAAACCAAAAAACCTCCATCCACTGGAATTTTGAAGGTATAAATTTAAATAGAGACCTAACTTTTCGAAAAGGGTTAGATTTACAGGGAGGCACCAGTGTAACCCTAAAGGCAGATATGAAGGGTGTTGACGATTCTCAGCGTGATAATGCACTCGAATCAGCAAAAACAGTTATCGAGAAAAGAGTCAATTTTTTGGGGGTATCCGAACCAATTGTTCAAACTTCGCGTGTCAGTAGTGATTATCGAATAATTGTTGAAATTCCGGGAGTAACAGATGCCAATGCTGCAATTAGTTTAATTGGGAAAACAGCTAAGCTTACTTTTTGGGAAGATGTAGCAAGTGGTTCAGCCCAGCTTAAAGTTAATACGGCTTCTCCTTCAGCAGATCTTCCTTTAGGAATACAGCAGCTTTTTGAGAATCCTAAGCAGACAAATTTGACAGGATCTGATTTGCAAAATGCAGCTGTTAGTTTCAATGAGAATTCAGGTAAGCCTCAAGTTCAATTGACATTCACAAGTAATGGCGCAAAAAAATTTGCAGATATAACTAAGCGTAATGTAGGAAAAATTGTAGCAATTGCATTGGATAATCAAGTAATTGAAGCTCCGCGTGTCAATGAGCCGATTTTTGGAGGAAACGCAGTTATAACAGGTGAATTCACAACGGAACAAGCTAAAACGGTGCAGATCCAACTCAATGCGGGTGCCTTACCTGTTTCACTTTCAGTACTACGGCAACAAGCTATTGGGGCGACACTTGGGCAATCGTCACTGGAAAGAAGCTTACTGGCAGGATTTATTGGTTTTTTAGTTATTATTATTTTCATGATTAGCTTATACGGAAAGCCAGGAATTGTAGCTTGTTTTGCCCTGGCAATTTATACATTACTTCTTTTGTCATTATTTAGATTAATTCCCATAACTTTGACTCTTGCAGGTATTGCCGGTCTAATCTTATCAATTGGAATTGCGGTAGACGCAAACATTTTGATTTTTGAGAGAATGAAGGAGGAAATACGCCGCGGAAGGGCGAGGGATATGGCGATCAATCTAGGATTCGTGCGTGCATGGCCGTCTATCCGCGATTCAAACATTTCAAGTTTAATAACTTGTGCAATATTATATTATTTTGGCACAGGTATAGTCCGGGGGTTTGCGTTGACTTTGGCACTTGGAATAATAGTATCAATGTTTTCGGCAATTTTTGTAACTAAAACTTTCTTAAAAGTGTTTTATAAAAATAAAGCGTTATCAAGATAGAAAAATTATGTTAGACATTATAGGCAAAAAAAATTGGTACTTTCTGTTTTCTCTTCTGGTAATAATACCAGGTGTCGTTTCATTGTTTGTTTGGGGACTTAATTTATCAATTGATTTTACAGGGGGCACCCGAATGATATTATTATTCCCCAAAACTATTAATGAGCAGACGCAAAATATAGTTAAAAGTACTTTCACTGAAGAAAAAATAGATGTAGTTACTACTCAGTCGTCCGACAATAAACTTATTATAAGGACCAAGCCAATTGACGAAAAACAAAATGCTAATTTAGTAAAAAAACTACAAATTAAAGTTAAACAGATAAAGCAGGAAGAATTCGAGACAATTGGACCCACTATTGGTGGAGAAACTGCATCGAATGCAATAAAAGCTGTTTTGCTAGCTTCTGTTTTGATAGTGTTTTATATAGCCTGGTCATTCCGCAAAGTACCTAAACCGACAAGCAGCTGGAAGTTTGGAATCTGCGCCATAATCGCGCTTATTCACGACGCGCTGGTAGTGGTTGGAATTTTTTCTATTCTTGGCCATTACCTCAAAGTGGAAATTGATAGTTTATTCGTTACTGCGCTACTCACAGTAATTGGATTTTCCGTGCATGACACAATTGTGGTGTTCGACCGAATTCGAGAAAATCTAAGACTATCTACTGATTTGCGATTTGCACAAATTGTTAATAATTCAATTCTTCAGACATTGACCCGGTCTTTAAATACATCACTTACAGCTATGCTTGTATTGTTTACATTATTAATATTTGGTGGCGAAACTCTTCGCTGGTTTATTGTAGCCCTCCTGATCGGTATTGGAAGCGGGACATACTCTTCGATATTTAATGCGTCTGCCCTGCTGGTCGCATGGGAAGAATTTGACACAAGACGAAAAAAGAAAATTGTGTAATAATAGTTATATGGCCGACGAAGCGAAACCGCAAATATTGAATAAAACTCTTGGAGAAATATTACAGAACAATAATCAAGCTCAAGGGGTAGTAATGCAGGCTATGCAAATCGGTCCGCATCAGCTTCAGGAGCTCCTTAAGATGACCGGCAATAATAAACTTATGAATATGACCATTGGAGAACTTTTTAAAAATGGCGTTGTGCAGAAAGCTACCGGACAGTCAGCGCAGGTTTTTCCACAACAATTTCAGCAAATAGTTGGAGCTTTACAAAACGGACAACCTACGCCGCCGTCAACAGTGGAGCAGGTTATTCAAGTAGAACAAAATGCCAGTCAAGATAGTAGTGGCAGGCTATCTTTTTTGCAGAAGATAAAAAATTTATTTAGATAATTGCTACTTTGCCAATTCTTCTCTTACCAATTTACTTACCAATCCCCCATCGGCTTTACCTTTTACTTTTGGCATCAATGTACCCATTACTTTACCCATATCGGTGATTGAGACTGCTCCTGTTTTTTTGACTGCTTCAACAACTAATTTTTTTACTTCTGCTTCACTCATTTGCGCAGGTAAATATTTTTGTAGAATTTCGAGTTCTTTAGTCTCCTTATCAACTAAATCCTGTCTACCACCGGCTGTGAATTGTTCAATTGAATCTCTATGTTGCTTAACTTCTTTCTGTATGACAATTAAAACATCCTCATCCGTTGCTTCATAACCTGCGCCTCCCTTTTGAGTCTCATAATAACCCACTGCAGAAAGTGTCATCCGCAATACCGAAGTATTAACTGTTTCTCTGGCAAGCATTGATTTTTTTAATTCATCCCGTAGTTGTTGTTTTAACATATAAAAATTATAACATGGATTTTCAGCAATGCAAAGAAACTTTCAGTAATTGTTCATTTATTTAAATTGACCGGGTTTGTTATCTTGCATAGTGTGTGATTAAATGGTACTCTAGGTAAGTAAATGCCAGTCAATAAAGATAATATTTCTACTAAACTACTTACTGTACCTCAAGCTGCTGGATATCTAAACGTTAATCCAGGAACTATTCGAAGATGGGCTCAAGAAAACCGGTTACAAGGTGTTAAAGTTGGATCACGGGGAGATTGGCGTTTTACCAAAGATGAATTAATGCTAATGGTAAATTCGGGTTTAACAAAAAGCAATATATCTAACGGAACCACTAATCTTTTTACCCCGAACTCGGTTTTCAGTGAGATCCAGGATACTTCACACCTTGTACAATTTTATGATAGTGATGCTTTTCTTATAAACTCTATAAGGGATTTTATTAGAGATGCTGATGCTGCAATAGTTGTCGCAACTCCGGAGCACCGGGCAAAATTGAAGAAAGGTCTAGAAAATATTGGTCTAAATTTAGATGAGTCTATAGCAACGGATAAATATATCTCATTGGATGCGGCAGAGACAATGGGTAAATTTATGGTTGGTGGTATGCCAGATCCAAAGCGGTTTTATGAAACGATTGGGGGTGTTATCACACGAGCCACAATTGGCAGGCATAGTGTGCGGATTTTTGGCGAAATGGTAGCAATCCTTTGGGCGCAAGGTAATAAAGCTGCAGCAATTCGTTTAGAAGATCTTTGGAATGAAATAAGTAAAGCTTTTTCATTTTCACTTTTTTGTGCTTATCCTATGAAGGGTTTTGGTGGTAATGCTCATACGGCGCCATTTTCAGAAATTTGCGTACAGCATTCCGGAGTGTTGCCTGATGAAAGTTATGCATCACTTGAAAGTACAGATTCCCGTCTTCGTGCTATTACTTTATTGCAGCAAAAGGCAAGGTCGCTTGAAGCCGAAATAGAAAGACGGAAGACTCTTGAGCGCCAAAAGGATGAATTTATAGGGATTGCTTCTCATGAATTAAAAACACCGATCACAAGTGTAAAGGCATACACTCAATTTCTGCAGAAGAGGTTTTTAAAACTTAATGATAAGAAATCAGCTGAGCTTATTACAAAGATGAATCTGCAAATTGATAAGTTAACAAAACTAATTTCAGATCTATTAGATGTTACTAGAATCGAAGAGGGAAAACTCCAATTTCGGGAAGTGAGATTTGATTTTAATGAACTTGTATCAGAGATTATTGAGGAGATGCAACATACTACTAATAATCATAAAATAATGAAAGAGTTTGCAAAAACGAAGAATATTAATGGGGATCGTGATCGAATTGGCCAAGTGATAACTAATCTTATATCTAATGCAATAAAATATTCTCCCCGCTCAAATAAGATTATTATTAAGATAATATTGGAAAAAGAATATATAACGCTGGGTGTTCAGGATTTTGGTATTGGAGTTTCTAAAGAAGATCAGAAGAAAGTCTTTGATAGACTTCATCGAGTCAATGGTGATGGTCAGCAAATTTATCCCGGTTTAGGCTTGGGTTTGTATATTTGTGCAGAAATAATCAAGAGGCATAAAGGTCGAATTTGGGTAAATAGTGAGAAAGGCAAAGGTTCGATTTTTTGCTTCTCATTGCCCATTGGAAGACGAGGCTTACTTCTAAAAAGAACTAACACAACATTAACATAATTCTTACAACATTTATATATAGCTCATGTATATTAAAAATCAAAATGTATAGAAAGGAGGTGATTATTTTATGAATTTTCTAGTGTGGATCATTTTTGGCGCGGTTGCAGGATGGATCGCTTCGGTCATTATGAAAACAAATGCCAGTCAAGGGATGTTGATGGATATTATTATGGGTATTATTGGTGCAATCGTCGGCGGATGGCTCTTTAATACGTTTGGTCAACCTGGTGTAACTGGCTTTGATCTCTATAGTTTTGTTGTTGCGGTGATTGGTGCATGTATTGTTATCTGGATTGGACGGATGCTTCATCGAGGCACTTAGTATAGTAAATTTAATTTTTCCTGATACTGAGCCGCAATCCTGTCGTTTGCCCCGGATACTTTTTATTGGCGTTGTCATTCCTAACAACATTGTAGCTTCATCTGTGTATGGATATACTGACATTTCTCCTGGTTTTAATTCGGGTTTTTCTGGATCAGTTAAAAAAGTAAGACCATTGGCTTGGGTTATTTCGTAACGTAAAGAACCATCCGGTTTTGCAAGATCGTGCCGAGCAAGGAAGAACTCCGATGAGGCAAGAAGGTGAGTTTCTACTCCCCCGCCAATCTTGCCATACTGCGCTAAATTTTCATGGATGCGTGAGTCTAAAGGTACTTCTACAATAAAGTATGGAGATTATATCAAATTGTAACAAAATATTAAAAGCTTTAGGTTTTGTGGGAGAGGAACCCTTCTTTTATTTTATGGCGGTTGAGCAAAAAATAGTGATGAAACTATAATCATGAAAGACATTTTATTCCTGAAAAATATTAAAAAAACTGATATACTAAATTAAATTTTTATGCAAATTGTAAAAATAAAGACAGATATCCTTATTATTGGTTCTGGCGGATCGGGACTTCGGGCAACTATTGAAGCTGCAAAATCCGGAGCAAAAGTTTTGGTTGTTGCAAAGGAATTTCTTAAAGAAGCTCATACCTCAATGGCAATGGGAGGACTTAATGTAGCATTGAAAGCACCGGCAACTCCTGGACAACATTACCAAGATACGATTAAAGGCGGATGGTTTATTAATAATTATAAAATGGCAAAAATATTTACTGATGAAATGCCGGATCGTATTCGTGATTTAGAAAGTTTTGGCGTACAATTTGATCGATTGCCGGATGGGACATATTTTACCTGGGCAGGCGGAAAACATTCTGCACCACTAAATATATGCGCAGGAGATTATACCGGACGCGAGATGATGGCAGGACTATTAGCAGAACTTAATAAACGGAAAATACCTCGCTTGGAAAATCATTTTGTCACGAAATTATTTAAAGTAGATAACAAAGTTGCAGGCGCATTTTTATTTGATCAAAAAACAGGACAACAAAAAGTAGTAGAAGCAAAAGCAACAATTGTTGCATCAGGCGGTGCGGGACAAATGTATTTAATAAACACCAACGCGCCAAGTAATACTGGCGAAGGGTATGCATGGGGACTCGGAGTAGGATGCGAACTTTCTGATATGGAAATGATTCAGTTTCATCCAACAGGTATGGCATGGCCACCTGAAAAAAGAGGAACGCTTATAACAGAAAAAGTCCGGGGGAATGGTGGTATTTTAAAAAATAAAAATGGTGAACGATTTATGAAACGATATCAACCGGAAAGGATGGAGCTTGCAGGGCGGGATGAGGTAACACGCGCAATTCTTCAAGAGATCAAAGAAGGAAGAGGAACTGGGCATGGAGGTGTATATCTTGATATAACACATTGGGAAAAGGGAAAAGCAGAAAAACTTATTCCTGATGTGTTTGAAGAGCATATAGCAGTTGGTATAGATATTAGAAAACAAATGATGGAGATTGCGCCATCAATGCATCACTTTATGGGCGGCATTGTAATTAATGAATGGGGGGAAACAATTGTTAACGGATTATACGCAGTAGGTGAAGTAACAACAAATGTTCATGGCGCTAATCGTTTGGGTGGAAATTCTCTTGCTGAAGGGCAAGTATTCGGCTGTCGTGCGGGCAAACGAACTTCAGATTACGTAAAATCACAAACACTTGTTGATATCCCTGGGAGTATGATTACATCAGAAGTGAAACGATTACAATCTTTTCTACGTCGACAAACCGGGACACAACCACAAGATATTATGAAAAAGATTAAACAAATCATGTGGGATAAAGTTGGAATCATTCGGGATGAAAAAAAACTACAAGAAGCTGGGAAAGATATTAGAAATTTAGAAAAAAAAGCAAGAGAATTAACTGCAAAAACTCTTAAGGAATTACAAGCAGCAATTGAAGTACAAAATATGTTAGAAGTAGCAGAAGCAGTTATACTTGGCGCAATTGAACGAAAAGAGAGCAGGGGTGCTCATTATCGATCTGACTATCCAGAACGATCTGAACAATGGGAAAAGAATATCCATATTTATAAAGATAAAAAGGGCAAACTAAAAACGAAAGTTGTAACCGTAGTGAAAGAATAAATCCGGGAGTGAATCCTTAAATCCAAAGAAAAATCTTCTTCCTTGGATTCAATCTACAACGCAAAGTACCATTGAGATATTTACATAAATCCTAATTTTACTTTTACAGGACGTTGCTCTAATTCTGCCAAGTTAGTTCTAGGTCAGAAATAAATTGAATCAGAATTATCAATCGATAATAAATCCTTTTACCTGATGATCCCACATATTTCTGAATTTCCCTTTTATTTTTTTTAGTAATTCTTCAGGATTACCGTCTTCAACTATTTTTCCATTTTCAATAACTACTATTCTATCCATCTCTTTTAAAGTGGATAATCTATGAGCTATTGCAATAACTGTCCGGCCTTTCATAAGTTTTTCAACTGAAAGCTGGATAATTTGCTCGCTTTGGCTGTCGAGACTGCTTGTTGCTTCATCAAGAATTAGAATTGGTGAGTTTTTCAGAAAAGCTCGGGCGATGGCAATTCTTTGTCGTTGTCCTCCTGAAAGTTTTACTCCACGCTCTCCCACAAGAGTATTGTATCCATGGGGAAGATTTACTATAAATTCATCTGCCTGGCTCAGTTTTGCAGCACGCAAAATTTCTTCTTGTGTTGCATCCGGATTGCTGTAGCTTATATTTTCTTTGATAGTTCTATGGAAAAGGCTTGTATCTTGAGGAACAAATGATATAGCACGTCTTAAGCTTTCAAGTTTTACATTTATTATATTTTGTCCGTCAATTTTAATTGCACCTTCCTGAACATCATAGTGTCGGAGTAATAGCGAAACAAAAGTGGTTTTTCCTGAGCCACTTCTACCAACTAAACCCACCTTTTGTCCTGCCGGGATGTCTAGTGAAAAATTATTAAATACTATTTTATTTTCATAATTAAAGTCGACTGACTCAATATTAATATTTCCATTTTCCAATTTAAGATCTGAAGAACCAGGGCTATCTTTAATAATATGCTCACTTAAAATCTCTACGAGCCCTTCCTTTGCTTCTCCATAGTATCTCGCAGCATTTTTCAATTCCTGTCCAATAAAGAGAAACTGGTTTGAGAGATCACTTACTATTGCTATGACCATAACGACGACACCAATACTAACTAATTGATTTTGAAAAAGAAAAATAGATGTTCCAATCATAAGAAATATGAATATGAAGATTAGTATTCCGTTTATTGTTAGTATCCATTCACTGACATACCAATGATCAATTCCGGTAATCTGTTCCTTTTTGACAAATTTTTCTATGTACTTGCGCTCTCCTGTTAATTGGGCAGTTTCTTGTACAACAGAAATATTAGACAGGGAATCTACAATTCTTCCTCTGAGAGAAGAGAGCGACTCGGCGTATTTGAAGGAGTAGGGTTGTAGTTTTTTGGCAAACCAGAAGTTCAATCCAAGAAATAGCACAGACCAAATAGCAATTATTATACCAAGCCGCCAATCGCTAAGCCAAGTAAAGCTTATATACCAAAGTAATCCAATAACTAAAGGCTTGAATTCCCATAGGATTAACATAAAAAGGTTGTCTGTTCCGTCAACTGCATTAGATATTTTATTGGCAAGTGATCCCGCAAAACGGCTATTGAAGTAGTCCTTGCTGTGAAGTGTCAAATATTCGTAAAGCATTTTGTATGCAGATGTTCTCAGGTACATAAACCATCGGATCCCAGCAAATCCACTGAGTCGCCATATTAAGTGTGTAATTAAATAAACTAAAGGGTATAGACTTGCCCAAACCAACACATTATTCAATATAATATTGTCCATCGCTATAGAATCAGTGAGATTGCGAAGAACAATTACATTAAATTTACTTAGTCCTGTCGCCAAAAGTACGAAAACTACAGCACTTACCGCCCATTTTTTGTGGAGCGTACTTAATAAAAGACCAAATAAAATTGGGTTTTTAGGAATTTTTTGATTCATAATTGTTTATTGTTTATATTTAATAACTTACATTACGCAGATTATTGTCATTCCCGCGAACGCGGGAATCTAGTAGCTACAAAATCTATTCCTTATAAAAAAATAAATGGAAAAAATTATTTATACCTTCTGGATTCCCCTGTTCAGGGGGATGACAAATTATTTTTGCGTAACATCAGTTAATTATTATTTAAGTTTATGGATTTTTTGAAGTAAGTACTCTTTGGTATTTTTTGATAGATCTTCGTCAACTTCCTCAAATAATTTTTGTAAAATCTCCCCTACTTCGCGGCTCGGTTTGATGTTTAACTCTTTCATAATATCATTCCCGTCTATTGCCAGGTCGTTGATTGAAAAAGGCATTGGGGCGAGTTGTTTTTCGAGTCGTTCTTTAAATAATTTTAGACGCCAACTTTCAGCAGTCTGTGTCCCGCCGCCTAGCCTGTCACCGATGCGAAGATCGATCAT
This sequence comes from uncultured bacterium, assembly GCA_963826535.1. Taxonomy (GTDB): domain Bacteria; phylum Patescibacteriota; class Microgenomatia; order Levybacterales; family UBA12049; genus JAHIGH01. The sequence goes on along the minus strand of CAWGXL010000010.1, from coordinate 400,201 downwards.
ATCGGATATGTTTTCTACTCCGATCCGCCTGATAAATCTACGTACAGCGGCATCAGTTATGTGTTCATCTACTGTAAACATATGCCAACGTATAAGTGTAGAAATTTTTTCTTTCTCTTTTTTTGAAAATCGTAATCTATCAGCAATTTCACGAGCCATTTTTGCACCTACTGTATCATGATTATAAAAAATCACATATCCGTCTTTGTCTCGGTCAGCCACTCTCGGTTTTGCTATATCATGAATTAATGTCGCAAAACGTACTAGAGGATCTATTGATGGACAAAATTTTAATGCAAATACATTATGAGTAAAAACATCAGTTTTATGATGCCTACCTGGGCGCTCTTGTGAAAAGCCGATACCTTCGAGAAGTTCCGGAAGAATATATTGAAGGAGATTGGTATTTTTTAATAACATTACTCCCTCATAAGGATAAATGCTTGCCAAAATCTTTATAAACTCATCCCGAATCCTTTCTTTAGAGATTTCAGCTAGAAGGGGGGCATCATTTATAATAGCTTTTAATGTTGTTTCGTCAATAACAAAAGATAGCTGTGTAGCGAATCTGATGGCACGCATCAAGCGGAGCGCGTCCTCCTTAAAACGCAGATTCGGATCTCCAACAGCGCGAATTGTTTTCTTTTTAATATCTTCCTGTCCGCCGAAGGGGTCGATAATGTCAAATCCTCCCTCCTGCGGGAGACCCTCTTTAGTAAAGGGGGTTAGGGGGATTTTTAGCGCCATGGCATTAACAGTAAAGTCACGACGACTTAAGTCCTCTTCTATGGTTTTTCCCCATTTCACTGATGTTGGATGCCGCCGGTTTATATATGCAGTTTCAGTTCTAAATGTTGTAATTTCAATAATTCCTTTATGCTCTATTTCCTGAATATCCTCTACGGGAACTCCCACCGTACCAAAAGAATTATCATAAAATGCATTTGGGAATATTTTAAGTAAATCTTCAGGAATGGCATTTGTTGTAAAGTCCCAGTCCTTGACTTCCCGGCCGGATAATAAATCCCGTACACAACCACCTACAAAATAAGCTTCATAGCCAGATTTTTTAAGTTTCTTATTTACTTCCAAAACATGAGCTGGAATTTTATCTATCATATTGCTATAGTATATCAGACATAAATGTATGAAGAGATGGATAATTTTAAATAAATTTAAAGATGCAGATTCAAATTTAAAAAATGAGAAAATAATTAAGATTCTTCTAAAAAATCGTGGCCTAACTGAGAGAAAAGAAATTCAGGAATTCCTTTACCCAAAACTTTCGAATATCACTATAGAAAGTGTTGGCATTGATAAAAAGCAGCTGAAAAAAGCAATGAATAGAGTTAATCAGGCAATTGAAATAAATGAACAAATAATTATTTACGGTGACTACGATGTTGACGGAATCACAGGTACGGCAATTTTATGGGAAACTCTGCATAATCTGAATACTAAAGTATTGCCGTTTATACCTAATAGAATAGATGAGGGTTATGGGTTGTCTATTAAAGGGATTGAAAATATTCTCTCCCAAAATCCCGGTGTGAAACTTATTATTACTGTGGATAATGGGATTGTTGCCAATGAGGCAGTTAAGTTTGCGCGTGAACAAGGTATTGATGTAATTATTACAGATCACCATACAAAAGGCACGAAACTGCCTGATGCTTTTGCAATTGTCCATACTACCGGAATGTGTGGAGCCGGAATAGCCTGGTTGATTGTACAGCAATTTAAGAAAATGAGCGGAGTATATGATCTTGAACATGATGAGCATCTTGAATTGGCAACTTTGGGTACAATTGCGGACTTAGTGCCTTTAACCGGCGCCAATCGAGCTGTAGTAAAATTTGGGCTGGATAAATTAAACCGTACACGACGTCCGGGATTAATTGAACTTCTTAAAATAGCAGGATGTGAAAAACAAAATCTCGGAGTTTATGAAGTTGGTTTTATTATAGCACCACGACTTAATGCGGCAGGTCGTATAGAAAGTGCGATGGATAGTTTACGTTTAATATGTACAAAAGACAAAAGTAAAGCAAAGTTATTGGCTGAAAAACTTGAACTCACCAACCGCGAAAGGCAGCTTCTTATGAGGCAAGCGACAGAACACGCAAGTCTGGCTGTTAAAATGGAAGATTCACTTAAGAAAATTCTTATTGTTGCTCATGAAAGTTATCAACAAGGGGTAATTGGTCTGGTTGCCGGAAAGCTAGTTGATGAATATTATCGTCCGTCAATTGTAATCTCAATGGGAGAAAAATATAGTAAAGCGTCGGCGCGGTCTGTTGATGGATTTAATATAATAGAATTTTTGCGTTCTACGCCTGAATATTTCGTTAATGTCGGAGGTCATCCAATGGCTGCTGGATTTACTATTGAAACTGAAAAAATTATCTTTTTTAAAGAGTCTCTTGAAATTTCAGCCGGTAAAATATTAAATGGTGAAATACTAACTAAGTCCCTGAAAATTGATTGCGTAATGTCGCTATCAAAAATTAACAATGAGTTTTATAAAATTTTACAACAACTTGCTCCTTTTGGCATGGCTAATCCACAGCCGGTTTTTGTATCTTATAATGTAAATGTTGAAAACCTCAAAGTACTTGGCAGAGAGGGGAAACATTTACGACTAAGTCTAAATCAAGCTGATACCACATTCGAAGCTATAGCATTTGGTATGGGTGAAATGGCGAGAGAAATAAACATAGATGATAAAATCGATATAGCTTATTCGATTGACGAGAACACTTGGAATGGGAATACTAAGCTTCAATTAAAGATTAAAGATTTCAGATTGATAAATTAGTTCATCTCCTTTGTCCGTAATCGCCATTAGCGCGAGATATCACTCCAGCACTCACTGTGTAATCTTTACCGCCAATTACTCGTATTTCCGGTCCTGAATTTGCTGTACCGTTTGTCTCATTGAACATTCCTACTCTTTGTAATGCTCTCCAATTATGCCCCAGAGAATCTGTTCTGTATTTAGATGCTTCATGTCTAATCATATTTTTCCACCTCCTTTGATAAAATCATAAAAAAATCTCCTCTTATGAGGAGATTGATAGTTTTTTTGTTTGCTATTCCACTATCAACCTCCTACCGCACAAGTGCGGAGGAGATGCTTAAACGTAACAATATGGTGTTGCTGTGTTGGTTTCATAGTCCTCTTAATTAAAATTATATAAATTGTTAAACTTCTTGTCAAGATGCTGTTAAGTATAAAGGTTTGGAAAATGTTATGCTCTTATTTTTCTGCGAGGGCAACGAAATAGCAGACAAAATTAGCATTGACTTTATTTTACCTTTCTTGTTTGATTACGTAATTTGAAAACGATATTTTCTTGTGTTTTTGATGCAAGTGTGTCCAGGTCAATTTTTTTGTCAAGTTCCTCAACCGGGATAAAATATGGGATTACGCTTTTAGCCCTATTATATCTATATAGATCATGAGCTGCTCCTGAATAAATACCATTTTGCGGTTCATACTCGCCAACTTCGAATTCATCAAGAAGGAAATGTCTCATGTCCTGAAATTTTATTTCAATTGGTACAATAAGATCGTCGAACTTAACCTGCAATCTTGTCCATTTTACATTTTTTGATTGAGTCTCATAGCCGTTAGTTTTAGAATCATCTTTAACTGAAACAACTCTTCCAATTAATTCCCCATCTTCCCCTCTCATCGGTTCATCTGCATTATCAAGTTTGGCTAAATATTGTTGATTATCAGGATCCACCAAAAGATTCTTAATCTTTTCAACTACTTCATCTAATTCTTCTGGCCCTCCATCTACAGCAAACAGTACTCTATGGGTGTCTTGAACATAATCTTCAACTCTAATTTCGTCTCCTTTTCCCTCTTTTACAGCTTCTTGAGTTTTTCTTATGGCTTTGACAATTGAACTGTCTTGTTTCTTAACATCAGGATTAGTATAAATACGAATATCAGTGTCTCTTAGTTTCCGCATGGTCAATTCGCGAGTTTTTACATGTTTTCCTTCAGGGACATAATCTTTATATACACGACCATCAATTCCATCTATGAATTCAACAGCATTTGTTTTATTATCATAAAGTGCATCTACTTCCACATTTTCTGTTGCACCGATAGGCTCTTCGAATAGTTTCCGGTTAAGTAGATGTTGAATTTGAGCGAGTTTCCTCTCAGCTTCTAGTTTACCATTTCTTTTATCCAATTCTGCTGAAGTATATGCATTTAGCTGACGTAATATTTCTTCGCGCCTTAAGATAGAGGATGTTTTATTTGATGAGATTTCTTCAATAACCATCGCCGGACTAATAGGAATTAAACCTGTCTCATTTCTTAAGCCTATTATTCCACTTTCCGGGTAAAGAGTGTCAGCAACAGATCTTATGGCATCTGTAGCTTGCTTATACTGTCTGTCAGCAAATTTCCTAGGGCTTTCATCTATTACTTCAAATCGTTCTTCTACGGCATTATAAAAATGATTATTTATTCCTCTTCTAGCTGATTTTCTGCGCTCGCGTAAGTTTACGTGACGATTGCGATCGTAAGTATCACTGTTAACTTCCGGGTTAGAGTTAAGATATTTTTCTTTTCTTTTAGCTTCGCGTTTCGCAAAACGCTCGTCATCATTTGTGTATACTTTAAGCCATTTTGCCCTATTTCCGAAGAATTGTTTTGTTAGTTTGTCGAGTTCACCTTTTTCAAGTGCGCCTGGCTTATACATAGAGAGTCGAACATGAGAAATGTCTTGATCTTGAGAAGTATCAGGTTGAAATTTGTCAGGGGTTGGCACCACAGTCAATACTCTTTCCCCAACATTTGTTCTATCCCTGGTGGGGGGTGTAGAATTAGGCTTAATATCTTTCTGATGTACAATATCTCTTTCTGAATTCATTATTTATTCCTTTCGAACAATTTAAAAAAATCTCCTCTTTTGAGGAGATTGATAGTGAATTTTGTTTAATATTCTCTATCAAACTCCTACACAACTGTGCGGAGGAGAAAGTTAATAGTAACAAATATTTGCTGTTGAGCTAAGAGTCTTATAGTATTTATAGGTTAAATTATATAAATTGTTAAGCTTCTTGTCAAGAGGCTAATTTAGTTGTACAATAAATTCTCGATGTCATTCCTATGAAAATGGGAATCTATACAAATAAAGTTCTGGATTCCCGCCTTCCCTCCATAGGCGGGCAGGCGCGGGAATGACAAGGATGTGGGCGGGAAGGATATACTGAAGGCGGGTAATTTATTTATGGTTAAACAAAAAGCAAGAATATTAGTGAGGGATACGGTGAAAGAAATAAATAACGAGGTCTTGGTTCAGGGCTGGGTTCAGGCACGACGGGATCATGGTAAGCTCATTTTTATAGACATTCGTGACCGTACGGGGTTGTTGCAAGTGGTTTTCAATCCGAAGGTATCTGTAGAGGCTCACAAGCTTGCCAGTGAATTTCATCCTGAGGATGTTGTTTCTATAAGCGGTAAAGTAAATAATAGGCCTGATAGGCTGATTAATCCAAAAATTATAAGCGGTACGGTTGAATTGGAGGCTACTGAGGCTGAAATTTTTGCTCAAGCAGCTACCCTACCGTTTGATATGGGACAGGATATTCTTAATCTTGAATTACCTACTCTTCTTGATAATCGATCCCTTACACTTCGCCACGCACGGATTCAGTCTATATTCAAAATTCAAAGCGCAATTCTGGAAGGTTTTAGACGGATCAGTCAGAAGCTGGAATGTATAGAAATTGTAGTGCCAACTATTGCTGCAAGTGCCACTGAGGGGGGAGCAGAAGTATTTATGATTGATTATTTTGAACATAAAGCATTTCTTACACAAAGCCCGCAGCTTTACAAGCAAATTATGGTTGCCGTATTTGAACGTGTCTTTACTATAGCTCATGCCTACCGGGCTGAGCCCTCAGTTACCACCCGTCATTTAACCGAGACAACTCAAATGGATTGCGAATTCGCATTTGTTACTTTTACAGATTTACTAGATTTATTTGAGGAGGTTGCAGTAGAGACACTAAAGTATACAGAAAAAGTATCGATGGATTTTCAAATAAAATACGATATTGAACCAATACTATTTGGCAAGATTCCCCGGTTAACTTTACGCGAAGCTCAGGAAATTATTTTTAAAGAATTTGGCCGGGATGTGCGTCGTGAAAAAGATCTGGCCCCGCAAGACGAAGTTGATATTTGTATGTGGGCAAAAAAGAAACATAAAAGTGATTTTGTTACAATTACACACTTCCCTACTTTAAAACGCTCATTTTATACAATGCCGGATCCAAAAAATCCTGAATTTAGCTTGAGTTATGATTTGTTATTCAGAGGTGTAGAGATAATGAGTGGTAGTCAGCGTATTGATGATTATAAAAAATTAATTGACGCTATCAAAGATCGAGGGATGGATCCTAAACAGTTTGAAATTTATTTGCAGGCATTCCGTTATGGCATGCCACCGGAAGGGGGATTTTCCTTTGGGCTGGAAAGGATAACTATGAAAGTAATGGGACTTTCCAATGTAAGGGAAGCGTCTCTTTTTCCGAGAGATATGGAGCGTGTTGATGAAAGATTTTCGATCCACCAAGATGCTAAAACCAAAGAAATTCAAAAACTTATATAATAAAGTACAACGCGAACATAAAAAGGCTGAGAAGAATAACAATGTTTCACTTTGGAACACTATGCAGCCATTTATTTTCCTTAAAAAATATGAGTTTGATCTCCAATTAGGACTTATAGTTATTGTTATATTTGTCATTTTTTTAACAGTTCATAATCTTAATCAGCAATATGAAAATACTATAAAAGAGCACGAGCTTTATAGATTAGATTACAGAGTTAAACTTTCCACATATCCTTTAATGAATAGCTACACTATTCCGGATATTTCCGCATCAGCTGCTATTATTACCGATGCCGATTCGCAAATAGTTCTCCATGCAAAAAATCCAAATCTTCGATTTTCTATGGCATCTACAGCCAAAATTATGACCGCAGTCGTCGCGCTTGATTATTTTCAGGAAAATTCAGTTTTGACAATCTACACGCCAAAAATTGAAGGTTCAAATTTAGGTTTTCAGCAAGGTGAAAAATATTATTTCAAGGACTTGCTTTTCGCGATGTTTCTTCCATCATCCAATGAAGCTGCTTATGCAATCTCCCAAAATTATCCGGGAGGATCTGAAGCATTTGTAACGAAAATGAATGAAAAAGCCCGGGAGCTAAATCTAAGCAATACATATTTTAAAGATCCCGCCGGATTAGATGATGACAGTAACTATTCAACAGTTTCTGACATGTCACGTCTGGCTTCGTTAATCGTTAAAAATAAATTACTAGCGGATATAACTGCAACCAAACAAAAGGATATATACGACGTAACCGGGAAAAGGCAAATTCAACTTACTAATCTTAACAAACTTCTTGGTATAGATGGTGTGAATGGAATTAAAACAGGTACTACAGAAGGGGCAGGACAGGTACTCGTAACATCAAAAGTGGAGAATGGGCATACTTTTATTGTGGTAGTTATGAAAAGCAAGCAAAGATTTACAGATACAAGAGCACTTCTAACGTTAATATCAAAAAATATTCGCTATATAACACCGCAGTATCCAGTTAAAACGAGGACAAATATTAGCAATTATTTCTGAATTTGGTTATCTGCTACTGCGGATACATATGCAAAAAATCCATTATTTCCCTCAAAAACATAAACCGGCATTAAATAGTCCTGAGGATCTTCGCCAAGATAATATGCTAAAAATACGTTTTTAATAAGTATATTATTATCGGTTCCGGAATAAGCCGCTATGTAAGATGATCCGTCTTTAACTTCAGAAAAAGCAACGCTTGGGGTTTTTATTCGATAAGTAGCGGTAACGTCATCAAGCTTAACACTTTGATGAGTAAAGAATGCTTGTGTTACGATTGCTTTTGAAGGACCGGAAGCTACCCAAAGATTCATGGTAGAGTTAGGGGGGTTGGGATAGAGGATGGGTAACTTTAGATTAATTTTTGGCTTAAATTCTGCTGCTTCTCCTGTGTTCATTTCATACTCTACATCCTTTTGGTAAAAATCGACACGGATAACATGTGCTTTTGATAGGCTGGTAGTTTTTACAAGAGTATTGCCTTGTATTCCGGATTGTACTGAAAATAATTGTGGGAAAGTCACAAAACTAGCAGAATTATTTATAGAATTTGTTTTTTTTAGATCAATATCTTTTGGCGTTAATCCAGCCGTGGCTAAAAATTCCTGAGCTGTTTCTATAGCGCTTAACTCATTAGATATATAATTGGCTGAAATTACTTTTAAAGATGACAAATAATCGCTTGTCATTTTAAAATCATATGAATTAATATTGAAAATTATCTTCCTATTATAACCTTTTAACTCATCCCATTCATAATAAGGATTAGTTAGTTGAATTTCCGGCACGGCAGTTTGTCCATCCGGTGAGGTAAAATCAAGTGCATTTACTTTTGCTTTTACTTTATCCAAATTAAGGAAATTTGGTGCGTTATGAATTACCGGGAAAATGCTTAATCGGTCAGGCAAATCGGTAGGCAATTCTCCTGTTGTCGTCTGAAGGGTATAGGTAAAATTGGAATCCACTACGTTTTGCGGAAATTGTAATGAAGGAAGCAGACCATAGACTTGTGTAGGAGGATCTACTTTTGGTGGAAAATAATAATTTTTTACCATTATTCCAACGCGAATTAAAATGACAATGAAAACAATACCTGCGATTCCTATTGCGCTGCCTATTCCTGTTTTCTTAACCAACTCTGTTGTCTCATGCAGACTCATATCTTGAGTATAAAGAAAATATGAAGTACAATGCAAGAGAGGCACAAGACCAGGTTTAATTATGACTGAGCAGATAGCACAAAAAGTGCGAACCAGAATCGCCCCAAGCCCAACAGGTTTTCCCCATATCGGAACAATTTACCAAGCCCTATTTAATCTGGCATATGCGAAAAAGAATAGTGGGCATTTCATAGTGCGAATTGAAGATACGGATAGAAATAGATTTGTTGAAGGATCAGAGGATGTGATTTACCAGTCGCTTGATTGGACAGGACTTACAGAGGTTGAGAGTCCACGCAAGAACGGAGAATTTGGTCCATATAGACAATCGGAGCGCCTAGAGATTTACCATAAATATGCGGAGGAGCTAGTAAAAAATGAAAAAGCTTACTTCAGCTTTTTCCCAAAACAAGATGCCGGTCAAAAAAAATCTTATACGCAAAATGGAAAAGTAACTTTGCATAAAACTGCTGAAGCTCCTCCTTCGTCAATTAACGAAATGATTAAACGGGAAAACTGGATCATTAGAATGCGTGTACCAAAAAATGAAAAGGTTATATTTAAAGATCAAATTAGGGGAAAAATAACATTTGATACAAGTGAGATAACAGACCAGGTATTGATAAAATCTGATGGATTCCCGACATATCATCTTGCAGTTGTAGTTGATGATCATTTAATGCAAATAAGTCATATTGTGAGAGCTGAAGAATGGTTGTCGTCAACTCCAAAGCATGTTTTACTTTATAAATATTTTGGGTGGGTGATGCCGCCAATTTATCACACTGCAACACTGCGTAATCCGGATAAATCAAAGTTGTCTAAAAGGCAGGGGCATACAAATGTATTGTGGTTTAAAGAGGAAGGCTACTTACCGGAAGCATTACTTAATTTTCTCGCATTATTGGGCTGGAGTCATCCGGAGGAAAAAGAGATTTTTTCCTTTGGAGAGTTTGTAGAATTATTCGATCTAAACGATATTCGTCCGGTTGCGCCTATTTTTGACTTAAATAAACTTAATTGGATGAATCAACAATATATACAGAAGAAATCAGATTCTCAGTTAAAAAAATTGGTTATAGATTTTTGTCCAAAGGCAGGAGGATTGGCTATGGAGGTTATTGACAAATTAATCCCTCTAGTTAAAACTAGAATGACGACATTAAAGGATTTTGAAAAATTGAGCGACTATTTTTTTGCTCCTCCGGATGTGAAAATTAGAAATGATAAGGAAAAGTTATTAGTAAAAGATTTATATATGTTATTTAATGAGACGCACACCTGGAGTAAAGATATTATTTTTGGCATCTTTAAATCAATTTTAAATTCACATGAAATAAAAATGCCGGTGGTATATTGTATATTAACAGGTAGGGAAAAAGGACTACCCTTACCCGAATCTTTAGAAATTCTTGGGAAAAAAGAAGTGCAAAAACGGCTGGAAAAAATCTTATCAACTATATGACACTTGCGCGATTTATTTCATTTATAGCAAATCCAATATTTATATTCATGATACTTCCTTATTTTCTGGTCTTAAAAACAACACGAGACACTCAGGCTGCATGGACTTGGACAATATACACATTAGGTTTTATAATTATTTTTGTAATGCTGATTTTAGCGGGAGTAAAGAAAAAGTTTTTAAGTGACCTTGATGTATCAAACAGAAAACAAAGGCCACTAATATACTTTATTTGTGCTATTCTAGCAATATTGTATATTGCAGGCTTATTTATTTTGCAGGGTCCGCCTATATTGTTTATAACTATTATTGGGATAATGCTTGGTATAGTAGTGGGTTTTTTAATAAATACTAAGATAAAAGTTAGTGTACATGTAGCTACAATTTCAACTCTTTTAACATCTTTGAGTCTTGTTTATAAAGGGTATTTTCTTTTGTTACTTTTACTAATTCCTATAATTTGCTGGTCGCGTGTAAAAATAAAAAGACATACGGTACCTGAAGTAGTTGTAGGAGGAATAGTTGGTTGTTTGTTATCATTGATCACTTACTTTTCAACAAAATCTTTTATAATCCCATGATAAACGGCAAAAAGTTTTTAAAGTCATTTACATATGCATTTTACGGCATTAAACATGCATTTAGTAGTGATCAGAACTTAACTATACATTTATTGATCGCGGTGATTGTTATTGCTGCGAGTATAGTCCTTACAGTTACCCCCTATGAAATGGGTCTGTTGGGGCTTACGATTCTGCTTGTTATTGCTACAGAAATGATTAATACTGCTTTGGAGAAAATGGTAGATCTAATTACAAAAGAGCATCGTTTGGAAGCTAAAATAGCCAAGGATGTATCATCCGGAATGGTACTTATTACAGCTATTGGAGCCGTAATCATCGGCTTATTGGTTTTTATCCCTCATATTCTGGAACTTTTCAAATAGCATTTTCAAGGATATTTTAGTACAATTGACCTGCCTACAAAGAAGAATAACATAAAATTGCCGGATCATCTAATGGTAGGATAGCGGACTCTGAATCCGCTTATCTTGGTTCGAATCCAAGTCCGGCAGCTTAAAGTCTATCAATCATTGCACCCCCTTTCTTTTTTTGTATCATAGTAAACAGAAAGGGTGAGACTCTATAAAAACAAAAAATACTAATATCTATATGCAAAACAAAGATATAGCAAGCGTTTTTGTCGTGACTGCTTCTATTTTAATGGTGCCATTGGTGGCTATGCAGTTTACAGGCGAAGTGAAATGGAATCTATCCGATTTCATAATCATGGGAACGCTCCTGGTCGGCACAGGGCTTTTACTTGTATTAGCGTCAAGAAAGATAAAAAATATCAACCACAGAGTAGCCGCCATAGTTGCACTCTTGGCAGCACTTCTTCTAATTTGGATAGAACTTGCTGTTGGCATCGTCGGAACACCTTTCAGCGGGTCGTAGTGGAACTCCTAGATAGACAGAAATGAGAAGGGGCATCAAGTTTGATCATTATAGCTTAGATTCGGATTTTTCTCCCACAAAAAAGAGGTATCCCCGAATGGGAGATACCTCTTTTCATAAAATAAAACTTACATTGGTAGCGTTTCGTAGACACGTACAGCTCCTTCACTATCATCTTGAAGCGCAGGACATCCTTTAGCAATTTTTGTTGCTTCATTCATGTCATTTGCATTAATGATTGTGTAGCCTTTAGCAGGCCGCTTATCGGCGGGAATTGTTTCAATGCCTTTTACTGTTACAGATTTTGCACCGGCAGCAAAGGGATTGCCACCGTCGACCATCTGGTCTTTAAATGTGCCAAACCACGCCATCCATTTGTCCATTGTGCTTTTCATTTCTTCTTTACTTATATCCTCGGGTCTAACTTTACCATAGTAAACAAGTATAAATTTTTTCATTTTTTTACACCTCCTTTCTTCTGTTTTTTATCTTCCAAATATTTTGCATAGTTTTCTAATGTCGCATCATTACTGCCCCAGTACGCGTGAAATTGAAAAAGCCAATCTTGTAGACCGCGTAAAGATTTTCTATTAAGTGTGAGAAAATTTGTTTGACCAATTTTTTTACGAAGTATCATGTTTGCATCCTCAAGTATTTTTATGTGTTTGTGAATAGCAGGAAGTGTAAGACCCCGCAATATGGCCAATTGCTTGATAGAATGAGGCTGAAAGGCTAGAACGTAGACGATGTCTCGGCGGTGCTCATTGGCGAATGCTTCGAAAATTTTATCAAGTTCGATAGGGATATGTGGGGCGGTCATAATAGTTAACTTCTGGGTTAAGTATAGTTGGAAAATTATATCTTGTCAATGAGAAAATGCTAAAAAGTATACTTAAATTTTCTTCATTGACAAATTATGATAAAATAATAAGTAATATGGATAAAAAAACTATTACAGTGGAAACTATCGTGAAGGCTCCCATGTCAAAGGTTTGGGAATTTTGGAATAAACCTGAACACATTGTGCATTGGGCTTTTGCATCAGACGATTGGGAAGCACCCAGTGCGGAAAATGATCTGCGTGTTGGTGGAAAATTCAAAACTACAATGGCGGCCAAAGACAAGAGTGAAGGATTTGACTTTACGGGTCTATATACCGGGTTAAAGGAACATGAGCTTATTGAATACGACTTTGATGATGATAGACATGTGAAGGTGGAATTTAAAGAATTGCCGGAGGGCGTGAAGGTTGCAGTAACATTTGATCCGGAAAATGAGAATCCGGAGGAGATGCAAAGAAGCGGTTGGCAAGGAATTTCAGATAACTTCAAGAAATACGTTGAACGAACAAAATAATTAAAATAAGCCAACACTCCCTGTATGTGGGAATGTAAAACTTTTCCATATAAGTATTCCAAATATTTGTATTGCATTTATGAGCGTGAAGTTTTTACTCCAGTGATCGAATCTGTTTAACCCCGGGGTTTACGCCTTGGAGGGAATAAAGTAAGGAATAAGTTAAATTTATCGAAATAAGATTAAAAATAGTCTGCTCCTATTGTGGTTTAATAGAATCTAAATCCAACTCCTATAGTAACCTTAGATAAAACAAATATACCACTTCCCCGGTGATAAATAGTGTGTAATTATAGTTACTCATTATTACAATAATTTTACTTTATTTTTTACAAAGTTGTGGTAAAAATATTGGGTGAGAAAAATTAAGGAGGTGGGATTAAATGGCACTATTTATGGATGTCCATAAAAAGGTTGATGGGTTAACTGCACAGGCAGTTGCAGAGGCACATAAAAAAGATCTTGCGGTTCAAGGTGAGCATGGGGTTAAATATTTAAAGTATTGGTATAATGAAGGTAGCGGTGCGGTTTTTTGCCTTTTTGAAGCTCCAAATAAAGAGGCAGGAGTTGAGGTTCACAAAAAAGCCCATGGTCTTTTGGCAGATGACATAACAGAGGTAAAAGAAGGCATGTAAATCATTCAGTAGAATGAATCTAATAATTTTGAATTGAGCCTATGTTCGATTAGATGGATTGTAACCTCGATGCAGATTCGAGGTTACATAGAGAAAAATCTATTCATTTGAAAATATAGGCTCAGTTTTGGTATAATCCTGGGATGTTTCAGAAAAAGACTGTATTTATAATCCCCGGATATAAACATGGGCCAAAGCTCAAAGCTTATAAAGAAATTGCTAAAATTTTCATAAGAGAAGGATATCATCCCATTTTGATTACTATCCCGTGGTTAAATTCTACTATTTCAGAAAATACGGAATATTTTTTGAAAGAGTACAAAAAAATAAATAGGAGAAAGAAGTATATACTTGGGTTTTCATTGGGAGCTATGATTGCTTTTCTTGCTTCTACTAAAGTCAACGCGACCGGGGTGATACTCTGTTCGCTGGCCCCCTTTTTTCTGGAAGATTTGCCAAAAGTAAATGGAATCGTTAAATCGCGAAAATATAAAGACTATTCAAAGTTGGGATTTGCAACTCTTGCTAAACAAATAAAATCAAAACAGGTTCTGATGTTATATGGAGCAAAAGAAACAAAATCTCTAATAAGACGCGTAAACGCAACGTTTGATAAAATTACATCGGCGGATAAATATTTAATTTCAATTAAACAAATAGAACACAGTATTGGGGATAGAAGATATTTAAATAAAATTCACCAAATCGCTAAAGCTTTAAATTAAACAATCTCGCGCTGATAGAAATATTCTGTTATACTTTTTTGTAATGAAAGATTATGCGAAAGTAAATAAAAAGTGGTGGAATGATGCTACATCGATTCATGCAAACTCTCAACTCTATGATCTAACCGGATTCAAAAATGGACAATCCAGTCTGCAGTCTATAGAGGTTGAGGAATTGGCTGGTGTGAATGGCAAATCTCTTTTGCATCTTATGTGTCATTTCGGTATGGACACTTTATCTTGGGCGAGAGAAGGGGCTATAGTTACTGGTGTAGATATTTCTGACGATCAATTAAGCTAGCTAAAAAATTAAGCCGTGAAATAAAAGCACCAGCTAAATTTATATGTGCAGATATCAATGAGCTTCCAAAAAAACTTAATAAGCAATTTGATATTATATTTGCGTCTTACGGTGTTCTAATATGGATTTCAAATATTAAGAAATGGGCAAAATTAATAAATCATTACCTCAAAGACGGTGGCACTTTTTATATTGTAGAACTTCATCCATTCACGAATATACTGACTAGCGATTTCAAAATTCAATATAAATATTTTAAAAAAGGGCCGGACATTGATGATTCAACCGGTACATATGCTGATTGGAACGCCAACATTAAAGGTAATACATATTTGTGGAATTATACTATTGGAGATCTCATAAATTCATTACTAAGTGAAAATTTAAAAATAGAATTTTTCCATGAATTTCCGTTCTCCATGTATGATCAGTTTCCCGGATTTATGGAGAAAAATGAAAAGGGACAATATGTCATGAAAAACAAAAAGATCCAAGTACCCCTATTGTTTTCTTTAAAAGCTATTAAGTAATAATCTCCTATTATTTTTCGTTAAGTCCAGGTGGTGGAGTGTAGGGAATTAATTTATATACTTTTACTACTGATACATTCCATTCTCCTGCGATTTCGGCGCGGCCGAAGGCGGCTATGTCGTGGAGGGGGTGGCCAATGGGGTTGCATTCGAGGTATTCACAGACTATAAAGAGCTGACCTGTAACTGTGTCGCGCTGGGGATCCTTCTCTAGATTTTCCAGTATAACCGGCGGGTGTCCTAATAAATCCAGATAATACCGGTATGCATAGTCGGAATTACCTGCGGATAATAGTGCAAAATTGTGTGGTTTGTTTTCAACTTTAGTGATTATAAATTGCGCAATTTTTTTAGTTTGATCTCTTTGATTGTTTGGTTCATAACGAAAAGGTATGTCGAGAAGGTTAACAATCAAAATAGCAGTAAAAAGAATTAGACTGATAAATTTGAAAAGTGCATGTTTTGGTTTGGAAAAGTGATATATATAACTTAAAAGATTTCCTATAAGTAGAAATGGCAATGGGAAAATAAATGTAAACAAGTAATCATGTATCTCCTTCTTGTAAAATCCAAATAACAGAATGCTGATAAAAAGCCACAAACCAAATAGAAGGGATACCAGTTTATTTTTTTGTAAAAATAGGACTAATATAGACGCTATGGCAAATACCAGTGCTAATCCACCCCATATTGTTAAATGTATCTGGGTGAATTGAAAGACTTTATCAGGTGGTGGGAAATTGAATATAAGTCGGGCGAAAATACGGAAAAATACTTCGGCTACGGTTAGAAAAAAATTAGTGTTCGCAGTATAACTTACAGTTTCACCAAAGATAAAGTTAAGAATCCCTCTTGAATTGAGGAAATTGTGTCGTAATTCGAAAAGAATAAGAGGGGAAAGACTGATAATAGTTCCTAGAAATATCCCTATATAGTTTTTTAATAATGGGAGGAAAATTATTTTTCTATGTGTTAATTGGTGGGTTATTAAGATATAAATGACTGTAATAATAACTAAAAAGAGAGACAGGTAGTGAAGTTGTAAACATATACCAAGTAGAATACCAATAAAAAGAAAATATCTCCAGGTTTTTTTATCCTTGACGGTTGTATAAATTGTATATATTAGTAACAAAGCGAAAAAGGGTAGAATGTCAGGATTCCACGAGGAATGTGAGTAAGCAAGAACTAACGGAGAAACCGAATATAAGGCAGCTGCAAAAAGTCCTGCCTCCCTATTAAAAAATTTACTACCAACTTTGTAGATCAGAAAAACCGTTGCAACTCCGAAAAGCGCTACCATGATTGCAGGCCCAACAGGGTCATAATTGAAAAGTAGCAGAAAAGGTGTAATGAGATAATAATATAAAGGCCCCATATAAAAGTCTCCGGCCGAAGACCTGGGACCAAGTAAGGTAAACTGACCATTGAGGATGTCTTTAGCCACAAGCACGTCTCTTCCTTCATCACCAAGAAATTGCATATAAGCTGATATGTTATAGAGGCGAAGAAAGGCTGCTAGAAAAATAATAATAATAAGTAAAATAAGAAGTAGTCTTTTACTCATAATTAATCCTTTTTATTTTTGAGATGATGAGTTTTCCAGATTACAAAATTATAAATAAAATAATTTAAAGGAATAACAAATATTAAAATAGTCGGAATTATGACAAGCAATCTGGTAGGAAGTTGTTGAGAAAAAAGGTATGTATACTCACCAAGTGACTTTTCGGCAATGAAAACTACCAGAGCTTGAATGAAAATAGATCCAAGCGAAGCGAAATTGAATGTTATAGCTCTAACAATAAATCTAGATTTTTCCTTTAATTTTCTGGTATCGTCAAAAGTCCAAAAATTGTTGAAGAGAAAATTGGAAATTATTGCGGCTTCCGCACCAAATGCGGCACCAATTGAATGCGAAACTGATGTTATGTCACTTACTAAATTATAGTTAGATAAAATATTTGTGAGAAAAATTGTAATGCCTAAATGTATGGTTGCTTCTTGTGTAACTACTTGCACAATAAAGCCGGTTCCTCCAACAAAAAGAAATTTGATAAAACGTTTATATTGATTTATCCTTGTCAAAATAACAAATTTAACTACTTCCATAATGTACCCTAAAGGTGCAATCTTCGTTCGTCCTTGTTCACGGTCTGAAAAATGAAAAGGTACTTCACCTATTTTAAATTTATCTCTTATGGCTTTATGTAAAAAAGATATCTGAAAAATATAGCCGCTGTATTGCTGTAATTCATTTTTTTCTTTTAGAAAAACTTCTTTTTTAAGCGCTCTATATCCTCCGGTCCAGTCGTGAATAGAAAAATTCAAAAAAACTGTTCTAACAAAAATATTGGCAATAATTGAAAATGCTTTTCTTAGCGGAGGCCAGTTTTTTGGTATCGAACCACCTTCACTGTACCTTGTGCCAATGACCATATCATAACCCTCGTCGATTTTTTTAAGAAAATCAGGTATTTTTGTTGGATCATGTTGTAAATCTGCGTCCATTTCAAAAATTACATCTGCGTTCATTTTATCAATAGCATAAGTCATGCCACGTACATATGCTGCCCCAAGGCCTTGTTTTACTCCGCTGTTAAGACTAATATTCTTCCATTTTTTCATTATTTCATTTATTTCTTCCTCTGTTCCGTCAGGTGATTTATCATCGACTATTAGGATATTCATATCATGCTTTTTGATATTGGGAAATATTTTTTCTTCTAAAATAGGAATGAGTTTTTTGATATTTTCCCGCTCGTTAAAAGTTGGGAGAATTACTACAATTTTCATATGTTTCTAAAATACTCTATTGTTTTTTTTAATCCATCCTCAAGGGAAATCTTTGGTTCCCATTTTAATAACTTTTTAGCTTTGTCTATGTCAGGCTTTCGCCTTTGGGGGTCTTCGGGTGAGGGCTGTTCATTTATTATTTGAGAAGTGCTACCAATTAACTCTTTTGTTATGGCAGCAATTTCTTTGATAGTTCGCTCGTCAGGATTTCCAAGATTTATTATTTCTCCTTTTGTGTTTAATGTCCACATTGCAGATAATATTCCATCAATCATATCCTCTATGTAACAAAAGCTTCTAGTTTGGGTACCGTCACCAAATATGGTAAGAGGAATTCTTTCTAAGGCTTGATTGATGAAATTAGAAATTACACGACCATCGTCTTTTTGCATTTTAGGTCCGTAGGTATTGAATATTCTAATTATTCTTGCGTCGAGATTATATTTACGTATGAATGCAAATGTTAAAGCTTCTCCGAATCTTTTTGCCTCGTCATAAACTGACCGGATACCATTGGGATTGACATTACCGAAATAGCTTTCCGGTTGGGGGGAAACTGCCGGATTGCCATATATTTCAGATGTAGATGCAAAAAGAAACTTTGCGTTTTTAGCTTTGGCAAGCATCAGAAGATTGTATGTACCGAGTGAATTGGCCAGCATTGTTTCAATTGGTAAGTTTATATAGCTTTTTTCACTATTCTTATTTGGTGATGCAGGTGAGGCAAGATGAAAGATATAATCAACATCATCTAAACGCTCTGAGATCGGCGTTAGTGCGGTTGTAATATCGTGGTTGAAAAACATAAAATTAGGATTGTCTTGCAGGCTAATTATATTTGTTTTACTACCCGTAATTAAATTGTCTAAACAATATACAGTATATCCATTTTTAATTAGATTATTAGAGAGATGGCTACCGATAAATCCGGCTCCGCCTGCGATAAGTGCTTTTGGCATACTTTACAATGATACTAAAATTCAGCCTACTTTTAAATAGAGGAGTTTTAAATAGTTAAAGTTGCGTTATAGGTTTTAATTAGCCTTTCTCTCCAAAAGCGGACATGAGTTTATGAAAAATTTATTTATAGTGCAACTTATTTCCAAAAGAATCGGAAAGCTTCAAGAATTCCTGGCGCAATAAAATATTAGGCTCTCACATATAAGTAAACTTTTCAAAGGTTACTAGTATTTTTGGTAAAATAATTGTATACATCAAGGGATAAGTTAGCTATTCTTTCCTCGGCTAAAAAACGTGATTCAGCATTACTTTTGGACAAAACTACAATAATATAATCTCCTTGTGGAGTATAAACAATACCGGCATCATGAGTAGATTCATCCAGTTCACCGGTTTTATGAGCAATAACTAACTCGTCAGGTAAATATTTGGGGATCTTGGAATTCAATCTTTGGCGTTTTAGAACAGCCAACATTTTTTCGCTATTTACTTTGTTTACAAGAGTTCCGTCATATAAATTCTTAAGAAAGATGGCAATATCATGCGGTGTAGTGACTGGATATTCGCTTCCTGTGCCTAGTTTAGAACCAATTAAACCATTATTGTTTAGTAGTTGCGTGATATTTGATAGTTTAACTTTTGCTGAAAGCAAGAGAGCAGCGGGGTTGTCGGAGATAGTTATCATTTTCTCCAAAGCATCATTTATAGAAAGTGTTATATTTTTATTTGCAGAAGGAGAAGCCAGATGAAATTTTTCATATAATACATCTATATTTTCGCTTAGTACATCCTTTTCGTTCAGTTTGCCATTATTAATCTGATCTAAAACAGTTGCCATAGTCCATAATTTATATAAACTTGCAGCTTTATAAGAAGTGTGTTCATTTTGAAGAAAATATTCATTTGTTTTTAAATTTAATATAACTATGCCATAGCTTCCTTTTGTACCAAATAGAGCATTTTGTACTACCTGGCTTAATCCTTTATCCTCTTGTATCATTTGGGTCAGAGTTGGACTAATTAATTGTGTTGTTGTACCAGCGACGACCTTTTTTTCAGGTTTGGGTGTCCATATTTTATTAATAGAAATATATACAAGTCCTATTATTAAGAATAAGACTAAAATTCGTAGAAATATTGTTTTTTTGGATTTTCGTTGTTCCGCGTAGTAATAATCGGCGGCAAAATCATGAATCATCCTTACTTATAATATAGCATATAAGAGAGTGTATTTTAGAAGTCTTTTCTAGTCTCAGACGGTCTAGGCGCCGGTGGAACATCTTTCGGAATGTCGTCTCGTGAAGCGCATTCTATGGTAAGTTGTAAATTTTCATTTTCTGGTGTGATAAGTATAGATTTACATCCATCTTTTATTAATTTGTGTACAACCGTGCCAGTAATGAGAGCTTTAGATTTTTCTAGTGCATTTTCAGGTAGTGCTGGAGCTTCTTGTGTCTGCATAAGCCTGTTTCTTTGAGGTTGTGACTTAGCTTGCTCCTGACTTAAGGCATGCTCACTCATTACTAATGAAGAAGCAAGTGTAAATCCAGTAAATGCTCTTCTAAAAGTTGGGTTTTGGAAAATCTCTCACATAATTTTTGACTTTGAGTTCTATAGAATATTGTAAAGTGAGTTTAGCATATTTAATTGCATTGTCAATATTAATTTGAGGTTATTTCCCGGAGGAGTCCATTATAGCAACAAAGTTCAGAGGAGAAATTTCTGCGATTTATGAGGTAATGTAAACTTATCTGTAGTGCAATCAAGAGTTAAATTGAATTCATGACAGGAAAGATATTTCAGATTATTATCTTTGCCCGCACATTCTAACGTTACGCCTATATTATCAGCATCTTGTTGGTATATAGTTACTGATCGACACTCTTCTTTTAGTAGTTTTTTTAGACTTGGACCAAGTACATCATTAATTTGAACCTCTTGTTCATAGTTACATCCAGATGTTAAAGCAAGTGCTAATATAGCTCCAGTGATGGGTAGTTCTTTCATAAATTGTATTGAATGAGTTTAGCAGATTTAATTGAATTGTCAATATTAATTCGCTAAATTTTATTTTCGTTGCTTTTCGCGGTCGAGGTCGGATTTTACCATCATTTCTACAAGTTCTTTGAATGTGGTTTTTGGTTTCCAGCCTAGGACTTTTTTTGCCTTGCTGTAATCGGCGATGAGATTGTCTACTTCGGCGGGGCGCATGTGTTTTGGGTGGTTGGAAATGACATAATTTTGCCAATCGGTAATACCGACGTATTTAAACGCTAATTCTATAAACTCTTTAACACTGTGATTTTTACCTGTTCCGACGACGTAATCATCCGGTTTTTTTTGCTGGAGCATAAGCCACATTGCTTCTACATAATCGCCGGCATATCCCCAATCGCGCTTGGGCGATAAGTCACCAAGGATTAATTTTTCCTGCTTGTGCAAACGAATTCTGGCAACACTATTACTTATTTTTCTGGTAACGAATTCAATTCCCCGGCGCGGTGATTCGTGATTGAATAATATTCCCGAGCAAGCAAACATGTCATAGCTTTCACGATAATTAACTGTAATGTAGTGGCCGTATACTTTTGCGACACCATAGGGGCTTCGTGGGTGAAATCTTGTAGTTTCTTTTTGTGGGGCTTCTGTCACTTTACCAAACATTTCCGAACTGGATGCCTGGTAAAATTTTATCTTTTTGTTTACCGAGCGAATTGCCTCTAAAAGCCGAGTTACACCCAGAGCTGTAAATTCTCCGGTTAAAACCGGCTGCTCAAAGGAGGCTTTTACAAAAGACATAGCCGCAAGGTTATAAACTTCATCAGGTTCGGACTCAACAATTGCTTCGGTTAAGGAGGATGTGTCAAGCAGATCGGCGGAAAGCAGCTCTACTTGTTCACGAATATGCTGAATATTTTCAAGATTTGGAGTGCTAAGGCGGCGAACCGTGCCGTAGACTTTGTATCCTTTTGAAAGCAGGAACTCTGCAAGATATGGGCCGTCTTGTCCGGTAATCCCAGTAATAAGTGCACGTTTCATAGGTTGATAATTAAAAATTGATTACTAATATTTAATAAATTATGACTTTTATTCTATACAATATTACGCCAATAGTCCAGAGTGTCTTGTAGTGTTTGTTCTAAGGGAATGATTGGTTGCCAGCCTGTCAGGTTTGTAAGTTTTTTATTGTTACATTTTATATCAGGTGTATCACTGGGTCTTAATTTTTGAGGATCGACTTTGATCGAGATTTTGGACTTTGTCAATCTTAAGAGGATATTCAGTATCTCATTCGCGCTATGGGAGATTCCAGACCCAATATTATATACTTCCCCCGGAGTCCCTAGTTCTTGCACCATACAATATGCTTTGACCATGTCACGAACATCCGTAAAATCTCTTTTGGCTTCTAAATTACCGACAAATATAATTGGTTCTTTCACCCCTTTTTCAATTTCTGCGATTTGTTTGGAGAAATCCGCTACGACAAATTTGGTACTTTGTCGGGGACCGATATGATTAAATGGACGGACTCGTATACACTGTAATTTATAAGAGAGGTGATATTGTAAACCTAAAAAATCCTGAGCAAGTTTCGAAACAGCATAAGGACTTGAAGGGCGGAGTGGCGTATCTTCATCAATTGGAAGTTCTGTTGGTGATACCTGACCATAAACTTCAGCTGAAGAGATTATTAGTATTCTTGATTTAAGTAATTTATTTTTAGTCACTGCTTCAAGGATATTAATTTGCGAATTAACATTAGCAGCGAATGTACCAGTAGGATCAGTAAAGCTTTTTGCGGGGGATGCTGCGCCTGCCAGATGAAAAAGTAAGTCAGGCTTTATCTCATTTATTAAATTTAATACACTCGGAAAATCAAGTAAATCTATTTTCTTAAATTGTATTTTTTCTTTAACCGGAGATTGATCTAAGCTTTTTTCCTGATGATACGTTCCATAAATATCGAACTTGTTCTGAGCATTTAGATATTCGCTTAAGTAGCCTCCCGCGAATCCAGAAGCTCCTGTAATTAATATTTTTTTCATGCCCCTTCGCTTGCCTTTCCAAATTTAACTATAAATAGAAATTTTGTTATTTTTTCATACTCTGTATTATTTTGCATAAAGCTTCGGAGGCATGACCCGTCCGTAGTTTTAACGAAGGAGGGTCATCTACCAACACCAATATAATTAAATCCTAATTTTTTAACAATAGTTGGGTCATAGATGTTTCTTCCGTCAATTATGTTTGCTTTTTTCATGAGTGTTTTTACTTTTTTTAAATCGAGTTGCTGAAATTCATTCCACTCGGTTAAAATTATGAGTAAATCCGCGTTTTTAGTTGTCGTATATAAATCATCCGGGAATTGGATGTTTTTTTCATTTGCAAATATTTTTTTGGCATTTTCCATAGCAATTGGGTCGTAAGTCTTGATTTTCGCGCCAAGGCGTAACAACTCAGGAATAATTGTAATAGATGGCGCATCGCGCATATCATCTGTGTCGGGTTTGAATGATAATCCAAGAACTGCAATTGTTTGATCTTTAAGATTATCATTTAAAAGTTGTTTTGCTTTGGATACTACTTTTAGCATAGCGTCTTGATTGATTTTTTGAACACTTTTAAGTAAATTAAAATCATATCCGTGGTTAGCTGCAATTGCGATAAGGGCTTTTACATCTTTGGGGAAACAACTTCCTCCATAACCAGCTCCGGGATTGAGAAAAGATGAACCTATTCTTTTGTCGTGGCCTACAGCTTGTAATACTTTTAAACCATCTGCACCAACCCTCTCAGATAATTGGGCAATAGCATTGGCAAAGGATATTTTTGTCGCAAGAAGAGCATTGGATGCATATTTAATCAACTCAGATGATTTGATATCAGTAAGAATTAGCCGGCGATCAATTTTTTCTTCTTTGGTTACAAGCGGTCTATGTAGGTCTATTAAGATTTTCTCTGCTTTTTTTGAATCTGTACCTATAACGATTCTATCCGGTGATAATGTATCAGAAATTGCTTGTCCTTCGCGTAAAAATTCAGGGACTGAAGCTATATCAAATTCAATGTTTTTGCTTTTTACTTTTTTAATAATCTGTCTCACTTTTTCGTTGGTTCCGACCGGTACTGTACTTTTGGTTATAACAACAGCGTATTTATCCAGATGTTGTCCGATTTTGCCTGCAACATTATATATTTCCGATAGATCTGCTTCCCCATTATCGGCGGACGGAGTACCGACAGCTATAAAAATTACTTCAGATTGTGAAATTGCCGGTTTATAATCTAGTGTAAATAAGAGTCGTTTTGCATCGATATTGCGTTTTACCAATTCCTGCAATCCGGGTTCATAAATCGGGATAATACCTTTTTTTAAATTTTCAATTTTTTTTGGGGTATGTCCTATAACCCAGACTTTATTTCCTAAATCCGCGAAAACCGTAGCCGAAACTAATCCTACATATCCGTGTCCGATGAATGTGATGGTCA
Source organism: uncultured bacterium (assembly GCA_963826535.1). Classification (GTDB taxonomy): domain Bacteria; phylum Patescibacteriota; class Microgenomatia; order Levybacterales; family UBA12049; genus JAHIGH01. Next base: position 375,646 of record CAWGXL010000010.1, on the reverse strand, counting down.
TATATTAGATTTAAGACTTAAGAAATTTAAGTCCTTCATTAAACGATCTCAACTTTATACCTAATCTGCGTATTTTATCATTATTCATCTTTAAATTAAAGGGGCGCGGTGCTCGGTCTTTGAAAAATACTTCACGAGTGGTTGGTGAGATAAGAGATTTATCAAGTCCAAATTCCTGCGCGATCTGAATAACAGCCTCGTACGGACTTAGACTCTGACTACCTGTAACATGGAACACGCCTTCTTTATCTTGTGTGATGAGCACTTCTATTGCGCCGGCAATGTCATCGATAAAGGTCGGGTTCATAATATGGTCGGTAACTGCAGTGATTGTCAGATTGTTTTGCAAGCGGGAAAGCAATGCACGAGTAAAATCTTTTTTCCCGGCAAATTCTTTTCGGTAGGGATATGCTATACGGATAATGAGGAAAGGCAATCCGGAGGCGCGAATTGCTTCTTCACCTAAATATTTGGTTTGTCCATACCAGTTGATAGGATGGGGCTTGTCTTCTTCGTTATATCCTATTTCTGGTGTATTAAGTCCATTAAATACAAAATCAGTTGAGATATAAATGATTTTTTTGTTGGATGATTTAGCGGCATTTATAACATTTTGAACACCTGTAACGTTCATTTTATATGCCTCTCCTCTCTCTCCTAATTCCTTGTCTTTTTCACAAGCATCAACATCAGTTTTAGCAGCATATAGTAAAATATATTGGTGTTCCCTATCTTTCTCTATGACTGCCAGGGAATTAGGCTGCGTTATATCTAATCCGGATTTTGTAGAGAAATTGTCGATTATATTATTTACTGAAAGTAATTCGTTGACGCGGGAACCGACGAGACCTGAGCCACCAATTGTGAGTATTTTTATTTTTTGACTATTCATTACTTAGTAGTTCCGTATTGTTTAGCATAATATTCTTTGTAGACTCCGGATTTAATATGCTGCCACCACTCTTTGTTATCTTTATACCAGTCAACAGTTTTCACCAACCACTCATCAAAATTATGTAATGGCTGCCAACCTAGCTCGTTTTTAATTTTTGACCAATCAACATCATATTTTCTATCATGTCCAGGCCGGTCTTTTACAAATTCTATAAAAGTGTCGTCTTTCCCTAAAAGTTTAATGATCTTTTTCGCAATTTCAATGTTCGGATAAACTTCAGTCATCCCTCCTACAACATATGTTTCTCCTACTTTGCCTTTTGATAGAACCACATCAATTGCCCGGCAATGGTCTTCAACATATAGCCAATCCCGTACGTATTGGCCGTCGCCATAAACAGGTATTTTCTTGTTTTCTAACAGATTTGTAATAGATAAAGGGATAAATTTTTCTGGAAACATGTAAGGGCCAAAATTATTAGAGCAATTAGTTATACTTATGGGTAAACCGTAAGTCACATGATAAGCCCGCACTAAATGGTCTGAGGAGGCTTTGCTAGCCGCGTAGGGGCTGCGGGGATTATAGGTGGTTTGCTCATTGAACTTATGGGAATCATTTAATTCAAGAGCTCCAAATACTTCATCGGTTGAGATGTGATGAAAACGCTGTATGTTGTTTTTCAGCGCAGCGTCCAAAAGTATCTGAGTGCCCAGCACGTTGGTCATGATAAAGGGCGAGGCATCCATAATGGATCTGTCAACATGGCTTTCGGCAGCGAAGTGAACAATGGTGTCTATTCCCTGTAGTGAATTATTTACTAATTTGTTGTCACAAATATCGCCATGGATAAATGAATAATTTGGGTTTTTTTCAACTTCTTTGAGATTTTCTAAATTGCCTGCGTACGTTAATTTATCAAAATTAACAATGTAATCCTGGGAATATTTTTTCATCCAGTAAAGAATGAAATTGGATCCGATAAAGCCCGCACCGCCTGTTACAAAGAGTTTCATTTCTATATTATACAGTAGAATTCAAAATTGAAATAGGGCTTTATTTATTATATGTGCAAATGATTTAGTCGCTTTATGGAATGCACATTAAATGTGTTATTTCTCTTTGGAGTTAGAAGCATAATCTTTCAAATTGCTTGACATTGTTCGTGCCTTTTCTTTTGCGAGATCTTTTCTAAACTGATATAAAGGTTTGGGGACATACGCGAATCTCTCTAACGTTACGAAATGTGAGGTAATTTTACGATGATACATTATTTTTCCATCAAATTCTACACCGACTTTTACTCCCGGATAGCCATGAGCTATTGTAGGAATGTTATCTATTGGTTCGAAATATGACCTGACCCTTTCACTCATGGAAGTTATTTTACCATATTTTTAGTTGAAAACAAGAGCCAAGCAATTGTTATTTTATTTATTTGACAATCCCACTTTCTAATTCTTCTTTAGTATATTCGACTTGTTCGTCTTTTAAGCTGGGATCGTATGGCGGGTCGGGATAGTTTACCAGCCAAGCCTCTTCTGAACCTATATTTTCAAGTCCGGTTGCTGTGTCTTTTGGAATAAATAAACGTTTGGGTGTTGATGCATCTAAAACGTTTTCTGCTTTAACCCACGCATTATTTTCCCTTTCGTAAGTCGTAATTTTAATTTTTCCTTTTAAACAAACATATCTGGCGGCTCTTACCCGGTGGAGATGATAGCCTTTGAAAGCTCCCGGAAGAGCAGAGGTCAAATAGGCCTCGGTTTTTAGACCGGTTTCTTTGTCTTTAAAGAGTTCTATAAGCCAGCCATTTTCTTTTTTTTCGTGATCGTAGGTTATAACTTTTTTTGCATCCTCTATTCTAGTGTTGCTCATTTTGCTTACCCCCTTTCTTAAATTTTTCATACATAAAATTACCAGCCCGGATCAGACTATCAAAGGTCCCTGCATCTTCCCATATACAATCAAGTGCACTGACTTTCAACTCTTTAAGTGTATGATACTGGTTATAAAGAGATGTTATTTCCAACTCTCCCCGCTCGGATGGAGTTATTTTTTTTGCAAATTCTGATGCCCTTTTATCAAATATATAAATTCCGGGAACAGCATAATCGCTTTTTGGATTTTGGGGCTTCTCAACAATAGATAAAGCCTTTCCTGCTTCATCAAATTCAACTACGGCATATCTTTGAGGATCCGGGACTTTAATCGCAAAAATATGTCCTCCGCTTTGAAAATTTTTTATCTCCTGAGTAAAATTATAATCAAAAATATTATCTCCTAAAATCATAGTTACATTATCATCTTTAATAAAATTTTCTCCCACTATAAATGCGTCAGCAAGACCTCGTGGCTCTTCCTGAATTTCATAAGTAAAATTTGCGTTAAATTCTTTACCTGATCCTAAAAGATTTAAAAAATGACCGGAGTATTCCGGGGAGATAATAATTAGGATATCTTTTACTCCAGCAATAAGTAGAGTCTCTAGAGGATAAAATATCATTGGTTTATTGTAAATGGGCAATAATTGCTTTGAAGTGATCTTCGTCAATGGAAGAAGTCTTGTTGCTTTACCACCAGCCAATATAATACCTTTCATAAATATGAATTAAGCTATTTGACGTATGACTTATGATGTAACAAAAAACACATATAATCTATTTAAAGAATATTAATGAAACTATTAATCCGAAAACTCCGAATAACACATATTCTACCACTATTTTTGTAGTTAAGCTATGCTCAACGTATTGATGGAGAATTGCCCAGCCTACATATACGAAAGTCGAGCCGATAATAACCGAGATTTGAAGCTCTCTGTTACCCGAGAGTGACAGAAGAATGAAGAAGCCTGCAATTTGCAGGAAAATCAGTGCTAAGTAATATTTTAGATGTATTCGTAATCGTTGTATCATTAGAGTACTAATCCTCTTCCTATAACAATAATAGTCAATAGAATGATTATTAGATAGATAATATGATCAAGATTATGCGATACTACTCTAATAATTTTTTTCTTTTCAATGATAAACGCATCTATTGCCAGAGTTACGATAAAAAGCACTAAAATAATAATTGCAATATTTTTAGTGAAATCATTTTTATCGATTAACGGTTGTTGTTGTATAGCAGCAACTTGCTTAATAGGGAATGGCGTTGGTTCCGGCCCCGGCGATGATAGCGTTTGCGATGGCTGAGGTGTACTATTTGTAATAATTAAAGCTGCCGGGGTGGATGACGTATCCGTGGCCGGCGTATTTGAATTGTTAACTGTTACTGCTAGTGCAGTCTGTTTTGGTCCATATCTACTTCCAAACATTTCTACAACTAATACTGTATCGTTTCCGGTTAATGCTCCGGTTGCGATCGCATATCCAACATCATTGTAATTGGGAGACAACATATTATCCCGATGTGACGGGCTAGCCATCCAGGCATCAACAACTTCCGATGCACCGGAAAATCCTCTGCCCAAATTTTCACCTGCATAGAGATAGTCATAACCCGAATTTTTGATAAATATCCAAGGCGTGACTCCATCCGGTGCGACATGTGACCAATAATTTTTTGCGAACATGTCTGATGCTTTGTTTGACGCGGCTTGGGATAGCTCCGAGTCGAGTTTGAGATGAGAAAGTCCATTTTTCTGACGGATCTGGTTGGTTATGTTTAACAAATCGATCGGAGTAATATTGTTTGATATTCCTAACACCTCGGGGTATTCTTTCTGTAGGGACGATAAAAGAAAGGAAGTAAAGATTAATATTGCTATGGTAATTAACAAACTATCCAGATGAAGGACTTTGGAACGATGATTGTTTGAGGCATGAGGGAAAAAAAGATGGTGAAAAAACTTTCTCATGTATTTAGTATATTAGAAAAGTATCAGGAGTATCAAGAGTACCCCTCGGGGCATCTTCGATATCAATGTATCAAGGGCTAAATTTTGAGTAAACCGGCTCAGCCATTTTGCCTAGAGGATTTTTATTAATTGGGATTTTGAGTAGAAATGCGAGTGTATTTGCAACAGCCAAACCGACGCGAATTCCGGTAAATGAGCCAGGACCGGAATTTATATTAATTTTTGTAATATCTTTAATTGTTAATTTGTGATCCTTTAAACATTTTTCTATCATGAGTAAAACAGCTTGAGCTTTTTGTTTATTAAGTTTGTGACGTTTAATATATTTTTTTTCATTTCGGATTATACCTACTTTAATCTCTATGTTGTTTGAGGTGTCGATAAAAAGTATAATTTTCATAATTTTTAGTTAAATATTTATTTTTATAGCGCCCTGTCTTAATATTTTCCAGGGGTTTATTGAACAATTTATTACTGTTGACTCTTGTTTTATTGTGCATACTCCCTCAACTACAAAATCTACTTTTTTAGTTAGCGCTTTGTCTAAATCCTCATTTTGGTAAGGTGTTTTTTCGCCATGTAAATTAGCAGATGGACCAAGAATAGGAACACCGACAGCTTGAATTATGGAAAGAGAAATTCGATGATTTGGCATGCGGACGCCAAGGTTGTCACTATTTCCCCTAACAAGATTGGGAATTTTTACTTTCTTACAAGGTAAAATAATTGTTAATGCTCCAGGCCAGTAACGATTTATTAATTTATCGACTACTTTATCCTGAATAAGAAGAAGATATTGCCGGGCCATGTTTAAATTTTCAACTAATACTGGTGTGGCTTGATTTTCAGGTCTTTTGCGAATTTGGAATAATCTTTGTATTGCTTTTTCATTATCAATGCGGCAACCGATACCAAAGGCTGTGTCTGTGGGAAAAATAATTATACCACCCTGGTTTAAGATTTTTATTGCTTGTTGTATATTTTTATTCATTGGTTAATTCCCTCTCTCAAAAGGAGAAGGAATGATAGTTATACTATTTTAATTTCTCGAACGTCTTCGTCTATATATTTAAAATAGAGTCTTTTTGTTATCCTTGGTAATAATTTTTCTATTTTTTCCGGCCATTCGATGGCGAATAGGTTTTGTGAATCCTTCATAAGCTCGATTAACCCAAGTTCCTGAGTATCTTTTTCATTTTTTATTCTGTATAAATCGATGTGATAGAAATTGTTGATGATTGAAGATTGATGATCGAGGTTTATATTATATGATCTCATAATTATAAAGGTCGGTGAAGTAATATTTTTTTGAATACCAAGGCCTTTTGCAAGTCCCTGGATAAAAGTTGTTTTGCCACTACCAAGGTCACCATAGAGCGCAAGAACACCAATGCCTTTGATGTTGCGGGCAAAATCGGCACCCAGTTTATGTGTCTCTTGAGATGAATTGGTAATAATCGTTTTTTTCATGATTCCTGATTTAGTTTTTTTCTTTTTATGAAAAATAGTATAGCACAGGATATTAATAATATTGCTATAGAAATAGAAAAAATAATAATCGGTGATTTTGTGTCTGTACCGGATTTTGTTAGAGATTTGGATTTATTTTTTTGTGGCGAGAGGTTTAGTTTTGCTGATTTTGAACTAATACCTAGTATTGCTGTAGGTAATGATTTTCTAGTAGGTTTTACTGTGGTTTTAATAGTTTTGGATTTGGTAATAGATATAGTATTGATTTTAGGAGATGGTAAAATAGTGATTGTGGGTCTAAATGTGGACACTAATTTAATTGGGGTTGGGGTTTTTGTATGAGCTGGAACTTTTGTGGGTATCGGAGTTTTGGGTGTGGGCGTTGGGGTTGGAGTCTTTGTTGGAGTGGGGGTGCGTGTAGGAGCGAGGGTATTTGTAGGAATAGGGGTTTCGGTTGGTGCTAATGGGGTCGTATTTGGTTTTCCTGCGGAGGCTTCGGCAAAAATTGTCCATTCTTCTCCCCCATCGGTTTTTCTTCCTGCAGTTTGTCCTTCACTGGGAGCAACAACATCTTTTTCGGATTTCCCATATGTAACTTGGTCAATTGGTGGTTGGCTCTCATCGCAATTAAAAAAAAGTTTAATTACATCATCAGATTTGTTAAGTTTATTTGTCCAATTAAATAAAATAAATTCACCTGTAGCTATGGTGCCTTCTAATAATAATTTGTTAGTTGAGGAATCGTCTTGTATACAATAATTTTCAAGTAATATTGAGTTTGGCTCGGTGTTATGTAGCTCTATCCAGTCATCATCTGAGGTAAATGAAGAAAACTCATTGACATAAAGCTTTGCATACACGAATGAATGACAAGTAAATAATAAAAACAAACTAATTAAAAATGTTCTAAGTATAATATACATAATTAAAGACCATAAGTCTAATTAAAGTATATTAGATTCTTAGTAAAGTGGGAAGGGGGGAAATGAGCGTAAATGAATTAAGTTCTTAATCTCCAACCTATTGTAAAGAGGTGCCAGGTAAGTGCGAAAAGGATTATTATTGAAATGACAATGATGCTCATACCGACGGCGATATTTGTTTCTGAGAAGCCGGTCATGGAATAGCGGACGCCATCATTGAAGTATAGAAGCGGGTTGAAATAGGCGTAGGGTTGTAGGAATGAAGGAAGCATTTGGACTGAATTGAACATGCCCCCTAGAAATGAAAGCGGCATAAGTATAAATGTGTTAAGTAGATTAAGCTGTTCAAAATTGCTTGACCATAAGCCTATCAGGATACCGAGAAGGCCGAAGATTATTGATACACCTATGATATAAAATAAAAATAGTGGTACATTGTATAAAGTAAGCGCGTTGAAAGCGACGCCAATTATTAATATTCCAATACCCACTATTAAGGCACGTGCAACGGCTCCGGCAAGGTAGCCAAAGATCATTTCTGCGTGTGATAAGGGTGCGACCAGCATCTCTTCAATATTTCGCACAAAGCGTTGGAAATATACTGATGAAGATGAGTGGGAGAAGGCTGAGGTGAGTACGTTCATCATAAGAATACCCGGAAGTACAAATTGGATATAGCGTATCCCTTCAATAGTGTCAATTCTGCTTCCTAATACGGATCCAAATACAAAAATAAAGAGTACAGCGCTTATCCAGGGAGTTACGAGCGTTTGAATTGCTACGCGTAATGTGCGTTGTATTTCTTGTTTGACTAATGTATTAAGTCCGATCCAGTTCATAGTTAAGATTTAAATTATTGTGTTAGTTTAAGGTATGTCGCTTCCAGTTTTTTACCTTTGCCCATAAATTCATTTTTGTTTCCAATTTTGACAATATTTCCTCTGTTAATAATTGCTATACGTTTGGCTAAAGCTTCGACTTCTTCGAGATAATGTGTAGTAAGGAAAATTGTTTTACCGGCTTTGTTGAGATCTCTTAGGTGTTGCCATAATTCTATACGTAAATTTACATCAACACCGGCTGTTGGCTCATCGAGAATGAGAAGTTCAGGGTCATGAACCATTGCCCGGGCAAGCATGACACGTCTTTTTAGTCCTCCTGAGAGTTGGTTAAATTGTTTATTGGCATGGTCTTTTAGGTTAAATTGCTCTAGCAGTTCTCCTATGCGTTTTTTCCTTGCACTGCCGGGCATTCCATAGAATCCTGCTACGTTGTCTAAAATATTTGTAACCTTTCCGAAAAAATCTGTGTTAAATTCTTGAGGTGAGAGTCCAATTTTCTTGCGGGCTTCACGATAATCTTTTACTACATCGAACCCGAAGACTTTAATAGTGCCTTTTTCCATACGGCTGATACCGGTGGTAAGATGAATGGTAGTTGTTTTACCGGCTCCATTTGGGCCGAGAAATGAAAAAAATTCCCCCTTTTTAACTTCAAGGGAAAGATCATCTACAGCAATATTTTTGCCATAATGTTTGGTGAGGTGTTTGATGGAAAGTGCTGCTGACATACTCTGAATTCTATTATAACATATAAAGAGATCTACAGTTTATTCTTTTTATCAGTTAATCGATATGCTGTGATTTACCAACTTCCTCCCCCGCCGCCGCCAAAGCCGCCGCCTGAGGATCCTCCACCGGCGGAAAATCCACTGCCTTTGGGAGTTGTTGCAATTGCTGTAGACATAGATTTTGAAAAATCATTCATACTAGCGGCGAATGTTTGGGAGTGGAACGGATGAGTGCCAACGAACCACCCCGTATTAGTATTTTTTACTCCTATATCGTGCATAGCTTTTGAAAATTTTTCTGTTAGTCCGAATATAATCGCGTAGGGAAGGACTTGGTTGAAAAGATTTTCTTTTTCAAAATATTGCTGTCTGTATTTCTCGGCGCTTTTGATAAAATGAAGATATCCCTTTGACCGGCGGTACAAGTTTCTTCCGTAAGCTGTTCTCCGCGGCATGAATTGTGAGACGACTGAAAGTATAAGCCCGGAGCTAATAATACCCGCACTAAAATCGGCCGGGAAAATTAGATCGTTTTCGATACTGAATGCCATGGCAGCAATTCCGGCAATGATAATTACTACGGCAATAATGATATATTTTGTTCGTACTTTATCCGGGTTTGAAGGAAAAAGATGTTTTGAAACTACAACTTTATAAAGCTCTTCTTTAATTTCTTTTAGCTCTTGGTAAAATGTGGTTTTCAATTCAGATACTGTAATTGTAGCGCTACTAACAAATAACTTTTTGAGAAGTTTTTCTTCATATAATTGTAATGTTTTTTTGATTTGCTTTTCAATATTTTGTTTGGTTAGGATATAATCTGTTTTTCCAAATAACCATTTTTTTGGTACTTCTGTAATTGTTAGATAACCCCGCGCTGCTAAATCGATTATGGTCGCGACAACATCATGAGTGTGTGCCCGCTCATCCATAAGTACACCCATCTCCGCGGGACTGAGTTTGTCCGGAGGAGTAAACTCTACGACTATTGTTTCGTGACCACCGATAGGCTTTATTGAGCCAGTATCGAGCTTTTTTCCAAAGGGGTTTTCACCTAGCCAATAATCGCGTCCATATTTAAACCAGAGAGATATAACCATACCAACAGCAAATATAAATGAAATAGCGAGCGTCATAAGTGATGGCCAGGAAAGAAATTTTTCAAGAAATGTTTTGGGTCTCTCAACAGTTAATAGAGGTATGAGATTTTTCTTGTAGCCAACAACTACAGTCATACCTTCAGATGAGTCAAGTATTCTGGTTGAACTGAAGCGTGCGGTATTAAGAGTTTGCGTGTTGCGACATTGAGAAGTTGAGCTTGTATATCCTTCGAAGCAAGCAATACGCATAATACCATCTTCGGGTATCGTGAAAGTGACGTCTACAAGATTGATGGGTACCGGCCAGTTGTTTCCTGTGACATTCCAATAGAATTCATCATATTCTTCGTAACCTCTGAGAATTCCTGTGGCGATATATTCAAGTTGGTAAGTGTTTTTACCTGAAATGGTTATGTTGGGGTCTCCGATTTTAATTCGTAAATAATCTTCGTCCCGCGAAATTTGATATTTTGCATTTTCGTTATTTTGAATTATTTGCTTTACGGAAATTTCGGTATAAGTTTTATCGCCGGATAATTCGTAGACATATGGGATATCGCGATAAATTCCATGTTTGGAAAGATTGTTAAAGTCAACGGTGATCGTCTCAATAATTTTTGCCTCTCCGGATTTTTGTAGTGTTATATCTGATTGGAACCTCTCAATTACCCAACCTTCATCTGCAGCGATTTGGCTAGTGGAAAAAGCTAATAGCAGAAATATCAAACCTGTAAGCAGGATCGGTTTCATTCATTTTCTATTTTATCATTATAATGTAAACTTAAGTATTTTTTATCCCTGATAGAACCCATATTGGAATATTTGACCGGTCGAATAATAATCTGAGAAGTTGAGATCTGGACCGTACCAGGGGTCATTCATAATATAGTCACCGTTTGATCCGCTTTTCAAGACTATAAAATGAGTGCCAACACTATTTGTATTTACATTGACGCCTATAATAACCGGCTCACCTGCTGCGAGCTTGCTGTCAATTGCACCAAAATCACGCTGCCAAATCGAAGTGAATTTGCCTCCTCCCCAAGGAATCCTCATACCTGCAGTGGAAAATGCATAATAGCTTGTAATAGAGGCAATATTTGCAGGAGTTACATCCTCACCATGTTTCTTTAACACCATAGCAACTGAGGTAAGCAAGCAACCTACTTCCCATATTTGATCTGATGACGAGCCTATCAAATTTCTTCCCCAACGTTCATCGCGTTGGTTATAATACCATCCGTCGGGGCTAGCCTGGGCTGGCAATATTGATCCTCCGGTTCCCACTCTCGAGGCGGCAAATGACTTAAATGAAGCTACTTGTTTACGTGCTTCGGATAACATGCTTTGATAATTCTTCTCGTCATTTTGCGTTATTTGGAGAAGCTCTTGTTTGTCTTCTTTTTCCTTATCGAGTTCCTGTGTATACCCTTCTAGTTGGGACTGCAATGCTACAATTTTCTTCTTTTTGCCTTCCATTAGATTCTTTTGATTTGCGTAATCGATTTTGGCTTGTTGTGTATTGTAGAGTAATTCTTTATCATGCTCTTGGACTATTCTTAAGTAACTCTCGCGGGAAAGAAATTCGCGTAAATTACTTGACGCGAGAAGAATACGAAGAGGTTCTATTTCTCCCGCCTGATAAGTTGCTTTTATTCTGGTGAGCAATACTTTTGTTACGTCATGTAATGATCCTTCTAAGTTTTTTATTCTCTTACCGGCAATATCGATATCTAATGTAGTTTCGTTAATTTGCTCTTTAACGGCATTAATCCGGTATTCTGTTAATTGGATTTGATTGTCCATTACATCAATTTGTGACGATAGCGAGTCTTCTTGTTTATTAAGTTCGCTTATTTTCTGTTCGAGATCACGGATTTTGTCATTAAGTTCTTTTAACTGGTTTTCTTTATCTTGTGAATCAACGGGAGTTGGCGTAAGGGTTATGTTGGGGTCTGGAGTTGAAGATGGTTCCTCAGCAAATATTATAGAAGGATTAAGTAAACTAAAATTTAAACCTAGAATTATGAAAAACAAAATAGTATTTCTTTTTATATTCATAAATATAATTAACAATTGTCATCCCCGTGTATGTGGGAATCCAAAGGTATAATTAAATTCTACCTTATGTAAATAGAAAAGGGAAATATTATTTATTATTAGGTTCCCGAGTTCCCGTAAAGGACTAGGATCGTTGTCCGTCGCGCGGGATTTACAAACTTTCCTTCTTAAACGCGAATTATTTTAGGTAGCGGAGAACCGCGACTGAGCTGGCAAACATACCAATCATTACTGCCACGAACAATTCGCCTATGAGTAATTTAAGTATAAATATGGTTGAGATGGGAAATAAGGGAATGTCTTTCAAGAATGGTTGTAGATATGGAGTCGCGTATAAAAGAGATGCTACAGCCACACCCCATCCAAGTATAGTTCCAATAATGCCATAGAAAATACCTTCTAATATGAATGGCCATCTTATATATGAATTACTAGCGCTTAAAAGGCGCATTATTTCAATCTCTTCCCGTTTTTGGGAAATTTTGAACCCTACTATACTTATAATTATAAATACTGATTCTGCTATCAAAATAGCGATCAAGCCTAAACCTATAATTTTAATTGCATTTGTCCATTTGGATAGTGTAGCAACTACGTCTTGAGGATATCTTACAAGGGAAACTAACGAAGAGCTTTTTAGCTCATGAGCAATACCCGGAAGGTCCTGAATTTTAGTGGTTGAAATTTCCAGTGAGGCAGGCAATATGTCTTCGGTTACTAATTCAAGAAGAACAGGGTCGTCCTTGTTCTGTAGTTTATATTTTGCCAGTGCATCTTTTTTGGAGACAAATTTCATATTGGCAATTTTTCCGGTTTGTTTGAGATTATTTTCAAGCGCGTTAATATCAGACTGTTTGGCATCATCATTGAAAAAAGCTACAACTTCCAATCTTGATTCCAAATAATTTACGATAATTGATGAGCCAATGAGTATAAAGGCAAAAATTGAGATGGCAAAAAACGTAATCATTGTTATGAAGATTGCAGCCATTGACTGATATGGATTTCTTCTGATATGTTTCCAGCTTGTTTTTACCGATCTCATAAAAATTTTATCTCTTTTAAGGTTTTATTGCTCGTTTCTTGCAGCGGAGACGCTGTCATCCCGACTAAGCGAAGCGCGTGGAGGGATCTCATGTCACTTAGTAACATTGTGGTATGAGATTCCTCGACTCCCGTTGGTCGCTCGGAATGACAATAACCCGTCAGCTTGCTGCGGGATAGTTTATTGTTCTCACTCATCAGATAATTATTAATTTTCATTTAACTTTTTTTGAACGGTTACTTTCATCTTTTATAACTTTTCCTTTTTCCAGTGTTATTACACGTTTTAGCAGACTATTTATTATATCAGTATTGTGGGTTGCCATGATAATTGTGGTACCAGTTTTATTTATGTCTTGAAGTAGCCTGAGTATTTCCCAGGAAGTTGTCATATCGAGGTTGCCTGTAGGCTCATCTGCAAGTACAATGTCTGGATTAAAAACTAAAGCACGGGCAATTGCAACACGTTGTAACTCCCCACCGGAGAGCTGGAGAGGAAATTTATTTTTGTGTTCGGTAATTCCTACTTCTTCGAGGATTTTGTCGACTTTTTGTTTTGCAGCTGCATTTGACGTATTAGTTACTTCGAGGGGAAATAAAATATTCTCGTATACAGTCCTGTCTTTGAGAAGTTTTAGGTCTTGGAATACAACGCCTATTTTTTTACGCAAGTGCGGGACTTTTTTTTTGGATAATTTGCTTAATTCCCATTCGTTGATATGTATCATACCTTTTGATGGCAAAGTATCTCTAATAAGCAAACGAAAAAGAGTTGTTTTTCCTGAACCTGATGGGCCAACAAGGAAAACAAATTCCCCTTTATCAATTGAGAATGTTAAGTCTGTTAATGCGGCTGTCCCAGTCTTATATACTTTTGAGACATTATCAAGCTTAATCATAACTAATTAAAGCACTTCAACCCTTCCTACATCCATGAGCCAGCCGGCTTTTTGGGCTGTTTGAGTTTCACCCCAGACTTTAATTTTCTTGTTTAAAAAAAGTGATAAATCCACAAGCGAAGATGTAACATAGACGTTTTGACTATCTCCTCCGGGACGTACTAAATGGTATTGTCCTTCGCCTTCTATTCCTCCTTCTTTTAAGACCCCCTCAGTGCTGTCTTTGAAAGTACTTGTATCATTGGATCCGTAAGTTTTCCCTTTTTCTATTGCGTTTTTTCCAACTGGCGATGGTAAGGCATTATCTTGAATCAGGTTTGGAGAAATTTTAGATAAAATAAAGCCTGAGCCAAATCCGAGGCCAATTATGACAACAAGCACTATGACATATTTCAAAGAGAATGGGTTTTTTGAATTTTTATCGTTAAAATTGTGCATTACTGAAGTATTATTTTCCATTTTATGTTTGCAAATTAAAATACAGGTTGTGATTAGTTAATCATATTTTAGGGTTTTTAGCAACCTTTCGGTTGGCTTGGGTCTAATTGAATATTTACGATCTAAAATATATAATTCCACGTATGGATGAATGTGAATGCTTTCGTGAGCTGCAACGTTTTCAATAATCAGATTCAATTGAAAGGTGTGCGTGCGAAATAAAATAAGAAAATAAAATGAAGATTGAGAATTTCACAGAAGGGCTGAGTTATTTATCTGCTCATATTCCCGAAAATCCTAGGAGGCTTTTTCAGGGTGGTGTTGGGGTTAGGCGGACTAAATATTTATTGCAATTTTTAGGGAATCCTCAGAATAAATTGAAAGTAATACATATAGCAGGAACTTCGGGGAAAAGTTCTACTGCTTATCTTCTGAGTGTTATATTGGCTTCTCAGGGAAAGAGTACCGGACTTGTTATTTCACCTCATATTAATGATATTAGAGAGCGGATCCGTATAAATAATAGATTTATCCGGAAAAATCAGTTTGTTAAGTATTTAAATCAGCTCATTCCATTTATTGAAAAGATGCGTGAAACCGAGTTTGGTTCTCCTACATATTTTGAGATTCTTACGGCTTTAGCTTTTTATTATTTTTGGAAAGAAAATGTAAATTATGCAGTGATAGAAACAGGAATTGGTGGTCTAATGGATGCTACAAACGTTGTGGATCGCGATGATAAGATTTGCATTATAACTAAACTTGGATTGGATCATATGGAGATTTTGGGGAAGGGCATTATTGCTATAGCGAAACAAAAGGCCGGGATAATTACTAATAATGCAGTTGTTATAACTACCGGGCAAAAAACTGAAGCGCAGTTGATATTGACAAATACCGCGAAATTAAAAATGGCAAAAACAATTGTTATTCGGGAGAGGGTTAATTTTAAAGATGTAAAAGAATTTAAAGATAAAAC
Source organism: uncultured bacterium (assembly GCA_963826535.1). Classification (GTDB taxonomy): domain Bacteria; phylum Patescibacteriota; class Microgenomatia; order Levybacterales; family UBA12049; genus JAHIGH01. The sequence goes on along the minus strand of CAWGXL010000010.1, from coordinate 360,405 downwards.
AATATTTACTTTTAATTTTTTTGGGAATCATTGGCTAAAACTAACTCTGGGATTAATAGGAGCATTTCAGGCAGAAAATTGCAGTTTAGCATTGGCTGCGCTTAGTGTTCTGTCCAAGCGTGATGGTTTTGTTATTGACGAAAATCTTCTTCGTCAAGCTTTAATAAAAGCAGATTTTTTTGGTCGATTAAGTATATACCGTATAAGTAAAAAAATGGTTATTTTTGATGCAGCACATAATGAACAAAAAATGAAAGCTTTTATTCAAGCAATTGCGCATTTGTATCCTAAATACAAATTTAATTTTTTAATTGCTTTTAAGAGTACAAAAGAAATTAAACCATTATTGCAAATAATTGCTCCGTTGGCTAAAAGTATTATGATTACCTCATTTAAAATTTATACACATGATTGGTTTCATGAATCAATAAAACCCAAATTAATTACCAGTACTCTTTCGCAAATCGGATTCACAAATTATCGAATTAAAACAAATCCAAAAATGGCTTTTGCAGATTTATTAAATTCAAAAGATAAAACCAAAATAGTTATTACCGGGTCTTTTTATCTATTAAGTGAGTTAGGGGTTGAAGCTTAGGTTAATTTTGGTGGTATTTTTTAACAATTTTTAATAAATCATCGATATCAAAGGGTTTGAGGAGATAATCGTCAGCACCTGATTCTTTGGTGATTTTGGCAGTTTCGTTATTGGCAGAAATCAGGATTACAGGAATGTGTTGTGTTTCTTCTTTAGTTTTTAGATTTTTTGCTATTTTGCCTCCGTCATGCCCGGAAAGCCAAATATCAAGCAAAATCAAGCCGGGGCTGTGCTCCGTAATCAGTGAGAAGATCGTTTCTTTATCATCGGTTGAGATAATTGCGTAACCTTCTCCTTCTAAAATAATTTTTATTACTTCCAGGATTGCCGCGTCGTCTTCTGCGATCAGGATTTTTTTATTCATTTGGCACATTTATTTTATATTAAAATGATGAGCTGTGTAAACCCTAATGATTATTTCGGCAGGCAATAGCATGCTTAATTTAACTTCACCCTAACTCTCTCCGCTCTTGTCATAACAGGCGGGCTTGCCGTGGCTCCGCACCTAAAATGAGAGGGAATAAAAATAGAAAAATTAATCCATTTTGGTATAGACTACTGTCCTATGAGAATAGTTTTCAGTTACGCTATTCCAGGAGCCTTCACAAGTGATCAGATTCAATCCAGCCTGATCCGAGTTGCCAAAAACCTCGATTAAGGGAAATTGGTTCGTGTGGATATTTTTCCGTATGTGTGACTGAAAATGTGTAAGAGTTTCTATTTGAATCAGTGATAATTATTTTGTCACCGGCTTTGAGTTTAGGCAAATTCCAAAATACTGCCGGTGACCCGCTGGGATGGTCTAAATGTCCAGCGAGCACAGCATTCCCTTTCTGCCCCGGTCTAAATCCCAATGAGTACCAACCTACAGTGATATGTGTTTTGGGTACGTCCATTTTTCCTTGTGCATCAAGACCGACCTGCTCTATGTCCGCATTTACATTAATAGATGGGATTGAAAGTTGACTAGGTATTTCGGGTAATATTGTTAAAGTTGCAACCGCGGTTGGTGTAACTTTGGTTTGAGTTGAGAGGGTTTGAGGTTTGTCTTTAATTATCTCTCTGTGTTTGGCTTTTTGAGCAATCGTAACTCCAAGTAAAATGCCACCGAATATAATAATTATAACTAGACAAATGCTTAATAATTTTCTCATGCTTTTTTAAGAAAGATGCGCCAACCAAACGGCGGACACATCTTTCTTATTTTACATCATATATTTCTTAGCATCATTATCTACCAGTTGCAGGTGCTCCGCTAGGAATTGAAGCAGATGGCGTTGGTGTCAGTGTTGTTGTACTAGTTGTTGGAATTGGGCTTACAGTTGCTGTTGGTGTTGCAGTTTGCGCAAAGGCTACTGTTCCTGCCATTATTGCAGCAAGCGCGAAAGTTCCTGTTGCTAAGCCTATTTTTTTAACCATATAGTTATCACCTCCTCTCATTGATGTGTATATTTGTAATTATTGTTGTTGACCTTATAAATAAAATTGTATTGCTTGTTGGTGTATAATTAATTAGAATAGCGTAAGAAAGAGTTAATAAAGAATGAGCTTGTAGGTGATTTTATGCAGAAATTTTTGGTTCAGACAATAAAAACTAAAGAAGTAATTGATATTACTAAGTTAATAAATCTTGAAATTGAGAGAAAAAAGTTGAATGAGGGTATTTGTTTGTTATTCGTAAAGCATACTACGGCAGCTTTGACAACGGCTGATTTGGATCCCGGTACTGATCTTGATATGCTCGATGCTTTTGAAGCAATTATTCCAAAACTTCATTATCGCCATCCGCATGATCCATCGCATGTGCCCGATCATATTCTGAGCTCGATTATAGGAACTTCGTTAGCAATTCCAATTAAAGTAGGTGCTCTTGATCTAGGTCAATGGCAGAGAGTCGTTCTGGTGGAATTGGATGGTCCGCGTGAAAGGGATATAGTTTTATGGCTGTCACAGTAGTCATAGGTTGTCAGTGGGGAGATGAAGGAAAAGGAAAAATAATAGATTTCCTATCATCAAAGGCTGATTTTGTTGTTAGGTCACATGGCGGAAATAATGCAGGACATACGGTAATTAATCAATACGGCCGATTTCCAATGCATCTGATTCCTTCGGGCATTTTTGCAAAGAACGCAAAAGCCTGCATTACCAACGGTGTGGTTTTGGATCCGGAAGTGCTGGTTTCGGAAATTGAATTGTTAAATAAGGCAGGATTCAAGCTTTATGGGCGACTATTTATTTCTCCACGTTGTCACATTATAATGCCGTATCATAAGATTCTTGATAAACTGTATGAGGAATCTAAGGGTGTAGGAAAAATAGGCACAACCGGGCGTGGAATCGGACCAGTCTACGCGGATAAGGTAAGCTACAATGGTATTAGGCTATTTGATCTACTAAATCCTCAGCAATTCAACGAAAAACTTACAACTCAACTTTTGCTAAAAAATAAGATAATACAAGCACTGGGCGCAAAACCATTAAAGAAGGAAGACATATATAATTCATATCATAAATTTATTAAAAAAATACGAAAATATATACAAGAGCCATATCCATTACTTGTTCAGGCAATAAAGACAAAAAAGTCAATCATATTCGAGGGAGCGCATGGGGTTTTACTGGATAATGATTGGGGTACATATCCTTTTGTTACAGCATCAACAGTGTTGAGCGGGGGCATTAATGCAGGCAGTGGTATGCCTACAAAGCATGTTAATGAAATTGTTGGAGTTGTTAAGGCTTATGCTACCCGGGTTGGTGCTGGCCCTTTCCCTACAGAATTGCTTGATGAGACGGGCGTAGCTTTACGAAAAGCCGGTGCTGAGTTTGGAACAACAACCGGAAGACCAAGACGTTGCGGTTGGCTGGATATCGAGCTTACACGTTTTGCAGTGCAATTATGTGGCTTCACAAAGCTTGCACTTACAAAACTTGATGTTTTGGATTCTTTTGCTGAAATTAAAATCTGTACCGGTTATGAGATAGGAAAAAAGAAGGTTTATTATTATGATGGTGATGCAGTATTTCTCACAACTGTTAGGCCTGTGTATAAAAATATGAAGGGTTGGTTAAAGTCAACGAAAGGGATTACCCGTTACGCACAATTACCAGGAAATGCGAGGCGTTATATAGAAGAAATTGAGAAGCAGGCCGGCGCTGCGATTGGTTATATATCTACAGGGCCGGAAAGAAATGAAATAATTGTAAGGTAATTACGAGGAAGATAGTTTTTGAATAAGAGTTTTCCAAATAGGAGCAGCTCCAAGTGAGCCAGCTATACCGTCCATAGGTGTATTATCATTATTTCCTATCCATACTCCAATGGAAAGGGTAGGAGTATAACCTATTGTTATTGAATCGCGCCAATCTTCCGCTGTTCCTGTTTTGACTGCCGCAGATTGTGAGACCGTTAAGAGATTGCCAAATACTTCTGCTCTGGCTTTATTGTCTGAAAGTATAGAGGTGATTATTGTGGTAACTTCCGGGTTTAATACTTTTTTTCGAGCGGGAACGTATGTATATATTTTCTTTTCTTGTTTGTTATAAATCTCTAGAATAGTTATAGGTGTGTTTTTTACTCCTTGATTAGCTAGTACCGCGTAAACTCCGGTCATTTCCAAAAGACTTACTTCTCCTGCACCTAAAACAAGAGACAATCCATAATCAGACGGGGTTTTTAATGAGGTTATACCTAATCTTTTAACCATTTCCAGAGCATTATGAATTCCAACTCTTTGCATTACTTCAACTGAAGGAACATTTAAGGAATTAGCAAGAGCGCGACGGACTGATACGTTTCCTCTGAATTTTCTGTCATAATTGTTCGGCTTATATCCCCCTTCAAAGGTTGTCGGTACGTCACGCAAAATAGTTTCAGGCGTTATGAGGCCCAGTTCAAGTGCTGCCGAATATACAATAGGCTTGAATGACGAACCCATGGAGCGGGGGGCAGTAGCAAGATTCATTTTTCCGAATTTATCATCGTACCAATTAGTGCTACCTACAAGTGCTTTAATTTCACCGGTTCTTGGGTCTAATACTACGGCCGCACCGTTACTTACATTATTTCTTTGCAGATTTGTAACTTGGTCGGAAACTGCTTTTTCTGTTATTTCCTGCCAGTCGGGATTTAGTGTAGTTTTTACCCGGAAACCTGAGCGAGAAATAAATTCTTCACCGTAATTCTTTACTAATTCATCCCGTATCATTAACGCAAAATGGGGAGCAATTACATTTATATCTTTGTTGCCGGTATGGAACACCAATGGCTCGTTAATTGCCCGGTGCATTTGTAATTTTGTAATGTATTTTTGTTCATACATTTTTTTTAGAACTATGTTTTTGAGTTTTTTTACATTTACTACATTTCCCCTGAAAGGTGAGAGCGAAGAAGGAGAAGGAAGGATAGCTGCCAAAAAAGCTTCCTCGTTGAGATTTAGTGCTGTTGTATTTTTATTGAAATAAAATTTTGCGGCATTTTCTACCCCGAATGATCCTTCTCCAAAATATACTGAATTTAAATACATTTCCAGGATTTCGCTTTTACTGTATTTTCTTTCTATTTCAAGTGCAAGAACGACTTCCTGTAATTTCCTGGTAATATTTTTATTGGAATTTAATAACGCATTCTTAACAAGCTGTTGTGTTATGGTGGATCCGCCGTATAATTGGTCTTTGGTTGTTAAGTTCATGGATATAGCTCTTAAAATAGACTTGAGAGAAAAACCTGAATGGTTATAAAAGTCTTTGTCTTCCGATGCAATAACTGCAAACTGCATAGTTTTTGGAATTTGCGAAAAAGGAATAAATTTTATGTATTTAGCCTGATATAAAGTAAAAAAGGGATGATTTTGGCTATCAAATAGAATAACACCTGTGTCATTCTTATTCATTATACTGTTTTTGTCTTTTAGATCTTGTGCGAAAAAGATATATGTAAAAATCGGAATAAAGATTGCAAAACCCAATATCACTATTAGAATAAGGAATAACTCTCTATTGGAGTTTTTGAAGAGAGCGTGTGTTTTTTTCACTTTTGTTAAATTTAAATCTGTGTATAGGTATACTATAAAGTTTGTAACTTAACAGGTGTAAAAAGTTGGATAGAATTAGGTAAGATATTGGGTTTAGTTATACTAATTTTTTCAGTTTTATGAAGTCCTCTTTTATTAATATTTTAAGGGGAGGGAAGCGAAGGGCGGCAGCAGGGTGGAGGGTGATAAAATATTTTTTTTGATTGCGATCAATAATTTGTCCATGCATTTTCTTAACCGGTATAATTTCTTCCAGAATACCTCGTGTCGCAACGCCTCCAAGTAGGACAATTAATTTAGGATTAATTAATTCTAGCTGTTGCATGAGATGGATTCTTCCGTGTTTAATGTCAGTTGGGGTCGGAGTGCCACGGTCAGGTAAATATTTTACAGGACTTGTGATAAAGACATCTTTTACATCATCCAAACCCAAGTCTCTAATCATTGAGCGGAGTAATTGTCCGGATCTGCCGATAAAGGGTCGTCCTGACTCGGCTTCTTTTCTACCAGGCGCCTCTCCTATAAAAATAATGTTTGCATCAGGATTACCTTCACCCGGAACTGCTTTGCCGCTTTTTCCTAGTTTACAGGTTTCGCAGTTATTAATTTCCCTGGCAATTTTATCGAGGGCTTTTTGTTTATTTTGTTTAATCATTTAGAGGAGTTAATTATACCAGCTTGCGTATTTTATTTGTAGTTGTTCTTCGGTAATATTTACCGGTTCAAGGCCAATTGACTTTTGGAAGCCAAGGTCGAGAAGTTGGGCTGCCCAGAGATCTCTTTCTAAAATGCCGGGAGCTCCGAGGAGGACGACTAAGATATTTTTCCCGTTTCTATTCGCGACTACTATTGTAGTTTTTCCGGCAGATTCGGTAAATCCGATTTTTACCCCTTGAGCACCCGGATAAACTCCAATCAATCCATTCCAGTTTTTCATCTCAAATTCTTTGTGATTGGCATTTGAAGGGATTGTCAGATAATCCTGTTTTACTATGCTATTTATAAGAGGATATTGGGTCAAGGCATATTGTGTGAGTCTAGCCATATCATGCGCACTGCTGTGATTATTTCCATAATCGAATCCTTGCGGATTACTAAAGTTGGAATTTACAAGGCCTAAAAATTTTGCTTTTTCATTCATTGCTCTAATAAAAACAAGCTCACCGTATTTTGCATCAATTCCATCCCGAATCGCCTCGGCGGCATCATTGCCTGACATTAGTAGTGCGCCGTTAAGTAATTCAGTAAGCGTTAATTTTTCGCCTTCTGTTACGCCAATAACTGAGGGTATAGCTCTTGTTGCGCGTTTTTCAATAGTGAATATTTCATTGGGCGAAGCAAGGTCTAGAGCGGTTAAAGCAGTCATAATTTTAGTCAATGAAGCAACAGCAAACCTTTTCTCACCATTTTTTTCGAATAAAATCAGTCCGGTATCTAGATCGATAACCGTATACGCATTGGCTGTGTCGGCATCTAATTCACCAGCCGCATATGATTGGGGAATAAGAGATGTATCATTTTTTAATTCAAATTGCATTTTTTTTTGTTCAAGCAGGGGAAGTACGGTGTCCAGAAAATAGTTTTTTTCCGGTAGAGGACTTACCAGATTGATCTGCATTTTAAAATGTTGCAATAGTGGTAATCTGAACCCTAAATGTTGTAGAGCAACTATGAGAAACATTGAAGTAAATGTCATGAAAAATACTTTGATGAATTTTGGTAATTCCTGATATTTGTTTAACATATATTTAAATTTAGCTGTTTACTATATCGCGTTTAGATATACGTACGCAATTTGGGCGATTATTTCTCCATAGTAGTCAGGGTTTATCAGTGTACGCGCGTCTATAAAATTACCATTTGTTGCAAGCTCGGCAATTCCAAAGTCTTTAAAGTAAGCTGCTAAAATTCTTGCAGCAATGTCAGAACTGGATGCAAGGTTTGGGTTTTTGACCAGTTTGTTGCCGATTCCGATCCGATTTCCCATTTTTTCGTAATTGCGAAGATGTGTTAACTGAATAAAACCGCGACCGAAATAGTTTGTTCCACCTTCATAGCCAAGTCTGCGCGCACTTTTGCGTCCTTTATATTCATCTATCGGTTCAAATGTGTTTGCTGTTTCGTGTTGAATTGTCGCTAAAGCATAAGCGAGAACATTGGCATTGAGTATATTTTCATTTTTTAGTGCATTAAGAATAAAAGGCAAATTTTTTCTTGCAGCGCTTTGGGCATCAAGCGGCACATCCGAGATTAGTCTCTCAATAGTGTTGGTTGATAAAGTTGCATTTAGAGTATTTGTGGTCTCATTATACAAGGGAGTATTATTAGAGGAATAAAGATGGTAATTATCGCCATTGCCATACCACGCACGTTCCATGACAAGTTTATTCAAAGGAACAACGTCCTGAAAATTGGTTGTAGCTTTTACAAGAATTTTTTGATAATCAACACTATTAAATCCAAAAACAGGGGACCTGAGTCCTGTATTTTGGGATTCCGGAACGGCAAAATCATATGCTATTATCAGGGTATAATCAGAAGCTGAGGCTAGTTCTTTAATATCATAAATACTGTTTTTTTGTATATTGCTTGGCAGAGCGATTGCTACGGTTGAACCAGGAATATTGTTGTGCATGTATTCAGTAAATTTGGCAACAAAATTGCTAAACTTGTTTTTGTATTCTGAGTTTGCGTCTCCTGCAAACTCTACATTTATTGTAATTCCATCAATATTTGTGTCACGTACCGCCTGAGCTGCTTGTTCATATAATTTATCCTGCGCTTTTTGGCTATTGAGAAATTCATAAATGTCGTCGTTATAGGTTTGAGTGAGAGTCGCATGAACTTTTGTGCCTTTTTCTTTAGCTGATTGAAAAAGTAAATTTGCTCTTTCGCTATAGAATGACTCATAGCCCGTTACTTCTGTATTAAGCGAGCCGTCAGTGTTAAAAGGTAAATCGTAGAAGGATAAAAGTGTTAGGTTTTGTAAAACTATATTATCAAATTTATTTGGTGCTGATCCGGGAATAAAACTAAATGTTTTTTCGACAGGTTTATTTTGAGTCTGTTGTATAAATGATAGAAAGAATTGTGCAGTGGTAACGGGATTATACGAAAAAATAAGGAGTAAGCAAATGACGCTTAAGGAGCAGGTAATATAAGTCCAGCTGAATTCAAAGGGACGCTTTCGGCTTTTTTTATAAATTGCATGGAGATAATTGGAAATTTTTACCTTTAATTTTCTTTTGGGCAGAAAAAAAATCATAAATAGAGGATGGCAAAAGTTTAACACAATTCACAGCTCTGTCAAGCTCATGTAAGAAATACAAGCAGAATCATGTAAGAATTGTGAAAGCCGGATAAGAATATTCTTGCAATAGAATTCACTTATTCTATTGCTCTACTTGCTTTCACTTGCTATAATTCCATTATCCGAATATGAATTATACGATTCTTGTTGTTGAGGATGATCGCGGATTGCAAAAATATCTCAAAGAACTACTTTTGGATAATGGATATGCTGTACATACTGCCGGTGACGGGATCGCCGCACTAGATTATTTTCAAAGAACTGTACCTGATCTCATGGTGTTGGATTTGGGATTACCGACGATGAGCGGAGAGACGGTTTGCCAGGAAGTAAGGAAAAAACATAAAGATCTGCCAATTATTGTCCTTACAGCTAAGGACGCGGTAACAGATATTGTAAAAGGGTTGAATTTTGGCGCAGATGACTATATCACTAAACCTTTTGTGGCGGATGAATTCCTGGCAAGAATTAAAGCAAGACTGCGAAAGCAAGGTAATAATGATGCGGTTCTAAAAATAGCGGACTTGGAGCTAAATAGTAAAACTCTTGAAGTAAAACGACTTGGTAAGTTGATCCAGCTTACACCTCAGGAATATAAGCTTCTACAATACTTAATGAGTAATAAAGGTAGAATTCTTACACGGGAAATGATACTTTCGCGAATCTGGCTCTACTCAACAGATGTTGAAACACGAGTTGTTGATGTTTATATGGGATATCTTAGAAAGAAAGTTGATACAGGTTATGCTAAGCAACTTCTGCATTCGGTTAGAGGGTTTGGGTATATGATAAAAGAGTAGGTAAAAATAGGGTTTGTATTCCACTTTGGATAAAAATTATCTTCCAAATCTCTTTTTGATCCAATTTGCAATTGTTTGAATTATATTAGATTTTTGATTTGGGTTATTCGATGCAGTCTTTGTCTCCTCCGGATAATCCACGCTTGACTCTGTGTTAGTCAATTGTTTTAATTTATTTAATAATTCTTCAGGTGATTCATGAACAGTTGTAGACGAATTTGAGCGGGGACTAACCGGCTCAGAAGGAATTTCTACATTGGGGATTTTCTCTGTTAATTCCTCTAATTGCTTAAGAATTTGTTCTGTTTCTGCTTCTTGTTTTTTACGTATGCGTTCCAATCGTCTTTTCTTCTTGGCTTCATTACTTTCCTTTATTTTTTGCTGTTGCTCGTATTCCTCAATATGTTTTTGCATTGCGGATGAATCTCTCAAATCATTAAGCTGGGAGATGATATCGTCAAGATCAATTAACTGTTCTGAAGTTAAAGCTGAGCTACCCTTAACTGATTGGCCATATTGAAGTGCGTCCTCGATATGGCCTCTCGATTGCATAAGTTTTTTTAGTTCACTTAGGCTTTTTGGCTTGGAAAATCGGTCAGGTAGAGATTTTAGTACTTCAATCTCCAATTCTTTTTCTTCTTCTGGTTTTGTATGTTCGTCCTGGAACTCGGATGGGTCTACCAATTTATAATTTTTACTCCATGCTTTCAATTTTTTTAATTGAGTTTCTTCAGATTCAAATAAGTCCTTATCCGATTGTGCCAATCTGACGGTATGAAGTTTTACCTTACCTAAAGGATTATTTTCAAGTCTGGAAAGCCCGTCGGTAATTAATAAAATATCTGCATATGCAAACTTTCCGCCCGAATTAATATCTTCTACTGCTTTTTCAAGAGCAAGTTGAATATCTGTATCACCGTCATTATCTGTTCGTAGGATTTTTAAAGCCAATTTTTTAAATCCTTCATCTGTTTTTCCTTCATGCATTTCTTCCGGAATATAATTGAATGCTCGAAAATACAACTCAGACCGCTCTATTTTGCCTTTACGAAGAAAAGCAAGAGCTAACGATTTTCCGGCAATTTGCTTGCCGCCTCGATTCATTGATCCTGATTTATCCAGCAATACATAGGCAAACCGTTTTTCATCCTCAGGCGGAGCGGGCTCTTCAACCATTTTCTTTTTTTGTACGGTCTCAAATGAAATTACAGGTTTTCGTGTTTTTTCAATCCAAACTCTTTTTAATAATCGTTTCTCCAAAAGCTTCTTTACAAAGTAGTCAGGCGCGACCTCTGCTTCTACCCACTGTGCCGGTAAAATCTCCGGTAAGTCAGTTGGATTCTGAATTTGCCCGACATCCATAGAGTCTGCAGGCGTTCTTGAAATTTCTTCACCTTCTATATATGAAGTATGCTGTATCTGTTCCTCCACCAATCTTTCAACTTTGATTGTTTTTTGTTCAGGAGCTCGTTTTCTGGCTGTCTTGATCGTTATATCATCGATAAATCTCTCAAGTTTTTTTGCTGCAGAAAAGACTACAATATCTTGCGGAAAAAGCTCCTTGATCGGATCTATACCGAATGAAGTGATATATTGCCTTAGGGGAGAATCTATTGGTTTTTCAGGAGTTTGAATAACATTTGATTTATCATATGCGGCTTTCTCATGGCTCATAATAGTAAGCTATCTATTAAAAAAGATTAGGATTATTAGTGCCTGTTGATGCAAAGCGCTGGGCTTCAATAGCCATGCGTGAAGCTATCCCTTTTTGAATCTCTGCAACTCTCGGATTCGATGGTCTTGCCCTATTTACAACCTGGACTATTTGTGAAAAAGTTAATTCCGACAGTGATGTTATTCCGAGAAAAAGTTTTATTCTATCCAGAAGTCTAAGATCCAGTGGTATTCCGGTTTCTTTTGCTTCAATAATTTGTTCAAGCACATCATTTGTATTTATTAAAGTATCAACAGTTTCAAGATCATGTCTGTTTACAGATCCTTTAACATTCCTTTTTGCGTTTTCAAATACCTTCACTTGATCTTCATCAGGACTTCCTAGTGTACAGATCATATATTTCAATGCATTTAGATCTTCTATAGTCGTCTCTTGACGGTTATGGAGCAATGCGGATGCATTCAATACATCCCGAGCTTTCGCAATAGTCCTTGGACTTAAGTATAGTTCAGGTTTATCATTTGCCTTTCTGTCAGTATTTATTAAATCAAGATACTCTCTTATGATTTCATTTTTTAAAAATAGAACATGGGGTGGAGACTTAATCTCTCTCCCTTCAATTTCTCCTTCAACTATATCAGCCAGGTAATCAATATAATCAAATGGAATTTTTTTATTCGGTTGTCGGACTTTACCGACTGATTCTGCATATGCCTTATCTATACGTAATAAATCATATGCATTTTGATTGGGGATTATGAAAGATCTAAAAGCAAAACGATCTATTACTGCCTCAGTTACATCTGTAGAGCGGATATAATTAGTCGCGGCTATAGCTGTATGCATTAATGCTCTTTCTTCTTGACTTCCCTTTTTAAACCACCTCTCGTTAAGGATTCCGAGAATAGACCGAAGCGTCACATCATTTGCGTCAAATAGTTCATCCAAAAAGGCTAGTCTGGCATCTACAATTGTTCCTCTAGTATTATGTTTTACCCTTCCATTTTTTAATTCAGTTAAATCCACTCCGCCTACTACAGCCTCTTCTGGGGTTCCTTTTGTAAACTGAATAGAAAATACTCTTGCATTATCGAATTGATTAAATACCGATGAAGCCAACAAAGTTTTCGCTGTGCCTGCTTTGCTATAAATAAGCTGATGTTCGCGGGTAAGCAGTGCCAAAAAAGTCTGGTTCAAAGTGTCTTCTCGCCCTATAAGATCCCGACTTACCCGGCGAAATCCGTCCCGCACTGCATCAATTAGTTTCGGTGGTTCATATTTTTCTCTTTGCTCTAGTAATCGCTGTAATTCATCAGGATCAGTTGCTCTCATTCTTTCAGCGAACCGTTCGGCTCCTTTTCCTTGAGCAATAAAAATTTTCCGCTCTGAGAAAGCTGCAGTTGGTACTTTATTTTCGGCTACTTCTTGATTACCTTGCCCTCTTGTTTCTTTTTCTGCCATATAATGACCTATATTATATAATATATATTAATAATATTCAACCAGTAGTCGAGCACGCAAAAAAACCATAAAAGAATATACTTAAAAAACGAGCCTCGAAATTGTCTGAAAATTGGATTAAATTAGTTTGGAAATCATACTTGGATTAATTCCTAAAAACTATTGCGTGGCGAAACTCTTAGGCCGTATGTCTTATAAGGTGAGGAGATCGAGGGCGGCGGCGGCGGACCAGGCTTGTTGACGGCAGCCTTCCCGGCCACTTTCATTACGATATGGAAGGTATTGACCTGAGACAGATTTTACATATACTTCGATTGCAGAACCGAAGAATTCTATGGGTCTTAAAGTTGCATTATGCAATAGATTAGCTTCCTTGATATATCCCCAATTACTTAATCCTTCATGGCTTAGGCCATTGAGTTTTGGCCAGAAACTTCCGTTGTGATAGGAATTTTGGCCTTCGATATAAGTGGAAGCCATTGCGCTCATAGTCCTAATACCGGCGTCTATATCAAACATGTCGCCTTTGAATACCCGTTCTACTAAGTGAGGGATGTATTCATTGTATATAATTGATTCCGGTTGTCCCTGGTTCTCATAAGTTGCCCATAGAAGTAGAAGTGGATTACCTGTGACTGTTTGAATTTGTTTTTTTTGCCCGTCTAATGCCTGCGAGGGATAGTTTAATCGTTCTGATTCGAATATGAAACACTCGTTAAATTTTTTTTTCATCTGATTTGCATATTTACTCAATTTGCGAGAGAAATTTTCAGACCCGGTATATTTATGAGATGGATCATTATAGAAATCAGACCATAATTTAAGAGCTAACCACGCGTATCCCTGAACTTCAACGGGGGCAATTGGATACATTGGGAAAGTACCATCTAAGCTAAGTAAGGATTCCTTAGAATCGGTCCATGACTGGACTTGTAAGCCACCATGAATGCGATTTTTTGGAAATTCATACTCGAGAAGCTGGTCTTTATCCCTATCTCCATAAGTAATTATCCAGTTTAATCCTGCTTCAATTGATGGTAGTGATTTAATAAGAAAAGCATCGTCTCCGGTCGTATGCCAAAACTTATAGATCGCGATAAGACCCAAAGGGGTGGAATCAAGAGAATCATAATTGCGCAGAATTTTATCCGGGTATAAAAACCATGGACGAACAGACCGATTTACGAGACGTTCGTATTTGTCTTTGCGGTACTCATGGATAAATTTACCTGGTTCTTCGCCGCTTTCGAGGTTAGTTTCTCTTCCTTGCAGGCTAATTAAGGTGGTTAGCGCTCTTTTCGACATCTCTTTTAACGGGGAAACATCAATTGTGTTTTGAGCGTCTTTATTGGCTACGACCTTTAGAAGTTTTAGGATGGTTATAAAACTATCACGACCAAAAATGCAACCAAAGATTTCTTCTTTTCCTGAGGCATTAATTCCCTCCTCTGTTGCCATTGATAACATTGATTTATATATAATTTCAGTTAGATCCTTTTTACTCATGGGCAGTTCTTTTGTTAAAAATGTGTAAGTATATCTAATACAATTATTTTAGCTAAGTCAAGCTGAACATGAATTTTCTTACAATATGAAATTGTATATAGTGTTTTTTTTATATTTTAATCCGGGGTAATTGAACTTCGATGGTAGTTCCTTTGTTCTCAAGAGATGTGATTTCTATTTTGCCATGGTGATGTTGAACAATATGTTCAGAAAGCAAGAGCCCAACACCCATACCTTCTTTTTCTTCTTTTCCTATTTTATAGAAACCGTTAAAAATTTTTGTTATCTCTTTTTTTGGTATTCCTTTTCCCTGGTCTTCAACTTTTAACAATACATCGCGGTTGTTACTTTCAAGGATTATTTGTATTTTAGATCGTGGTTTGGAAAATTTACCGGCATTGCTAATTAAAGCGGCTACCATTTGTAATAGTTTATCGAAATCACCTATAATTCTTCCCTGCTCCTTATTAATTTTATTTGAAAATATCACCTCGTTTTCCTTGTTAATAAAGCGGAAACGTTCAATTGCCTTCATGATAACTTCAACTACATCTACCTCGTGTAAAATAAATTCAAGTTGTCCTTGTTTAATTCGGTTTATATCTAATAATTCCTTTATTAAATTCGTTAGTCTTGTGCTCTCCTGATATAATTCCTCAACCCAACGGGATTCAAGAGTGTTTTTATGTGCAAGTTTTCTATGTAATAATTGGATATACCCATTTAAGGAAGTAAGGGGAGTTCGGAGTTCATGAGAAGCCAATGAGATAAATCGATCTCTCATTTCAAGCGCATTTTGTACCTGAGTGTGCAATTGTGTTTTTTTCATAGTGAGCGCGATTGTTGCTGCAAATAGCTGTAATAAGTCAATATCTTTCTTGTTTAGGTTTATCTCGGTTGGAGAAAAGAGAATTAATATTCCTATTGACTCATAGTGGTAAACAAACGGAATATAAAGAGTATTTTGTGAAATTAATATTTTTCCTTTTTTTAATATTTTATAAATTTTATTGTTTTTGTTAAATTTTATTTTTTTGGGAAACTTTGATGAGCATATTTTTTCTAATTTGTCATTGTAAAGAAGCAATAATTCTCCAGCCGGTATGCCGGTCACTTGTATAGCCTCCTCGAGCACCATAGTACAGAGTTGTGGAAATGATTCTGCTTCAAGTAGCTTTAGTGTAGATTTATTTATTTTTTTTAATAATATTGCCATAAAACAAAATTTAAAGATTCCCCTACTCTTGTCTAGCTAGCAGTCACTTTCGTCTGCCCCTGTGGGGAATGACAGTAAGTAGGGCAAGATATATTATTTTAGCAAATAATCAAATTGTTTCAAGGTTTATTTCGAAAACTAAGCTTTTATTATGAGTTTCTTACATTATCTTCATTTTTTTATAATTGCCTCCCTATAAGATGGCTTATAGTTTTATGTTAGAAAAAACCTATTCAGTTAGCCTTTCAAAACTTGATTTATTCTTCAAAATATTTCCGTTATTGCGATATAAAAATAGAGATTTAATACTTCATGCTCAAGATAGTTCAGCAAGTGTGTTTTATTTAAAAAGCGGATACCTGCGTGTATTTAGGATTTCGGAAAAGGGTGAGGAATTGACACTAATGATTTTAAAGCCGGGAGACTTTTTTCCTTTTACCTACGGAATAAATATTATTAGTAACCCTTATTTCTTAGAATCAATTACTCAACTTGAATTATGGAAATCTCCACAAGATCAATTTATTGCTTTTATTAAAGCAAATCCGGATGTTTTGTTTGAACTGACGAGTAGAATTATAGTTAAATTTGACGGAGTACTCACCAGAATTGAATATTTGATTTTTAGCAATGCGTATATAAAAGTAGCGACGACACTTTTAATTTGTGCTAAAAAATTTGGCGAGCAACAAGGAAATGATATGGTAGTTCAGGTACCACTTACTCATCGTGATATCGCAACAATGGTTGGAGTTACGCGTGAAACTACTTCGTTGGAGATGAAAAAATTGGAAAAACAGGGATACTTGGGGAAGATTGGCAGATTATTTATTATTAAGAATGTGAGAAGGTTGGAGGAAGAACTACTCCTAGCCTCTCAGGAAAATTCTCCGTTGAATTACTTACTTTAACACAAAAAAGAAGGAGAAGATAATTATTATTTCTGCTCCTTCTTTTTTAATGCTTAGTGGATACTGCGCGCGAGCTTATCTTTTGCGTTTGAGTCAATTTCTTTTTGCTTTTCTTTTAACTCTGTAATATTCTCTTTTAAATTTTCTTTTGTTTTTTCAGTTGTGCCCTGGAGATTTTTTATTGTTTTATTGCTCCATATACCAATAGTATGACTCATTTCTCCTGCTTTTTTAGTTGCTCTTTTTCGCATTTCACGATCAGACAGCACCAGAGCGGCAGTTCCTGCTGCTCCAAGCAGAAGCCCTACGGCTCCTGCCTTCGCAGCACTTATTCCTTTTTTATTATTATGATCTTCATTTTTGTTTTGATCATTTGTCATATTTTTTCACCTCCTTTACTTGGGATTTGGTCACCTAGGTTTTATACCTTAGCGACTAAGCTCTCCTCATTGCTCTTCCTATAAAGAGCAATATCAGGGAACCGGCAACCGCGATTAAGAACGAAGTTAAATTAAATCCGGTGACATTTACGCCGAATATAAGATCTGCCAAAAATCCACCAATGAGTGCTCCTACAATACCAAGAAGCATTGCATTTAACAATCCTCCACGAGCTGGTTCTGGATCAATAGCATTTGCTATTATTCCGACAATTAATCCAAATATTATCCAGGATATAATATTCATATTTAATTCACCTCCTCTCTGTTTATTAGAATCACTTGAGTATAGTAATACTTATCAATAAGAGTTGAACAAAAATATTGTAAGTAATGAGAAAGACCTGCCTGCCGGCAGGCAGGGCAAAAAAATACCCGCTTTTTAAAAACGAGTATTTTTTCCGGTATTTAATAAAAATTAAGCTATTTTTCTTTGGCGTGCTCTACCGCCTATTTGTCCTGCAGCCCGAGCTTCTTCGCTAGTCCATTGGTGTGCAGTACCTTTTTGGTGCGCTGCTTTTCCACCTTTGCTCGCAATTAATCTTTGTTTATCAGGATTCATTGAGGCAAAACCCCTACCACTTTTTTTTGTTTTGTATACCATATTTTATCACCTCCTTTTTACATATAGTTACTTGTTCAAGTTTAATGATATGACTTAACAGTGAGAGTTCAACAAAATTACTGTAAGCGTTCAGAAAGAAGAGAACACTATTTTTTGGAGGCAGATTTTATAAACTTTATATAACCCAGGATTAATGATATTACCAGTCCAATAGCGACTGCAATAAATTGAAATTTATTGTCATGACTGGCAAATCCACGCCCTATACTATAAAGCAAAGTAAAAACTCCTCCAAGTAGTAGCCCATCGGAAATTAAAAGTAAATTTTTTACAAGAAGCAAGCTTATAATTAAAAAAATAATTGCCGAGATTAGACCGATGACGGAAACATTTCTATTATATACTTCTATGTCCTTTTGGAATTTTTTCTGTTGCTTTTCCTGCTCAATTTGACCTTTTGTAGGTTGCGAGGCAATTGTACTTTCTTTCGATTCCAAGTATAAAGGTGAAGGATATCTTAAACTAATTGGAGGTTCCGGATATTTTGGTTCTTCATAGAATGCAGCTATTCCAAAGCCTACAAAAAGAGCAAGGAGGATACCAATAAATAATGTATATATAAATTTGAGGATCATGTTGCTTGTAAGATAGCAGAGTCATCTGTAATTTTCAAGGGGTTGTTTGTCTAACCGGCGGATTCCTGTAAAGCTTGTAATGCTTCCTGTTCGGCCTCTGTTACTTGTTGTTGATAATAATCTAAATCTTTTTGAGCCTGTTGTTCATCCGTTTGATACTGTAGAGCTCGTTGTCTATAATCATCAGCTTGTTTCATATAAGTCTGCGCTTGTTGCTCGTATTGTTCAGCTTGTTTCATATAAGAGTCTATATACTGCCTTGCCTGATCTCTTTTGTATACTGAACTGTCTATATATGATCGTAACATTGTAGTATCTGCCATATTTATATAACTCCTGATTAATACTTAATACTAGTACAATATTAAAATTTTAACTTTAGAAATTGGTAAGACGAGGGTAAGAATCAGACGGCGAATTGTGCTTCAACAATATGTTTTCAAGTTTATTAGTACTTTTTTCCCATGTCCAGCGGGATGTAACTTTCCGACGTGCGTTGTCTCCCGTTTTTTGTAGGATCAATTGATGTGTTAAAAGAAAATCTAGTTTTTGAGCAAGAATTTTAGGATTTCTAGAAACGAGAAAACCAGTTTCGCCATCAATAATAGTCTCTTTATACCCTCCTTCATTTACTGCTACAACCGGAACTCCACATGCCATAGCTTCTATTGGTATTAGTCCAAAAGGCTCATTAAATGCTAATGCCAGTACTAACCTGGAGCGGCAATAGAGGTTTCTTATCATTAGGTCATTTGATATCCATTGTTTTTCAGAAGCTAGAATTTTTATATTTGCTTTTGACTTTAAAAATTTTTTTGCATTTTCAAATAAGTTATAGCCATCACTAAACTCAAACGCTCCAATAAATAATATGTCAATATCTTTTTTAATTTCGACCGGTTTAAATACTTGTGTATCTACTCCCATATAACTAAAAGTACTTTTTAAGCCATAAGATTTCATGATATTGCTTTGGGTATACTTTGAATTCGCAATAATTAGATCAGCATATTTGATATTTTTATTGTCTATTTTTTTTCTGATTAACCTATTTAATTTTTCGTAAAGAAATTTTAGAGGGTGTAAATCTTTTTTTATATCAAATACTTCTTCATAAACCATCCTAAGAGGCTCCTGACAATAATATATTTTTTTGGTCTTAAGAAATCTTAAAATAAAAGGCGCTTGTGTAAACCTAGACGGATCTATGAATACAATGTCATATTTTTTACTGTCAATCTCAATTGCAATTTTCTTGTGTAAAATATAAAGTTTAATTAGTTCAATAGTGTCTTTATATAATTTTGTTTTCCAATCATTGCCAGTCCATTTCTTTGGGATAAATTTATAATAATTGACATTGCTGAAGAAAGTCTTTTCATTGTCGTTTTTTAATTCATCTACAAAGTATAGATCGACAATATGGTTTTTCTTAAGTCTTTTAGCGAATTCATTTACAGATCTTCTTGCGCCGCCTGAATGCAGTTCATGAAAGATTGCTATTTTCATTTATTTTTTACTGTTTTTCATAATGCAAATATAATCATGTGCAAAAAGAAGATGAAAAGGAAAGAAACCAGAAATAGGATAAAGGGAAATAAGTATATTATGGATTTTGTCTTTCCAACTAAATATTTGCTTCTTAGGAATAAGCGATATTATTTTGCCAGAAAATAAATGCCGTATAAAAAGATTTCTTAGATAAAAGTAGGTTGGTTCATTTACATGTTGCTTTTTATGAAGTTCGTTCCGTGGGTCTTTCGGTAAACCGGGATATTCTTTTTTTGTTATTAATTTGTTAATTTTTATTAATAATTGATCTAAAGGGTAAGACCAAATATGATGAGTGAAATCTAAATAGATTTTATTAGTTTCTGTATGAACTAATAGAATTCCTTTCGGCTTTAAAACCCGGGAGATTTCATTCATTACTATTTCCAGTTCATCTTTATAAAGATGTTCAAACACGTCATAAGATGTAATTATATCAAAGGAATTGATTTCAAATTCCAGTTTCTTTGAATCCATTTTAAAGAAACTTACATTTTTCTGAATATTCAATTTTTGCTTTTTCAATGAGCTCTTTGCAATTTCTATTCCGTCTTCCGAGTAATCTATACCTGTTGCTTTTGCTCCTCTTCTTGCACATTCAATTGCCAGATCTCCTCTACCGCAGCCAATGTCTAGGACTTTCATTCCAGGCATTATAGAAATTCGATCTAGAAACTTTTCACCTAGAAGATGGACCCTTTTACCTTTAAATTTTTTAAATTCTTCAAAACCCAAACATGAATGCAGATAATAATCTTTGTCGTAAATTTTTGAATCAACGCTTTTCATCTTTTGTATTTAATACTTTCAATGCATAATATACGAAAACAGGGACAGCGGCAATAGAACCTATTAATGCTGATAATGCAGCTCCATAAATGCCATATTTCATAACCAGCGGGATAAGTGGAATTATAAGACCTAATGTGCTAACTAAAGTAGCAGCGGTAACATACTCTTGTTTGCCAACAGCTAAAAAAAGTGCTGAGGCAGATCCGGAAGTAGCTCTAATTACACCAAAAACTGCCAGAGTTGGGAGGATAACTACTGCACCCAGCCACTTCTCTCCCAAGATTAAAGAAACAATTTCTGTAGGGAATATAAATAGAATAATACCTAATGGAATTGTAAGAGAGGCTATTACCAGCTGTGTTTTAATAAATGCTTTGCGCAAACGAGCTTTGTCTCCGGCAATTTTGGTGTATACAGGAAATGTGACCCGGGAGAAGACATCGGCAATTTCTGTAATGGGGAGAATTGAAAGTGAATAAGCTATTTGATAAATACCAAGTGAAGATGTTCCAAGTAGTCTGCCGACTACAATATTATCCGCGTTGTGAAATAAATAATTAAAAATTCCGCTAGCAGTAACCCACTTGCCTCTATGAAGAATTTTAGAGATGTAATCAGAATTTAAGGTAAAGTGGGGTATAGGTTTTACAATAAAATATGAAAGTAATACTTCCAGTATAACTCCGGCAATCATACCGTACACTATACCTATTGGATCTTGTGTTATTAATGTGAGTATGATCGCTACAATTGAGTCCAGTAGAAAAATAGAAAATCTATACCGAAATTCAAGGTTGAAGTTAAGTTGCTTTTGAAAATTTACAATTGATGGGTTAATAAATCCACGGAGAAATGGAACCATACTCATCGTATACAATAAAATTTTGGATTCGGGCGAATGGAAAAAATCAGCGATAAAAGGCGTAAATAAAATAATAATTAGTGCGATAATAATTCCCCGAATAATAGAAACAAACCATGCTGAATTTATATATTTATCTGATTCTTTTTCCTGGATAAGAAGTACATTTACACCTGTTTCAGTCATTACTTCCAGAAACCCTACAACCAATAGCGCAACTCCATAAGCACCGAACTGCGATGGCACAAGTATCCTGGCAAGAATAACCGTTTTGAGAAAGGCGACTGCACGAGTTGAAATACGAAGAACCGCTATCCATGATATGCCTTTGACGGCATCTTTTGTGTAGCCCATATTTATTAATATTATACCAGTTGAGTTGTTTTATACTACTCCCCCTCACTCAGGAGGAACATTGTTTGGGTAATTAACTTTTTACTGTTTCACAAGGATTGGATATACATAAATGGTAGTTGTTAGTGGAGGGGCTCCCAGCCAGCTGAAATAGTAATCTACATCATTTATTAAAGGTAAATATTTTATTGCAATGGGCGAAAAGGAAATCAATATTATATATTTTTCTTTACTAAGTCTATTTAACAAGTCCTTTTTTGGTGATTCTTTAACAAGTTTTTTTTCAATATCCCCGGAAGTAATTACAATATATTGTGGTAATGATCCGGACTCGGCATCGATTATTTGATATTTATATCTTTTTTCTTGATTTATATTATATTGATCAAAGTAAAATTCTTTTTGAATTATATCCGGGATATTTTGATATATTGGGACATTCTCTATACCGATTGTAGAATTTTTGGGTATATTTTTTTGTATCCATTCCGATGATACTTCTTGGGGGCTGTTGCCAATCTTAATTGCTGCCCATAATGACGATTCATATATCTGTAAACTTAGAGCGATAATTAACATAACTAATACCAAGAGCTTTAGCCTTGGCCATATTTTGAATTCGCCCCAGGTTAAAGAAACAAGCAGTGTAAAAAATGGTAAAAGAACAAGACTTCTGTTTCCACCTGCGTAAATTTTTAGGGGCAGGATACTAATAAAAAAAATTAAAAAACAAAAGAAAAGAAACAGCACATGTTTATATTTACTAAATCCATTCTTTGACCATATATAGATCCAAAATATACATGAAATGATAAACAGGAAAATTAAACCATGACCAAAAATTACAGGGTAATGTCTTAGGATCAGAAATGTGTATGGGGACATTCCTAAAATAAAATTTGATGACGATTGCGGGCCTTGAACAATGTTCTCGAAAAGGTATAGTAATAAATTCCCTTTCCCAAATAATGTGTCAGGAAAGCCAAACAAAAGAAGTGTAAAGATAAAAATAATAACACCTATAAATAAAAATTTGATGTTTTTTCTAATAGATGGACTAAATAGGAAAAATGAAAAAATATAGATCGGTAATAGCGGAATAGCGCTTACTTTTATTGCAATAGCTAAACTTGCCGGTATTGCGGCAATTATGAAATTTCGATTGCTAGGTAATTTAGAAAATTTAACGATATAATATAATGAAAATAAAATCCAAAAAATGAGAGCAATATCATATTTAAAATAGCCGCTAAGTATCAACCAAATTGGAGAAAATGTAAACAAGGTTATCACCAATTTTTTTGACGCATTAATCAACTGCGCAATTTTATTGATAATTAATATTGAAAATGATCCAAAAATTATTGTTTGAAATCTAAAAATTTCAAATATTCTTTCCCGCATCTGAAAATTATCGATTTGAAGTTCAAAGGGATTTATGATTTGAAGTAATGTGAAGGGTAGGAGGTAAAAGCCGGAAAAGAGAAAATGGAACATGGTTCCATTGGCTGATCCTACAGTATTAGGTGTTCCAAATCTGAAAGTATTTGCTACTGCCTGCAGTTGATGCCATTCATCCATATGGTAGGGGAATGGGTGATTTTGATTGGGTATCCCCCATTTTAAGGTGAATACTAGAAATGAAATATATATAGTCAGAATAACAAATAATAATTTGTTTTGTTTTATAAAAGTAAGATAATTAAACTGTATTATTATTTTTAACAAACCAACTACAGATCCAAATATGACTGCAGCGTCTGAAGTAAGTTGAATTGCAGGAAGTAAGTAAAGGGCGCGAATATCTAGTACATATCTATAGTTTTTCTGAATTGCCCAAAGTAGATAAATTATAAAAATACTAAGAATTATAACCTCGCCTATGACTGATTGATATAAAATTGATAAAAAAATTAAATATAATCCGAGAAAATAACGCGCGAAAAGCAGTAATACTTTGGAGCGGAATATTTTTGCTTCAATGTCGCCTAATGCAAAACGGTAAAACATATTAAACGCTTCATTGAACGTGTTTCTAGGGAACCAATACACAATCGCGTCTTTGGCGAAAAAAATACTTGCATTTATTTTTTTAAGTTGATTGGCGAAAACATAATCCTCATTATGACTATATTTTTCCGGGAATCCACCGATTTTTTTCCAGATAGATTTCTTAAAGGCCATTGAACGGGCGGAAGGGAGGAAGTTATTGGGGTCGACTTTATCGGGCATTACAAGGGCATAAGGAATTAAACATTTTTGTAAAATATTTTCCGCTTTTCCTTTGTAGAAACCTGCAACGACATCATTATTTTTATCTTTAAAAGGCTTTGTGATATTCTCTAACCATTTTTTATCCAATATATTTCCGGCATCGGAACAGACAATTATATCACCTTTAGCGTGCTTAATTGCTACATTTCTACCGACCGATCTATTGCCTTTTTTAATTAAAAGTAAAAATTTTTCTTTGTGATTTTCCAGCTTAGCGATTGTATGGTCAGTGCTTCCCCCATCTACAATAATAATTTCATCCGGTAATTGGGTTTGCGAAAATAGTGAGTCAAGAAACTTCTCTATTGTTTTTTCCTCATTAAATATTGTGGTAACAAAAGATATCTTCATGGTAATTACTTCATTGAATTATTACTCAGCCTAACATATAATTTGCATTATGACACAAGCTCTTCTTGATATTATACTACCAACCTATTACGAGCAGAACAATATTGAAAAAGTATTAGAGCAAATTCATAAATATGTCAAAACCGAACATGTAATAACAATTGTGTTACAAGACAAAAACGATCCAACATTAAAGGAGATAAAAAAACTTGAAACAAAAATAAAAAATATTAATGTGCTTTTTACGAAAGATGGAAAAGGCATGTTGAAAGCTCTCAAGTATGGCTTTAATAATACCAAAGCTTCTATAATTACTATCATGATGGCAGATCTTTCCGACGATCCTAGGGACATAGATAAAATGGTTTTAGAAATTAATAATGGTTTTGACCTAGTATGTGCGTCTCGATACAGCAGACATGGGAAACGGGTTGGCGGGCCAATGATAAAGGGACTATTATCCTTAATTGCCTGTAAGAGCTTGAGATTACTCACTGGATTACCGACACACGATGCTACAAACGCATTCAAGTGTTTTAAAAGATCAATACTCAAAGACATTATTATTGAAAGTGAGGAGGGATTTGAATTACCTTTGGAATTAACTGTTAAAGCATATAAGAAGAATTTAAAAATAGCAGAGATTCCAACGATATGGAAAGACCGAGAGAAAGGTGTTTCAAAGTTTAGATTGTTTAGAAATTTGCGTTTTTATTTAAGGTGGTATTTATATGGATTAAAAAAATCAAATTAGTATTTCCTCATGTATTGTGCCCAAATTTGATCAAGTCCTTTAGATACACTTACCCTGGGCTCCCAACCTAGATGTTTCTTAATTTTGGAAATATCCGTGATATAAACTTTTTGGTCAGCAGGTCGCCAAGGTTTGAAAGTAAGATCTAGTTTTTTTCCTCCTTTACTATTCAAATAATCTATTGTCTCAATAAGACTTATTGTATTTTTTAGACCTCCGCCGATATTAAATACCTGACCTTTGACTTTACGAATGTTTTCCAATTGTAAAAGATACAATTCCGCTATATCTGTACCAAAAACGCTATCTCTAACCTGCTTACCATCACCGTAAATGTTAAGCGGTAAATTGTTTATTTTCGCCTGCACAAACCAATCAAGCCAGCCTTGATCCTCAACTCCTTTCTGATATAAACCGTAAACGCATGACATTCGATTTATAACTGTAGGTACACCATAAATATGAAAATATTCCTGACAATAAAGATCTCCCGTGGCTTTTGATACGCCATATGGACTGTGGGGAAATTTTCCAGAACTATCCATTGGAAAATTTTCATTGACACCTTTTTTCGTTATCCCTTCTAAAATCGTACTCCTTGTGGATTTCTTATTTATTTTATTAAAGTTCCATATATAACGGGATTTTAGTTCGGTAACGGGAATTATGTTTATTTCTTCCGAATATATTTTGTTTGTAGAAGCAAAAATAATAGGAATTTTATGATTTAATCTTGAAAATTCAAGTATATTAAGTGTGCCTAGAGCGTTGGCTGCAAAATCATATGACGGCCATTTGATTGACCAGGGTATTCCCGGATTTGCAGCGAGATGTATAATACCAGTGGCTTTTTTTGGTAGTCTTTCAATATCATGCAAGTTTCTTACGTCTCCTCTAATTATCTGTATATTTGCTTTTTTAAGTATTTCAGCATTTTCTTCGGTGTGCGGACGAATAAGTGAGTCAAAAACTGTTACGGAGTAACCTTTTTTTTTGCTAATAGTGAGATGTTGGTACCTATGAAGCCACAACCACCTGTAACGATTAGTGTTTTTTCCATATATGGCAATCTTATTAGAAAAACTATAAAATGTAAACAGTAAAGTTACATTTAGTTGCCCCATTATTATTAATTATGATTGTCGGCTTTATATTAATCTTTATCATTACACTTTCTGTTTTTTTAAAACTTTTATTACTGGGTGGCCAAATAAGTAATGTTATTTTGCTTACTAATACTCTTGATTTTTCATGGCAAACAGATAATGTTGAAAGACTATTACATGGTTATATTGCAGGGCGAGATTTTATATTTACATATGGTCCATTGTTTCAATTTATTTATGCTATCCCTGCATTAATATTTGGGCAAAGTTCATATATTTCCGTACTTTACGCTCCAATTCTTATAACAGTATTTTGTGTTATTTTACTTTATTTTATCATTAAATTGATAACAAAGGACCGGAATGAGCAAATTATTCTTACTTGTTACCTCTTTTTTTTTATAGGTCTAATTGCATATGATAGCAATACTCTTTTTAGAATTCTACTCACTTTTTTTTATAGCTTACTTCTTTTACGCTTTGATCCTCTAAAAAATACGCCTACTTTGAAAAACTTAGCAATTTTCATTTTACCTCCAATTTTTGGTATGTATAGTTTTGATATTTTAGTTACGTGTTTGATGATATCCGTTCTTTTTATTATATACAAGATTTATACTACTTATCACGAGAAAAATAACAAAAGACTACTTAGAAAATTAATTTTTATTAGTGTAATTCAAATTGGATTGATTATATTTATTGAATTAATAATTAGTTTCCTTATTAGTGGTAGTTTTAATTATTTAGTTTATTCGCTTGATACCATTAAAAATTATCAATATGTTATGAATTTACCCTTGTCATTTAATCGAAGTACTATTTTATTTTTGTTTCCTATAGCCCTAACGTTATTATTGATTTATGCAATTAGGAAAACACGAATAAAGAAAAATATTAAGCAGACTTTTATTTTTCTAACTCTAGTAGCATTAATTCAATTAAAGTCAGCATTTATCAGGCCAGATGAAGATCATATTATTATGGGCATATATCCAAGTCTAATTATTTTATTTATACTTTTTTATTTTATATTACGGGAGAAATTAAGATTAATTATTATATTTATTTTTTTGATTTTTTATATATTGATACCTTTTAAAGAAAATTATTATTCTAATATCTCGATAAAATATTTTAAATTGTCAATTGCTTTGGCTACAGAAAATATATCATTTTTTGATATTTATAAATTAACCGGAGATTATTCTTTTACGAAGTATGATTTTCAATATTTTGAGTCTCTTATAAAAGATAATCCACAGAATGTTTTAGTTTATCCTTATGACAGTTATCTTCTTAATATATATAGCACAACATTTAATACACTTCCTCTACAATTTTATGAGTACTCCAGTTCTATTGTTGAGAAAAAAGCGGTAGAAAAACTAAGTGGGTCTCCACCTAAATATATTATATTGAGTATAGATTCAATAAGCGCTTTAAGTCTTGATGATATTCCTAATTTTTCAAGAAATCCACTTGTAACAAAATGGATATTTAGTAATTATTCAGTTTACGAAAATAAAAAAAAGTATCTGATACTCATATTCCAACCTGATAAAAAGATTCAAAATAGTAATGATACTGATTGTAAAGTGTATGATATTGATACGCGGGATATTATAAAAAACAGTTATATTGAATCCGCTATAAAACCATCGTCCTATTACTTAAAAAATCCCATGTATATCAAATTGCCTTATACGAATGAAACTAAAAAGGTCTTTATTGTTGAAAACTATGAAAATGCGGATAAAATAGAGACATTGATAGAAAGGAATATTAATTTTAATAAAAAAAATAAGAGGATGAAAAAACTGATTGTTGTAAAAAAATTTGCTATTCCAGGAATATTAAAATCATTTAGCGGGACTTTTCAGGTTGATTGTTATTAAATAATATAGCTACGGAATATAAAGCGAGAGGCGCAATATGAATTAATAACCTTTCTATCGAGCTTTCAGGAGAGTTACCAGAGGTAAATATGTAAATTATTATATATACAGCAAATTGAAAAAGAATTATAGTATTTAATATCATAAGCTCTTTATTTTTAGTTATTTTAAAAATAAAAAGTGTATAAAAATAGATTATCCAAAGCATGTTCCAGCTTTTTACATTTATTAATTCTTTAAATGTCCCCGAAAAAACGTTAAGTGTTTTGGATATAGAAAATTCAAATTTATGAGCGGTAAAATAATTTACACTTGCAAGGTGAATTTTTTTATATGTCTGCCAATCCGTAAAGGGTATAAACCAAATAAGAAAAAATATGAAATGACTATATAGTCTATTTTTAGTAATATGATAAAACATAAAACATGATAAAAGCAGAGTTATTGTTACACCTTCAAATTTAATGAGTGTAGTAATTCCTAAAAATATAT
This sequence comes from uncultured bacterium, assembly GCA_963826535.1. Taxonomy (GTDB): domain Bacteria; phylum Patescibacteriota; class Microgenomatia; order Levybacterales; family UBA12049; genus JAHIGH01. The sequence continues at coordinate 331,821 of CAWGXL010000010.1, read as the reverse complement.
TAAGTAATAATAACAGTTTTCCACTACTTGTTTTCAGATAAATTATTAATAAAATGAAACAGGCAAAAGCATAATATCCCAGTGCTAAATCTGCCAGACCAGCTTCGAGCCTACCACCATGTCTGACAAAATTTTGCGTAGTAACTAAGAGAAACGTAAATAACAGTGCATAAGTAAAACCAAACTTTTTTTTCACAGCTGACAAAAATAATAATGCTAGAGCTAAATAGAAAGCGGTAGATGTAATAAGTACTGCGGTATCATCTACCCTACCTAATATAATATAAATAAATGTTCCTAAAAGACTAATTATTAATGGGTAGTCGGATTTTATATAATTAAGCATTTCAGGATCAATTGTGCCATCAAGAAAAAATATCTTAGATTTAAGAAGCCAAATAGCCCATCCGTCCCAAACTGTAACAGGACGAATTAAAGCCTCAAAAATGGTGTAACTACAAGCAACTAATATTCCACAAAGTAAGAAAATTTGTAAGTTAGTGAATTTTGGAAATAAAGGTAGCTTAAAATTTATTCGATTTCTACTTCTGAATAAAATAACTCCTACTAAAATAAGCCAAGGATAAATTAATAGTTCTTTGTGCCAGGGGAAGTTTAATCGTGAAAAGACATACAACTGCATTGAAATTAGACCTACGCCTAATCCATATGAGCAAGCAATACTCAATAACTTGTCCTTATTTGAAATTAAATTAAAGCCACGAATAATGGCAAAACCAACGGCTGTTATAAATAGAATAGTAATCAATGTAATAATAATATTCATTTTCTTTTATAAAGATAACCAAAATCAGAGCTCGTTTTCGAGGAAAAAGAAGCGACCCTTTCATAGTTTTCAAGTTTAATAACCTGTTTATATACCGCTAAATATAAATGTTTTTGAGCAAGGGCTGTTTTTATGAATTTGCTTTTATCATCTGTGGTAGTAATAGTTCGAGGATATAAATAATATATGCTAAGGTAAGGAGTTTTTATGTCTTTAGAAAGAATAAATATATTAGACTTTTCTTCTGTATTGTCTTTTATTAAAATGAAAAAGTTATGCAAATCCCCAAAAATTTTAAGCCTTTTTTCGCTATCGGATAAGTAAGCCCATTCATTCATTTCCGAAATTGTTTTTCCGGCATTATAAAACAGACTAAAAATGGCAAGGAAAATCCATATAGCGAAAAGTATATAAAAAATTACTTTTTTAAGAAAATAAATTTTCATGTTGCTGTTTAGTTCACTGATGTATATTATATCAGTATGCTTGATCCTTATAGAATGATCGTCGTGAATCTTATAATTTCAGCAATTCTTATTGCAGGCTTGTTACTATACACTAAAGTTTATCCTAAAAAAAGAATTAATTTTCTATTTTTATTAATAATTATTTCTTTATTACCGCTTGTTAGTATTTTGCGAATTGGTTCTTATGAGAGCGGTGATCTTAATTTTCATGTAAAATTCGCAATGCAATTTTTTGAAAATCTTAAACAGGGACAATTAATTCCCGCCTGGATCGAGAAACAATGCTCAGGTTATGGCTGTCCGGATTTTATATTTACATTTTTATTATCTCATTATCTTATCTCAATTATTCATGTTTTGGGCTTTTCATTTATCACAAGTGCGAAAATACTCATTGCCATTTCCTTTATTCTTTCAGGGATAGGTATGTATTTATGGATGAAGGATGAATTCGGAGATAAATCAGGATTTGCGGCTGCTGTTTTTTATCTATTTGCCCCATATCATCTAATTGATTTGCATTTTCGAGTTAGTATTGCCGAATTAGTTTCAATGGCTATTCTGCCCTTTTTATTTTTAACTACCAAGCGTTTTGTAGAAACCAGGTATTCTATTTTTTTTATTTATACTTCTATTCTTTTTGCTTTGTTGATCCTTTCGCATCAGGTAACCTCATTAGCTTCTTTCCCTTTTCTTATTATTTATGGATTTAGTGTGTGGTTAAGATACAAGAAAAAAAATATTAAGATACTATTACATATGATTTTTGCTTTTATAAATGGTTTACTTTTGACTGCTTTTTATTGGATACCTGTTCTTATAGAAAGCAAGTACACTGCTTATGGAACAGAGGTTGTGATATCTTTTCATTCTTTCCGCGATTTTTTCTATCCACCAAATCTATTTGGTTTATTATTTCAGGGAAATAAGGGTGAAATTTATACGAGCATTGGATATACACAATGGCTAGTTGTTTTTATAGGTATTTTTATTCTTTTAAAGAAAAAAGTTCATGGGAAAGCGAAAATAGTGTTAACAAGTTCTATAATAATATTCTTCATTTTATTTTTAATGATGCAATCTTTTACAAAACCACTTTGGGATATTATTCCTATTATTAACAATTTTCAGTTTTCGTGGCGATTATCAATCCAGGTAATTATCGTGATCGGAGTAATTGCGGCAATTGTTATTAAAACTTATACTAATAAAAAATTCTTTATTTTACTGTGTTTTATAACAATTGCTTACACGATTTTAAATTGGGGAAATAGAAAAGCGATGCCGCAAACAGCGGACGCCGTTCTCAGAAATCAAATGGTTTTTGACGATTATATTGGGCAAGTTAATGCACTTACGCCTATTTGGGTAGATAAATATAAACCGTGGATTGGTAAAATACCCAACAAGCATATTGAAATTTTGTCTGGAAATGCTGAAATTGTTGAATTATCACATTTAATTACGAATCATGAATATATCATCTCTGCAAAATCAAAAGTTGAACTTAAGGAAAATACATATTATTTTCCTGGCTGGAAAGTGTTGGTAGATAATATAGAAACACAAATTAATTACAAAAATAAACATTATCCTGGTGTTATTATTTTTAAATTAGGTAAAGGATTACATAAAGTAGAAGTAATATTTACGGATTCTTTAGAACGTAGAATTGCAAAATGGATAAGTGCTTTATCTGCAACTGTATTAGGAATTGCATTAATAATCCGGTTAAAGAGGTTTATTCCAAAGAGACAAATATAATTTTACCAAAGTGTCCCATGACTGTTTTTTCACCCAATCATAAGCATCATTCACTAAATCCTTTTCTTTTTCGGGATGGGTTAAAAAGTATTTAACTTTTTCTGCAAGTCTTTCAGGATCATTTTCAATAATAATAAACTTGGCAAATGGTGTCATTTTTAAATAGTCTTCTTTAATTGGATTATCGTACACGGCAAAAACCAATCTTTTTGCGGCAATTGCTTCAAGAATAGATAAATAACGGGAAACAAATGCAAAATGAGATTGTCTTAAATATTTCTCAGGATTTTTTTGGAAGCCTAAAACTTTTACTTGTCTTTCAATTAGGCGTTTATATTCCCCATCGCCTACGACTAGTAATTCAAAGTTTGGATATTTTATCTTAAGTATTTCAAGAGCTTTTACATAGGTTAATATACCAGTCTGCTCGTCAAGTCTGCCGATAAAAAGGGCTGAATATTTTTTGTCATTTTTGAGGATTGCTTGGTCGTGCCTCCTCGCAATGACACTATCTACTGCCCCGTATGAAACATAATCAGACTTTGTACCATACCATTTTTTTATAAAGTCTCCAATGCAAATATTACCCCAGGATAATTTTTCAGAAATTTTTCTTATTATGATTGCTTTCATGGAAACCGGGTAGCTTTCATAACCATGAAAGGTTGTATAAACAGGTTTACGGGGGTAAAGGAAGCGAAAGGGTAGGTACCAAAAGAATACGTCGTGACAATGGATTATGTCAGCTTCTTTTATTATCGTTCTTAGTTGCCATAAGCTTTTCCAAATTCTAAATTTTTTGAACATGTCATCTTTACCCGCGTTAATTCTGATTATTTCAATCCCCTCTATCCTATTAACTAAATGGGTCAAGGGGGGTTTATGGTTTTCAGTAACTACAATAACCCTATGGCCCAGTTGTACTAATCTTTTGCTTACTTCTAAGACGTGCTTCTCTACCCCGCCAATGTGAGGATAGAAAAGTCGTGCCAGAAAGAGAATTGTCATAATTTAGTTATTTGTATTATATAGCTTGCTACTTGAAAATTACATTCTTATCTATATAATACATTTATCTTACTATAATCTTATAATTATATATGGCAAATGAGGTTTATAGAGATTTGAGAACAATACGAGAAGGCGATAAACATCAGGTAGATGTAGTTTCATTACTAAGACTTTCTGAGGCTGAAACACCCAATATAGAAGCTCGTGGTTATAGACGAGAACAATCCTCAAATCAAACTACCATAGGAACGAAAGTCGTTTTAAATACTCAAGAAGAACCACTTTATAGAAAAGCGATTCATATTGAAATGGGAGCAAGTGGTGAAGCTACAATTGTCTTTGATTATAAACAAACAAATTTTAAAGCTATATCTAATGCATTTATGAATATGCTAAACAGACAGGGATATAGTAAGAAAATGGTTGCTGAACGCATGGGAATGACGTGGGGTACTGTTGATCGCAGAATGAAATTATCTCCTAATGAGGATTACTCATATAATATAATTGGGAGTGAGCAACTGCCTAAAAATAATTCTGAGGTAGAACGTATACCATTGGGGAACGGGATTGAGATGGTTTGTGCGAGCGAGAGTAGTAAGGAGGTTGTTGAAAAGGTTAAAGATTATGCAGAGGGAGGCGGAACCGTGCTAATACAAGGAGAATCAGGTACAGGCAAAGACCTTGTAGCCAGGCTTTTACATATTTTTTCAGAGAGAAGAAATAAACCATACATTAAATTTAACAGCGCTCAAATTCCTCCCGAGATGGCTGAAAGTATTCTTTTTGGTCATGAAAAGGGAGCTTTTACCAGTGCATTTAGAAGCAGTAGGGGTTTATTTAGACAAGTAGATGGTGGTACGATATTTCTAGATGAGGTTTCTCATCTGCCTCCACCTGTGCGGGCAAAACTCTTAACATTCTTTGATACTGGAGAAATTATTTCGGTGGGCAGCCAAAATTTAAAAAAACCTGATTTTTTCAATGGTCGTGTTGTTACAGCAACAAACAAACGACTAGATGATTTGGAATTGGATGAAGATCTAGTTGAACGACTAACAACTGGATTTATTGAGTTAGATCCTCTTCGTGAGCGTCCAGAGGATATTCGGGAACTTGGAAAATATTTTTTAGAGAAAATGAGTACAGACGGAAAGCAGTATGCTTTGGGCTTAGACGCAAACCGGGTACTTTTAGAATATGACTGGCCAAGAAATGCCCGAGAATTGAAGAATGTTCTTTATCGAGCATCCGTGCGGACTCGTCGTCTAAGGAATGGTGACGGTAACGCGCAAATTATAATAACAGGTGAGCAAATTAAAAGAAATATTATAATATTTGAACAAAAACATGGGTAGAAGTGTAGAAGAAAATCGGGAGAATGCTGGATCTGACCTAGAAAAAAGGCATGTGGAGATTGAGGCACGAATTGGGCTGGATTCCCGTGCTAAAGTTAAGAGAATAATAAGTTCTCTTGAAATTACGTGGGCCAGAGGTGTATCTGACACAAGATACCAAAGCTCGAACCGTTTTTGTGTTTTTTCGGAAGAAGTTAATACCTCAGGTAATAAACCAAAATATAAAAGCGTAACGGTGATTGAAGCCCCTGAGGGAAGCATAGTGCGTTATAAAGAACCGCTTAAAGAAAATGATGAAATGCAATTCTTCTCTGCGATGCAAGAAAACCAAATACGATTTGACCCTAAGTCTGATAAAAGCAGGACGAAAGCTATAGAAAGTGCATTGATTCAGCTAAATGTAAATCCTGACATACAAATTTTTTCACCAACTTTCATTAAAGAGAGATGGATGAGAGATGTGCAAATGTCTGACGGGACAATTGTCGAGATTGCAGGGGACAGATGTGAAATACTTAAGGAGCAATCGATAGCTGAATATAGAAGGTTTGCGGGCGATAAATTAAAGGTGATTGAAATTGAATTGAAGCCCCCTTTTATCCCCGGACACTATGATAGCTTGTTAAGGGCAAATAGAATGGTTGAAAGCGGACTTAGGAGACAAGGTATTCAACCCACAAAGGATGCTCAATCTAAATCAGATTGGCTGAAAAGAATGCTTTTAAAGCAGGGGATGTTAAGTCCTCTCTCAAAGCGAGACAGACAAGCAGCATAAAAGCATTATAGTGGCCATTGAAGGATTCGGACCTTCGGCCTCTTCGATGTGAACGAAGCGCTCTAACCAACTGAGCTAAATGGCCTGATATTTTTTCATCTTAACAAAAACTCTCCACGTTGACAAATGTAAATCGCAATTGAGATAATTAGTTCCATTATGGAGATACTGAAAAAGGCCTACTCAATCGTGCTTGATATTATGCAGACATTTCTCATGGCTGCATCGATTTTTTTGGTTATATATATTTTTATTCTCAGGCCATTCCAAGTAAGCGGGGATTCTATGCATCCTACATTTAAAAATAAAGAATATATTCTTACTAATCTTATTGGTTTACGGTTTAGTGAGCCACATAAAGGTGATGTCATTGTATTTAAAGCGCCAACGGATAAAGAAAAAGATTTTATTAAGAGGGTAATAGGCGAACATGGAGACACAGTGCTTGTTAAGGAGGGGTTTGTATATGTGAATGGAAGCAAGCTTAATGAAAGTGTTTATTTGGCAAGTGATATGAGAACTTATGGAGGTTCTTTTATGAAGGATGGTGAGCCAATTGTAGTTCCTGAGGGTAATTTTATTGTTATGGGTGACAATAGGCCTTATAGCTCTGATTCGAGGGAGTGGGGATTTCTAGGTAAAGATGATATTATCGGAATATCATTCTACGTGTACTGGCCTGTGAATACGATGAGGCCGATTACAAATCCATATATAGCTTCTACTAAATAATAATTTACCCTGTTAGTGTTTTGTGAAGATGGTGGAGTTTCTTAGTGGTGATTTCAGGTTCGCCTTTCATAATAATAACGATTTTAACTTGTCTGCCAGATTGCTGAATGGCAACATCATCTGCTTCATATTTCTCCTGTATTTCCTTGGCCATTTGGTCCTGTTCAGGAATCCATAAGTGGGCTTTTTCCGACTTCGGTTCTTTTTGTTGTATATCACCTTTTATTTTACGGGCTAATTCTTCTGTTTGACGGACTGTGTAATTGTCCTTCAAAATTGTTTTGAAGACATCAAGCATTAATTTGGGATCGCCCAGGGAAAGCAATGGGCGTACATGACCTTCTGTAATTACTCCTGCGACAAGTGCATCTTTTATAGCATCGGGTAATGAGAGAAGTCGAATTGTGTTAGAGACTGCCGGCACACTTTTTCCGACTCTTTTGGCTACCTCAGTAGTTCCTAATCCGAATTCGTCAATAAGTCTTCGATATGCCAGAGCGCGTTCAATAGGATTGAGGTCTTCACGCTGAACATTCTCAACTATGGACATTTCCAGCATCCCTTGCGGTGTAGTTTCTTTGACAACAACGGGTATTTTAGTTAGACCGAGAATTTTGGCTGCCCGCCAACGGCGTTCGCCGGCAATAATTTGATATCCGGCTGGTGTTTTGGCGACAACAATGGGTTCAAGTATTCCTTGTTCGCGGATAGATTCTACCAGATCTGCAAGAGAATCAGGGGTAATTACACCTCTCGGCTGCAGAGGATTGGTCTGCAGTTCCATTGTGTCCAATTCATATATTTTGTTATCCTGAATGGGATTATTCATTTATAACTTGGACTATTCTTTTACCTAGCCGCTGTATGTAGCTTACTTTTCCAGCTTCTGTCGCGAAAAGTGTAAAGTCTTTTCCAGTTGATACACCTTTTCCGGCATTAAATTTGCTGCCCCTTTGACGCACCAGAATATTACCCGGAATTGCTTTTTCTCCGCCATATAATTTTATCCCCAGGTATTTTGGTCTAGAATCGCGATTGCCTTTTACTGATCCTTGTGCTTTTGTATGTGCCATATATAATTAAAAGTTCAAAGTTAAAATTGAATTGTGAAAATTTATTTTTATAATACGATAGCTTTTCACGGATGTCAAGTATTAATCGGTAAAGCTATAAGAATTCTTAATTATTTTTTACTTTTTTTAACATCCGTGGCAGCTGCGGCTTTCTTCTCTGACTTGGCATTTGATTGATTGTTTGAAATTTCAGTGATTTGTATTCTGGTGAGCAATTGTCTATGACCCTGAACTTTTCTGTACCTGGCTTTGGCTTTAAATTTCGCGACGCGGATTTTGTCTCCCTTAAAATGTTCTAATACTTTTCCCTGTACCGAAACTTCATTTAGTGTAGGGCGGCCAATTTTGCATACACCTCCTGCTGTGTACAACAGCACTTTTTCAAATAAGTGTGTATTTCCCGGAGCCAGATTCAACCTATCAATATCTAATATTCCACCAATGCTAGCCTTATATTGCTTGCCTCCTGATTCTATAATTGCATAGTCCATATTATTGAGATTAAATTATACCAAAATATTCATTTAATTTCCAGCACGTAACTTTTTTTCTGTGAAACGCTGATTGAAGAAATAATGCTCAAGAAGATAAAATTAGCTACAAGTGAACTTCCGCCAAATGAAACGAATGGTAGAGTAACTCCAACTACCGGTAGGATACCAATATTCATGCCTATATTTAATAAAAATTGAATGAGAAAGAAAAAAAAGCCACAGGCAAGAAAGGTTTTTTCATATAGACCAGTCGCGCTTCCGAAAATTTTATAGATACGATATAAAAGGAAAGTGAAAGCGAGAATTACAATAATCCCACCGGTAAAACCCATTCCTTCTGAGAGCGTAGCGAAGATAAAATCCGTATGCCTTTCGGGAAGAAATCGTAATCCTGATTGCGTGCTTTCTCCGAGCCCTTTTCCAAAGAACATTCCTGAGCCGACGGCAATTAAAGCTTGGATGCTATTATATGACGTCCCGAGCGGGTCATTTGTGGGATTTAAAAATGTAATAATTCTTTGCCGCTGGTAATCATGAAGCATATTCCAGAAAAATGGAGAAACTAATATTACGGGCAAAACAGCTATTAAAAACCAAACAATTGGAAGTCCGATGATAATTAATGTGAGAAAAAAAACTCCGATATAAATTAAAGCATTCCCTAAATCCGGCTGAAGGTAAATTAAAACCGCGACAGGAATTAAAAATATAATCATGGAAAGAAATGTTTTGAATGTTATGCGTTTTTTATCTGCAATATAAGCTGCAAAAGCCAAGGAGAGAATTGGCTTGAAGATCTCGGAAAGTTGTATACGTACTCCAAATAGTTCAATCCAGCGGACTGCTCCTCTACTTTCTAGACCTATTAGAAGTACTATAAAAAGCATTATTATTGAGAGAATATAAATCGGGATTTTTATATTTTTATAAACTTTATAGTCTATTTGAGTTAAAAATAAAAAAATAATAATCGCAATAATAAGGGAAAAGCTTTGATTTCGAAGAAATAGAGGGTTTATTGAAGAAAGTGTTGTAAGTCCGATAAGCAGGAGCACGCAAACTGGAGCGAGAAGCCAAAAATCGATTTTTAGTTTTATTCCCATGAAAGAATCGTCGTTTAACTCATGTTAAACAAAGCTTTGTCATTCCCCTAAACCCTCCATAGGCGGGCAGGCGCGGGAATGACAATAATTTGAGTAGGGTGAGTGGTTAACTCAAACGCTTAACTTGAAACTCCCCTTTCTTAAGTGAACTAACTAGAGCGTTTCTTTTGATATATTCCTCGTGTAAAGAAGGCCATTCGGTTAGTGTCACATCAACTTTTTCATCCAGTCTAGTCGCGAGCTTCTTTCTCTCTTCCTGGATTTGTCTTACAATCTCCCGGGCATGTCCGAGCTCTTCATCCTGATTGCTAATATCTGAAAGTTCTTTATCGGGACTTTTTACCTCGTAAGATTGACTTTGTTGTGCAAATTTTAGATCCTGCACATTAACTTCATCCCGAACGATTTTATTGACACTTACGGATAATTCTTCAGGTCCAATATAAGTTATTTTTTTCAAAGGTATACGGACTTTAATACTTGTGATTTTACGTTTCATTAATACTTCCGATGCGAGTAAACGGCCATTTGACATATCGGTTTCAAGCTCAGGATTTAATAATTGATTTATTGTATTTGGCCAATTAGTGAGATGAACGGATGATTCACCTGTAAGATTGGTATAGATTTCTTCTGCAATAAATGGGGTGAAAGGTGCGAGCAGTTTGCTTAATGTAATAAGTAGCGCGTAAGTTGTTTCATAAAAATTTTTCTTATCTTTTTCATTTACCGCAGAAGGTCCGACTCTGACACGACTCCGGCGGATATACCAGAGCGATATGTCCTGAACAAATGATTCAATTGCAAGACTTGCATTTTGGATATCGTATTTTTCTAAGTTTTGAGTAACTATTTTAATGGTTGCGTGTAAACGAGAAATGATCCAGGTGTCAAGAATATTATCAGATGGACGGGTCGCGAATTTGGTGAGATCCGGTTCCCATGAGTCAACATTGGAATAGGTTACAAAAAAATTATAGATATTCCAGAGCATAAGATGAAATCTCCGGCGCACTTCATCAGCTTTTTTGTAACCAAATAAAATATTTTGCTCCGGATCCGCTGTTGCATACATCCATCGCATCACATCAACACCGATTTTGTCTGCTGCTTCATTAAATTCGATAGAATTACCCCAAGATTTATGCATGGGTCTTCCATCCTCCCCAAAAACAGTTCCGTAGCCAAAAAGCGACTTAAAAGGATTTGTTTTTTCAAGAACTGTTGACATGGCTATCAAAGCATAAAACCAATTCTTAAATTGTCCGGCAAGCTGTTCACTAACCAAGTCAGCAGGAAACCATTTCTTCCAGTATTTCTTGTCTGTAGTGTAGCTTAATTTCTTGGTTTGCGGATCTATAAGAGTGGAAAATGGAACAATACCGGCATCGAGCCAAACATTGGCGACGTCATCAAGACGAGAGACAGTCTCCGCACATTTGGAACATTTTATTTTTACCTCATCAATATATGGCTTATGCGGGGTGTGACCTGTAAATTCTTTCCAGCCGGAAACAGCTTTTTCTTTTAGTTCTTCTTTGGAGCCGATGACTTCGAAGTGTCCACATTTATTACATTCGTAGATAGGAAGGGCGAGGCCCCAATATCTGTTCTTCTTACTAATTAACCAATCGTGCATGTTTGCTAACCAATCTAATTCTCTTTCTAAGCCAAATTTGGGGTGCCAGTCGATTTTTTTGGCGACTTCGATCATCTGCATTCTTAAAGTTTTACCTTTGCCTTTCCGCCGGCTGGCGGACAAGTTCTCCGGCTTATCCATGGCTATATACCATTCTTGGGTTACTTTCCAGACGAGTTCGGTTTTGCAGCGCCAACATGCAGGATAGCGATGGGTGTAGTGCATTGTTTTGAGTAAAAACTTTCCGTTGTCTTGATTTTTTAAATAATCGATAATTAGTTCGGGGTGTTTTTTAGCGTTTTTGCTGTTAAATTCTCCCATTTCTTGAACATATGCTGCAGTATCGTTTATCGGAGATATTACGGATAAATGTTCAGTTTTAGCTAAGTCAAAGTCTTCTTTTCCGGCACCGGGGGCAACATGTAATAATCCTGTCCCCTCTCCAGCGGTTACAATTTTTGAGGCGTTCACAACTTTATGGAATGTTTTGGGGTGTTCGTCTTTGGCTTTTTGGACAAGGGGGAGATTGTCAAATGGTGCTAAATAGTGAAGACCGACTAATTCCTGTCCTGGTACTTCTTTTATTTTGGTGAAAGCGTTTTCGAGGTTAAATAAAATATATTCATTTACCGGAATTTCTTTTCCTTTTAATAGCCGGGTAGGCGTAATATTATTCTCATCTTTATCAATAAATAAAACTTTTTCACCTGATACATCATTCTGCCATACCCCATAGGTATATTTGGCATTTACGCCAATAGCGACATTGGCAGGAATAGTCCATGGCGTGGTAGTCCAAACTAGGAGATACGTATTTTCCCATCCCTGACTAACGATTGGTAATTTGAGAAAAACTGTTTCGTGTTGAATTTCTTTGTAGTCTTCTGTAAGCATTTCGTGCTGAGAAATGGCTGTTTCGCAGCGCGGACACCAGGGGACGCAATCATTGCCTTTATAGATCCAGCCTTTTTCATGGCAAGTTTTGAGAAAATACCAGATCATGTAATTATTTTCATCCGACATTGTGAAGTAAGAATTGTCCCAATCCATAAAGTAACCTAGGCGTTTACTTTGCTCTGTCTGAATATGACTAAATTTGCGGACTCGTTCTTTGCAGAGACTTACAAATTTGGCGATGCTTTCCTTCTTTTTTCCTGGCACAAGGTTTTCTATATCTTTTTTATTACGAATTCCCAATTCTTTTTCGACCTCGACTTCTACCCAAAGTCCCTGGCAGTCAAAGCCATTTTGAAAACGCTGTTTATATCCCCGCATATTCCAAAAGCGTTGCCAGAGGTCTTTGTATGTACGTCCCCATGCATGGTGCACACCCATGGGATTGTTTGCTGTTATAGGTCCATCTAAAAAGGAAAAACGGTTGTTGGATTTATCGTTGCGGTGTAAATATTTTTCGACAATTCCTTCTTCATGCCACATCTTTAATAATTCTAGTTCTTTTTCCGGGAAGTCTACTTTAGGTGAAACGGGTTTAAACATGGTTTCAATTGTAGCTTAAAAAAGGTGGTGGTTCAATATTAAACATTTAATGGACTAATATGATGTCGAATTTTTCCCATAGGTAAATTTTTTATAAGAGCCGAGACTTTATCATATGCTTGTAGGCTGTTTACGTCTCTTATTTGTTTTTCATTAACGCTTACTAATTTGAACTCGGAATGAAAAATAGTTTTTCCTGGCTTTATCAGTCCAGGTATTCGTAATAACTTACTATCTACGGTTGCTTCTCGAACTCTATTTTTCTCAGGCATGTCTAAATATTCATCTTGACATCTAAGTAATAAATGAGTTGAATAACTTTCAAAAGAGATTCTTGTTGATGTCTGTCTATTAAAAATATGAGGAAAATCACCACCAAATTCAAAATCAAGAAAAACAGAACCTTCGCCAATATTCTCGGTCAAAACGCCCAATGCCTTTGCTCTAAAGTCAGTTATCAGATCTGTAGTTTTTAAATCTAATTCTGAAGGTGAAAGTGTGTCTTTTACTACTTCTGGTTCTCTAGCTATAAAATCTACCGGGATTGATCTCCCTATTTCTACTTCAAAAATAAACACAATCGAGATTATACTACAGGTTCCTTAAAAGTTCAACAGTTCAGTAAAAACTGTGTTTTCATTATACTAAGTTTTGTTATATGGGGACAATATCAAATGTAGCGGGTCGTGATTTGACCATTTGTCTGGCTAAGTCAGCAGCTTCGTGTCCACTTTTAATTATTGGTTTCATATTGAATTTACCCCTAGTACCTAATATTTTGTAAACTATTTGAGCATTTCCTTTTTCACTAGAGTCTAGGGTTAGTTTGTGATGCATTATTATAGAGGGTCTTTTAAATTCTTCTCTGACTTTTGTATATCTTTCGATTCTTAATTCATTTTCACCAATCCCTACCAGAGTTCCAACATTTGGATCCTCAGGCCTTTGTCCATTTTTTTTATTTATTCCACTTCCAGCTACTTTTTCTGTAGGAGTATCGTTTATCCAGGTTGACTCAAATAGTGTTTCTATTTCGGTAAAAACTTGACCTACGCCATTTTGGTTGTCTTGTTCTTGTTTCCTACGACTAAATCGTTCCATAATATTAGAATTGTAATACATTTCTCCTATAAATGCAACTAAAGCATAGGGCAGGTAAATCTTTTTTTTAGCCATGCGGTTTTGTTAACGTCAAGGGTAACCCGTTGATTAATTCACGGCCTGTTATAGAAGCAAATTTATAATTTTCATAGTATGTTTTTATTCCCACTGGCAAAGTTTGTATACTTATATTAATTTCAGTAGGCGGTTCAGTACCTAAGCTTTTATAAATTTCAATTTCAACTATTTCAGTTGATGTTTCTCTGCGTATATTTAAATAATGTCTTTCGTAAGCCTCATTTTGGCGCCAGAGTAAACTTTTATTAACTGAACCGTTTGTATTTCCTTGATGCCTTTCCGTACAATGCCTAAACTTTATATTAGGATTAGTTTTTAGTTTTCTTTTCCGCAGAAACTTATATTCGTTGATTAAAGATGATACTTCATTTTGGAGAGTTAAATGATCTATTTTTATACTTGTAATGCTATTATCGAATTCCATACTTATAACTTAAGCACTAAAAATGCTTCATGTTAGGAGCCTAATCATTTTGATCGCCCAGTTTTCAACTCTTGGTATCTCTTCTTGTTGGTTGAAGTAAAAATTATTTATTTTATGAGTCTTGATGATTAATTTTCCATTTAGCTTTTTTACGAATTCTTCTAATTGTTCTGCGGCGCCGCAAAAATGAGCATAGTTAGTATCTCCTAAGCCAAAAATTGCAAAATGTTTGCCGGGAAGAGTAATATTATCAAATTTTTCAATTAGTCTTTTAAATAAATCATGGGCATCGCCTTCTCCCCAAGTTGGTGAGCCAAGTATAATTAAGTCGTAGTTATTAAATTCATCAGGTTCTACTTCTCTGGCATCTTTTTGTTTAATTTCAAAGCCCTTTTGAGTAAAAACGCTTGCAATATAATTGCTTACTTCAAGAGTGCTTCCGGAGTATGTGGCGTAAATAAGAAGTGTCTTCATGATTTAGCATATTATATCGCAATAGCTAACTTTACGCACCATTACTTCTGTTTAGAAATTAGCTGGGATTATTGCGTAACGTGAGTTAATATTTTCAGTTTTTGAAGATTTTCAATTGCTTGGCGACTTAGTTGATGAATTGTCACCAGACAATACCTTTCTCACCTCTTCTGGAGTTGCCGCGTTTTGCCTGGTTCGAGCTGTTGTAACAGGATTATTTTCATTATTCGCTTGTTTTATAATATTATCTGCATGTTCGGGTGTAAAAATAATTGCGCTATTTACAGCAGATCTAAAGCCCGCATATGATCCATCTCCATTTATAGCGATGGGGCTCAATGCTTCTTGAGGCGGAGGACTTGGTAATTGAAGTGAACTGCCGATCACATATGCAGGCTTATTATCGATTGAAGTTTCGCTAAATTTTTCTTTAATAGCAGCGGCAGCAATTTCAGATCTTACTCTTTTTGCTTCCGTGTAGACTATAAAATGCTTTTCCTCCGGTTTGATTTTAGGTTTTGGCGCTGCAGGTGTTGCATCCTGTTGTATTTGAGGATTATTACTTGTATTTTCATTTATGTCTATATTTATAGCTTGCTGTTCTTGCTGTGCAATATTAATAGCTTGGAGATCATGTGTTTTACTTTCATTCCTTATTGAAGGTAAAGTATTCGGATGACTTTGAATTGTACGTAATTGTTGTTCCGGTTTTTCAAATACTTTTTGTATAGATTTTATCTCCGGACTTGGTGTTGTAAATCCGCGTGTTTCTTCAAAAATTTGTGCAATTCCTGTAAATACAGGCTGATCTGGATATGTTTTTGGGTATTCATGCATAGCGGTTAAATTTTTGTAATTACGCCCGGTTATTCTATCATTAGTATTAATAGTATAGCTTTGATCAGTTTTTACTTTTAATTTCTCAATTGGTTTTTTTGTTACAGCTCTGTCTAAATCTCTCCTTAGTAGGGCAGCTTTAGCTTGCTTTGCGGTGTCAACTTGAATTTGGCCTTGATTTATTGACGGGAGAGTCGCTTTCTTTTTAAATGCAAAAACGTTATTTTCATATTTTATAGTTGGCCACGATAAATTATTTTTCTGCTCTCTGATGACTTTTAGGGATATAACATTATTATAAAGATCTAAATTCGAAACCTCAGCAGAAAGTCGCCTAGGCCTCAGACTTTCGACTGGACTCGGAACTGAATTTTTTATGAGTGACAAACTTACTTTGCGTGATTTGTTAATAGCAGGCAAATGTTGTCTGCTTTCTGTGTTATTATAGCTAACAATCGGCTTAAAATCTTTGTTGTTTGAAATTAGATATGGTTTAAATCTTATTCTTGATTCGCTTGTCTTTATGCGCTCTGATTGAGATGAAGATTGAACTAATCTTAGATTTGGCCTTTTGCCCGACTCTGGTTTGAAGCTAGATAAACCTCGAGAGCTGAACTCCGAAGATCCCCGTCGACCTCCTTCAATTCCACCATATGTTTGGCTAATTTTTCCACTGTCCCGTCCCCCCGATATACTGACAAGGCCGGAGCTGTAACTTCTGCCACCTTCAACTGATGATAACGCTGCTGCGCTTTTTGCCATATAAAACCTCCATCTGACTGAGTTTGTGTAAACATTATGGTAATTATATCCCTATATTGCTGAACTAACTTGATATTAATCTGACAAAATTATTACAAATTTCCATGTGCTACAATAGCTTCGTATGAAATTTAAATTAACTTCGCATTTTCAACCTACCGGGGACCAGCCGCAGGCTATTGAAAAATTAACAAATAATCTTAAAGCAGACGCAAGACATCAAGTTCTATTAGGGGTAACGGGAAGCGGGAAAACTTTTACAATGGCTAATGTAATAAAAAACGTGCAACGTCCAACTCTCGTTATCTCGCATAATAAAACCTTGGCAGCACAACTTTATCAAGAGTTCCGTGATTTTTTTCCAAATAATTCCGTATGTTATTTTGTTTCTTATTATGATTATTATCAGCCGGAAGCATATATACCACAGACGGATACATATATTGAGAAAGAGGCGGAAATTAATGAGGAGATTGATAAACTGCGTTTGGCAGCTACGGCTAATTTGTTGACGAGGAAAGATGTAATTGTGGTGGCTTCAGTTTCATGTATTTATAACTTAGGGTCGCCGGTTGAGTATGGTAAATTTGTACTTGAATTGCGTCGCGGAGTTCATGTCACATTGAAGGATATTATGATCCGGCTTACGGATTTGCAATATATGCGCTCCGACTATGAATTCAAGCGGGGAACATTCCGTGTCCGGGGTAACAGTATTGATCTTTTTCCCGCATACGTAGATTTCGGTATAAGAATCGAGGTTGGTGAATCAATTATTAACATGTATGAATTTAATCCTTTGACCGGTGATATAACAAATCCTCTCGAAGCAACAGTAATTTATCCGGCCAAACATTATATGACTGATCCGCGAACTTATACTGATGCTTTTGCGAGAATTAGAGGTGACCTGGATAAGAGAGTTGTGGAACTTAAAGAACAAAATAAATTGATAGAGGCACAAAGGTTGACTCAGCGGACTAATTTTGATCTTGAAATGATCCGGGAAGTTGGATACGTGAACGGGATTGAAAATTATTCTATCTATTTTGACGGACGTAAACCAGGAACTCCGCCATATTCTCTCATTGATTATTTTGAGGCTGCGACAAAGGATTGGCTGCTTGTTGTTGACGAGTCACATATTACGCTTCCGCAACTGCGCGGTATGTACAATGGCGACCGGTCAAGAAAGCAAATGTTAATTGATTATGGATTTCGTTTACCTTCTGCCCGGGATAACAGGCCATTGCAATATGATGAATTAATGAGGAAAGCACATCAAATTGTTTATGTCAGTGCTACACCAAATGATTATGAATTGTCACTGGCCGCGGAAACAAAAGACGGGGTAGTTGAGCAACTTATCCGGCCGACAGGACTTATTGACCCGGAAATTAAAATCAAGCCAAGTGCGGGACAAATTGATGATCTGATTGCAGAGATTAAAAAGCGGGTCGCGAAGAGGCAGAGGATACTGGTTGTAACTTTGACAAAACGAATGGCCGAGGAATTAACAAGCTACCTGGAAGAAAAAGGGGTTAAAGTAGCCTATTTGCATTCCGATATTGTGACTCTCGCACGTCAGGATGTGTTGGATAGTTTACGCCTGGGTGAAAAAGATGTTATTGTGGGAATTAATTTATTGCGTGAAGGCTTGGATCTTCCGGAAGTTTCTTTAGTAGTTATTTTGGATGCCGATAAAGAAGGATTTTTACGTAGTAGAACTTCTCTTATTCAAACAATGGGGCGGGCGGCGAGAAATGTTGATTCTGAGGTGATCATGTATGCCGATAAAATTACAAAGTCAATGAAGGCTGCAATTGATGAAGTGGAGCGCAGACGGAATATACAGGTAATTTATAATAAAAAGCATAATATCACTCCTAAAGGAATTCAGAAATCTGTGAGGGCAAAATTGGTTGAGGAAAATGAGGAAGAGAAAAAAGTTCACACACTAGAGTCTTTGATCGAATTTGGTAAAAAGGATGTTCTTTTGCCGGATGAGCGGGAAGATTTGGTGAAGAAAATGCGTAAATTTATGAAGGAGGCGGCTGAGGGATTGGACTTTGAGACGGCAATTCGATTGAGAGAACAGATAAAAATGATCCAAGAGAGATAGGAATTTTTCTTGCGTATGTTACAAATTAGTAATATAAAATTCTATTCTAGTTTTCTTAAGAATTCCAGAATAGTTTTGCCGCGAGGAGATAATTTATGCATGACATTGTTTGCCCGGTTACGCTTGAATATAAGTCCTCCTATCTCGAGTCTACGGAGATGATCACTAGCTGTTTTGTTGTTTATTTTTAATTTGGTTGAAACTTCTTGCAACGATAATTCAGGATTCTGCTGCAGTAATTCAATCATCGCTATCCGTCGATGATTTGCAAAACCCTTTACAATGCGCTCCATCTGTCTTGGTTTAAACAGCATTATTTAATTATATACTATTCCGGTATTCTTGAGAATTTAAGAGTAGTTTTAATAGTTGCTCCTAAAGTGTAGGGTAGCTGTATTTGTGCTTGAAAAAATTATACAGTTTTTTCCTTATTTCAAAAATTGATTTGTAATATTAGTAGGATATTTCGTTGCAATACAGGATAATTGATAAAGGGCATTATTATTCCGCTTTATCGACGTGGATTAGATTGGTTACTCCTGCTTGGTTGAAGGGCAGGCCGGTAACTATGACATAGGGTTCACCTTTTTCCAATTTAATTATGTCATTATTTTGAATAAATTCTTTTGTCTGTTCCAGGGCATGATCAAAACTGTGTGTTGCGCTTATAAACTTGGGGTATACTCCCCAGCAAAAATTAAGTTTTCTAAGAGTTTTTGTATTTGGAGATAGTGCGACAATAACTTCCTGTGCATATCTATGTCTGGCGATCTGTAAGGCGCTAAAGCCGCTTTGGGTGAAAGCGATAATCATTCTCGCACCAACTTTATCTGCTATTAATCCTGCAGCAGAACTGACTGCATGTGGTATCTCGGTTTCATCATGAAACTCACGTACTTGTATTTGTGGCGAGGATGTCTCAATAATCTTACTCATCATTTCGACTGTTTGAAGTGGATATTTCCCTGTGGCGGTTTCGTCGGATAACATTACCGCATCTGTGCCGTCGAGGATAGCATTGGCTACATCAGTTACTTCTGCGCGGGTTGGAAAGGGGTTTTTTGCCATTGATTCAAGCATTTGTGTTGCGGTAATGACCGGTTTAGCCATTTTTAGACAAAGCGAGATTAATTTTTTTTGTAAAAAAGGTACCTCAGCGATCGGCACAGCAAGTCCCAAATCTCCGCGAGCTATCATAACTCCATCGGCAACAGCTATTATATTTTTCATATTTTCTATAGCTAATTTTGTTTCTATTTTTGCGATTATGACGATATTTGAACCGGGTGGGAGTTTTTTTCTGATTTGTAAAATATCATCCTTAGTCTGAACGAAGGAGACTGCAATAGCATCAGCGTTAACTTCAGTCATAAGCTTTATATCTTCTTCATCTTTTTCAGGCACTCCGATGGTGAAAAGAGAAACGTCTTGCGCATAAAAACCTTTATGCGGAAGTAGCAATCCCCCTACCTCTACTTTTGCAATTGCAATATTATTTTTTAATTCTTTTATTACAATAAGTTTAATTAGACCATCATCGATTAGTATTTCCGTTCCTTTTTTTAATTGTTTAATAATTGAAGGATGGTTTATTGAAAATATTTCTTTTGAACCAATAACCGGCTCAGTGGAAATTTTTACAGTTTTCCCATAATCGAGGATCGTATCGTCTTTGATATTCCCTATCCTTACTTTTAAACCTCCAAGGTCGCCCATTATAGAAAGTGGTTTGTTCATCTTTTTTTCCGTATCACGGATCGACTTTACTATATTAACTATACTGTCTCTACGTTGATGTGAAAGATTTAAACGGAAAACATCTACTCCTGCTTGAGCTAACTTTTCAATCATTTCCGGCGAATGAGTAGCCGGCCCCAAAGTGGCTACTATTTTGACTTTTTTATTTTTCATTATATAGGTTTGAAATTATCATAAACTGATGTTTTTTACAAGCTCTATTGTTTTTACTTCGTTGCTTTCATCTAGGGTTATTGCTACCGCGTCTATGCGTAAAGCTTGCGGAAGGCGGGGGTTTTTGTTTTTGTAAAATTGTGCTGTTTTTATAAGTGAATTCATCTTCCAGTAAGTAATCGCTTCTAAGGGAGATCCAAACTCCGTGGTTGAACGAGCTTTTACTTCGATAAAAACAAGAGTGTCATCATCAATCGCGATTATATCTATTTCTCCGCCTCTCATACGGAAGTTGCGTTCAATAATTTTGTAACCCTTTTTTCGAAGAAACGAAACTGCCAGGTCTTCACCTTTTGCGCCTGCAATTTGTTTGTTAGTAAGCATTGTAAACTATTTATGTTTTGGTACTTTGAGGTAGTTGAGTTTGGCGCGGCGAATTTTTTTACGGGAATGTTCTTCAACTTCTACTTTTTCAATTAATGGCGACATAATTGGCCAAATACGTTCGACTGAAATTTGTCCGACCATTTTTTGGACAGTAAACATTTTATTGACTCCCCTGCCCCGCATTCCAAGTACAACTCCTCTGAAGATCTGGATTCTGCTCTTTTCTCCTTCTTTGATCTTTTGGTGGACTTTCACAATATCTCCGGGGACAAAATTTATAGTTGTGACCATATGATTGTATTATAGCGGAAAAAAGAGAGATACTCAAGGCTTATATGCTCCTTGCCTGTGCAATATATCGCTTACCTCTATTTTATTCCCTACCGTGTTCATTCTATAATATAATACGGTATGGCCAGGACTTGAGTGACCTGCGGCCTGATAGTTCTCCTGCTAGTTTTTTACCTGCAAGAGGATCAGTTTCTAGTAAATGAAGTTTCTTTTTTATTTTTGTTTGTTCTGATTTAGGAAGACGCGAAAATTGTTTGGCAGCATTTTTGGAGAGAACAACCTGCATATTATTTTAGGTCAGAAAGGGTAACTACTTGGCCCTTTTTTATTTGACCCTCTCCCTTTTTTATGCTTTTTAAAGCTCCGGGGATAGCAAGAATTTCTGCTGTTTCTTCAAGTGATTCGAGTTCTTCTTCACTTAGAAGCACGGCCTTTGGTTGTCCGTTAACGGTAATTACAATTCTTTGAAGATTTTTATTAACCTTATTAACAAGCTCTGGCAAATTGGCTCGCGCGTCTGATATAGCAACTACATTAGTCATATAAGATATTGTACAAACTGTCGTACAACTTGTCAAGGTTTTCTGGCTTATAAGTTTGTGGGTTGAACATTTGTTTGAAATTTGTAGATTTTCGTATATAATACCCATCATTGTCGTTTATAAGTTACTTTACGGTAATAAATTTTATGAAGTATGAATTACGTTCGGATATAGGTAAAGATCATGGTGGTATCCCAGAAGCAGGGCAAGCCGCTGAGATAAGACCAAAAGTAGAACTTTCTTCGTTATTAAATGTTCTGTTTGTTACAAATTATACCTACGCGCAAGGCAGATATGTTTCTCCTCTAAATGCTGATACAGTTGACCAACGAGCCGAATTAGATAAAAAACGAAAAGAAAAAGAAATTTACACTTCTTTAGTCGAAGTTAATAAAGCCACAGAGAGGGACAAGGGTATCTCTGAAGTTACTTATGAAACTCATAAATATGCAATCAATTCGCTGGCTCGCGATTTGACAGGTCAAAGATGGTGGGGAAGCAGATTAAAATATAAATGCGAACAACAAGACCGTGAAGGGAAAAAAGCCAGTCCTACACAGATTGAGCGATTTCCACAAGATATGTACTACCGTGAGGATAAATTCGGTCACACAAATATTTTTGATGAGGGTCGTGATAAGTCTAAATTTGAAGGAACTCTTTTCCAAACTGATTATGATCAACAAGGAAATTTACAAACTTATAGAATATTCCACCAAGGACATAGAGATGCACTAAAAATTGAGACTGTAAATGTTTCAGAGTTGGGTATAAAAATTAGAGCCTTTGTAGCAGAGTACTCTGATGAATCCCATGGGAAAGATCTCGGATTTACGTTAGATCCAATAGCATATTTGAAAAAAATTGGAGAATTTAATGAACAATTTGGTAATTTTGTTGCGATAGAGGTTATGGATCAAGATGTTGTCGCAAAATTCCCACTCAATCCGCAACAATTAGCAGAGAGACTTGTTGGGTTAGGACAAAAACGCGGAATGGAACTTAAATCAAGAAAGGGAACGTCAACGTTTACTGTTTCAAGTGGAGAGCCAGACTTTTACTATGTAGATTTAAATTTACCAAGTCACATGAAAGGATCGTCGGAAAAATTTGATCCTGAAATACACAGTAATACGCCAACAATTATTATGCCGTATTTGAATCCAAAATTCTCAATTCCTCTTATTGAAATGTACGTTTCTGAGCAAATGAAATAAATATTTGATCTGTCACTTAATTTCCTTGCTGCAGGCTTCGATGAAGCCGAGGAAGATTGGGTGGGGTTTTAGGGGGCGGCTTTTGTATTCGGGGTGGCCTTGGGTTGCAAGGTAGAATGGGTGATCGGGGATTTCGATTATTTCGACAAGGTTTTCTTTTATCGAGCGGGAGCTAATAATTAGTCCCTTATCCTCAAAATCCTGCACAAATTTATTATTGAACTCATACCTATGTCTATGGCGCTCGCTGGTTAAGTCTTTATTTTTATCAATAAATTCATTGTACTTATTATAAAGTTCCCAGGCTTTTGTTCCTTTTTTTACTCTCGCATCCCAGGCACCGAGGCGCATGGTGCCACCGTAGGCTCTAGTCTCCATGAATTCTTTTTGCGCGGGAATTAAGTAAATAACCGGATGTGTTGACTTGGGATTATTTTCAGTAGTATCAGCATCTTTCCATTCTAAGACTCCTCTGGCAAACGCGATTACAGATAGTTGCATTCCGTAACATAGACCAAGATAGGGAATTTTTTTCTCCCGTGCATAATTGGCTGCTTTGATCATTCCTTCTGCTCCACGTTGGCCCCACCCAATGGGTACAATAATTCCATTGGGGGCTCCCATCAAATCTTGAATACTGTTTTTTTCAGCTTTTTCCGCATCTATCCATTTAGTCTTTATATCTACCCCCAACTGCCAACCAGCATGATCTATTGCGTCAAACAATGCCGCATAGGAATCTCTCAATTGGTAATCTCCTGTACCGAAATATTTCCCGACAATTGCGATTTCGATTTGCTTCTTCTTGGGACTCTTGATCCGGGCTACTAATTTCTCTATGTCTTTTAGATTGGCGGCTCGTTGAGGTAAGTGTAATTTTTGGAGAATTTTTTTATCAAGCTCTTGCTTATGTAATACTAATGGTATTTCATATGGGGAGTCCATGTCGGGATTGGATATAATATCATCAGGCCGAATGTTGCAAAATAAGGCTAATCTATCCTTCCTGCGTTGATCAAGAGGCTTCTCTCCACGTGCTACTATAAAATCAGGTTGTATGCCAAGTGTATTTAGGGTACGAACTGATAACTGTGTTGGTTTGGTTTTTGGTTCACCTAAATGGTGAGGTGTAGGCATATAGCTGACATGGATATGAATAACGTCACCGTCATTTTGTAAGGCAAGCATTCTTGACGCTTCATAGAAAAAAACGTTCCAGTACTCCCCTGCTGTTCCTCCCAGCTCAATTATAACGACGTCGGCTTTTTTCTTGTTGGCAAGTTTTTTAATACGGTTTATTATTTCCTCTGAGATGTGCACTGCTTCCACATCTTCACCGTTGTATTCAAACCTGCGTTCTTTGGCAATAATTGTTTGATAAACCTGGCCCATGGTTACGAAGTTGTCGCGGCTCATGTCTTCGTCGAGAAATTTTTCGTATGTACCAATATCCATGTCAGTTTCAGTTCCGTCCTCACATAAAAAGGTATCACCATGTTCAATGGGATTAATAGTGCCTGCATCTATATTGAGATAGCCTTCAAATTTAATGGGGGCGACTTTGTATCCCGCGGATTTAAGTAGATATGCGATAGATGCGGCTGTGGTGCCTTTCCCAATTCCGGATATTACTCCACCGGAAACAAAAATATATTTTGTCTTTTTAATTGCAGTTTTTGTTAGGGGCACGATTTATATTATCAAACAAATTGTATTAAGTCAACTAAAATTTTGATTGAATTATTTTTATTGGAAATGTATACTATTATACTTTTTGTATAGTTTTTGTTTTCATAGATATTCAATTATGAGTGCAGAAAGAAGAGAAAGAGCAAAAAATACTGCTTTAACTGGGAATAAATCAGAACGAGAAGTCGGGAAATTGGAGATCTCAGAAAATGAACCTGATGCTAAATCGTTGGACAAGGTTGAAAGTTTGGCACAAGAAGCAGTTTCCAGCTTTAAAGAACCCGATCAGAGAATTCTTGATTATGTTGCCAGTAAAGATAAAAATGTGGATCTTGATATTTTAAGAATCTATCTTAGTGATATCAGGAAAAATTCGCTGTTAACTGCGAATGACGTAATTGAACTTGCCAAAGAAAAAGATTCCGGTAATATTAAAGCGCGAAATCAACTTATAGAGAGCAACTTACGTCTGGTTGTTTTTATCGCGAAAAATTATATAGGTGATCGATTTCAATTCCTGGATTTGATTCAGGCTGGAAATGAAGGCCTTTTTAAGGCTGTTGATAAATTTAAATGGAGAAAAGGATATAGATTTTCTACATATGCTACATGGTGGATTCGGAATAGTATTCAGAGAGGAATTATGGAAAAAGTAGATCTTGTTCGTCTCCCACATAATAAATATGAAGATATTAATAAAGTAAAACGCGTTCAAAAAGAGCATTTTGGTGCAACTCCCATAAATGCTTCTGGGATTGCGGATGAGACAGGCTTTAATGAATCACAAGTTAAGAAACTTTTGACTCTTATGGAGAGAAATGTCGTATCTTTGGATAATCCTATTGGGGAGGATGGTGACGAAACATTTCATGACAAAATCTCATCTGAAATTACCGAAAGTCCAATTGATGAAATTAACATTTTACAACAATATGAAAATATGATTAAAGCACTGGACATTGTTAGCCAAGGTGAAACTGGAAAGCGTGATAAAGATATTTTTGTTAGTCATAGAGGATTATATAATGTAGACCCGCAAAGTATAGCAGTATTGAGTAAAAAGTATGGTCTTAAAATATATAAGGTGAAACGGATTGTAAAAGAATATCTTAATAAGTTAAAGGAATTGACAAATGAAAAAAATGTGCCATTGTCAAAAGAATAGTAGCATGGTATAATAATTTTGATGCCACTTAGTATAACGCAAAAGAAAGAGATTATAACGGAATTCCAAACCACAAAAGGTGACACAGGTAGTCCTGAAGTTCAAATTGCACTATTATCTAAGAGGGTTGCCCGGCTTGCGGATCATCTTAAAATTCATAACCATGATGTGCATAGCAGACGCGGACTTCTCTCAATGATTGCTAAAAGACGCCGACTTATTAACTTCCTCAAAAAAGTTGATGAGAGCCGAGTTACCAATATTCTCAAAAAAATTGGGCTGAAAGATTAAATGGAAAAAACCTCAATTAAGCTAGAATTTGCCGGAAAAACTTTAACCCTTGAAGTAGGACATTTAGCACCCCAGGCGACTGCTTCTGTTTTGGCGCGTTTGGGAGATACTATGGTATTGGCAACTGTTGTAGCTGGCAATATCCGCCCGGATATTAATTGGTTTCCTCTTAGTGTTGAATATGTTGAGAGACTTTATGCCGGAGGCAAGATTAAAGGCAGCCGATGGGTGAAGCGAGAGGGGCGACCTTCAGATGAGGCAGTTCTTACCGGTAGATTAATAGATAGATCAATTCGTCCTTTATTCTCAAAAGATTATAAAAATGATGTGCAAGTAGTAATCACGGTTCTATCCGTTGATGGAGAAAACGAACCGGATATTCTTTCTCTTATTGCAGTATCTGCTGCTTTGTCTATTTCTCACATTCCATGGAACGGACCGATTGGAGCAATCAGAGTTGGGTTGGTTAAGGATAAGGAAGGGAAGAATGAATTTATTTTGAACCCAACTACAAGTGAATGTGCTATTTCCGACCTTGACCTCGTAGTTTCTCAATGCAAAGATAAATCAGTCATGATAGAGGCAGGAGCAAATCAAGTTCCGGAGGAGTTAATAGAAGAGGCGATAAAACTAGGCAATGAAGAAACAAAAAAGGTAATTTCTTTTATTGAACAGTTAACTAAAAAAGTAGGGCAGAAAAAGACTCTAGTCACTCCAAATACAAAATTAAAAGATACCATCGCTTTACTTGAAAAAACTTACAAAAAAGAAATCCTGGATGTCGGAAAACGCAGGGCTGATAGAGAAACAGGCCATGAAGAACAGGATGCATTAATAAACACAATTTACGATCAGGAAAAAAGCACTAACCCTAGCCTAGAGTTTGATAAAAAAATACTTGCTGAGGCATTTGAAAAAGTCATGTTCAAATATATCCGTAAGGATGTTGTTGAAAAGAATAAACGAATTGACGGACGTAAAATAGATGAGATCCGTAATTTATCCGCAGAGGTTGGAATCTTACCAAGGACTCATGGGTCGGCTATTTTTCAAAGAGGTTTGACACAGGCGTTAACTGTAGTTACGCTGGGCTCTCCGCGTCTGGAACAGATTATCGAATCTGCAGAAGGAGAAGAAACTAAGCGCTATATTCATCATTATTCAATGCCACCTTACTCTGTTGGCGAAACGGGGCGAATGATGTCTCCAAGCCGGCGTGAAATCGGGCACGGCGCCCTGTCTGAACGAGCTTTGATGCCGGTAATCCCAGACAGAAAAGTTTTCCCTTACACTATTCGTATTGTCTCAGAAATTACTTCGTCTAACGGTTCTACTTCTATGGCTTCTGCTTGTGGATCTACTCTTGCACTAATGGATGCGGGAGTTCCTATTACAAGTCCTATTGCCGGGATTTCAGTTGGCATGATGTCGGACGGAGATAAATATGTACTTTTAACGGATATTATTGGTCTTGAGGATTTTTCCGGGGATATGGATTTTAAAGTAGCCGGTACTGAAAAAGGGGTTACTGCGATTCAACTTGACGTTAAAGTTCCGGGAATAACCTTGAAACAAATAAGTGAAACTTTTGCCAGGGCACGAACAGCTCGTCTTTTTATCCTGGAGAAAATGCTTTCTGTAATCCCCAAACGCCGGGAAAAAGTATCAGAATATGCCCCAAAGATTGAGTTAATTCAAATTCCGGTTGAAAAAATTGGAGAGATAATAGGCCCGGGAGGTAAAAATATCCGGTTGATTATAGCCCAGACCGGGGCACAAGTTGACGTAGAAGATGATGGCACAGTGGCTATTTCAGGTATGTCTGAAGAATCGGTCGCGAAAGCGGTGGATTGGATAAAGGGCATGACACGCGAAGTGGTTCCAGGTGAATTATTTGAAGGGATGGTTAAAAGAATTCTTCCTTTTGGAGCATTTATTGAATATTTACCGGGGAAAGAGGGAATGGTACATGTTTCAAAAATGGGTCGCGGGTTTGTGAAAAGTCCTGAGGAGGTAGTTGCAATCGGACAGAGTGTTAAGGTCAGGGTAGCTGAAATTGATCAACAGGGACGCGTCAACTTAAGTATGATTTTAGAAGATGAAGGGGCAGCTCAGAGACCGGAACAACGTGAACAACCACGACCAGGTTATAGTCAGGAAAGAGTCTCAAGCGCACCACCTACACGACGCGATCATCCTTTAAGTCGACAGTTCCAAAGAGAAAAATTCCAGAGTAAGCCACGAAAACGCTTCAGCAGATAAGTTTTACTACTTTTAAGGACAACCCTATTTAGTGAATTTAGTTCAACCTGTTATTTCCAAAATGGTCACCATTTCACCCTTTTTTGTCACTATTTTTTAGCCTCAACTGTCCATTTGTTGACCATTTAAATGGTTATTAGCCTCGACCATTTCTCCACCATTTACTTTAAATTGGTGGTTTTGGATATTAAGAAAAGTCGTCAAGCTGAAAAAATCTCTGTATGCACTGTCATAATATGTACTTTCATGTTTTTTTGAGTTTTTAAAGTAAAAAGTGTTATAATTCCTTTATGAGAGAAATTGGAGATACGGCCATGCCGGAGGCATTAAAGCAGATTCCTACTGAAACCTTAATTGCTTTATTGCAAACGAGGAGTTTAACGGAACAAGATGTTGAGGCGCTTCAATCGTTACGCCCAGCGGATAAAATTAGCAGTTCTGAGACTATTATAGCAACTGGAGGTTCAGAAGAAATAAAATTGTCGGCTGAGGAATTTGCAAAAGCCATTGTCAGAAGAAACGTACATGGCAAGCTTCCGGCTGGGTCAAAAATTAACGGTGTGGAAATAAGTAGATCAGATGCTGAGGGCTTTTATGATCATGGACCTGACCGATTGCGCATATCCCCCCTAGAAAACAAAATCTTGTATTTGCATCAAAGAATATATAGTTCTCAGCGTGAATTTCCAGATTTAGTAAATTCCCATATTTTGAGCGTTGTGCCATCTATTGCCGACCCTAAAAATGAGGTATTATCAATTCATTTTTTCCAAGATAGAGAACAGGTAGATAGTAGAGGCTTTTTTACTCCAGCTCATGTCTCTACAGAGTTTCCACGCGTAGTAATGACTAAATTTTTGCAAGTAATCTTAAAAGAGCCTGATCTTTTGGATGATTTTTACAAAAGGTCGTTTGTAGGTCTTGACGGTGAGGGTAGCCAGCCGGGAATGAGGAGAGTAAAAGCAGATGGATTTTTCTTAGTTTCTGAAGCTAAAATAGAAGAAGCTGGTAAGGTAGAAGGAAAAGGATATAGAGGTGTGCGTACGTTTTTTGACGCACTGGAAAAACATCTCTACCAGAAGGTTCCACGAGAGTGATATTTCTTTACAAAATATATATACCTTCAAATTACGCCATTAATGCTCATGCAGGAATTATAAGCTTGCTGTAAATTGATTAGACAACTATTTTGGTACTTTTCAATTATATGTTAAATAGGATATGATATTGAGATATGGATCCTTCTTCACAAAATCCACCCACAGGTGATTCTGCGGCCCAACCCCCACCAGCGCCGGCTCCTAGTGCTGAAGATAAAGCGGCAATGGCTAGCGGGGATATGCCGATGAAGATTGAGAATAGTATGCAGGCAACTTTGGCTTCTGAAAGTGAGGATTTGAGTAAAATGAATAATGTTGCTGCTGCTGAAAATCTTAATCTTGATCACACAGTAAATGGCGCGTCTAAAAACGGGATCAGTGTTGTTTCCGACCATGGTAAATCTAATGACCAAATTCGTCAATTGGGTGAAAAGATCGAAAAGGCATCATTGCCTGACGAATTGAAAACTATTCTCAATGAAAGGATATCCCGTCTTGCGCTAATCAGACAAAGCTCCGGGTTTATGAGTTCGACATTTATTATTGAATACGAACAAACATCACGATATGTTAATTGGGTTGTAGATATGCCTTGGAAATTAGAGAGTCAGGATCTGTTGGATCTGGCAAAGGCTAAAGAAATAATGGATAAGAGCCACTACGGTCTTGAGCCGCTTAAACAAAGGGTTTTGGAATTTATAGCGTCAATTATGTTGAATATCAAAAACAATCAAGGCATGGATAATATTATAAAAGCACCAATACTCTGCGTTGTAGGGCTTGCAGGTACGGGTAAAACAACTTTTGCCAAGGCTTTGGCCGATTCACTTGGCAGGTCATTCCAACGTATTGCTTTCGGAGGTATGGCAGATTCCCGCGTCTTGCGGGGACAATCGAGATTTTTTCCGGATGCGGAACCGGGTGCTATAATTAAAAAACTTGTCTCAGCAAAATCAAAAAATCCGGTTATCTGTCTTGATGAACTTGATCGTGTGACTGATACAGCCAGAGCAGATATTATGGGTGTACTTATCGAAGTTCTTGATCCGGAACAAAATGCCAATTTTACTGATCATTACATAGATTATCCTTTTACTCTTCAACATATTATATTTATTGCTACGGCTAATAATATTTCGAGTGTGGCGACAGCTGTTCTTGACCGCGTAGAAATTATTCACATGCCTTCTTATAACGATGAAGAAAAAATCGTCATCGGCCGGGATTTCGTATTGCCTAAAACTATGAAGGTTACAGGATTATTACCGGAACAATTACAAATTGACCAAGAGGTATGGGGACCGCTTGTCAGGCCATTGGGTTATGACCCCGGTATTCGTGGGCTTGACCGTCTTATCACAAATATGTGCCGCAAATCAGCTATGTTAATTGTATCAGGTCAGGCTGAGACTGTCCGTATCACTCCCGATAATATTAAGCAATTTATGCCGGAATGGTAAACGGATTGCTGATGGTTATGCAATTTGTATTTATTTGATTTAAATTGATATAATAAATGTAAGTATGGGTGAAGAAAATGGTGATCAGATACATCGCGAAGCAGATATAAAAAATAGAGAAAAGAAATATAATCCTCGTTTACCGGTTTTATTTGCAATAGACCCTAATTTATTTAAACAAGAAGCACCCTTTTTTTTACGGGATACTGCAAATAGACCTCCTTTAAAGATTGAGGGTAATAAAACCTTTAATAGGAACATGGAACTGATGCATGGTGTTTCAAATAAAGTAATTAAAGAATTTCCTCAGATGCTCCAAAATTTTATTTATGTGGATTTTGCAAGACAAAAAGATTGGATGAGAACAGAAAGTTCTGACGGGATAGAAGGTAACCTCCCAATACCATTAGCAGAATTAAATGAGAAACAAACAGAAGAGTGGGAAAGACATAAAATGATTTATGAGATGCCGCGTGCTGATTTACCGAAGCTTTTAAGATTAGGCCTAAGTATGTGGTCTCAATTTCCGGACGTGAGGTATCACTTCGATGATGTATCAACCTATATGAGAGCCAGATTAGATCAGGCTCAATTTCAGCTTGTAATGAAAATGTTACCTGACATTACAAACGATGAGGCTAAAGGTATATTTAGTGAGGTTAGAAATGCAGAAGAATTGTCACATTTGGCGACTAAAGAAATTAAGCTTACTTCCAGTAAGCCAGTTTTGGATCCACAAATAATAGAAAGGTTTAGGAATAATTTGGAGCAAAAGGAGCAAAATCCTTAAAGTTGAGTTATTTGAAGAGCTAAAGTATTCCTCAATTGAATCAGTAGTATGTTTAACAAAAAAACTATGCTAGGGTGGAGTATGTTATAATTACAAGTATAAATAAGAATATAAGATGATTGAAGAGAAAAATTTAAAAACCACTCCACCTCCCCTACATGATTCTGTTTCCTTTATTTCGCTAGGAGGTCTAGAGGAACGTCACTCGAAATATGTACGTATATGAGTATAAAGATCAAATACTCATTGTAGACTGTGGATTGGGTTTTCCTGATGAAACAATGTTGGGAGTGGATCTATTGCTTCCTGATATTTCATATCTACTTTCAACTTGCCTGCCGGTTGGCTCGGCGAAAAAAAAGATAGTAGGACTGGTGCTTACTCATGGGCATGAAGACCACATCGGCGGATTACCTTTTATTATTCCGCAGCTACCACCTTTTCCAATATATGGTTCCCCACTAACTGCCGCGTTAGCAAATGAAAAGCTTTCGGAATTTGGTTTGAAGCCGGCTGTTCAAACAATTAAATTTGATAATAGCGTAGTACAACTTGGTGAATTCAGCGCGACATTTTTGCGAGTCACGCATTCTGTACCGGATAGTGCTAATATTATTATTCATACACCGGTTGGCAATCTTTACCACGGCAGCGATTTTAAATTTGACTTTACACCTGCAGACGGAATTAGAACAGAGTTCGGAAAAATAGCTAAAGCCGCGGAGGAAGGAGTACTTTGTCTTCTATCAGATTCACTTGGTTCTGATAGACGCGGGTTTTCTACTTCCGAAGAAGGGCTATCTGCTAATTTTGAGCGGGAAATGAGGGGGGCAAACGGAAAATTTATTGTAACTACTTATTCTTCTAACATCTTACGCATGAACCAAGTTATTCAGGCAGCTAAAAAATTTAACCGTAAAGTTTGTTTCGTCGGTCGTTCGATGATAAAAGTTAAAACTATTGCAGAGCGTTTGGGATATATGCATATTCCCAGAGGTATGGAAATACCAATAGATCAGTTGCGAAGATATAAGGATAGTCAAGTGTTGTTCTTGGTTGCAGGCAGTCAAGGACAAGAAAATTCGGCATTGACACGTATTGCTGATGGAGTACATAAAGATGTAAAGCTTGGTCCTGCCGACGTTGTCGTTCTCTCATCTGATATCATTCCGGGAAATGAGATAGCGGTTAATTCTTTGATCGATGCATTATCCAAAAAAGGTGTGCAGGTTCTTTACTCGGAAATTTCAGACGATTTCCATGTTTCAGGGCATGGGTCATCAGGTGATCTTCAATTACTTATCGCATTAACTAAACCAAAATATTTGTTACCGATTAGCGGTACTTACCGACAGATGGTCGCATATCGGGATCTTGCTCAAAAAATGAATTATCACCGGCGCGATATTTTTATTGTTGAAAATGGGCAGGAAATAATATTTAGTAAAAATACTGCAAAATTCGGCCGGAAAATAGAGACAAAAAATGTTTATGTCGATAAAGTTTCCGGTGAAGAAGTTGAGAATTATCTTATCCGGGACCGGGAAAAACTGGCACAAGAAGGTATTTTTATTGTTATGGCTGAAATCAACGCGTCAACCGGGCAACTTGCCGGTTCTCCTGAGGTGATAATGCGAGGTTCTTCGCTTAAAGATATTCAAGCGCACATTTCTCTTACTTTAGGAAAAGAGATAGAGAAGGAGCTTTTGGCGCGCCAAGGTAAGGTTACGAATTGGGTACATATCCGGAAGTTGATCGGCGACATTGCAGAGCGGCATATTTTGAAGAAGTTCCGGAGCAGGCCGCTGGTTTTGCCAGTTGTTATAGAAGTATAATTTTGTTAGGTTTTTGTCAAGCTTGTACGGTTGAGATTGATATACTCTATTAGAAAAGCATGTGAGAGCAGAACTTACCAGTGCTACTACAGCTATAGCTGGGCTTTACGATAGAATGCCTAGCTTGAATTTACGTCGTAAACCTGAACGAACAATTCCTCGTGAGAATGCGAGGCCCTTAGAAACAGAAATAGCATTTGGAGGCGAAATGGATACTGTCTTGAGAAATTTTAAAAGGAAAGCGGAGATGCTGCGAGATGGAGACCCTGATCATAAACGTATTGTGACAGCGGTAGTTATTGGTCCGGGCGTCCAGAGAGGGGTGGTCCCAGCCGGGAATTGTGTGGCAATGGAGGATCTAAAATTTACCGACCAAATTGATCATTGGGTGGGTGTATCTACAGGTGCATTTTGCGTTTTGCGTACAGTTGCTAAACAAGCAAGGGTAGGAGCGGAGTTTTATTTTAAGCATAATATTAAAAATAGACTTATAGATAAAAGACGTGCTTGGAGAGGCGTGGTAGATATGAAAGGACTTGAGAAAAGTCATCGAATCGATGTGCCGGTAGATCTTAGGCAGATTGAAAATTCGCGAGGAATAATACATATTGGAGTCACAGATATCGAAACAGGACTGGTCGTATATCCTAATTCAAAAGATGGATCTACAGACCTCATTAGTGCAACCATAGCATCGGGAAATCTTCCTTTGTTATCAAATATACCGTATGTTGAGATAAATGGTATTCGAGGCGGAGATGGAGGAGTTGGTGACCCTTTACCGATTGAACACGCAGTTAAAAAACTGGGAGCAACAGATGTTCTTGTAATGTTGTCACATCCATTGGAAGAGGAAGGGAGTCCCCTGATTGAGTGTTACAGAAGATTTAATAGTTGGGGATTAACCTGGGGTCTATCTCCTAAATTTAAAGAAATGATTGAAACCAATGATGAGAGATACAAAGAGGCAACTGATTACGCGATGTACCGAGAAAAAAGGCCAAGAGATACTAAAGTCAATATTGGAGTTAGTTATCCTAGATCTATATCTGTTGACCGATTATCGATGGATTCTACAGAATTAGAAAGGACATATAATATATCTTTGAGCGCTGCAAAAGATTTATTTTCGGGATATATTCCGCGACGCGACCAACAAGAACAATGGCCTAAAAGAGTTCCACAACGGGCGGCTGAGGTTGTTTACAGTATATAAAAGTTGTTATCTCATCCCCAAAGTTCTATACCCCTCTGCTTTCAAAATACAATAAGTATAATACCTAACGAAGCTCTGAATTTGAAGCTATTTATGCTAAGATGGCAGTTAGATTTTAGTTTTGAAAGCTCCGGTAGGTATATACCAATTTTTGCAAATTCAAAGCGGAGTGGTATATAATACTTTATATGCCCAGGAGGAGAGCTAAGCTTTTTAAGCTCAAGCTTAAGAAAAAAACTGTTTATACACTTTTTGCAATCGCCAGTTTCTTGGTAACAGTAATATGTCTTCTGTCATTTAGTAAAAGAGTAGGCGCAGTTTTGTATTTTAATCAAATACTTAATGGTCTTTTTGGTTCTTTGGCTTTCTTGTTTCCTCTTGTATTTTTCTTTATAGGCTTTCTATTTATAAATTCGAAGAGACTTTATCTCTCCAGACTAAACGTTACACTTGGATATATCTTGTTCTTTTTTTCCCTTTTAAGTTTGACCCGAAGCGGAGTGATCGGACAGCAGATTTTTTTTGTACTTGCTGAGATTATTTCTCCAAGGGGTGCAGATATAGTCTTTATTGGCGGTTTGTTAGTGGGTATTATCGTATTTTTTGATACTTCACTCGATGAAATTTTGGAGGGATTAGTTGTTATTGGCAAAACTTTCAAACGGCTTATTCCTTATTCTGTTTTTGCCTCACGGCCTAAACCGCTTATAAACCGCAATAAACCGATGACGATCAAGGGAGCACAGGATCAAAAGCAAGATATTCCTCCACTTAAGACTAACCAGCCGCCGCCTGTCATTCATAAAAAGGCTCCGGAAATATTACCGGATAAGCTTGTCAGTAATGTTCTTAGTCAAACAGTTCATGGAGTGTGGGAATACCCTTCCCTTTCACTCTTGTCTGAGGTATCAGGTCATAAAGCAGACCGAGGAGATATCAATAAAAGCGCCTCGACAATTGAAAAGACTCTTGAAAGTTTTGGCGTTGAAGCTCGTGTGGCCGAGGTCAATCTAGGTCCTGCTGTAACACAGTATGCGATTGAAATAGCACTTGGAACAAAAGTTTCAAAAATTACAACCCTAACAAATGACTTGGCTCTGGCAACCGAAGCTCCGACAGGACAGATCAGAATTGAGGCACCAATTCCTGGACGAAGTTTAGTTGGTATAGAAATTCCAAATCGCACCCTTGAAGTGGTAACGCTTAAAACTATGCTTAGCTCAAATGTTATGCAAAAGGTAAAATCGAAGTTGTCCGTATCACTCGGACTTGATGTTTCCGGTAGTCCAGTCGCGATAGATATTGCAAAAATGCCACATGTTTTGGTTGCGGGAACTACCGGGTCAGGTAAATCTGTCTTGATCAACTCGTTTATTTCTTCTCTCTTATTCCGTGCTTCTCCGCAAGAAGTCAGGCTGATACTTATTGATCCCAAACGCGTCGAGTTTACGAGTTATAATGGTATCCCCCATTTGCTGACACCGGTCATAGTGGAGCCTGAAAAAATTCTTTCGGCGCTTAAATGGTCTATGGCGGAAATGGATAAAAGATATCGTCTTTTTGCAGAACGGGGTGTGAGAAATATTGATTCTTATAATGAACTTGCCGGCTTTCAGGTATTGCCGTATATAGTAATTTTTATTGATGAATTAGCCGACTTAATGATGTTTGCTCCTGTTGAGGTAGAAGACGCAATTGCAAGAATAGCGCAAATGGCTAGAGCTACCGGAATTCATTTAGTTATTGCAACTCAGAGGCCATCAGTAAATGTTATTACCGGACTCATTAAGGCTAATATTCCCTGTCGTATTGCATTTAATGTTTCATCTATGGTTGACTCGCGTGTTATTATAGATAGTCCAGGTGCCGAAAAATTACTTGGCCGCGGAGATATGTTATATATTCCTCCGGATCAGGCTAAGCCAACCCGTATTCAGGGGACTTATGTTTCAGAAAAAGAGATAAAGAAGCTAGTTGACTATCTCAAGTCCAAAAATTACCCAGTAGAGTATACCGAAGAAGTTATTTCACAACCTCTTCCGTTAAAAGGTGGAAAAGGCGTGTCTTCGACCGGAGCAGATGGCCGTGACGGGCAGTTAGAGGATGCTATACGTCTTGTGTGTCAATTCAATACGGCATCAGCATCATTTTTACAGAGAAAAATGTCCATTGGTTACGCAAGAGCCGCGAGAATTCTTGACCAACTTGAAGAGATGGGGATCGTCGGTCAAGCTGAAGGAGCAAAACCACGGGACGTGTTGGTAAGAAATGCCGAGGAATTTTTAAGTAATTTATATCAGCAATAATATTGATGAATGATCTTTGATGATTGATGATTAATAATTAGTTTTCAGTCATTAAACTTTAAAGTTCTGCCTATGATTCGAGCCGGACAAAAACTACATGATACACGTGTTCATAAATCGTTGACGCTTGAAGAAATAGCGGCTGCAACTAAAATCCGCCCTGTATTCCTTACGGCTATTGAAAGAGGAGACTATGATAAGTTGCCCTCAGCAGCTTATGCACAGGGGTTTGTCAGAAACTATGCTCAATATTTGGGCTTGTCGCAAAAAGAGATACTTGCTCTTTTTCGTCGAGATTTTGACGAGAAAAAACATTATAAAGTTTTGCCGGATACTTTGACTAAAAATGGCGGTTTTAGCCTACCACGTGTTCATATTCAGTTGTCATTTATTATCTTTACATTAGGGTTAGTATTATTTCTTGGATATCTTGGATTTACTTACAGAGCAATGTTTTTTGCGCCTATGCTAAGCATTGACTCTCCCAAACAAAACGCATTAACTAATGATGAAATAACTGTATCGGGCAAGACAGATTCAAATGCAACAGTTTATATAAATAATGAGTCAGTAACGCTTAGTCCAGATGGTAAATTTATTAAAAACTTATCATTGTTTCCCGGTAAAACGTCTATTACTATAACGGCTAAAAATCGGTTTGGAAAGGAGACAGTGCAGAAAAGAAATATCTTAGTTGCGAAATGAGGGATTGACATTAATCATATAATTGCTGTAACTTATATTTATGCTTGACTTAGTTCAATTTGTTTTGTTAACTGTTATTATTATTCTAACCCTACTACTTGTTATTTTGGGTATTCAAGTTTTTTATATTCTTTCTGAGGTTCGTAAAACAGTTTCGAAAACCAATGGAATATTGGAAAATGCAAATTCTATTACTGAGAGTGTAAAAACACCACTGTCGGCAATTTCTACTATCGCGTTGGGTGTAAAAGCATCATCGCTTCTTACTATTGCAAAATTTGTCAGAAATCTCCTAAGCCACGAAAAAGACGGAGAGAAGCAGCATGGGAAATAAAACTAATAATACCGGAATAGGAAGCGGATTCTTACTTGGAATTCTTATTGGCGTGCTGCTAACATTGCTTTTAACTACAAAAAAAGGGCGGGAAATACTTAGGGAGTTAATTGATAAAGCTATACATAAAATATCCGATCTTGATAAATCCAGTGATGAAAATAAACAAAAGTCAGATGTAGAAAATGACTATGTAAAACCTAAGCCTGAAGAAGTAAAAAAAGAAATCCGCTTTTTAGCCGCAGATTATAGTGCTGAAAAAGATACTTTAGAAGTGCGTCCAAAAAATCAACCAGAAGAAAAACCTGTAAGTGAAAAAGGAGGTAAGCAAAAAAAATCAATTAAAAGGATATTTTTTCAAAGAAATCAAAATAAAAAAGTAGTATAAAATGGTAAGTAATAATACACGACGTAAACAGGTAATTAGCTTTTTATCAATAGTTATAATCCTCATTGTTTTGGTCGCAGGAACTATAGTGGTTTTACAGAACGGACAGAAACAACAAAGCGTTTCAACACGTGCTCAGAGTTATCCTACGGGATTTCAGGAAATTAAGGTAGCTAGTGGGTTGACCCAACCTACAGCTATGGAATTTGCACCTGACGGGAGACTGTTTGTCGCAGAAAAGGGAGGAAAGCTCCGGGTTGTCAAAAACAATACCCTACTACCTCAGCCATTTCTCACGGTACCGGTTAAAACCGATGGAGAGCGGGGCCTTCTTGGTATCACTGTTGATCCTGATTTTGCCTCAAATAAATTTCTTTATGTTTATTATACAGATGATAGCAGATCAGTAAATAGAGTCATCAGATATACCGCAGACAGTGCCAATCCTGATGTGGCGGCAGCTGGTAGTGAGACAGTCGTTCTTGATAATATTCCATCTTCGGCAGGATATCATAATGGTGGAGCTATTCATTTCGGTACAGATGGCAAACTTTATATCGCCATTGGAGAAAGTCATACTTCTTCGAATGCCCAGTCAATGACAACCATTGCAGGTAAAATACTTAGAATTAATAAGGATGGCACTATTCCGACGGATAATCCGTTTTATCAGACGGCAAGTGGTATTAATCAATCGATTTGGGCACTTGGATTTCGTAATCCTTTTACTTTTGCAGTTAATCCAAGTAGCGGGAAAATATTTGTCAATGATGTCGGCGCCAGCACTTGGGAAGAAGTTAATGATCTACAGAAAGGTGGGAATTATGGCTGGCCGACCTGTGAAGGGACATGTGATCGAGGATTTATCAATCCTATTCATGCGTATAAACACGATGTTGGGAAGGCAATTACAGGCGGCGCATTTTATACAGGCACATCCTATCCAAGCGAATATCAAGGAAGCTACTTTTTCTCAGATTATACTGCGAACTGGATAAAGCAATTAAATCCGAGCGATAACAAAGTCACTACTTTTGTTACAGGCTTGAAGAATCCGGTTGACATACGAATGGGCGCCGAAGGACAACTCTATTATCTTTCTTATCACGGAGGACTAATTTACCGGATACAATATGGGAACGGTGCGAATCCTTCAGCACCAGCTAATCCCACACAAGGACAAGGGGGCAATAATAATCCTACGATATCAATAACCATCGTAAAGCCCACAGCAGGTACTTTATATAGTGCCGGGGACACGATTGAATATGAAGGGATTGCTACAGATATGATAGAAGATGCTCTACCCGAGAGTGCGTTTAGTTGGAAGATTGAAACAGTACATAACGACGAGCATACTCATCCATTTCTTGATGCCGTGATGGGCAAAAAAAGCGGGTCGTTTCTGACCGGAAAAGTAGGTGAAACGGATGCAAATATTAAATACCGCATCTATCTTTCAGTTAAGAACTCTAAAGGTCAATCAAATGAAGTGACTCAGG
This sequence comes from uncultured bacterium, assembly GCA_963826535.1. Classification (GTDB taxonomy): domain Bacteria; phylum Patescibacteriota; class Microgenomatia; order Levybacterales; family UBA12049; genus JAHIGH01. Next base: position 291,932 of record CAWGXL010000010.1, on the reverse strand, counting down.
ATGTCTTACCTAATAATGCGACAATGGAATTTACTTCAAATCCTGCAGGTCTTGAATTAACTATTGATGGACAACCGAAAAAAACACCGTTTACTATAACGGGTGTAGTTGGATTTCAAAGAGAAATAGGAGCGCCAACAACCCAAACTTTTAATAGTAAGAATTATCTATTCGTATCCTGGTCCGATACCGGGAAAGCTTCGCATACTGTATTTACACCAAAATCAAACACAACCTATACTGCAGAATACAGTGAGACATCAGTAGCGCCACCAGATAAGTGTTTGGGAGCATGTCCAACAACAGGTTTGCCAATTAGCGCTCCAGGTGGTCCTTCAACAGTGCCTTCAGGTACAAATAACCAACTTACTATTGTTCCAACTTCAAACCAAAGTCCTCAGCTTTCTCCTGCCATTTCCCCTACCGAACCCGGGGCGACTGGTGATAAAAAAACTAAAGCACCTGGTGGTGGACAATCTAAAGATGGCTTAATAAAACAAATACTAAATCTCATTCTAAAGATTTTAGAATTATTAATGAGCTTATTAAAATAATTATTCAACACGAGGCGATTCACTATTTTCCTCCACAATTTTACCTTCGATAATGGGATTTTTTGAGTATTCTTTTAGAATCGCGAGGTTTTTAAGATTAGCGTGATTGAAGAGATCAATATAATCACCTACCACGGGAAGTAACCCGATTAGAAAATTAAAAATAACGTTCCAAAGCATTTGCACGATCTTTATAGTCGGCAATCTCATTTGAACAGCGACTCTAATTAGATAAAGTGAAAGAATAGTGGGGATGATGTCTCCAACACCCGGAATGATACCCAAAACTCCATTTAAACCAAAGCGGCGGCCGTATAATTCAAATTGGTTGTCGAGTAGATTTGCGATAAATGAGGCAAATTTCAATTTAGTTTCCATACGATAAGCTTAGGATGAAGTTTTTAGAAAAACGTAATAAATGAGTAAGAAAATAGAACATAGTCTTTGCTCTTGGATGACATTTAAATTTTATTATTTATATAAATTGACTGAGTTTCTTAATACAAAATATTAAAGGTCAAATGAGACTTACTTACACTTCAATCTTACAAAGGGAGTTAAACACGAGTAATATAAATTGTAATCTTAACCTCGAGAGTTCGGGGTTCAGATGATTATCCACTTAATTAGGCACGTGAGCGGGGTACGAGAATCGGACTCGCTTCTCCACCTTGGGAAGGTGGCATACTACCGGTGTACTAACCCCGCAGGTTTTAGTTCTCTAATACTAGATTAGTACAACTGGCTTCTGGATGCAAATAAAATTCCGGGTAAATTATTTATACTCGCGGGATATTGATTTTATTACCTGAGTGAATGATATTAGGATTGGATAATTTATTGGCATTGGCAATCTTTGACCATGAAAATCCGTCTCCATACGCTCGTATTGCTATATCCCACAAAGTATCTCCCTTAATTATTGTATAACTATTTCCAGCAATTTTATTTGATTCTATTGCGCTTTTGGCTTGTGTAATAGGTTTATTTGGCTCTACCACGGTAGAAATCTTTGCTTTCACATCCGGAAGAGTTAATTTCGTACCTACTTGTAACAAGTTTGCGTTTGCAAGCTTATTTGCGTTTTGAATATCTACCCAATTATAACCACTCTTATATTTTCTTTCTGCAATATTCCAAAGTGTATCTCCAGCTTTAACAGAATAATTAGTACCAGGTATTGTTTGATTATTAAGGCTGTTAATAGCAATTTTTTGCTTATTATTTGACTCAGTTGGCTTGACTACTATTTTATTATTTGCTTTTAAAGTTGGCTTAGCTGGAATTTCTGTTGGTTTTATTTGATCAACATTGGATACATTTTGTGTTACTTTAGGTGTGACCTTATTTTTTTCTATCTGTTGTGTTTGTACTACTGCTGCTTGTTGGTTTGCTTCAGATAATTTAGTTGTATCATTTCTGCCTCTTACAAAAGTGAGAAGAATTACTGTCGCTACAACAACTACAATTATACCTAAAATTAAACTCGTGTATGATTCACCGAATTTAAAAATATCCCAGATTCCGTTTTTTTGTTCTGTCTGTCTTGTTGATTGTTCAGTTTTCATTGGCTTAAATCTTGATTTTATCGGTGCGCTTTTTGGCATTTATTATGTCACATCCTTTCTGGGCAAAGGGATTTAGGAAAAAATCAACTTGATCAATGATGACTAATGATTAAATTAAATAGTTAAAAAAAGAGATGTTGATATTCCAGTTTTGTTATTATACAGGTTTTTTTTAAAAAAGCAACTTATAATAATTTTTATAATGTTTTACGTTGCGGGGTGAACGGGGCTCGAACCCGCGACCTCTTCCGTGACAGGGAAGCGCTCTAACCAACTGAGCTACCACCCCAGTGCGCAGAGCGCAGCTGAGAACTAAGAACTAAGAACTAAGAACTAAGAACTAAGAATTCAACATTTCTTTGTGCTTGGCTCTGAGTCAAATTGTATTTTAAACGAATCTTGCTAGCGCGTCAATCCTTTGGTACACTGTTTTTGTGACAAACTCGGAAATAAGTCGGATTTTAAGAAATGTGGCGGCTGCTTACAGTATAAAAGACGAAAAAAAATATCGCTTTCAAATCATTGCTTATCAAAAAGCCGCAGATACAATAGATCATAGCGTCACTGAATTACGTGATTTATTCCGGGAAAATAAAATAGATTCACTATCCGGCATCGGACCGTCGATAAAATCTCATCTTGAGGAAATATTTACTAAAGGTAATGTCAAACATTTTGAGCAAGTTTTGAGAGACATACCCAGAGCAGTCTTTCCACTCCTAGATGTCCCGAGTTTTGGTCCTAAAAAGGCTTTCAAACTTGTATCTGAATTTAAATTATCAAATCCGGAAAGCGTTATATCTGATCTTGCAAAAATCGCACAGGCAGGAAAAATTGCAAGTCTTGCGGGGTTTGGCGAAAAATCTCAACAAGATATTCTCCAGGCGATACAAGAGTATTGGCTTGGAAAAACGAAGACGGTCCGTATGGTCCTTCCCTATGCTAATGAATTGGCAGAAAATATTGTCGCTTATTTGTTGAAATCTAAGGCAGTATTAAAAGCTTACCCTTTGGGTAGCATGCGAAGAAGATTGTCTACAATAGGGGATATTGATATTGCTGTTGCTACTAATCAACCAGAGAAAGTCATGGATCACTTTGCAAAATATCCCGGTATTGATAGGATTATTGAGCGGGGTGAAAAGTCAACTTCTATATTGGTCTCATCAAACAGGCAAATTGATCTTATGGTTGCCCCTCCGGAAGGATTTGGAGCTCTTCTGCAGCATTTTACAGGGAGCAAAGCTCATAATATTCATTTACGCGAGCATGCCCTCTCTAATGGACTCTCATTGTCAGAGTATGGCATTAGGAAAAAAGGCGAAGGCAATGATAAAGCAAAACTATATGCAACAGAAGAAAAATTCTATGACGCACTAGGACTTTCCTGGATACCACCTGAAATGCGTGAAGATACAGGGGAAATTGCGTTGGCATTAAAAAATAATTTGCCAATACTTGTTGAACTAAAAGACATAAAGGGTGATTTTCATTTGCATTCTTCTTATCCAATTGAACCGAGTCATGATATGGGACAAAGTTCAATGGATGAGATGATTATAAAAGCAAAAGCATTAAAATATAACTATTTAGGATTTTCAGAACATAACCCGAGTATTTCCAGGCACAATTCGGATCAATGCTACAAGATAATGAAAGAGAGGAGTAAATTTATTGAACGGTTAAAAATAAAGTATAATAAAGTTATCCATATCTTTTCTTTGCTCGAGATAGATATCCTACCTAAGGGCGAACTAGCATTAGATCAAAAAAGTCTTGATTTACTCGATGGTGCAATAATTTCTGTTCATAGTGCGTTTGATATGGATAAACAAGCAATGACTAAACGAGTTCTTAAGGGCTTGTCGAACCCTAAAGCGAAAATACTTGCGCACCCCACCGGAAGATTACTTAATCAAAGACCGGGTTATGATTTAGATTGGGAACAAATTTTTGATTTTTGTAAATTGAATAATAAAGCTTTGGAAATAAATGCATGGCCGCTGCGACTCGATCTTCCTGATTCTATTGTCCGTCAAGCTGTAAAGATAGGGGTAACTCTTGTGATTGACACAGATAGCCATGCTGTCCAGCAAATGACAATGATGGAATTTGGAGTTTCTGTTGCACGACGCGGTTGGGCAACTTGCAATGACATTTTAAATGCAAAGTCGTATAATGAAGTTAAAGAGTGGTTTAAGAGTTAATATTAGGTCCGCCTAAGCTTACTTCAAGCCCTTTCAGTACTATTCCCGCCAAAGGCGGACAGGAGTACACGGCTTGAAGAGCGCTTGAGCGGCGGACTTAAGAGACACTAAACTCATTACATTCGCTAAGTGTCTCTAAAGGGGGTGATAAATTTATGGATATGACATGGATTCCGGTAATAATATTTGCAGGTATACTTATTTATTTGTGGGTTGTATATAACAGTCTAGTAACTGCAAAAGCTCGAATTGCTGAAGCTTTGTCTCAGATCGATGTACAACTGAAGCGAAGAACGGATCTTATTCCTAATCTTGTTGAGGCTGTAAAAGGATACACAAAACATGAGAAAACATTGCTTGAGAATGTAACAAAGGCGAGGGCAAATCTTATGTCCGCATCATCAGCGCAAGAAAAAGCAGTTGCGAATAATATGTTAACAGATACTTTAAAGTCACTTTTTGCAGTTGCAGAGAATTATCCTGATTTGAAAGCCAGTCAAAACTTTCTATCTTTACAGGAAGAACTTTCGGATACTGAGAATAAAATAGCATATTCGCGCCAATTTTATAACAGTAACGTACTGGACTATAATACAAAGATTCAGATTTTTCCAAATGTGTTATTTGCTAATCTGCTTAATTTTAAACCTGCAGAATATTTCGAGACTGGTGAAGAAGATAAAAAGCCAGTGAAGGTTAAATTCTAAAAGGCAAATGAAGATTTATTCTCAAATATCACAAAATATCTGGAAAAGCTGGATAATAATGTTTTTATTTGTCGTTTTTGCCGTCGCAGTTGGTTATGTTATAGGTGAAGTTACAGGTTATGGACTTGCGTTTACAATTATTATTTTAATTATCTCAATTACATCCAGTATTGGCAGCTACTATTATGCAGATCAGGTTGTACTATCTACATCAGGCGCTAAGCCTATTGAAAAAAAAGATAATCCTGAATTATATAGAATAGTCGAAAATTTGACCATTGCATCCGGCACACCAATGCCAAAACTGTATATTATTAATGATCCGTCACCTAATGCATTCGCGACCGGCCGTGACCCTAAACATGCAAGCGTCGCGGTATCGGCCGGATTACTTGAACGACTAAATAAAAGCGAACTAGAAGGTGTTCTGGCTCATGAACTTTCGCATGTTAAAAATTATGACATCAGGCTTATGGCTATAGCAGCTTTACTTGTTGGCTTTATTGCTTTAATCGCAGACATATTTATGCGGGGGTTACTTTGGGGAGGAATTAGAAATGAGAGCAGGGATAAAAGAGCTACCGGTTTATTTCTGATTATGGGTTTAATATTTGCATTTTTGGCACCAGTGGTTGCTACTCTTATTCAACTAGCAATTTCCCGCAAGCGTGAATATTTGGCTGATGCCTCAGGCGCTCTCTTGACAAGATATCCAGAAGCATTGGCCAATGCATTGGAGAAAATCGCATCAGATCCAAGGCCGGTTCTAACTGCAACGAGCGCTACTGCGCATCTCTTTATTGTAAATCCTTTCAAGAACAAAGGTTTTCAGGGATGGTTTACTGGTTTTTTCAGTACACACCCGCCTATTGAGGAAAGGATAAAGGCTTTAAGGTCGATGTAAAAGTTTTTGCCTCCAGAATGAATCTCTTATTAATTATTTTCGGAAAAATTATATCTAAATTTTTCAGAATCACAAATTTCGGTAATGGCTCAACTTGGCCGGGACATATTGCATTGGGAATAAATAAAAATTTTATTTCGGAAATGATTTCTAAATCTTCACTACTAACAATACTTATTGCCGGAACAAATGGGAAGACTACAACCGCGAGGCTAATTAGAACAGTACTTGAAACAAACAGGAAAAAGATTTTGCAGAACCAGTCGGGGGCAAATTTACTAAATGGCATTGCATCCGCTTTAATCCTTAACTGCAATATGACGGGAAATTTGAATTGCGATTATGCGATATTTGAAGTTGATGAGAACGTCCTGCCTCATTCACTAAAAGAATTAACGCCAAATTATATTGTTTTGCTTAATCTTTTCCGCGATCAACTTGATAGGTATGGAGAAGTGCAAACTATTGCAAAAAAATGGAAGTTAGCTCTGGAAAAAATGCCTTCCTCTACAACACTTATTTTGAACGCGGACGACCCCCAAATTGCGTTTTTAGGTAAAAATATGAAAGCCCAGAAGCTGTTTTTTGGTCTCAATGATTTAAATCAAAGTAACATTATTCAACAGCATGCAGCAGATTCAATTTACTGTCCAAATTGTGGGACGAAGTTAAATTATAAAAAGATTTTCTTTTCCCATCTTGGTGATTATAGCTGCAATAAATGTAAATTTACACGTCCTAGATTGACACTCGATATAGCAGATTACCCATTACCCGGTTTGTATAATAGATATAATATTCTATCAACTGTACTGCTTTTAAAAACAATCGGTCTCCTTGAGGATGATATTAATCAGGCTTTAAAAGGTTTTACTCCTGCTTTTGGACGGCAGGAATTAATAATTTACAAGAGAAAGAAGGTCCAGCTCTTTCTTTCCAAAAATCCAACAAGCTTTAATCAATCATATACCACGATTAAGGAGCTTGAGGCGAAAACTCTAATTTTAGCTTTGAACGATAGAATACCAGATGGCCGCGACATATCCTGGATTTGGGATGTTGATCTGCCAGGAATAGAAGATTTTAAACATATAATTATTACAGGTGACAGAGTATATGATATGGCTTTACGTATTAAATATGAAGGGTACAAAAATTTTCAAACAATTGAAAAGATAGAAGATGCCGTAAGTACCGGAATAGATCTGGTTGGAGAGGATGAAAAGCTGTTTATTCTTCCTACTTATTCGGCGATGCTTGAGGTGCGTAAAATTCTAACTGGAAGGAGGATACTATGAAATATCAGCTTACCATTGGTTGGTTATATCCCGAGCTTATGAGTACTTACGGGGATCGTGGGAATATTATAGTGTTTCAAAAACGTTGTGACTGGAGAGAAATTGAAGTACTCGTTCTTCCAATAACTACTGAAACGAAATTGGGTGAAATAAGAAAGGTAGATATTTTTTTTGGTGGTGGAGCTCAGGATCGGGAACAGGAAATTGTTATAAACGACCTGGAAGGCGAGAAGGGGAAGATAATAATAGATTTGATCGAGAATAATATTCCAGCCCTTTTCGTTTGCGGGTCCCCACAACTTATGGGAAATTATTATGAACCTGCTGTTGGAAAACGGATAAAAGGTCTTGGGATATTTGATATGAATTCTGTCCATCCAGGCGAAAATATTCCACGATGTATTGGTAATGTTGTTGCGAAGATATTAATTCCTGAGCTTGAGGATGAAATAATTGTGGGGTTTGAAAACCATGGGGGAAGAAGCTTTTTGGGAAAATCCGCAAAGCCGTTTGCGAAAGTTATAAAAGGATTTGGGAATAATGGAGAAGACCGTACTGAAGGTGTTTTATATAAAAATGCAATAGGAAGTTATCTGCATGGTCCCCTTTTGCCGAAAAATCCTCATATTGCAGATTATGTTATTAAGAAGGCATTAGAGGTTAAGTATAAGCATAAAGTTGAATTGATAGCGCTTGATGATGAATTGGAGAATAAGGCAAAAAATGCAGTATTGAATAGATTAAACCTTGCCGATCAATCATAGAGGTGTTATAAAATTTAACCTAATGTTTCCACTATTTGTAGTATAATTACTATATGCATGAAATAAAAGCTGGACCGCTTTATGATCCAGTCAGGGAATTAACTACAGGTGATTTAGATCGCCTAGGAAAGAAGTTGGATATAACAAAAGGAAAACCAGACCATATTCTTTTAGGCGCAGATCTGAAAACAATCCTTCCTGGTCATCCAATACTTAGATATTTGGATTTGAATCTTAATTTTTTTCAAGAAATTAATAAAGAAATTGATACACAAGAAAAATATGTAACGACTGTTCCAGATTTAGTGGGAGCACTGGAATTAGCAGCGGCAGCTAAGACTACTTTTAGTCAGATTCCCGAAATTCCTGTTGATGAATTTTCATATCCAAGACTTGTATATGTTGCGTTACGGACTATAAGGACCTCAAGAAAAATTGGAGGCGGGGTTTTGCAAGATGTACATAAGCTTTATGATCATAATATGGCTGCTTTGGGAGCTAATCTTTCAATCATTGCTCCTGAAAGAGCTCATGAAATGGGAATAAGTGGCGATGAATGGAATTTTGGTCAAGATGTATTTAATAGATTAGGTGCAGAAATAGAATCTCCTAAATGGCTTGCGAAAAGAGAAGCTGCAATAATGGCATTAGACCTAGGTGCGTATTTGAAAATACTTCGACCAGATAGAGCATCTGACTTAAGTGTTGGGGGTCATTTTTGGGATGACATGCGAGATTTGATTCACGAAACCAGATCTTCTAATAATTCATACATAAATACTTTTCACCTTGCCAGACAAATAAAGAACGCTAAAATACTAGCAACACAAGAAAATCATCCACCTTTAATTTGACCTGGCTTAGTACAATTCACAACTCTTAATCGAAAAACTTAAGATTCGCTTTTGATTAATATTTCAATAGTTGTAAAAAAATAGACTAGTGCATATAATAGGTTCATGAAAATTGATATTAGCCATGTGGCTAAATTGGCAAATCTTCCTATTTCAGCGAAAGAAAAAAAGTCACTTGCAGAACAACTGGAAGAAACTCTTAAACATGTTGAACGACTAAAGGAAATTGATACAGCAAGCATAGCTGAAACAAATGAGGTAAATAATCTGGTTAATGTCTGGCGGGATGATAAAGTAATACCCTCGCTTTCGCAGGAAAGTGCTTTGATGAACGCGAAGAAAACTTATAAAGGATTTTTTGTCGTGCCGGCAATATTAGAGGAGGATATTGATTAATGGATCTCCATTCACTAACTATAAAAGACGTAAAAAAGAAATTTAAAGAAAAGAAATTTTCTTCTTCAGAACTTACTAAAGAATATTTAAAAAGAATTAATAAAATTGAACCCAAACTTCACGCGTTTGTGACTGTAACAGAAGAACGTGCTCTGGAAGACGCGCAAAAGGCAGATGATTTATTAGCAACCGGGGCCGACTTTCCACTTCTTGGAATCCCCTTTTCTATTAAGGACAATTTTTTAACTACCGGAATTCGTACAACAGCTTCGAGCAATGTGCTAGATAAGTTTATACCTCCCTACAACGCGACCGTTGTAGAGCGATTGGTAAATGCAGGAATTGTTTTGCTAGGTAAAACAAATATGGATGCTTGGGCACATGGTTCTTCAACTGAATCATCTGACTATGGAACAACCAGAAATCCATGGGATATTAATAAATTACCAGGTGGCTCATCGGGCGGGGCTGCGGCAAGTGTGTGTGCTGATGAGTGCGTAGCAGCTGTTGGATCAGAAACTGCAGGCTCAATTAGACAGCCTAGCGCATGGTGTGGAATTGTTGGGTTTAAACCAACTTATGGAAGAGTTAGCAGATATGGAGTGATAGCCATGGGTTCGTCTCTGGATAGTCCGGGACCAATTACTAAGACTGTCGAGGATGCAGCACTTATACTTAAAGTAATAGCAGGAAATGATCCAAATGACGCAACTACATCTCAGGAAGTAGTAAAAAACTATTCCAGGAATTTAAAGGGATCAAGAAAAATGACAATCGGTATTTCAGATGATTATTTCACGGGTGTTGATCCTGAAATCGTAGCTTCTGTTGAAGACGCAATTAAAGTCCTGCAAAAGCATGGTCATATAATAAAAAAGGTTAAGTTGTTTGACCCGAAATATGCAATTGATGTTTATACGATTTTGCAAAGGTCTGAGGTTTCATCAAATTTAGCACGGTATGACGGTATCCGATATGGTAAAGACCGTTCTTTCTTTGGCGAAGAAGCAAAGCGGCGCATAATGCTTGGAACATACGCACTTTCTAGTGGATATTATGATGCATATTATAAAAAGGCGCAAAAGGTGCGGACAATGATTATTCAGGATTTTATGAAAGCATATGAGAAAGTAGATGCTATTATTAGTCCCACAACTCCAGTTACGGCACTTAAGATTGGGGCGACGAAAGATAATCCAATGTTTGGGGAGATTATGGATGTCCTTGTTGAGCCTTCGTCCATCGCCGGTCTAACAGGCATTAATATGCCTGTTGGGTTTTCAAAGGAAAAAATGCCCATTGGTATGCAGATTATTGGGCGGCAGTATGGAGAGGAAACTGTACTTAATTTAGCTTATCAGTATGAATCGGAAAATCCATTGTATTTGAAGAAACCAAAAATATAAAAGTTGTCATCCCGACCGAAGCGATAGCGAAGTGGAGGGATCTCATACCACTTATTAGCTCATTGGTAGGAGATTCCTCGACTACTTCCAGTCGCTCGGAATGACAAATAGAAAATAACTATGAATAAATACACACCTGTAATCGGACTAGAAGTACATGTGGAACTCAAGACTAAGTCAAAGATGTTCTGCGGGTGCAGTACGGAATATTTTGGAAAAGAACCTAACACACACACGTGCCCTGTTTGCCTTGGACTACCTGGCGCATTGCCGGTGCCTAATAAAAAAGCAATTGAGTGGTGCGTAATGATCGGGATGGCTTTAAATTGTAAGATTCCTTTGATTTCAAAGTTTGATCGCAAAAATTATTTTTATCCGGATCTGGCAAAAGGATATCAGATAAGTCAGTACGATCAGCCGTTCGCTGAGAAAGGACATATTGTTTTGTCCGATAAAAAATTGATACGTATCCGCAGGGTTCATATGGAGGAAGACACTGCTAAGCTAACTCACCATGGAGGTTCTGCTTGGTATACTAAAGACGAAGAACTCACTGGTATACTCGAAAGTAATCCTCCTCCCAAGGTATCATTTATTGATTTCAATAGGAGTGGTGTGCCATTGGTCGAGATCGTAACTGAGCCTGATTTTCAAAGCGCAATCGAGGTAAAAGAATATTTGCAAAAACTTCAACAGATTGTACGCTATTTAGATGTGTCGAATGCTGACATGGAAAAAGGTGAGATGCGTCTTGAACCGAATATTTCGCTTCGCAGTCATCCTGGAGTGGCAACGACCACGATAGGATCCCCTGCAGTAGATTCTATCGCTTCGCTCCAGAATGACGAATTGCCAAAATATAAGGTGGAAGTTAAAAATATCAACTCTTTTAAATTTGTTGAGAAAGCGATTGCTTATGAATTGAAAAGGCAGGAGAAAATACTAGTGGAAGGAAAAATTCCGGTTCAGGAAACCCGAGGTTGGGATGAGGATAGGCAAAAAACTTTCTCTCAGCGATTGAAAGAGGAAGCGCAGGATTACAGATATTTTCCAGACCCCGATATTCCTCCAATTAGATGGACGGGAGAGCAACTTAGCAGTCTGATTGCTTTGGTGCCAGAATTGCCGGATAAAAAAGTGGCAAGATTTGAGACAGAATATGGACTCACGTTTTATGATGCCGAAATTTTGTGCAGAGAAAAAAACATGGCTGACTATTTTGAAAATGCGGTAAGAAATAATAAAGAAAGAGTTGAGCCAAAGGCTATTGCTAATTGGATTATTAATAAAAAGGTTAATATCAATAAGGTAAAGCCTGGTGATTTGGTAAAACAGATAGCCGGAGCTAAAACTAGAGTAGTGATTGATGAGGATGAGTTGCAAAAAATAATAGGTCAAGTGATAAAGGAGCACGGAAAGGCTGTTGAAGATTATAAGAAAGGAAAAGAAGCTTCTATTATGTTTTTGGTGGGACAGACAATGAGAAAGATCGGGAAAAAAGTCGACGCGACGATTGTTCGAAAAACCATTGAAAGTAGTTTGAAATAGTTAATAGATTAATTCGTAAACAAAGTGTAACAATTCTTAAAGCCGGAAAAGTTAAAAAATTGACACGCAAACAAGCTGTGCTATAATTCTAGACATATATTTCATTTATGGTGGAATTAGCAATAAGATATATTGAAAAGAGGATAGAACAAACCAGAACCGGGCCTAGCGATAATATTGCTAAAGCAGTTTTCAGGAGTTCTAGCAAGACAAAAGCAAAGCTTGCGTGGGAGGAGGCGCATGGGGGGTCTCGGAAGGTAACAGCCAGCCACCTTCGTGGTGCTGATTTATATCTTAGCCAAAAAGGACACATATTGTCGCACGCATATACAAGATCCGCAGAAAGCTATGACAGGCTTGCCGAAAATTTTTATTCTTCACCAAATCTTCAAACAATATATCAAAAAGAAGCAAAACGATCGAGGAGAATTGCGAAAGGGCTCAGAAGAGCAAGCTTCAGACTAGATTTGAATGGAGTGAGGATGTGGTTACGCCTCCCTTAACACATTTGAAGTAACAGTTCACGCTTCTGAAACAAATAATTTTGCCTGAGTCTGTCGAAGGCTTCGTTATAGATGCACTTCGACTCCCCCGATGTAACATCGGGGTCGCTAAGTGAAAAAGTATGTTTGAACTCCCCTGGAATAAAGCCTCGACAAGTTTGGTTTGAGAAACTATAATAGTGTTACTTAATTATGGCGGATTTTGTGCATCTACATAATCATTCGGAATATTCTCTTCTTGACGGGCTCTCTAAAGTGAAAAATATGATTCAGCGGGTAAAGGATTTGGGAATGACGGCTTTGGCAATTACGGATCATGGGAATATGTATGGGGCAATTAAATTCTTTCAAAACTGCCGTGAAATGGGTATCAAGCCTATTATCGGATGCGAGATTTATGTAGCAAAGAGGTCGCTGTATGAAAAGCAGGCAGGGGTTGATAAAGACTATAATCATTTGGTGCTGCTTGCTGAAAATAATATTGGGTATAAGAATTTGATGAAGATCGTGAGCATATCAAATTTGGATGGATATTATTATAAACCTAGATCAGACCTTGACTTGCTGGCTAAGTACCATGAGGGACTCATTTGCCTTAGCGCGTGTGTGAACGGATATGTTAGCGAACCGATTATGCGAAATGAAGAAGCTACCGCTGAGAAAAGGGCGGTTAAATTGGCTGATATTTTTGGGCCGGATCATTTTTATTTCGAATTGCAGAGACATATAAATGTTCCTCCGCAGGAAAATGTTAATCAAAAACTTTTGAAGTTATCATCTAAACTAGGCATACCTGTTGTCGCGACAAACGATAACCATTATATAAATAAACAAGATGCTGAGGCGCAGGAAATATTGCTGTGCGTGCAAACACAAACAAATATTTTAGAAAAGAAAAGAAAGCTCTCCATGATAAGCTCACCTGATTTTTATATTAAAAGTGGCGAAGAGATGAACGGCTCATTTTTAGATATTCCTGAGGCGATTGAGAATACAACGAAAATCGCAGAGCGATGCAACGTAGAAATCATACTTGGTAAATGGCATATGCCGATTTTTGAAGTTCCTGACAATCTAAATGCGGATGAATATTTAAAACAGGAAGTTTATGCAGGCTTAAATAAGCGATACAACAAAATTACACCTGAAATTCAACAGAGAGTTGACTATGAACTATCGGTTATTTCAAAAAGAAATTATGATATGTATTTTCTGGTTGTATCAGATTTTGTAAATTGGGCGAAAGATCATAATATTTTGGTAGGCCCCGGACGAGGCTCTGCAGCAGGCTCAGTTGCTTCATATGCTTTGGGAATAACAGATGTTGACCCATTTTATTTTGAACTTCCATTCGAACGCTTTCTTAATCCAATGCGTCCATCTGCTCCTGATTTTGATTTGGATTTTGCAGATACACGGCGCGATGAAGTAATCGCATACGTCATAAAAAAATATGGCGAGGATAAGGTAGCGCAAATTATTACTTTTGGCACGATGGAAGCGAGGGGGTCTGTGCGTGATGTAGGAAGAGCTCTTGGGATGCCATATGCAGGACCGGATAGGATCTCCAAAATGATCCCACCCGGATGGCAGGGACATGCAATGACAATTGATACTGCACTAGGACAAAGCCCTGATCTTAAGAGGGCTTATGACACCGAACCTGAAACAAAAAGACTTTTGGATTTAGCCAAAAAACTTGAAGGCGTAGCGCGTCATGCATCTGTACATGCAGCCGGTGTCGTCATAGCCGATAAACCACTAACTGAATACACACCGCTTCAGAGAGAAACGAATGGGGATAAAATAGTTACTCAATACGATATGTATACAGTGGGGGAAGATGGGGTAGGTTTACTCAAAATGGATTTTCTTGGACTTCGCAATTTAACAATAATTGAAGAGACTCTGAAATTTATAAAACAAAATCAAGATAAAGTGGTTGATTTAACAAAAGCACCATTAAATGATAAAAAAACTTATGATCTTTTATCGAGCGGGGAAACAACAGGAATTTTTCAATTAGAATCCCCAGGAATGCGCAGAAATATTAAGGAACTTAAACCGACCTCGATTTTTGATCTTCAAGCAATGGTTGCATTGTACAGGCCCGGTCCTATGGCAAATATTCCTGAGTTCGTTAGAAGGAAGCACAATCCAAAACTTATTACTTATCCTGATCCAAGATTAAAAGATATTTTGAAGCATTCTTATGGTGTGCTTACTTATCAGGATGATGTTTTATTAACTGCTATCGCCCTTGCGGGATATAGTTGGTTGGAAGCGGACAAATTCCGTAAAGCTATGGGTAAGAAAATTCCATCTGAAATGAAAAAGCAAAGGGAATTATTTATTAAGGGTTGTGTTGCAAATGGATTAAGTGCAAAAAGAGCGGAGGAATTTTTTGATTTGATTGCTCCTTTTGCAGGCTATGGATTTAATAAAGCGCATGCTGCATGTTACGCGACTATTTCTTTCCGAACAGCTTATTTGAAAGCAAATTTCCCCGTAGAATTTATGACTGCACTATTAACTGCTGAATCAAGGGGTTCTACGGGTCCCGTAAAAAACGAGAAAATTGCGTTGGCTATTGGGGAATGTAAAAGACTGAATGTGCCTGTTCTTTCTCCTGATATTAATAAATCTGAAAGTGATTTTACAATTGAGGAAAACACCAAAATTCGTTTCGGGTTATCAGCGATTAAAAATGTTGGGAGCGCAGCGATTGATGCTATACTAAAGGTCCGCAATGTTAAGAATTTTATAAACTTTGCAGATTTTTGCGCAAGAGTAAATTTGTCTACAGTTAATAAGAAAACAATGGAGAGCCTTATTAAAGCCGGTGCAATGGACTCTTTTGGTAAGAGGGCTTCACTTTTGATAGTTTATCCTGAGATTGTAAATAAAGCAAATCAGTTGAAAAAACAGGCGTCCGACGGGCAAGGGTCATTATTTGGTGAATCAGAAGACTCGAAAGCTATAGATTTTTCCGCTGTTGATGTAGATGATTTTACCGGTGAAGAAAAGCTTGTGTTTGAAAAAGAATTTTTGGGATTTTATCTAACTTCACATCCGCATCGAGATGCACTGAGTAAAATTAAATCTGTCCTAAGCCATGAGCTTGAATTTTTGCAAGACGAGCGCGAAGGAGCGCGAGTTAAGGTCGGAGGTATTATTGAAAATGCAAAACGAATATTTACCAAAAAGACAAACAGTGAAATGGCTTTTTTGACTATAAGCAATGAGAATGGCTTTCAAATTGAGTGTATTATATTTCCAAAAACTTTTGAGAGGTATAAAACGCTTCTGTTGAATGATACTGTGATTGTGCTGGAAGGAAAACTGGATAATAAAAATGATAAAATGATTATAATTGTTGATACAATTAGTTCTCCGAAGAATGCTGTCGGCTGATAAGATCCTTGTCAAAAGGAATTATATTTTATATACTTAACAGGCCATGATTACAAAATTATCAAAAACCATCATTATTGACCCTGAGATCCTTGGTGGGACGCCTGTAATTGCGGGGACAAGAATTCCGATAGAACGAATAAAGGAACTTGTAAAACAAGGATATACAACTGAGTCTTTGAAAGAGGAGTATCCACAAGTTAGCATTAAAAAAATCCAGTCGGTAATTTCATTATTAATGGAAATCGGACTTGATGATTTCAAAAAGACATATAAGACGCAAGCTGCTGCTTGATGAAGGTTTACCGCGAAGAGAAAGTTTTGCAAAACTAAATAATCTTCATACTGTAAGACACATTAATCACGATTTGAAAAAGGGCGGATTGAACGACAAGGCTATTTACCATCTTGCGGGGAAAAACGAGTATATAGTTGTAGTTTTTAATACAAAAGATTTTAAACCATTAATTGAAGATAATAAGCCGAGTGTGATTGCTCTTTCGACAACATTGACGAATGCCCAGATTGATAAAAAAATCTGCAAAGTTTTAAAAAAGCTTAAACCAAGTGAGGAAAAAGGACATCTCATTTCAATAACAAATGAAGGGGAGGAAATAAAAAAGAAATAATGGTATAATGTTTTTTTATATTTAAGAAGAGCAGGTAAAAATTATGACAGAGCTAGGAAAGAAGCTATTTTATCATCTTCTAGAACAGAGTTATGCGGAACAAGAGAGTACGCTAAGACAATTTCATAAACATTTATCAGAGCCCCAACCAAGCTTTAGGGAAGGTGATTTTACTGGTTGTTATCCACAAATTGTTTTGAGTCCTGAAATTATTTCGAATCCAACAATGGTTTTGGATACAGATAAGCCAAATGTCAAAAAAGTCAAAATGTTTGATAATGACGATGATTACCACCAAACTGTTTTGCTTGATGAGAAAGGCAGGCCAGTTAGAATTAGTGAGCCTAGGTATGAAACAGAGTTTAAATATGATGATGCAGGATATCTAACTGAAGCTTCACGTACCCAAGGACGCGGTTACGGTTGGGTTAGAAGATTTACCTATCGCGAAGTTGCTGGAGAAAAACAATTAGCAAAATTAGAGATACAGAGTTACTACGCCGCAGGCTCAACAAATCAACCTATGCAAAGAGGAGAACCAGGAAGAATGACGGTTGTAAATTTTGGTCTAACAGGTAGGCCTGATAATTTAGTAGCCTTGGTAGATGCATAGCTAATATGCATTGTTTGTTAATTTAAACAGGCTAATTATTAATGATAAAGTAAAAAAATACGAGAATTATATGACTGAACTGGCTCCTGAGGTAATTTTTCATATTGGATCTTTTGGTGTAACTAACACTGTGTTGAATACTCTTGTAGTTGATGCACTTATTATAGGTGGAGTTTATGCCTTGAATAAAAATTTTAGAAAAATTCCCGGGATGTTTCAAAATATCATGGAATTATTGGTCGAAACTTTTTATGATTTAACAGAGACAATCGCAGGCAAACACACAATTAAGATATTCCCCTACTTCATGAGTTTTTTTATAGTTATACTTATTACCAACTGGTCAGGGTTAATTCCCGGACATGGCTCTATAGGGCTAAAAGAGCATGGCAATTTAGTACCGATATTTCGAAATGCTACGAGTGATTTAAATATGACTTTGGCACTTACTTTGATTTCTCTTTTCGCTACACATTTTTTTGCTATCAGCACAGTTGGAATTAAAGAATATTTAAGCCGTTACTTCTCTTTAAATCCTCTAAATTTATTTGTAGGTCTTTTGGAGATAGTTTCTGAAATTACAAAACTCATCTCGCTTTCTTTCCGACTTTTTGGTAATATATTTGCAGGAGAAATACTTTTGGCAACAATTGGGTCTCTTTTTGCCTTTTTGTTGCCAATTCCATTTATAATGTTGGAAATTCTTGTCGGTGTAGTACAAGCAATGGTGTTTTCAATGTTAACTTTGGTATTTATGTCAATGCTTATGACACCGCATAGTGAAAGCGCGCATGGGTAATAACCCGCCTAAGCTTACTTCAAACCTTTTCAGTACTATTTGTACACGGCTTGAAGAGCGCTTTAGCGGCGGGTTTAAGAAGCACTAGAACTCTCCCGATTGAATCGGGATCGTTAAGAGCTTCTAAAAGGAGGTGAGTTATTTATGGAAATTAGTGTTACAGGAGGTATTATTGTTGCAGTTGGAGGTTTAGGCCCGGCGATTGGGGTAGGATTTATTGGAGCTAAGGCTGTGGAAGCAATTGGACGCAATCCGGATGCATCTGGAAAAATTATCCCAATCATGTTATTGGGCATGGCATTCGCAGAGGCAATAGCTATTTATTCACTTATCTTTGCGTTTATTAAGATATAAAGTGTTTTAAGTACTGTCATCCCTGAAAGAACTTCAGGACAGGCTCTGAATTTAATTCAAGATCCCAAACGCTTGAGATTATGATCCGCCAGCTGGCGGAAGGGATGACAAGATAAGGTAAAAGGAAAAATTAATTTATTATGGAAATTTTTAAAAATTTTGGGGTAGATCTGGTACTTCTTAGTGCTCAGATAGTAAACTTTTTAATTGTTTTATATATTTTAAAAAGGTTTTTTTATAAAAAGATCCTGGATGTATTAAAAAAGCGTCAGGAAACAATTAAAGAAGGGTTGAAGCAGGCTGAAGAGTCACGGTTGCTTCTGGAGAAAACTGTGGTGAAGGAAAAAGATGTATTGAAACGGGCACAATTAGAAGCTAAAAAGTTGCTTGAGGAAACAAGAAAACAAAGTGAACAGATCCTGACTGCTACTGAAGCAAAAGCTAAGATACAGGCTCAAAAAGTTTTGGAGGACGCTAAAAAGCAAATCGTCTTAGAGACAAAAGAAGCGCAGAGAGTACTCTCCATGCAAATAAGCGGACTGGCAATAGAACTTCTACAGAAATCAACAGTTCAGATATTCAGTAAAGAGGATCAAGAGGATATAATTAAGAATGCAATTCAAAAGATAAGAAAGAAGGTAGATTAATGGACAAAAAACAGATTTCAAAATTAGCCGAAGCAAGTTATGTGGATAATAGGCTGGATAATAAGATTGTTAATAATATAATAAACCATTTAACCAGGGCTGAGTTGCGGGTATATTTTAAGGCCTTGAAGAGTAAAGAGAGTAAAATGAATGTTTATATTGATCATTCATTTGATTTAAGCGCACAAAATAAAAAGTTGTTGGAGGATTTGTTCCCAAATAAACAAGTTAATTTCCGGAAAGATTATGAGCTACTTCTAGGAATACGGATAATTGAGAATGATATGGTATATAATTTTAATATGAATGGGGTTTTGGAACAGTTGAGAGTTTATTTAGACAGATCTTTATGATAGACAGTCAAGATATTTTAAAACAATTAGAAAACAGAATACATACTTTTTCAGCTGAGAAAAATTCGGAAAACATTGGTATCGTTGAGACGAATCAGGACGGAGTTATAAGTTGCTCCGGATTATCAGAGGCCGGAATGGCTGAAATTGTAAGTTTTGAAAAAGGTGCGACCGGTGTTGTCTTCAATCTTAATGAGGATAATGTATCAATTATCTTGTTGGAACAGAATTTAAGAATAAAAGAAGGAGATAAAGTTAGTAGAACGGGAAAAGTTTTATCGGTGGACGCATCTGAAGATCTTCTTGGGAGAGTTATTTCTCCAATGGGCGAACCACTTGATGGGTTGTCACGCATTAAAAACGGCAAATCTATGCCGCTTGAGAGGATTGCCGCGGGGGTCGTGCAAAGAGATCCAGTTGACACACCTCTGAAGACCGGGATAAAACCTATTGACGCGATGATACCGATAGGTCGTGGACAGAGAGAACTCATCATCGGCGACCGAGGTTTGGGTAAGACAGCGATTGCCGTAGATACTATTATCAATCAGAAACGATTCCAAGCAAAAAGTAAAAAAACACAGGGGAAATTGAAACCTGTAATTTGTATTTATGTGGCAATCGGACAAAAGGAAGGTTCTATTGCACAAATTGTAAGCAGACTTAAAGAAGAGGGCGCAATGGATTACACTATAGTTGTGGTCGCGGGCGCTTCTGCACCCGCAGCTCTTCAATATCTGGCTCCCTATGGAGGGTGCGCAATAGCTGAGTATTTTATGGAAAAGGGTAACGACGTGCTAATTGTTTATGATGATTTGACAAAACACGCATGGGCATATAGACAAATTTCACTTGTACTGAGAAGACCAGCCGGACGTGAAGCATATCCGGGGGATATATTTTATCTGCATAGTAGACTTCTGGAGCGTGCAGTTAAGCTAAACGCGAAAAATGGCGGCGGGTCAATTACTGCACTGCCGATTATTGAAACTCAGGCCGGTGATATTTCAGCATATATTCCGACAAATGTTATTTCTATCACTGATGGGCAAATTTTTCTGGAAGGGAATTTATTTAATGTAGGAATCAGACCGGCAATTAACGCAGGCAATTCGGTTTCCAGAGTTGGCGGCGCAGCGCAGACAGGGGCTATGAAATCTGTAGCCGGAAAAATGCGTCTGGAATTGGCTCAATACAGGGAATTGGCTGCGTTTGCGCAATTCGGAAGCGAGCTTGATCCGGCAACCCAAAAGCAGCTTGACCGAGGTCTCAAATTGACTGAGATACTTAAACAGGAACAGTATCAGCCGTATTCAGAGGCGGAAGAAATATTGTCCATCTGGTCTGTAACCAGTGGAAATATTGACGATATACCAGCACATAATGTAAGCCGATTTGAGAAGGAAATTATTAACTATGCCCGCACTACAAACCAGAAAGTATTAGAGGAGCTGGAAGATGGGAAAAAACTTGATGAAACAAAGATCAAATTATTGGAAAAGTTAGTGCACGAATTTAAAAAAAGATTTACAGTTTAAATTATGGCAACAATAATTTCATTAAAAAGAAGGATACAAGCTGCAAGAAATGTCTCAAAAACGACTAAAGCTATGCAGATGATTTCGGCATCAAAGCTGAAGAAGGCTCAAAACGCTGCTATATCCACCCGGCCATATGTGAAACTATTGGATATTTTAACTCATAACGTTGTTAGCAAAATTGATAAAGGGACTTTTAACCACCCTTACGTTAAAAATGATACAAGAAGTGGAAAAACCTTATTGGTAATTCTCGCGCCAGATAAGGGTTTGTGTGGAGGATTAGTTTCAAACCTTTTAAGAGCATTTATA
This sequence comes from uncultured bacterium, assembly GCA_963826535.1. GTDB lineage: Bacteria > Patescibacteriota > Microgenomatia > Levybacterales > UBA12049 > JAHIGH01. Next base: position 270,564 of record CAWGXL010000010.1, on the reverse strand, counting down.
GATTATCAAAAAACCAGCGCTGATTCTTTGTGTATTGTAGTAGGTCGCAAAATTGAAGGTCAGGTTGTGCGAATGAACCAGCAGGTAGTAGCTAACTTTCATTTCGGGACGACAACCCCAGCCTTTGACATAATTTATCCGATTATTAAAATTATTGACGAGTATTATTTGGGTGGTAAAGTTGACAAAGTAAAAGTGCTCTATACTGATTTCGTAAGCTTCTTCTCTCAAAGTCCGACCAGTACAACGCTATTGCCTGTCAAATTATCAGAGGAAACTGCAGTGGATAAAATACCTGATCTACCTTATGTTTTTGAACCGAGCCCATTAGAGATCCTACCTGAATTGTTACGGCATCATTTAGAGATGTCTCTTTATCATTTCTTCCTGGAAAGCTTTGCATCCGAACAGGCAAGTCGTATGATTACGATGCAAAATGCCACAACAAACGCAAATGATATTATTGAAGATCTAAAACTTGAGTACAACAAGACCAGGCAGGCAAAAATTACAAGTGAATTATTAGATATTACCGGGGCTGGATTGGCGACGTAAAAATTGAGAGGGAGATTGATGAAGCCCGGCTAAGCGGAACTGCGTTACATTGCTGTCACTCGCAATAATAAAATACTATGGTTGAAGAAAAGAAACTTAAAAAAACAGACAAGGGAGGCATTGTTATAAGAATTGCAGGGCCTGTTGTGGATATTTACTTTGAAACAGATGTGCCTGAAATTTATGAAGCATTAAGCTTGAAGATGCCGGATGGAAAGGATCTGGTTTTAGAAGTTCAATTTCAATTAGGCGAAAAACAGGTGCGCGCGTTGGCATTCGGTACTACAGATGCTTTGGCAAGAGGGATAAAGGTTAAAAGAACTTACGGACCAATAAAAGTACCTGTTGGAACTAAAACTTTGGGTAGAATATTTAATGTTTTAGGGCAAACTATTGACGGGCAAACATTTGATACAAAGGGGGTTGAGTTTGATGCGATTCATAAATCCGCACCTCCGCTTGTTGATCAGCAAACTACACCTGCAATATTAGAAACGGGTATAAAGGTAATTGATCTTATTGCCCCTTTTACCAAGGGCGGTAAAATTGGAATTTTCGGCGGGGCAGGAGTCGGAAAAACAGTTATAGTAAAAGAGTTAATCAGAAATATAGCAGCAGTTCACAAAGGACATTCTGTTTTTGCAGGAGTAGGAGAACGAACAAGAGAAGGCACAGATTTATGGCTTGAAATGTTGGAGGCAAAAGTTATGGATAAAACAGTGATGGTGTATGGACAGATGAATGAGCCTCCAGCAAACAGGCTTCGCGTAGCACTCACTGCTTTAACAATGGCTGAATATTTCAGAGATGTAAAAAAGGAAGATGTACTTCTTTTTATTGATAATGTGTTTCGATTTGCTCAGGCGGGAAGTGAAGTTTCAGCATTACTTGGACGTGTGCCATCTGCTGTAGGTTATCAACCTACACTTGCTTCAGAAATAGGCAGTTTGCAGGAGAGGATTACATCTACAAAAAAAGGTTCTATTACTTCTTTGCAAGCTATTTATGTGCCGGCAGATGATTATACTGATCCGGCACCGGCGACAATTTTTGCTCATTTGGACTCTACAATAACACTTGAGCGGTCAATAGCTGAGCAAGGAATTTACCCAGCTGTTGATCCTCTTACTTCTACATCAAGAATTTTAAGTCCAGCTGTTGTAGGACTAAAACACTATGATGTTGCACGGGGTGTGCAGAAAGTTTTACAACGATATAAAGACTTGCAGGACATTATTGCTATTTTAGGCATTGATGAATTGTCTGATGATGACAAACTCGCTGTCGCCAGAGCGAGAAAGATTCAAAGATTTTTGAGTCAACCTATGTTTGTAGCGGAAATTTTTACCGGTCAGGCAGGTAAGTACGTTAAAATCGCAGAAACAGTTGAGGGATTTGCAGAAATACTTGAAGGCAAACATGATAACCTTTCCGAACAGGCATTTTATATGGTTGGAACTATAGATGAGGCTGTAGAGAAGGCTAAGGGAATAAAATAAATTATAAAAGTATGCATCTTGCGGTAATTACTCCTAATAAAACGGTTCTAAATGAAGAGATTGATGAATTGATAGTGAATACGCCAAGCGGTCAGATAGGCATTCTACCACATCATATGCCTTTGGTAACGGCTGTAAACCCAGGTGAAATGATTTTGAAGATAAAAGGCCGGGAGCAAAACTATGCTATTACCGGGGGATTTCTTGAAGTCGGGAAAGAAGGGGTGACCATACTTGCGGATTATGCTATTCATTCAGAGGAAATTGAAGTTGAGAAAGCGCTAGCTGCAAAGAAACGGGCTGAGGAGATTTTGAAGAAAACTAAAGAAGGCTTAAGTGAGCGAGATTTTGCCGTTGCTCAGGCGGATCTGAGACGTGCAGTTTCAGAATTACATGTTGCAAACCGTAGACGAAGACAACGAACTCCAGTACCACAAGGGTAAAATATATACTGTAATATATTTCAATTTGACTATCATTTTTATACGATTTCGTTTTTATTTATATATTATTCGTAAAATACGCATAAGTTTTTAAAGTTAAACTGATTTATTAGCAGTTGACAAAGAAATTTGCTAGTAAAAATAAAAGTGGCTATGCTGCTTTATAAAATTAGCAGTCATTTAAAATAATTGCTAAGTCATAAGGTTTAAATTTAAAAATTTAGCTTCAAGTTTTAAATTTATTTTAATAAAACTCAGTTTTTAGGATTTGCCTTATTATATTATATTTCGTAAAATATCAGTATTGAATGCCTACGTAGCTCAACGGTAGAGCAGCGGTATCGTAAACCGCAGGTTGTCAGTTCAAATCCGACCGTAGGCTCATGGTAAAAAAATCCAGACTTGAGCAACTGTCCCATAAGCGCTACGCGCGAAATATAATTCTTATTATTATAGGTTTTTTTTTCTTAATTTTAGTGTTCTTTTTTTATGGAGTACCTCTACTTATTAATTTTAGTTTATTCGTTGAAAATTTTAGGGGGAGTAATGAAAGTTCTATTTCTGTAAATAATTCGAACTATATACCCCCGCCTGTACTTAATCTCCTTCCAAGTGCTACAAATAGTGCCCAGATTACAATTTCCGGTTCTGCGTTACCAAATCAAACGGTTAAACTTTATCTAAACGGTAAGTATATTAAACAGATAAAATCAGATGAGGATAAAAATTTTGTTATCAACAATGTTATTCTTGCTAATGGAGAAAATGATATAAAGGCAAAATCAATAGAATCCAACAATAAAGAAAGTCAATATTCTCAAAATATTCATATTGTATACAAAAATAAATCACCAGCTTTGGAAGTTAAATATCCAAACGATCAACAAATTATATCAAATAGTAGCAATATTAATGTCGAGGGAAAAACAGATGGAGACGCACAGGTAACCGTAAATGGATATTGGGCGATTATTGATAACCTGGGAAATTTTTCATATTTATTAAATTTACAAAAAGGTGATAATAAAATAAAGATAGTAGCATCTGATGAGGCGGGTAACAAAACTGAAAAGGAAGTTGTTGTGAAAATTGAATAGCTTAGTTAATCTTCCATTAATCCTATGACCGCCCACATCCAGAGCATTAGCGGGGCAAAAAAGAGACTATTTATAAAAAAAGAGTTGATAAGAATGCCAGTTCCTGAAGCTATTACAACAATAGCAATAGAAGATCTTTTTTTTGTGTAATAATGCCATGACTTATTAATAATCACTCTCCAAATTCCTAAGTAAGCTGTTAGTCCAATTATTCCGGTTGTGGCTAGTACAAAAAGTAAACTGTTGTCTACACCAGCATCTGCATGTGACGGCGCGTCAACCCAATCATGATCCAGCCCATACAATTCTTTAGTATAACGATAACTATTAAATCCAACGCCCACTAATGGGTGGTCTCGTATGATTGTTAGTGCGGTTATGTAATTGTCTATACGAGCCTCACTTGAGTTTTGCCTAAATATATTCATGTTCTCATCATAAAATTTTGGAGACGCAGTGATACCAAATAGTAAAATAGCTGTTAAGACAAAAATTACGAATTTTTTTCTTTTAATCAGTATACAAAATGTTATAGATCCAGTAATGAGCATTAAAATTGCAGATCTTGAAAAAGTTAAAAATATAGCAATCAGCGTTAAAAATAGAATAATGCTTAGTAAATAATTATTTAAATTTTTACTTGCCGGTTTATTTTCTTTTGCCTTGATTATACTTTTGTAAAGCAGTCCCCCATTAAATAAAAAGTATAAAACAAAAAACGAGCCGGCGTAATTTGGGTCAAGGAAAACTGAAAACATCCGGTGCAAATGTTCATCCCAACCTAAATAATAAAGACTCTTAAGACTAGAATAAAAGTAATATTGTATAAAGCCTACTAATAGAATTATCAGTCCGTCAAAAATCATTATAAACCATATTATCTTTTTGAATGACCTGTCAAAACCCATTACTATAAAAAATATAGATGCGTATGATACCCAACGAACTAAATAAAGAAAGCTAGTTAAGAATTCATGCGGTTTTAACCAGTTACTGCTAATAATCAAAGAAAGGAAGCCAATTAAAGGAAAGGCTAAAAACAGCCAGTGAATGAGTTTGGGTTTGTGTTTTTTGAATAGTGTTAAAACTAACCAATTTGCAGCAGCTAGTCCGACTGCTATATCGAGCGGCTTAATTGCTATATTGTTTCCTATTTCAAACCGCAATAACTCACCAAAGGGAAAAAGGATAAAAATTAATATGAATAGTAGTTTTAGGAATTTCATTAATAATCCCAAGTCACTTATATAATTTTACCATTGTTTTCTCATTTACATATATGAGCTTCCAATTTTTATACTTTTCCGGAAGCTTTATATTTTGTGTAGCGATATAATTAAACTTATCTTTATCTTTTTGCCAAGATGAGTCAATATACTGAAAATCAACATAATATAGATTATGAAATCCAAATAGCAAAATTTTATCATCTGATTTTATGTTTTTTTCAAAATATTTGTCAGTATCATAAAAATCACCAAAAGAAAAGTTGAGATTGTTTACCAAAAACTCATGTTTTGTTTCTCTTCCTAAAATAACAGGAAGGTATTTAGCATTTGCTATGAAACGATAACTAATAGAGATTAGAGAAACTACAATAATTATGATTATTAAAATTCCTGGAAAATAAGCGCCATATTTTTTCTTATTTTCAATTAAGAAATGTAAACACGCAGCGCAGATAATTGACATGGCTGGCAAATATGGAAGTATAAATCTACCTCCACCAGTTCTGGGAGTAAAATTCCACAACACAATTGAAAATATGGAATAGATGGTTATAATTTTAATTTCTGATTTAAACTTCGTAAAAATAAAAATTATTAGTGGGAGGAAGATAAAATATAAAGGTGAAAGAGGGTCAGGAGAATAGATAAATAGATTTACGATATCATTTACTATACTGGTCATACTAAATTGCGATGGAATAATTTGATAAATTTCGGTGAAAAATGGATATATTGGGTTACCCGTATTAAAATAGGAAAAAATAAACCATGGCATTGGCACCATAAGACATAGTGTCCAGTATAATAGGATTCCAGAAAGATGAGCTAAATGGATCTTGTGCTTTTGCGTATACCCTTTATAGAGAATAAGTATTGTAAATATGAGCAGCGAACTGAGAGCGAGAATTTTTGTTGTAATTGCAAATCCGACCATTAACGCAGATATTATTATCCACTTCTTTTTTCCCGCTTCCCACCAATTGATAAAAGCCCAAAGAGCCATAACTTCAAAAAATGTTCGTGTTAAGTCAATATATGCAGTTATGGATTCCCAGCCTACAACTAAATTAAAATAAAAAATTATTACAGCAAGAAGTGAAATAATTGGGGCGAAAAATTTTCGTGCTAATTTATAAATAGCAATACATGTCAACAAGCCAAATGAGAAATGGATTAATTTTGGCAATAATTCATTGCCGATTGCCAGACCTGCAGTGTATAATAATTCTGCTAATTTCGGCATTGCACTGTAATAAAGTAATCCACCGGGTATAAAATTAATTTGATGATTACTTAACCATATTTTTGGAATAGTTAAGTGATACCACAATGCATCAAAAGCTAATTCCGGACCCAAAGCTCCTATTAAATTGACAAGCGCTTGACTTAATAAAAGGAAAAAAAATAGAAAGAAGAGTTTATCTTTAATTTTAATATTTCTAATTAAACTACTAAATAAGTAAATTAAACTTTTCCTCCTCCAATAAGTAGCTATACCCCAATAACTCAATGTTAGCCAAATAATTAAATGTTCATATAATAAACCCGATAACCCAAGAGCAAAAAGTAAATAAGAAAATATTCCTAACAAAAGTGCAAATTTAAACATATTCATATTGTACATTAAAACTACAGCTTCTACTCTAATATCTGGCTTAGTGATAAAATAAAAATAATGCAAATAATAAAGACATTATCTCATGTAGGTATTATTATTTTCTTATATTATGTCGTTCATTATGCATATATAGGGTTGATTAACCCCGTTCCAGCGCCGGGTGACAGTTGGGATTATCATATTCCAATTTCTAAATCTATTTTAGATGGTAGCTTTCTACATCCATCCGATTATAAAGTTGTAGGACAATATTTTCCCGGATCATCGGAGGCTATAAATTCCCTATTAATTATTCTGGGTATTCCCTTAACCCTTTCAAATATCCTGGCTGTTATTGTTTTATTTTTTGTGTGCTTTAAATTGGGTTTAATATTTCGTATGCGTTATTATTGGTCATTACTTTTTGCAACTACGATTTGTACTCTTAATGTATTTGTCCGGTGGTATAATGCGGTAAGTATAGATGTTTGGCTTTGTATATTCTTTCTTCTCGGCGTTATACTACTTGAACATCCTAAAAAAGAAATTAAATATTTTGTTAAACTTGGATTTGTACTTGGCATGCTGATTGGTACAAAATATACCGGTTGTATATTCTTTTTATTACTTCTAATTGTCTACTTTAGAAGTATAATCCGTTATCTTAATTTAAAGAATTTAATAGCTTTTTTTATCCCTTTTTCCATATTCGGGCTTTTTTGGTATGTAAGAAACTATATATATCTTCAAAATCCATTTTATCCTTTGCCAGTACTTGGATTCAAGGGAGTTAACTACTATCAAGTTAATGTATTAGACGAAACTTTAAAACAACCATTTCAAATGTTTGATGCGGTATTTGGTGAATATAATATTTGGATATTAATTATATTTCTAACATTCGGCTTTTTTCTATATATAAAATTTTATAAAAAACAAATTAATATTTTTGGTATAAATCGCCTTTATATTCTCGGTTTTGTTAATTTATTTCTCTACTTTACTTTTCCAACTTCAGCGGAGCCGTGGGTTATGGTGTCGAGTTTGAGATATTCTTATCAGGCTTTCATACCTTTGATTCTTTGCGCTTTTTTACTTGCATCACATTATAAAAAAGGGTACTTACTAGGTTTTCTAGCTATTGGTAGCATGATTAATGTAGTCACTATGGCTTACCATCCTAAATTAACTTTAATTTACTTCCCACTTGGACTTTTAGTAATATATATATTTAATAAATACGAAAAAGTAATAAAATTATAATTCATATATATAATCGTTACCTATTTTTTTGATTAAGTGTAATTTTTTACTTTTAGCTAATGAGGTAATAATTTCATTTCCCATCTGTCCAGGATGCATGTTTAATTTAAAGTTATTTTTATGTAATAAGTCAAATTCACTTTTATGTACAATAATATAATCAACCCCTATTTTTTTTAATTTAATAATAGAATTTTCTTGAGGAAAATCATTATTAATATCTACTACTAACTTCTGCCAAGGCGGAGGAGAGAAGCCGGAATATCCGTTTACTGTTTTTCTGAAATTTGCTGTTGAGTAATATTCTCTCCATATTTCTTCTACTGCAAAAATACTATTCCAGTTATGTATTGGCAATATAATTACAGCAGAATCTGCCGGTGTGGTATTGAGCCACTTGTAAACAGGCGGGAAATCAGATACTTGAGGGACGGCGTACAATTTCATAGGGAAGTTATATTCTGCGATTATACCTATTATAAGCAGGCAATAAATTATCTTTGTTTTTGTTTTGTTGTAATTTTTAAATATCATAGTTAATGTCAAAGCAATTACAACAGCTATACATAAAATAAAGAGCATTTCCCATCTGGCGGAATTTCGAAATCCATTAAAGCCAGGAAGAATATAGTAGAAAAGCGTATATGGTAATGGTATAGGAAAGGGTTCATGAATAGTTTGTCTTCCCAGATGTAATACAGGCCCAAAACTTAAAACTAACCCAATTAAACTTATAGTAGTTAAAGAATTAAAAATTTTGTTATTCTTTCTGAAATTTTTAATAAAGTAATATAGAACAAATATTGATAATATTGTAAAAACGATACCAAGATAACCCGGTTTAAATTCATTATTTTGTGAATTTTTGTTGATTGGGAAGTCGTTTAGAAAAGTATTTAAACGGCTATAATTGGACGAATAAAATAGATCTTCAGGTTGCAGAGCAAAATGAATTGAATCCCGTATATCTCTTGTGTAGCTAAATTCCTTAGATACCTGATAATAAGGAATAATAATAGGGATAGTCAATGCAAATGCAATTAATAACAGTGAGATGTTCATTTTTGTTAAAAGTTTTAAACTTTTTTTCTTGTCATAAAAAATGTTAAAAATAGAAATAATTACATATGAAATAACTATAAAATAACCAGGCAGAAAACTATTATAAATTTGAAGCAGAAAAAAAATTAAGCCTAATGCAAAGTATTTAGATTTTCCTTGCTTAATAAAAATTAGGAAAAAGAGTATAGAAAGTGGAACCCACTGAATAGCCAGTATTTGTAAATGAGTTGCTTTATCCAGAACAGCCGGAGTAAATAATACAAGATTACCGGAAAGTATAGATACAACAAAATCCTTGGTTAAATAGTATGATAATAAAAATATAGAGAAACCCAATAGTATAAGTGAAGAAATAAAAGTAAAATTCACCACGCTAATTGGCTCTTTAATAATATACAAAGGTATAATAGAAAGTATACTTGAGGTTAAAAAAATATCGGAAAAGGCTAGTGAATTATGGTATGGATAAAATATATTTGCATTGAAAAGAGAAAAAATATTGCCAGATGACAGGGCATGAATTACCCAACTTTGTATCCAAGCAATAACTAATTCATCTCCATGACCAACTGCAAAATCTCCTAGATGAAAAATGAGTGGAAACGTAATATATATTGATAAAGAAACGAAAATAAAAAAGGCAATTATACCTAATAATATTTTTATTCTTAATTTCATTTGCGGACCTCAAAGAATTATTTTGCTCGTGAAAATAGATGTACCAAATAAAGAAACATAATTAATATACTCCAAATAGTGAACGCTATATAATAAAGATTATTTATTTTGCTTTTTGCCATAATAGCCACAACTTTCCTCTAACTAAAAATGAATGGAAGGACATCATGAGGGATGAAACCAGTCCCGGCAGGCCATCCAAAATTCCAAGTCTGAGGATATAATTTTGAAAAAATTTTGCTTTTGGATAGAGTAAAATCATGGACCAATTTGTTTTTACATTCAGTTTATATAACTCTTTTGCGCGGAGATCCGTGTAGTGATTAATTTCTTTTAGAAACTCCTCAATTGTCTGGTGAGGATAGTGTTGTAAAGGATTATTAAGGGTTTCTGTTTTTCCGGAAATTTCCCATCTTTCATGTACAGCGCCAACCCATTGTCCGCTGTTTTTTTTGGCAAGTCTTAAAAGTTTTATTGTCCCCGATTCACCATATTTTAACTGCTTCCCCCACATAACATCAATACGTTTAAAATAAAATCCTGCTGGATTATCTATTGGTTCATTGATCTTTTGCATTATTTCATACCATAATGCAGAGGAAATATATTCGTCAGCATCGATAAAAAGAATCCAGTCTCCTTTAGCTTTATCTTTACCATAATTTCTCTGATCAGAAAAATTTGATAAGAGACGCACATAAACTTTCGCGCCTAATTTTTGAGCTATTTCACCGGTTCGATCTTTTGATTGGTCGTCTATAACAATTCTCTCATCGCACCAAGAAAGAGACTCTAGACACTGTTTAATATTTTTTTCTTCATTTTTTGTGAGAATAATTGCTGATATCATATTATTATATCTTTTATTCTATTTTATTAACGTTAACTGTACCATCCTCATCGTTAATAATAAACTGTAATTTTTGTTGCTCATCTGAGGGGCCGTGTCCAAGCCACCAGGTTAAATATTCGTAATTCATAGTAAAGCTTTTAAATTGACTTGATGGCCCTGTACCTATTAAATTATACTCTCTTCCAGTGGATTGTCTAATTATTGACTTTGCAATATCTATCTTAACTTTAAGCGTTTGTCCTAAATACATATCAAAAGAATAATTATGACTAATTAGATAATAACTGTTTCCAAATACAATTAAACTTAATAATAATAAAGTAAGTTTATAACCTAGCTTTTTATTATTCATTAACCTTTCAAAAAACAAGGCTGTTAATAATATTACCGGCGCGAAGAAGATGGGAAGATATGCACTCGAGGGAACCCCTACAATTATGAATCCAACCAAACTAACTGAAAATATAAGAGCTAGCACGATAATGCTTATATTGTTTTTATTAAATTTTATCTTAGGTATTATCGATTTATAAAAAAATCCTATGGAAAATACGCCTAATATGAAGGCAACTAAAGAACTTGGAGCGTAAATCAGTCTTTGAAAATGGATAGCTAAAAAAACTAGTATTTCGTTAATGCCGGGTGATTGAATTTCCGGATGAAGCGGTGGGTATCCAAAGACTAAAAGAACTTTGTAACCTAGCCAGGCAATAAATTTAATTGTTTGAGAAAACTCATGATTGATATCATGTATAAACATAGGTATCATTGGAATAATAAAAGCGAACAAGGAGGCAATTATAATTTTTAGGCTAATAATTTTTCTAAACCAAGAAGTTTTTTTTAACGCTCCATATGCAAGAATTAGAAAAAATACGATTGCCAATATAAAAGTCGCTATTTCAAGATTGTAAAGAATGGCTAAAGACGCAATTATCAAAGGAAAAGCTTTCTTGTTCCCGGATACCCAAATATATAAGAAATAAATAAAAATAATTGTCATCAATGGAATTGGGCTTGTGTGATAGGGCATTCGGGCACTTATTACCACTAGCGGTGAGGTGGCATATAATGCAGCTGCGATTACTCCAAGTTTTTGCGTAAACATTGATGACCCAACTTTGTATATTAAGAAAATTGCTATCAAATCAATTAATACTGAAAGATAAGCTCCTGAGGGGGGGCTGAAAGAAAAGACCTTAAGTCCAAAGGCTAATGCGTATGTCCATAACGCTCCCTGATGGAGCCAGGGATGACTTGAAGGGATTCCAACTAGAGGAATATTTCCTGTAAGTAGCAGATCCCGTGCGGATATATAAAACCATGCCTGGTCACCGATAAAAGTCATAGTATCTGTCAGATTGTGAGTGCGAAGAAATAATCCCAGCACTATAATTCCGGAAAGTAGCAAACTATATTTATTAATTCTCAATATTGCTTCCGTGATAATAGCAGTAATTGTCCCAAAGTGCTTTTTAAAGTAATAATATCTACTTTCTAAAAATATTTTTTTTGTGTCATGCTTTTTTGTACTGCTACCCCAGACATGAAATACTTTTGCTGTAGGAAGAATAAAGATTTTCCAACCCAGTTCTTTGACTCTTTTACAAAGATCAAACTCTTCAAAATAGAGGAAAAAATTTTCGTCAAATCCATCCGCTTTTTCAAAAACTTCTTTTTTTATAATAAAAGCTGTACCTGGTACAGCATCTACTTCTTTTATGCTTTTTTTATTCCAGTCAAATAAATAATAGTCCTGGTATATTTTATTATTGGGAAATACTTTATTTATAAATGAAAGTGCAAATATTGCGCGTAACGGTGTTAGATTCAAAATTCCCTGTAAAGGGTAAGGTTTATTTTTATTATCAAAAAGAAGAGGTGCTGAGATTGCAGCAACCTTATTTTTTTTAAGATAAGCTATCAAAATATCCAGGCAATTATTTAGAAATTTAGTGTCAGGATTTAGAAAGAAGAGGTACTCCCCTTTCGCCTGCTTCGCGCCAACATTATTGCCCTGACCGAACCCTTTATTTTTATTTGGTATGTATTTGATTTTTGGAAACTTTTTATGCAGATCATTCAGAATGGTTTTCTCTTCGTCATTGTCAACTACAATTATTTCATAAGGAGTTTTGGGATTAGTAGAAATAATTGATTTTACACATTCAAATAGCTCTTTTTTAACGTGATAATTAACGATAATAATAGATATCATAATCATATTTTACCTTATTAATACTCTGATATAAATATACAAACCGGAAATAAATTTGTAGTGGAGAATTATAAATTAATTTATTAAGGGGGTGAATTATTGTCAGTGGTTCAAATTGATGATATATTGCAAGTATGAGGAGTAATTGTCTGATTTGTAAAATAGATAAGAATTATCCTATTTGTAAAAAGTGCTGCGTGAATCCGTTTAATATTGAGAGGTGCAGACAAATGCTTGCAGAAAGTAAAGAGATTAATACGTTGCGACGATTATACGAAAGGTCATTTACCGAGATAAAGGATAATAATACATCTGATATGTGGGATGAAAATTTTGAAGATATCGGCAATATTAAAGATCAGGATGGAATGACAAAAGAAAGAATAAAGATTGCCTTTAAATTTTTAACTAGTTCTTGTAAAAAAGTATTAGATATCGGAGCCGGAGCTGGATTTCTTGAGGAATATTTAATTAAAAGGCGAGATATTGCTATATATGCCAATGATTTCTCGGATATCTCAATTAATAGATTAAGAAGTAAATTTAAAGGTAATTTTGAAAAACAATCAATTTATAGTTTGAATTATCATTATAATTTTTTCGATTGCATTTTTTTGCTCGAAGTTTTAGAGCATGTACCGCCCAGTAAACTATTTAAGTTGCTTGGTAATGTTAAAAAAATGTTAAAAAAAAAGGGCTTTTTAATAGTTTCTGTTCCCATGAACGAAGAATTGGAAAAAATGACAACTAATCCAAACGCACACGTGAGGGATTACACTGACAAATTAATCAAAGCTGAATTAGAGTTAGTAGGATTTAAAATATTAAACTCAAACACACTTTATGCTTTTAAAAATTTTTACTTTATTAAAAAATTTTTATCTAAAATATTTAAAAATAGATGGGAACCAAATAATATTATTATAAAAGCGCAACTTTAGTTATTATCCCAATCTTCTTCTCTATCCCAATCTGCATCTCCTTTGGCTCCTGCTTTTTTGGCTTTCATTTTTGTATCAGCCACAGTTTGATTAAACTTTCCTTTAATTTTTTGCATACCACCTTTAATTCCTTTCCCTCTTTTTTGATTTATATCACCTTTGATTACCTGAACTTTACCTTTTATTTTTTGTCCGATATCGCTTAAATCACCCATATATTTTCACCTCCTATCCATTGTTACACACTCGTGTATAGTATGCTTTATTAATAAGAGACAAACAATAAAGTCGTAAGAATTAGATAAGTGATGGGACTATTCAAAATCTACTATATAACCATAATGCCGCAAGATAGATTGAGGCGATTAAGGATACAACTAAAACGCATTGCCAAAATAGTTGATAGATAAACCAAACAGATTCGCCATTAAAGAATTTATAAAATTTAAGTGTTTGGGGTGGATTTCTAAACTTGGCTGCAAATTGTTCGTTGAGCCAGTAGATAACTTCACCCGCGCTTCTTACTACCCAAAAAAGCGAGAGAGTCAATAAAAATAAATACCAATCCTGTAGAAGCAAAATTGTACAACTAACTATAACCCAAAATGAACCGAGTATAACTGCGTCTCCTCTAACAAAAATTCCCAAAAAACCAAAATGCCCGGCTAATCCGAAAGTATTTTTCCTGTTCTTTATCTCATAAAAACTTTTTGCAAATACCCATAAATTTAGTATCCCATATATTATCACAGCTATTTGTTGCCAGCTAGTCATAAGAATAATTATAACATGTTTAGATATACATCATAAGTAAAAGTGTGCTATAACAAAGTGGTGTTGAACCTTGTTAGGGAAACTTTTGAACAGCTTGTGGTTTTGGCGCTTAAGGATATACCGGAAGTATTCAGGGAAAAATTGAATAATGTAACTGTTACTATTGAATATGAGCCAACAATAGAACAATTACGGAAAATGCATCTTCGCCGTGGAAGTACTCTCTTAGGGCTTTACGAGGGAATACCGCAAACAGATCGATTAAATTACACAATGGTGCTACCTGATAAGATCACTATTTTTCAAGGTCCAATAGAAAGTATTAGTTCAACGCATGAAGAAATAAAAGAACAGGTAAAACAAACTGTGCTTCATGAAATTGGACACCATTTCGGTATGAACGAGGAAGAATTGAAAGGAGTATAAGGTAACATTGTAATGTATAATATAGAATAATGAAACAAACGCGTTTTACAAAAGAAGGGTACGAAAAAACAAAACAGGAATATGAGGAACTACTTCAGTCAAGACCGGCAGCTGTTGCTGATTTGAAAAAAGCAAGGGAGATGGGAGATTTGAGTGAAAATGGATATTATAAGGCAGCTCGTTCCAAGCTTACTTCAATGGATTTTAAATTGTTCCAGCTTAAATTATCATTGAAACAAGCTGTGATAATAGATAAACCCAGTGGGTCAGGGGCTGCAATTGGTAAGCAAATTACTTTATATGATGGGAAAAGAGAAATTGTGTTCAAAATTGTTGGGGATTTGGAAGCAAATCCCAGAGAAGGAAAAATATCCTTGTTGTCTCCTTTAGGTCGGGCTATTGAGGGAAAAGAGAAAGGGGAAAATGTGAAATTTCAATCTCCTTCCGGGATAATTAAATATTCTATTAAAGATATTAAATAATTGAAAGTATAAATTTTAGAGATTATTTATGATGGGGATTAGTTCGGATAAATTGTCTATTACTGCGTCAGGAGTGAAACCGGGGATGGTATTTTGATTCTCGGCGTATAGTCCTCTTTTTATCCAAATTGTTTTGACTTGGGGAATAGTATTCTTCATAACTAATAGGAAGGGTAGTTTGTCATCAATTATATAGAGTGGGGTATTTTTGTAAATCTCTCCTAGTGCTTTTATTTTCCCTGATTTAAGATGTTCAATATGAATGTGTTCTTTACTAAAAAAATGATCTATTTTCGTCTTTCTTAATTTTCTATTTTGGAATTCTGACTCGCCTTCGGAAAATATGCCGAGTATTGTGGTGTTTGATAGTTCTGATAAAACGTCGTAAACTTCTTTGTATAATGAGAATAGTTCTTGATTCGATTCTTTATATTGAGCAGTATTAAAAAGAGTATAGTCTATGTCGAATAAAATAACCGGTTTATTTAAGGACTGCATTGTCTTCATGTACTCCTGAAATGGATTTTAAAGGGAAAACGATTGTGTTTTTACCTAGTAGAGTGCCAGGATTTAAAACCGAGTTTACACCGATTACAGAATTGTCACCTATAGTTGCGCCAAATTTTTGCATACCTGTATCAATTTCTTCTTTTGGAGTTTTTATGAAAATATTTTTCTTGTCTAATCTGAAATTGGCAATGATAACACCACCCGATATATTTACATTATTACCGATCATACTGTCACCAACATAACTAAGATGGGTAATTGTGCTGTGGTTAAAAATTATTGAGTGCTTTACTTCAACCGCGTGACCAATGATTACATTATCGCCAATGATACATCCTTCGCGTAAAAATGCTCCATGTCTCAACTCACAATTTCGACCAATAATTGCAGGGCCTGCAATTTCTACAGATGGATGTATTGTGGTACCTTCTCCAATAAAAACATATGGTTTATCCTTAAAATTTGGAGCAATTGTACCACTGGAAAATTGTTGGAGAATAAATGGGTTCATTAGGGAAATTGAATTCCAAGGAGGCCCATCAAGGATATCTTTATATGCAAATTTAGTTAAGTCAAAAAAATTTGAATTGTGAAAGTTTTTATCATTCATATTTAAATAATTTTTTAGCTTCAATGAGATCTTCTTGGGTATTAACACCTTGCCAAGGAATAAAACCGGCTTCGACAACTTCAAGTTTTTCTTTGTAATCACGGGCTAATTTAATAAGGGCGGGTAAGTAGTATTCACCTGTGACAGGACTTTTGGTAATTTTAGGGAGATATTTTTTAAGGAATTCAGTTTGGAATATATAACAGTTGGGATTTATTTCTTTTATTTTCTTTTGCACAACTGTGGCGTCCTTATCTTCAATTATATCTATTACTTCTCTTTTATCATTTCTTATTATTCTGCCTAAGCCTGCCGGATTATTAACTTTAATTGTCAGAAAAGTAAGCATTTGGTCGTTCATAATATGAATATTAATAATTTTATTTAGAATCTCTTCATTGTAAACAAATGAGTCGTCCCCATATAGAATAATTATATCAGTTATTTCTGAAGGAATCTTTGTTATCGCGGATCTCACAGCATGACCAGTCCCTAGCCTGCGTTTTTGTTCGGCAAATACAACCCGGGCGTTCTTAAGCGCAACTTGGACTGTATCCTTTGCATGTCCAACAACTACAATTACCGGACTAATTTTCATTTTTTCGAGGAGGTTTACCGCATAAGTAATAAGTGGCTTGTCACGAAGTAGAAGTGTGACTTTATTTGCGCGTTTTTGTTCCATTCTCTTTCCGCGGCCGGCAGCGAGAATGATGGCGCCTAGTTTTCTATTTTTTTTCATTTTGTAATTCTCTTTATCTTTGCTCCTAATTGTATCATTCTTTTTTCGAAATTTTCATAACCTCTGTCTAATTTTTCTATATCATATATGTTTGATGTGCCTTTCGCGTTGAGGGCGGCGAGTAAAACAGCGGCGCCGGCCCTAATATCCCACATAGTTATAATCGCGTTATGCAGTGTGGTCAGACCTTTGATTTTCACAGCATGGAAATATTTGGACTTGTCATCCGATAGGTTGAAGTTGTAGACATCTTCGGGACGCGCGATTTTGGGGTTAAAAAGCTTTGCCACTCCTCCCATTTTTTGGAGTTCTTTGATATAGTCTAGTTTATTTTCAAAGACAGTTTCATGAATTATACTCTCGCCTTTTGCTTGTGTCATAAGAACACCCCAAGGCGCCTGCCAATCAGTCATAAATCCGGGATATGGCTTAGTCTCAATATCAACTGCATTTAATGGGCCTTTGTAATAAAAACGCAATCCATCTCTTTTTTCATCTATACCACCTCCGGCAATTTTCAATTTATCCAAAAATTCTGAGATATACTCCTTTTTTGCTCCTTTTATAAAGATATCTCCGCGCGTAATCAGAGCGGCACAAGCAAATGTAACAATTTCATTTCGGTCCGGTCCGATAGTATAAACCGCGCTGTGTAATTTCTTCACACCATTTATTTCAATTATTCTTTTGCCGTTTCGTTTTATATCTGCTCCCATGTTATTGAGAAGTTCGATCAGCTCATCTATTTCAGGTTCTTCTGCAGCGTTTTTCAAAATTGTTTTACCTTCGGCTAACACAGCTGCTAAAAGAAGTGTTTCTGTGCCCATATGAGTGTTTTTCTTAAATGTATAATCTGATCCATGTAGTTTTGTTGCTTTGGTATAAAAAAATCCATCCTCGTGGTTGTAGGTAATATTTGCACCCATCTTTTTCAAACCATCAACTAATCTATCTACCGGTCTAGCTCCAAGCCTACAGCCGCCAGGATTGGGAATGACTGCATGATGGGAGCGAAGTAATAAAGGGACAATAAACATGAATGAGGTACGAATACGGGCCGCAATATCGAGAGAAAGCTTGTGGTTTTTGATTTTTTTAATTTGGATACGCGCAGTGTGATCTGTCAGCCTGACATTTCCACCTAATCCTTTTATTATCTCTATCATAGTGAAGAAATCCGATATAAGAGGAACATTTTTAATTGTAATTTCTTCGTCTGTAAGACAAGCGGCGATGAGGGTTTTCAGGGCGACGTTTTTCGCACCGGAAACTTTGACCGTTCCTTTGAGCTTATTTCCTCCTGTTACAATTAGTTTTTCCATATTGAACCTATATTATACTATAAATATTGCACAAATTCTTTATGCACAAGTTCTAGAAACAACCTCTTAATTTATTTCCTATGACAGGCATTTCTTGAATATTTCAGGTTTGCACGTTTGGAATATGTTCTGATGGTTAAATCTAGAAAATGGCGATTTCAAGTTTTTCTTAGACGGGAAATGTTTTCTCTTCTTTAACATCAACAATATCCAAAGCCATGCTTCCAAATTGTTCGGTTGTATTTATGTTTAATCTTCCCTCACCTGAAAATGGGAAGTTAGTAGGTGGCAAGTTTTCTCCTCTAATTATTATTGTAGGTTTTGTGCTTTTTAGTTCAAGAGAATAAGTGCCAGAGGCTTTTGCTTCTGCTGGAGCAAAAATAATGGATTTTCCTTTTGTGGAAAGCTCTCCTCCTGGTTCCGATTCAATATCCAAGCCTAGATTCCCATAAGCCATATAGTTTGCTTCTTTAAACATGGTTAGTCTCTCCTCTGAATCACCAACGAGTTTTGTTGATGGATCAACAGGTATCCATTGCCCATCACTTGTTTTGATTTCAACCCATGAGTGCGCGGGCGCCGATTTTCCAATGTCAACTGATTTAAATAATTTTTCCTTTGTATCACTTCTCTGAATATTTTTTATTACGCCCAAATCGCTATTCAAGATAATGCCTTTTAATCCAGCTTTTTGTGCTAACCATAAATAAGCCACAGCTAAGTGTCTGCATACACCATATCTTTTTTCAATAATTTCGGAAAGGGGAACATTGGTAACTGATGAAGCATTGAGACTGGTATTTTCCGCTACCCATTTTGCTAATTCTGGGTTTGTTTCAGACAATTTTCCTACAACATCATTGTAGGCGTAGTGCACATTACCCCGCAAAATATCGAGAACTTTTGCAAGGCGTT
The DNA here is from genome assembly GCA_963826535.1 of uncultured bacterium. Classification (GTDB taxonomy): domain Bacteria; phylum Patescibacteriota; class Microgenomatia; order Levybacterales; family UBA12049; genus JAHIGH01. Next base: position 251,351 of record CAWGXL010000010.1, on the reverse strand, counting down.
CTTTCTCTGGTAGTTCTAAAAGGGTTTCTGCTTTCTGTGTGAGAGCTCTCATCCTCTCAGATTCATTATCAATTAAAACAGCATAGGTACCATAACTTTTTCCTTCTTTTATTGTAATCGGTCTTTTTTCTACAGTTAATCTAACTTCTGGTGATGTGGGATTTTCAGCATTTAATTCAAGATTACGGAATACAGCAGAAGCTGATTCATTTGAGAAGCTTATTTCTAAACCCTTTTCTTTTTGTTGGGGTTTGTCTGGTGGAGAATGTGATTGTTCGAGTTCTCCCATAAAGATATTATACTACGAAATTAGTCTACTTCTATACTCTGCTGCTTCGTTGGCTCTTTGCCAGAGTAGTTTTTTATCTTCAGGAACTAAGTGGAAAACTGCTGAAAGAATAATATTTTCGAGTTCAGAGAAATTACTTTTCGCGCGGGAGATAAAATAGTCTCTGTGGACTTCTTGGATGTGGCCATCTTTATTTAGTATTCTAATTTTCCCGACATTGTCATTGAGATAAATATTTTTGGGAGTGTATCTGGCGTTGGTGTAAATGGCACCGCCAACTGTGCCTGGTAGTCCTAAGTGATATTCCAGTCCGCTGTAACCCTCTTCTATAGTAAACCGTACAAGCTGATTCATAATTGTTCCGGATTCAGCATATACTAAAGTGTTGATTGTTCCCATCTGTCCTTCGCGCTTCTTTCCTGACATCACAAATATTTCAAATTTGCGGCAATTGTTTTTTATGAGTAGTCCGTTTAGTTGACCTGTTGGTAAATTGGTCAAAGAACCCGTTCCTATTATGAAAAGAGGTATTTTGTGGATTGCAGCTTGTTTGGATATAAATATTAGATCCTCAATCCTTTCAACGTCTACATTTAATTTTGCGTGTTCGTTTTCTTTTATTCTATTATTTCCGATTAAATCGGCGAACTCCTGCCAGTTGTTCATAGATTAATGATTCATATTATACACCCTGTCATCCCGACCGAAGCGATAGCGTAGTGGAGGGATCTCAAGCCACCAAGTAGATATGTGGTATGAGATTCACCACAAGGGTACTATCCACTTCTTGGTGTCGCCTCGACTCCCTTTGGTCGCTCGGAATGACAATTCTCCGTCAGTTAGGTGTCAGTTTACTTATTTAAACTTGAGATTATTATTTATTTTATAAATGTCGCCGGCGCCCATAGTAACTATTATAGTATCGGAGCGGAATTTTTTTTGATTGATAAAATCTGTTATATCGGTTAATTTAGGGAGGTAAATAACTTCTTTATGGAATTTTTCCATTGACACAGCTAGGATTTTTGAAGAAACTGTCGGGTCAAATTGTTCACGAAGAGATGGATAGATATTGGTTACTACTACAGTATCAACGAATTCAAATGCTCTTAAAAAGTCATCGAATAGTTTTTTTGTTCTTAAAAACGTATGTGGTTGAAAAAAACAGGTTATTTTTTTCTTCGGATATTGCTTTCGCAGCGCGAGGAGAGTTTTCTCAATTTCAGTGGGGTGATGGGCGTAATCATCATAGATTTTTGCTCCAGATAAGAGCTCGCCAACATATTCTAATCTTCTTTTTGATCCTGTAAACGCCTGAAGCGCCGATCTGGCTTTCTCCAGAGACACGCCTGCTTCAGTTGCAGCTATAAAGGCAGCAAGCGCATTTAGCGCATTATGCTCGCCTATAACTTTTAGCATAAATTCACCTATATTTTTACCGTACGCGCTTACCCAAAAAAACATATGATCGCCTGAAATGCTAACTTTGGTTATGACATAATTATTGTCAGGTGAAAATCCGTAGGTTATATTTGGCTTGTTGTATTCTTTAATTAATTTTTGAATTTGGCGATCATCACCACAGGCAATTAAAACTCCGTTCGTTGGAAGTTGGTTGGCAAATTTTAAAAATGCAAAGCGGATAGCTTCAAGAGTGGCGTATACATCCGGGTGGTCAAATTCGATGTTGGTGAAAATGGCAATTTGCGGGTGCTGCCAGAGAAATCTGGGTGTTTTATCATAATTGGGTTCTGTGGCATATTCGTCGGCTTCGGCGACGAAGTATTTGCCGCGACCGAATCGTCCGGGTGCGCCTAGGGAGACAACGTTCCCGGTTCCTATAACATATGATGGGTCAAAACGGTTTTCTTTAAGAATTGTTGCTAACATGCCTGTTGTGGTTGTCTTCCCGTGAGTTCCTGCAATAGAGATACCACGGTATTTTTTGTTGAAAATTTTGCCGTCCATAAAAATCCCTACAGCTTCCCCGGCAGTAAGGACTTCTATACCTAATTCTTTGGCTCTCTTAACTTCGATATTATCAAATCCATTGTGCGCACCTGTGGTTATGACTAAATCTTGTTTATTGATATGATCTTTTGAAAATCCAATTAACGGACTAATTCCTGCATTTTTTAAGGCAACATCTGTGATGAATTCTTCATCTATATCTGATCCGGTAACAGTAAATCCGGCTTCTTTGGCTATAATGGCAAGTGGGGTCATGCCGACACCTTTGATACCTGTAAAGTGAATGTATTTCTTTTTCTTTTTCATGTCATTCCAATAATACTGATAAATCTTCCGGCAGATTCTCCTTCTTTGCGGTAAGAAAAAAAAGTGTCAATATGATCGCTTGTACAAATTTCTGAGATATTGATGTTCTTAATAAGTATCCCTTGTTCTTTAAGATTTAGATACGCAATTTTTTTCAAATCTAAAAAAAATAAATCCTTTTTCTTTTGATACCAATTTTGATATGACGGAAATACTTTATTAAACATCTCAATTCTCTTTTGTGATACTAAATAGCAACAAAGCCCGATTCCTGGACCAATATAGACAATTAAATCTTTGAGATTACTTCCTAAATTTTTTAATTCATCTATCATATGTTTAATTATCAGTTTGCTTAAGCCTTTATAGCCGGCATGAGCTGCGCCAATTATCTTTTTATTTCTATCATAAAATAGTATTGGAAAACAGTCGGCTGTTATTATTCCCAGAAAAATATTTCTTTTTGAAGTAATCAAACCATCAACTTTTTGGATGATTTTTTCTGTTGGAACATTATCTAAGATTTCAATATCACCACCATGTACTTGTTCTGATAAAACAAGTCTGTCTGATGAGATTTTAAATTTCGTAAGAAAAGAATTAATAACTTGAAAATTGATTATGCCATGATCTTTCATAGATCCTGAAGACCGGGTCGAATAAGCGCTAACTAAATTTGGATATTGTGAAAACGTTTTAAAATTAGAGGTGTCAAAATGTATCATACTATTTAATTTTTACCATTCTTTTTTTAATTGCTTCATTTACAGCTTCATGTTCACTCCATGGTTCTTCTCCTTTGCCATAATTCATGGAGCTTTCATGTGCTTTACCTGTAGTTAATATAATATCTCCGTATTTAGCTAAATCAACGGCTTTTTTAATAGCTTCTTTTCTATCGGGGATTATAAATAAGTTTTTTTTGTCGAATTTGGAATTTATACCCTTCTCTATTTCAGAAATAATTTCTTCAACAGATTCAGATCTAGGATCTTCGGCTGTAAGGATAATGATCTCAGCGTAAATTGATGAGATATTGCCCATTTCGGGCCGTTTATATTTATCACGCTGGCCGGCTGAGCCAAAAACATGGATAAGACGGCCTGTTTTCATTTTGCTTATATCAGGAAGTACTGCTTTAAAAGATCCGGGGGTGTGGGCGAAATCAATAATTACCTTAAAGTCCTTATTGTAGACAATTTCTACGCGGCCAGTTGGAGCTGTAAATGAAAGTAAAGCTTTGGTTATAGTCGCATCGTTTATATTCAAATCCTTTGCGACTGCAATAGCCGCAAGCGCATTGTATGTATTGAAACTACCAAGTAGTTTGGTTTTAAATGGGAAGACGATCGGATTTATTTCGGCGTTTTTATTCATTCCATACGTAATAACTTTTTTATTCCGGATGTATGGAACTATATAAGAATAAGATTTATCATCGGCATTAATGATCGAAGTTTTCGCGACTTGGAAAAGGCGCGCTTTGGCTTTCACATAATTCTGATAGGTTTTATGGTAGTCGAGATGTTCGTTTGTTATGTTGGTGAGAACGGCGATACTAAAAGGTATACCAAAAACACGGTTCTGATGCAAGCCCATTGAGGTTGTTTCGATAATTAAATATTTAATACCTTTATTTCGGGCCATTTTAATGTATGGTTGTAAATGTAACGAATCTGGGTTAGTGACATGAAAACCGGTATCATATTCTTTCCCGTCAATGATAGCCGCGACTGATGAGATGAGGGCGGTTTTAAAGCCTGCAGCTCTTAGGATATGATAAATCATAAATGAGGTTGTAGTTTTTCCATCTGTTCCTGTAACGCCAATTATAGTTAATCCTCTTGAAGGGTAACCATTTATTATGTTGGCATATATAGCTTGGAGTAGATGGTAAATATTTTTTATGTCCTGCCACATAGGATTTTATAAAATGCTCACTTCAAATGGTGTTTTAATATGTCTAGGATTTTGGAGTAATTCGAAAAATAGAAATATCCATTAAAAATAATAAGTGCCGGGAAAAGGATAAATCTTTCCATGAATCCGCCGGTAGTGATGCGGAAAAATTTATGAGGTGGTATGCCAAATTTTATTGGGACAGGAAGCAGCCATGGTACTCCTTCGCGGGTGAATGTGTCCATAACGAGATGAGATACAAAACCGATCATGAATGCCCACCAGATAATTTCCATGTTTAGCTGAGGGAAACTTGGATGCAGTATATTCAATAGATAGCGGAATCCAAACCCGAAAATAAAGATGCCTATTACAGAGTGGGAGAGAAATCTATGTCCACCAAGAAGTCTGGTCAATGTTCTTCCTAAATATCCGGTAATTGGTAGATTGCGCCAGAAGGGAGCGGTTGGCTGATCTATATCAGGGGCAATACCACCAATCATATTGGCTACAACTGCAACAATAGCTGTCGAAAGTGTAATTTTATCGATTGGTAATAAAATAACAGTTATACTTAAGGCAGTAAATGCTGCAAGGTCGTGTGTTCTTCCAGTCATTGGATAACCATAGTATAGCAAATTTTTACTATAATAAATATTATATGAAGATCTCGAATAATGCCAATCATACAATTATTTCTAAAAATGCCATTTATGCATCAACGTTAGGTCAGAAAATATTTGGAATGATTTTTATTAAAACGCCTGTGGTTATGATTTTTAAAACACGATTTGGGGTACACACTTTTTTTATGCAGTTTCCTATTGATGTAATTGTTTTGGATAAGAAGAAACAGGTCGTGAGAATAAGGAAAAAATTGAAACCAAACAGGATTTTCGTTTGGAATCCAATTTATTCACTTATTGTGGAATTGCCAGTTGGTAGTGTAGAGAAAAGTAAAATTCAAATTGGTGATTTTTGGGAGCTTATTTGATACAATCTTAATTTATGAAGCCATTTATTACTTATGAGGAATTTTCTAAATTGGATTTGCGGGTAGGTGATGTAGTGGATTGCGTTCGGAAAGAGGGAGCAGATAAACTTTTAAGGCTTACTGTGGATTTTGGGGAGGAAGGTAAGCGGAATATTTTATCCGGTCTGTACCCTATTTATAAACCTGAAGATTTTAAAGGAAAGCAATTTATATTTGTTATTAATTTGGAGCCAAGAAAATTTATTGGTGAAGAATCACAGGGTATGCTATTGTGTGCAGATGGGGTAAAGCCTATACCTATCAAAGCGAAATCAAAATCTAAAGCCGGCGCAAAAATAAAATAGTATGGATCCTAGAGAAGCTAATAAATTTTGTCACAGGTGTGGAAATAAGCTTGAGATAAAAGAGGAATTGTTGCAATGTGTTCATTGCGGATTTAAATTATATTTAAATCCAATACCATGTAATGGTGTTATTATTGAAAATAAAAAAAAGGAAATTTTGCTGGTAAGACGAAAGATTGAGCCGAAAAAAGGTTATTGGGATGTTCCTGGTGGATTTATACAAGCAGGGGAAAGCCTGGAACATTCAGTTAAGAGGGAAATTATGGAGGAGCTAAGCGTTGAGGTAAAAATGATAAATATTATCGGAGTTTATGAAGACACCTATTTATTTCAGGAGATTGTTAATCCAACGCTGGGTATTATAGTAACGGCAAAAATTGTTAGCGGAATTTTGAAAGCTGATGATGATGTTGCGGATTTTCGATTTTTTCCGAGGAATCAAGTATTGAAACAGCCGATAGGTTTTCATATGGTTATAAAGGGGTTAGAGGATTTTTTAACGAAAACAGGTAATTGATTGTAATTAGTTTTTAAATGGATCTAAGGGGAGGCTGATTCCGTAGCTTCAGGTGAAATTGATAGATCAAGTGTAGGTGTGTCTTGTGGGGGGTCTGCTACAACTTTTAATAGCTCAGGGGTAGAGATTACTGATCCGGTTGGAGGTATATTGTAATAAGTCAGTAGTTTTTTGGCAACGTTGAAAAATATCGGAGCTGCTGTTTCAGATCCATAAATAGATGTGGACGGTTTATTTAAAACTACAAGAATGACAAATTTTGGTTCGTCTGCAGGGGCAAAACCGATAAAAGAAGTGATTGTTTTACTTGGGTCATAATTACCGGCTAGCGCGATTTGAGCTGTACCGGTCTTACCTGCAATTCTATAACCTTTGAGTCTCACCCATTGTGCTTCACCGTTCTCAACAGCATTTACCATCATTTCAGTCATAATTTTGGCCGTTTTTGAAGAAATTGGCCGGCTTAATTCTTTGGGTTGAATTTTGATCGTTTCACCTGTAGGTGTTTCTATTGCATCGACCATGTGGGGCTCCATTCTTTTCCCCTCGTTGGCTATCGCAGCAAATGCAGAAAGTAATTCAATTGGGGTTACCGTAATACCCTGTCCGAAGGTAGCTGTTGCCAGGTCAATTGGATACCAATTGTCCCTTGGCCTAAGGTCCGGAGATGCCTCTCCCTGTAGGTCAATTCCTGTGTAATCGTCGAATCCGAACTTTTTTATATAACTCAGCATACGATCCAAACCTAGCTTTTTGCCAACAAAAACCATTCCGGTATTGTCAGAGTGTTGAATAACATCGGTCATGGTTGAGTTCGCGTGGTATTTGTCATTCCAGGTCTTGATGGTATAGCCGCCAATTTCTACGGGACCGCTACATATCGTGCAGATGGTATCGGAGTTAATAACTCCGGCGTCAATCGCTGCGGACATAATAAATGGCTTGAAAGTCGAGCCGGGTTCGTAAGTATCGGAAATAAACGGATTTTTATAAAGATTGTCTGAAAAGTCCTGATAATTTCTGAGATCATAATCGGGAAATGCGCTCATCGCCAATATCCCACCGGTTTTAGGATCTATAATACCTGCCATACCGCTTTCAGCGCCATATTTTGCTATTCCGTTTTTTAGTTCCTGCTCCAAAATATATTGAATAACACGGTCTGTGTGTAATATGAGCGTACGGCCGTCGATCCTGTCGGCAATGCTATTCATATTCGAAACAATAGGATTGCCCCATGCATCATGTAAGCGCATACCCATGCCGGCTTTGCCGCGTAATTGTCTATCGTAATAGCCTTCCAAACCGAAGTAACCTTGAGGATCTCCATTTTTGTCTTTTCCAACAAAGCCTAGTATTTTGGCAGCCATTGACGCTTCGGGATAAAAACGTTTAGGTTGTTCTTCAAAGTCTATTCCCTCGAGCTTAAGCGCTTCTATTTTGTTTTTTAGATTCTCGTCTATTTGAGGTTTTAGAGGAGACCAGTAACTATTTAACGATAATCGTGCACTTAGAGTACTGCTTTTTATCTGCAAGAGTGGAGAAAGTTTATTTGCCACGCTTTCTTTATCTTTTACTACCTTTGGATTTGCGAAAACAAGATATGTAATTTTATTTGTTGCAATTGCAAATCCGTCCGAGACTTTTATTGGACCCCGGCGGGGAATTAATTTTACTGCAGCTCCATATTGAGACTGACCCATAGCTGACAACTCATCTGCGCGGACAACCTGCCAATAATATAATCTGCTATCAATAATTAGAAAAAATATTATAAAAAATAATAAGCTAAATCGATAGCGCCATTTCATTGCTGACTAATTATATCTTAATTTCACCTTGTCATTCCAGTGCAAAAGGGAAACTAATAATATTAAATGATAAGATTCCTGCTTTAGTAGGAATGACGTTTATTCATTTGCATTACCTAGTGCAAGAGGCAAAGGATTTGATAAGTAAATTTGTGATTTTGTTTCGACGAGTCCTAATGCTTTAGCCTTCTTTGAAACATTTATAAGAGCTGACGCTTCCAGTACTTTTTCTTCAAGAGTCGTATTTTCTTTCTTATATTTTGTAATTTGGGATTGCAGGTTTTCCAGTTCGATACCTGTGGTAGATAATTTGTTCGAAACCGCAACCTGAATAATTGAGAGACCAAGTACAATACTAACGAAAAAAATAAGTAGTAATAATGGTTTTTTCATAGTTGATGACTGTTTTATTATTGTTGATTTATTATATTTGTGTTTCATATTCTTTCCCCGCCTAAGCTTACTTCCGCCTTTTCAATTCTATTCGAGTACGGCTCGATGAGCGCTTTGCCGGCGGGCTGCAAAAACTGACTTTTTAATTTTTTTGAATAACCCGTAACTTAGCGCTTCTACTTCTTTTGTTTTTTTCTATTTCTTCTTCGCTCGGCCTGATTGGCTTTTTGGTGAGAATAGAACCTTTTCCTTCATCCTGCCATTGTAGGAATTGATTTTTTACTATTCTATCTTCAAGCGAATGAAAAGATATAACTGCGATTTTTCCTGATTTGGCAAGCAGCTCAAATGCTTGCGGCAGGGCTTCTCTCAAATTATTAAGTTCATCATTAATTGCGATCCGTAGTGCTTGATAAATACGCGCAATTGCATCTAATCTTAATTTGTCGAATGGTACCGCTCCGCTGATAATATCCGATAATTGCGTTGTTGACGTGAACGGTCTTATTCGACGGGCCCTAATAATACTGTTAGCAATGGATCGAGAAAATCGTTCTTCACCCAATTTAGAAAATAGCTCATAGAGTTCTCCTTTCGTTAGTATATTAACAAGGTCTTTGGCTTGCACCTTGAGATCACTATCCATCCGCATATCAAGCGGTCCTTCTTTTCGGAAACTGAATCCTCTCCAGCCGCTATCAAACTGATGGCTAGAAACCCCAAGATCAAATATTACACCTGCTACATTGTTAAATCCGTATTCGCTTGCTATTTTTTTAATGTCCTTAAAATTCCCCCTAACAACCGTTAATTTATGACCTGTGATTAGTGATTTGTGACTTTCTAAAACAAAATCAATTGCTTCTTGATCGGCGTCAAAACCTAGAACAATTCCGCCACGCTTAACTATTTCAATTGCGTGTCCACCGCCGCCAAGAGTAGCGTCAATATATTTCTCTCCCTTTGTTACGTTTAGATATTCGATTACTTCCTGTAAAAGTACACTAACATGATAATTATTCATCTCCTGCCGACAGTCTCTCTGCTATTGATGAGATATTTCCAGAAAGTTCTTTCTGGTGCTCATTCCAAGTCTTGTTGTCCCATATTTCGACGAAACGTTGTATACCTGCGAAAATGATATCGTTTTTGATCCCGGCGAAGCTTCGCAAAAATTCCGGTAAAACAAATCTTCCTTTCGTATCAAGTTCAACATAAGTCGCATTTCCAAGTAGGAAACGTTGTAATTCTCTAGTATTTTTATTGGTAAAGGGCTTACCTTCAGTTCCTTCTAAAAGTGTTTTCCAATTATCCTCAGACACTACAATTAGACAGTTTTCAAATCCTTTTGTAACTATAAGTTTTTTACCCAGCTCTTCTCTGAATTTTTTCGGAAAGGCTACCTGATGTTTTTCACTTATTTTTCCGTCATACTGCCCGAGTAACATACTAAAAGACTACTTCATCCTACTTTGTACTACCTTTGTATATTTTGACCCTTTATTGTAGAGTTGTCAACAACCATTTTTGTCAAATTGTAAGAGAATATTTAAACTCCAGGGTATGTATTTGTAAGAAAAAAGTATGAGGTTATAAGTCTAGTTCTTTCTCTGTTGCGTAGATTTTGTTATTTTCTTTTGTAATTTTGAGTATCAGGTTGATAGATTCGATTCCCTTATCATACCGGCAGACATTTTTGGAACAACTGCCTAAATCGAGCCATGGAGATTGGTATTTGCTTTCGCTACGACTAAATTTAGCATCGCCGGTTATTCCGCGAGGAATTCGTTCCTCTGCTCCTTCACTTCTCTCTTGCTCTGTTGATTCGGCTTCGTAGGTGAGTTCGTAGGCAAGCGCTTTAATGTCGGTGAGCTTACCTATGGTAAATTGAACTTTCTTTTTATCTGGTGAAGCAGTCATCTCGAGGTCTATTTCGTCTGGAGATATATTTTGCGGTCCGGTATCTATTGATTGATTTTGTTCTGCATTGGATTCTGTAGATGATTTATTTAGGAAAAGAAAGTAGCCGCCGGCGAGAATAAGGATAACTACTACACCTATGACAATTTGAGTTGTTCTATTCTTTAACATGACCTTAGAATACTTAAATTATTTTCAACTGTCAATAGCAGCCTACGATAATTAATCTTTTAATGGGGGGAGATCGAGGTTATCTTCTATGCGCTTAATGCGTCTTTCCTGCATGTTAATTCCTGTGTGTATCAAAGCTGATAAGATTTCTATTGTATCTTCTTGTGAAGAATCAATTTTTAGACTTAATTCTTCCTTTAGTTGTCGATTGGAGCCTTGGATTTCTTTTCGCAATTTACTTTCAAGTTGTTGATTGGAAGTGTCAATTTTTTTATTTAGCTTATCTTCTAGCTGTTGATTGGATACTTGAATTTCCAGTCTTAGCCTGTTTTCTGAAGTTTTGATATCTTCGTGTATATCTTTTCTAATTTTTTTATTGTTAGATTTATTGTTAGAATCAAAGAGTTTTTGGAGTTGATCTAACTGAATTTTTGTGAACATAGACATAATATATACTGTTTATTTTTAAAATTCAAGAGGACGATTAAGTGAGTTTTTGGTGGAAGTAGGCAGATAGCTCTTTTATTGGTACTCTTTCTTGTTTGGTTGTATCACGGTCACGAATTGTGACTGTATCGTCTTCGAGGGAATCAAAATCAACTGTGACGCACCAGGGTGTGCCGATTTCGTCTTGGGCAAGGTATCGTTTGCCAATATTGCCACGGTCATCAAAGACAACCATAAAATGTTGCTTTAGTTCATCATATATTTCTTTTGCTTTCTCGACTAAATTTTCTTTGTTGGCGAGCAGAGGAAAAACGGCAACTTTATATGGTGCGAGTTGCGGGTTAAGTTTTAAAACTACCCGCTTCTCTTCCTCAGTATAGGAGTCAATTAGTATCATTAATAGTAATCGATTAATTCCCAGTGCCGGTTCAATAACGTGCGGAAGGATCTTCTTTCCAGTATGCGGATCGGTAATTGTCAGGTCTTTTTTGGAAATTTTCATATGCTGGGATAGATCATAATTGGTTCGATATGCCAGTCCCAATAATTCTTTAAATCCAAATGGGAATTTGTATTCCATATCTTCGGTGCGTTCACTATAAAATGATCGCTCATCGTCATTGTGTGCCCGCCAACGGAGATTTGTTGCTAAAACTTTGAGCTCTTTGGTAACAAAATCCCAAAGCGCGTTTTTCCATTTTTCAAACAACTCGTCTGGTGAAATAATCTCAGGATCGAAAAAATATTCTATTTCTGCGAGTTCAAATTCAATTGTGCGAAAGATGGAATTTCCGGGTGTTATTTCATTACGGAAGCTTTTGCCAAGCTGGGCGATACCAAATGGTAGTCGTACCCGCGTGGAATCAACTACATTACGGAAATTTATAAAGATTCCCTGGGCTGTTTCCCCCCGTAAGTAGCCCATTCCCCCTTCGCCTTCGATAATGCCCAATTGGACAGGGAATAATAAATTAAACTTCCGAATAGCAGTCCAGTCGCGCTTCCCACAGTTAGGACACTCCGGATTTAGGAAAGTAACTAATTTATTTAATAGTTCAATATATAAACCTTCTACTTTACCCGAGTCTACAACTGTTAATAAAATTTTTCTTTCTTCATTATTAAATGTATTATCATTTTCAGATTGGAGAGTTTTTTTTAATTTATGCCGGGGAATACCAGTTTCAATACCTAATTGTGCCTCTAATAAGTGATCCGCGCGCATGCGGGCTTTGCAGTTTTTACAGTCAATCATAGCGTCGGCGAAACCGGCGACATGGCCGGAGGCTTCCCATATTTTGTGGTGGGAAATCAGACCGGCATCCAGGCCTACGATGTCGCTCCGGTCCTGAACAAAATATTTCCACCAAAGATTTTTAATATTGCGGAGAAGTTCGGTACCCATGGGGCCATAGTCATAGGTATTGGCAAGTCCTCCATAAATTTCGGAACCTGGGTAGATAAAACCGCGACGTTTGGCGAGTGCGACAATCTTGTCCATAAGACCCGAATTAACTGGTGTGCGATTCTCAGCCATAGCACTATTATAACAATAAAAAGCAAAAAACGTAAATAAAAGTAAAACTTTATACTTCCATAGCATTCCAGGTAAATTTTTAGTAGAATACACCTGCCAACGAAGTTATAAGATGTCAAAAGAAATTGATATTGCTGCAAATTTAATTGAGCGCCAGAGCTTAAGTCCTCGTGATGAAGGATGCCAAACTATTATTCGTGACCATTTAGTTCCGTTAGGGTTTGCAATTACAGATCTCTCCCGTAAGGATACTACAAACACGTGGGCGCTTAAAGATTTTGAGAAAGGGCCCTTGTTGATTTTTGCAGGACATACAGATATTGTTCCTCCAGGACCAAGAGAGAGTTGGGTTGTTAATAAGAAACAACTTGATCCTTTCGAGCTTATACATCATCGCGGCAAATTGTATGGCCGGGGTGTGGCAGATATGAAGTGTGCCATTGCGTGTATGATGGTCGCGACGGAACAATTACTGCAAGATCATGCTCCAGAAAGCCTTTTTGGTTCAATTGGGTTTTTAATTACCAGTGACGAGGAAGCTCAACGTACAGATGGTACAAAATATGCAGTAGAAAGACTTCGTAAGGATGGTCTGCGTCCGGAGTATGCAGTTGTTGGAGAGGCTTCAAGTATTAAGGTTGTAGGAGATCAAATATATATAGGTCGCCGTGGATCGCACCACGTTAGATTAACAATTAATGGAATAACCGGACATATTGCAAAAAACAATGGTATTGATGCTGCTGAAGTTGCTGCAAGACTTTTTGTAGAAGGACTTGATGGATCTTGGGAAGAAAATCCTGACCCCAGATTTCCTCCAACAAGTTTCCGTGTATGGGATATACAAGCCAGCGCAGAGGTTGAGAATCAAACCGCTGCCAAGGCGATAGTACAGGGAAACTGGAGAACTAATCCATCAGCTACGGATGCTGATATCCAACGTCATTTTACACAAATGGCGGAAATTGTATATGAAAAAGTAGCGAGGGGTAAAAAACCACCTAAAAATGCTTTTGCCGCTGAATGGAGATTAAGTGGTAAACCATATGGAACTCCGAAAGATAGTCCATTAATTGCTGCTGCGCAAAGAAGTTTAAAAAGTTCTTTGGGCGTAACTCCTAGGCTTTCAGGAGGCGGCGGCACATCGGATGGAGGATTTTTTTCACCCTTAGGGACTCATGTTATAGAGCTTGGATTGCCGGGCACAACTATCCATGAACCAAATGAGCATGTGCCGGCTAGATCGCCAGGTGAGCTTGTAATTGCTTATAAAGCATTAATGGAGGAAATTCTTGTCCCTAATAGCTCCGGTTCATGATCCGATTTATTGCAATGATCAAAAATTAAGTGGTTTAAATTTAGTGAGTTTTAGCAGCAGGTTGACTTTGTCTACTCTTGTAATTTTGGACAGTGTAAGTCGCTTAATAGGTCATTAAAAGAGGTTAATCCAATTGAAAAGTCTTCAGCAATTTCAGTAACTGCATTTTCTCCATTTTCTACAATAAATTTGTCAATTTCTGCTTTCACGCTAGAATCACCTTCTCTAATTCTTTCGGCAACACCGGTAGATTGATATGCCCAGTCATACGGTAGTCCATATACATATTCGTATAGTGCAAAAGCATTTTGCAATACATACCTGACTTTCCCTCTGACATTGGCTATGCCACTTACATCATTATGCACAGCTTCTGGAATAGTTTTTTTCTCAAAGAACTGACGAGGAACGTTTTTCCAATCTGAAGTTTGAGCATCTTGAACTGTATAGGCAGTTGACACAAGACGCGGAAAATCATTTTTACTAAAGCTTGTAAACATTTCTTTTCCGCGAGACCAAATAAGAGCAATGTCTAATGGCTCCAAAGGAAAAGGTCCTACGTTTACAAATGCATCAGCCAAGAAACTAAAATTATTCTTGTTATATTTGTCACGATGCTCTAGTGCTTTGCGTAAACTGTCGTCATAAGATCGTGCACTTTTAAATAGGGTAGAATCATAACCTTTTATGCGTTCATTAATAATGGGGAGATTGCTGTTTATGACTTCAATAACCGGGTGACTCACACCAATTCTTCTTTCTGATGATGAGCCGTGTTCTCCTGAGGGTCGATTTTGCCAAGCTTCTGTTCCCATAGTAATTAGATTAAGATCTTAGCATACTACGGGTTGTAAAACAATTATTGCAGTTTGGAGAATATGTCGTGGCTTTGATAATCATTTCACTGCGAGGAATTGTCCAGCATTTTTCTTATCTGTTTTTTAAGAGGTGGTAAGTCTTCATTTATTGTCTGCCAAATTACATTTAATTTCAGTCCAAAGTATTCATGAATGATTTTATTCCTCATTGCTGTTATTTTATTCCAAGGTATGGAGGGATTCGCGCTTTTAAAATCTCTTGATAACTGCTTTGAGGCTTCGCCTATAATCTCTAAGTTCCTTATAACTGCTTGTTGTATAATTCTCTTTTTGAGAAATTCTTCTTCCGAAATTCCCTGCGTGTCCTCCTCAATATTTTCAATACTCTCGAGTATGTCATGCAGATAGATTAAGGGGTCTCGGATCATAAAATGGGTACCTGATCCTGCATAATATATGGTTTTATACGAGGTTTAATTGCTTCATAATCTACGAGATCAACTTTTCTATGTAGGACTTTTTCCAATTTAAATTCTAAATCGATAACATCAAATAAGCTCATTTTTTTTGGTAAATCTACAAGCATATCAATATCGCTTTTTTTGGTGTCATCACCTCTGGCAACACTGCCAAATATCGCAGCACGAGTTACTCCAGCTTTTTTGAGAATTGGTAAAATTTCTTTCTTTATTTTTTTCAGATTTGCATGTTTCATATGTAAGTAATAGTATAGCATATGCAATTTATTGCAGCTTGGAGAAGATGTCGTAGCTTTTAAATAGACAAACTCTTATTTAATTGATTCAATTATTCCGTATAATGGATTCATTATGGAAATTAAGAATGCCGGAATAAAGAGAAATGCTACAATAACTCCACCTACTAATAAGATTATTGCCCATTTTATTTGAATTGCGTCTATCCCTCCAGCTTTTATTTGCTTCCTGACTAGACTAATACCATAAAATATTTGGCCGATAAAAAATCCAAGAATGCCTGCTAACGGTAATGCAATTACTAAACCAATAGAGCCGCCGCCCAATGATGATATTAATGTAACAATTGGAGGCAACAGTATCCACAATATTGCTAATGGGATAATTAATGCTAATGTACCCATGATAATTAGGCACCATGGTAAAATACTTTTTTTCAAATTTGCCGGTGATACGGCACCAAGAGTTTGGACAGGAATCGTTGCTTCTTGATTTATAGTTGTATCCATCTCTTCTTTATTATTACAGATAAGAAATTAGAATACAATATTTTTGATTTGTTATTGCATTTTGGAGAATATGTCGTGGCTTTTGAGTTTGCGTTCGAGGATGTTTTCGATGAAGAGGTGGGTATTGAAATTGCCGGTCAGCATGTCCGCTTTGCTCCAAAACCCAAGTGTTGACAATAATTCGATTTCAAACTCCCGGATATCAGTGGTCGTGAAATTAGATAAGTTTGTTAGAATATTTTTGAGTAGATAAAATGCTTTTGTGTTCTCTTGGTTTTCAGGACAAAGACCGTCTATAAGTTCGCAGAGATGGTAAGCATGCCCAATTTTTTGTAGACTGTCTTTGATCGCGGAAAAATTTTCTAAAGTTTCTGCTTCTGTCAAAATGGGGAAACCGCTTCCTTTATATAGACTAAGTATTGAAAAGTTTAATAATTCCACATGTGCAGAGCGTCTGCTTGGAATTCTTCGTATTCCGGATGCTTTTACCTGAATTTTGCCTTGGTATGGGGTGAAGACTGTTAGAATCCTATCGGCTTCCCCATAGTTTTTTCTTTTTATGATGATTCCTTCTGTTTTGTATGTCCTCATTTTTGAAGTTTTAGTTCCCGATCGGCAAAGAGTTCAAAAGATTCTTTGGTGTTGCCATTTACGTTGATCGTATATTTATTACCACCGGTTCCCGGCTGCTTTTGAATAAGTACAGGCAAGGGGGAGCTCGAGGTAAGTTTAAACGGCAAGGTATAGGTTATAGTGAGGGTAGCTATTCCTTTGGGTCTCACTGTCAGAAAGCCGTCAAAAACTGTCTTGTCTAATTCATCGTAGGTTGAAATTTTTACTTGTGAGCCCTTACTTTCTACGAGCTTGCTTCCTTTGGGCACATAGATACGGAACCAGTCTCTGTATTCAGCGTTAAGACACAAGCCTCCCCTTTCTAGATTACAATCCGATGGCGGATAAGGGTTTTTATAGTGAACTACGACTGTTTTAGTTATGGTACCGTCGTCTTTGAAGTCAAAATTATTTTCTATTTCCTGTTGCAGGAAGATATTTACTTTCGCACCGGAAAAACTGGTTTCATTTATGTGCAGATAATCTCCATCGAAGTCTTTGATTCTTCCGGCCGCGTTAAGCGCTTCAATACCACTTTGGGCGTCCTTATCAAAAAGATAGAAAAGTACATGTTTTTCATTTGTTTGAGCGATTAAAGTTTGGAATAATGGACCCCAATAGATTTTCGGAGAGGAAGAAAGAGCTTTGGTCATTAATGCCTGCAGCAATTCTCCCAGAAGACCTTTTCTTTTACTTTTACATAATTGACGGGCGGGAGATATTATCTTCAAGCTCATAGATAACTTGCGGGCAATCACAGCGGGGGTCATCTTTGGAAGTAAATGTGAGGCCACCTGCAGAGACTTGGTCATCAAGTATTTTAATTGTAGACACAAGAACATTGGTATCCATAGCAATGATGCCGTCTATATCTACTCTATCGCCGGCTTTATCGTACATTGAGTTAAATGTCTTCATAGACTCAATAAAATCCGGGGAAAGATTGCTATCGCGCAGATTAAAAGTGCTTACTCCGGCCAGGTATTTGAGAATTGGCGCAGGTGCCCTGGGCTTGTTGGGTATTGAATCATCCAGGCTATAAATATCTTCCGATTTGTCGATGTGTATAACACCTTTATCGACCCGTAAAATAGCATACGCTGTAATAAAGCCTCCGGTGGGGCGAAGTTCTTTGTCATTTTGAAAGAGAATTAAGTATTTCTTTTCTTTTGATTCTCCTAAAAGTGAAGGGAGGACTTTTATAAGCGGCCTGGCTTCTGTAACGAACGCGGTTCCATCATCCGCAAGTTTTTTTACTGTTATTAACTGTGTTCTAATATTGTTTCCAAATATAAGGGATGGGTAATGATCGGGGTTTACCTGATCAATTTCACTTCGAACCTGGGTGAGAGACTCAGAAATTTGGTCGATCTTGGGTGTAATTTTACCGGCAGTTAGGATGGCTGTTCTTATACGTTCTTCCGCAGAACCGGCAGTAAAGCTTCCCTGCCCTTTCAAGCCTAACACGTCTGCGTATGGCTCTATAGCATCTATGGCTATACCCGCACTTTCAAGACTATGGTGTCCTGCCGTTAGCAGATGATCAGCGTCGTTATAGTACCAATTTAGTACAGGTATAAATTTGAGCGGTGAAAGGAGCCGCAAGGAGCTTCGTGTCTCTTCCAGGGATTTTTTTGTCTTTACTAATTCGGTAGATGCTAAGGTGATATTTTGCTTCTTGACCGCGTCAAATAATACTTTTGATTGGCGATAGGTTTTTAGTCCAGAGTTATAGGTTGCATACGCCGGGAATCCAATTAGAAGTCCAATAATTAAAAATATAACTACTGCAATGATGGTACGCCGGGAGCGTTTTTTGGGTTTTTTATTTTTTCTTTTTGGCATAGAATGGTTTAGATTATTAAGATCAATTTTATCAAAGCCGCTCACCATAATATCTTACTGAATCATTGGAGGTGTTGTCAAATTTTATAGGGCTCCTTTGCCGGAGATCATAGCCCAGGGAGATTTTAAAATAAGCCATAGATCGTATCTTATTGATCGTCTTGTTACATATTCCGCATCCATTTGAATGCGCTTATCAAAATTGATATCGCTTCTCCCTGAGACTTGCCAGAGACCGGTTATGCCAGGTTTTACTGATATCACAATTTTTACAGCTTTTTTGGTATACGGATATTTTTTTTGTTGTTCTTCAAGTTCATCCGGATAATAAGCTCTTGGACCGACAATACTCATTTCCCCCTTCAAAACATTAAAAAATTGAGGCATTTCATCAAGAGAGTGCTTGCGAATAAAGCGGCCTACAGAGGTAATTCTTGGATCATCTTTTAACTTGTAACTACTTTTTTTGTATTTGTTAAATAGCTCCAAGTACTTTGGGTCTTCCCGTAACATTTGGTGAGCATTTTGTATCATAGACCGGAATTTGTACATCTTAAATCTCTTTCCATTTTTTCCTACTCTTTCAGGCGTATCGGCAAAAACAGGGCCCGGTGAATTTATTTTGATAGCTAGAGCGACTGCGACTATAACAGGTGAGAAAATGATCAGTAGAATTATGGTGAAAACAACATCTATTGTTCTTTTTAAGAACTTGTAAGGATATTTTTTTTTAATTTTAGTGTACATTATTACACCAGATGTTCATACGCGGTACCATTTAGTTTTTCAACAAATTTTTTGATTTTTGGTACTGAGCTTTTTGGACAAATTAATAAAACATCCTCGGTATTAATGATAATAAATTCGTTTAGATCAATTCCGAGACATAATTTTTTGTCGTAATTAAAAAGTAGTGTATCTTTTGTATTTTCTAACACAACATCCCCAAGTGTAATATTCTCATCCTTATTTCCTGAAAGCGCTTCTTTGAGTGCATCCCATGTGCCGACATCACTCCATTCCAGGTCTGCGGCGATTACTCTAAAATTATCGGAATTTAATTTTACTAATATCGCATCGTCAAAACTTATTTTCTGTAATGTCGGGTAAGTCTCATCAAGGGTTTTTTCAAAATCCGGGGTGCCTACAGAATTTTGTATAAGTAATAGTTTCTCATACATTTCTGGCATGTAGTTTTTGTACATAGTCATTAGATATTTTGGTGTTGTTACAAAATAGCCTAAATTCCATATAAAGTTTTCGTTCTTGAAAAATTCTTCAGCTTCTTCCTGCTTGGGCCGGTAACATAATCTTTTGAATTTAAAAATTGTTGCGTTATCAGCATCTTCGATCTTTTCACCTAGTTCTATCCAACCGCAATTTTGATTTGCAAATCGAGCCTTCTGAGCTATAAAAATAAATTCCGATTGGTTCCCAAGTATTTGCTTTTCCGCAAGGCGAAGCGCCTGGCGAAAGGCGATATCATTTTTTACCATATGATCGCTCCAAATTATTGCTACGGGTTCATCACTGAAATTTTTCTCGAGCAGAAATGCAGATAATCCAATAGCCGGACCTACATCTTGTAACGCAGGCTCGAAAATGAAGTTTTCTTTTGGAATTGTCGGCAACTGTTCAATTACAATATCTTTATATTGTTTGCCAGTTGCGATATAAATATCTGCAGCATTAAATTCCGGCAATAATCTGGAAACCGCTTGTTGTAAGGTAGAATGTTCGCCTACCATTTTGCCGAATTGTTTTGGTGAATTTTTCCGGGAGAGAGGCCATAATCTTGTGCCGACTCCACCTGCGAAAATAATAATTTTCATAAATAATTCTGTTGTACTGATATATTATAATATTAAATCACTTTGTCCACAAGTAAAGTAAAATTGGCTTTAAACTTTTTGAAGCTAAATGCTGCGGCTTGTTTTACACAGTCTTCGCTATTAAAGTTATATTTACTGAATTCATTGAGCGTTTGTATAAGTGAATCCTTTTTTTGCTTATCAAAGAATAATCCTGTTTTCCTTTCAATAATTGTTTCTAACGCTCCGCCACCTCTGAATGCAATAACAGGCGTTCCATATTTTTGGGCTTCAATTATTGTCAGACCAAAATCTTCTATACCGGGACAAAGGAGCGCCTTTGCTTGTGTATAATACACTATAAGCTTATCATCCGTCAAGTTACCGAGAAATTCCACTGATGGGCCCGCTATTTTTTTTAGGATCTTTTCTTCGTGGCCTGTGCCTATGATTTTTAAAGGTAGTTGCAATGCATTACATGCTTCAATTGCCAGATCTATTCTTTTGTAAGCAATTAAGCGCGATACAACAAGAAAAAAGTTGCTTTTATTATTTTTTATTGTTCTCTTTTTACTGCTTATATATAGGGGAGGATAGACCACTTCCGATTCTAAGTCGTAATATTTTTTTATTCTCTTTTTTACTTCGTTTGATATAGCGATGTAGAAATCAGGACGATTCGCCGCTATTTTGTCCCAGGTGCGCAAGTATGAAACTAGGGGATACGCAAGAATTTTAAAAAATTGGTTTTTAAAATACTCGTCATATCCGCTCCAGAGATATCTTGTTGGAGTGAGGCAATAACAGATATGCTTAGTAGTTGGTTTTGTAATTATTCCCTTTGCTGATTCGGAGGTGATGCTTATCACTAAATCAAATTCATCAAATGAAAAGCTCTCAAAAGCAATCGGCATGAGAGTTGCTAAAAGTTCATGATGAGACGCGGCATGAGGTAGTTTTTGTAAAAATGATGTAATTATATTAAATACATTAGCCCAGAGAGCTTTTTTAGAGTTTAAGACTGACGTATATATTGGGGCCTCCGGGTATAATTCATGCAGTGCAAGCAAAACTCTTTCTGCTCCTCCTAATTTGTTGACCCGATCATAAACTAAAGCAACTTTCATAAATTTCCTTCGTCTCTTTGGCCATTTTCTCCCAGGAGAAATCTTTTGTCCTTTCAAGGCCATTTGTTAAATGTTTTTCTTTAGTTTTCGGGTCAAGATTATATACTAAAGTCAAATTTTGGGTAAGAGAAGATAATTCTCGTGGATCAAAATAAAAAGCCGCATCCCTGCATACTTCCCTAAAAGATGGTATATCCGAGAGTAAAACAGAACAGTTTGCTGCCATTGCTTCAAGCGGCGGTAAGCCAAATCCCTCCATAAGTGATGCAGAAACATAAGCAGTTGCTTGAGAATAAAGTAAAGCTAGTTCTTCATCGCCAACATCGTGACGGAAAATTATTCCAGAAATTTTTTCTTTTTCAACCAATTCACTTAGTCTTTTATAGAAAAAATCATTTTCACCTACAAGAACGAGATGCATATCTTTCTTTATATCTTTTTTAAACTTAGTAAACGCATTTATCAAGAATTCTAAATTTTTATGAGGATAGGCATTCCCTACATACAAAAAGAAGGGCGAGGCGTTCTTCCCGATTTCTTCTTTTCCCTTTAACTTTAAAGAAGCGCCTTCATATGTAACCATAATTTTATTTGCTTGTACCCCAAGTGTTTGAACTAAATCATCTTTTACCACGTGCAAGGGGACAATAATCTTGGTAGCATTTTTTACCGCATTTTTAATAACAAAATCATAACCAAACCGTTTGACAATGTACATTGGGTAAGGCAAGGTGGATGCTTTGCCGGTTGGAAAATGGTTGATAATTAAATCATGCACAGTCACCACAAAAGGCCGAGAATAAAAAATGGGGAGAGAAAAATATGGAAAATGCATAAGGTCAAGATTTTCTTTGTTAAGAAGATTTGGAAATATTATCTGCTCAGCAATCGAATGCCAGTGAATATCTGCTTTAATTAGCTTAAAGTTGGTAGCTGCAATTTTAGAATTTATGTCAGAATAATTTTGAGATCTGACAAACAGAACGTATTGGTTGTTTTTATCTAAAATTTGCAGTTTTTTTACTAAGTTTCTGATGTAACGTCCTACGCCGGTCTCACTCCATAGCCTTACGTCGATACCTATTCTCATGTGTATAGTATAAAGAATAAATCAAAAAGTATAAAGTGTTGTGATTGCATATGTCTTATAGTAGAATATTGCTATGATTAAAGAAGCTTTGGGACATGGACAAAATCCTGCTGAAATAGAATTAAAAAATTTCGACTTAAAAAAAATGAGCTTGGAAGACGCAAGCACAAGTATAGCCCGTGTTTATAATAAAACCTATAAGGAATATATGGCTCAACACAGAGCAGATGTATCACTTTTTGATTTATATTCACAGTTTGCAGAAAAGCTACCAAAACATGTATCTGCCGGGGTTAATAAAAAAGCAAAAGAAGCAATAACTAGCGATGATCCAAAAATATCCGGAATGGGTAAGCAGGTGTTTATCGCGGTTAATTTAAAGACAATTCTTGGTGTGATTAAACCATATCTTTCAGACGATATAAATGTGAACAGTGATTTAGTTCAGGATGTATTAGACAAAGTAAATGAAAAAGCAAAAAAATTTAATGAGCAAACCCCAATTAACATTCAGGTGAGTAATTTTACACTTGGGGCTGTAGGTTATTTTTATTTAAAAGAGTTTGGAGTACCAGTTCATTGGATAAAAAGAAGAATCTTTCATGATATAGATCAGTCGGTTAGTGATATAGGCAAAGATACAATTGAGGCAATATCAGATGATACCAGTGAAAAAAATCGTATTAGTAAAAACGCATTGAAAGCTTATATCATACGAAAAAATCCACACTTGCTTCACGAAGATCAAGAATTTGTTCCGAATGATCCTACATTTAACGGGGTTCTTCGTATCGAGGTGGCAGGTGTGATGGAAGACATACTCGAACATTCATCTGATATAGAGAGATTTATAATGCATGAGCGATTTGTTGAAAACAGGACTCATCCTAGTATCGGTAAGGATCTAAAAATGAGTAGAGAAACTGTAAGACTAAAACAAAATGAGGTTCTTGATTCTTGCAATACTAAAATAGGTTAATACGTTTAGGAGATTAAGTGAATAAAACAGTGTTGGATATCTATGAAGAGATATTCTGGAGATTTTTTTTGTAGAGAAAGTTAATAACTAAGAGAATGAACCAGCTGAAGGGTTTGGGGTATTTGTGGGAATAGTTTTTCTTAAAAAAAATTCGCATGGCGTCGAAGCGGTGACCTTGTACTTTCTTTTTTAAATCTATATCGGCAGTAGTAATATTTTCGGATTGTTTTTTTATACCACTTGAAGCTCCGCCGTAATGAGTGATGGTAACAGAGGGGACGTAATAAATTTTGTAGCCTTCTTTGTTAATATTAAAACAAAATTGGAGGTCTTCACCGTAAAAGAAATAGTCTTCGTCCATCCAGCCTATTTTTTCTCCTACTTTTCTAGGAACTAACATGAATGCTCCTTCGATTGCGTCAATTTCTTGTGTCTTTTCCGTGTCTCTCCATCCTGATTGTAAATAGCCGGCAAATAAAGGGACATGCGGAAAAAGTTTCCCCAGCCCAGAGAAATGACAGAAGGCGTTCCAAGGTGTTGGAAAACCTCTTAGGCAATTGGGGTCAAGTTCTCCATCGGGTGAAATAATTTTACATGTTGCTGCTCCGGCTTTGGGATGGTTTTCAATAAATACCAGCATAAAAGATAATGTATCAGGTGGAACAATGGTATCGGGATTGAGGAATAAAATATAGCTTCCATGCGCATGAGCAACGGCTTGGTTATTGCCTTTGGAGTAGCCAAGATTTTTCTTATTATCCAACACAATAAATGATTTGATTTTTGTGTTCTTTTTATATTCCAGAAAAGCTGCAAGGGAGTCGTCGGGAGAGGCATTATCTGCGACTATTACTTCGTATTCGCCTGACTGGGTTTCCTTTGGGTAATTTTTATCAATTGATTTTATGGCTTCTAAGGTTAATTTTTTTGTGTTGTAGTTGAGAATGATGATTGATAATGTGACGGTCATTTTTTGTGCAAATCAAAAATAATATATTCGGGAGTTGAGGTGACTAATTTATAGTTTTTTTTGAAATTTTGATCTTCTATTGTAGGGTTGGCAAAAATCAGATAATCCGCACCCTTTGTTGTCATTTCCGGAAGAGGATTTTGGAAACTTGTCCAACCCTTTCGGTTTGTATGATATAAAAACGTTGTATCTCCTTCAGATCCATGAAGTATGGCGATAACTTTCGCGTTTTTAGGAATTAGCTTGTCTACAGCTTCCCCTGCCACAACAATTGAAGGATTGTTGATATTGAAATAATCACGAACAAAATACCAACCGAAAAGTATGGTAAAAATAGCACTAATACAAAGAAGAATAAACCCTACACTGCGGTGGAAATATTCCTTGGGGAGGGTAAGAAGAAACCCGCTGCCAAGTCCGAGAAAAATTGCGATAGTTGGGGCAATAAGTATTTGATAATAGTCATGTTGCACATTGCCTCTGGCAAAAACTACAATATATAATAGCGAGGAAAGTAGAAAAGTTAAGAAAAATAAATTCTTACTAAGTAATTTTTTTCGCCCTATTGCCAAAATTCCAGCACTAAAAATTATGAGTCCCCAATATCCTAACATGAGCCTGCCAATTCTATCGGCAAAAATCCAGTAGAAAAACGAACCTTTGAATCGGATATTGCCTCCGTTTAGAAGCCATTCACTGGCAGGAATTCCTTCAGGAAAATAAGTCATCCATATTCGCCATAATATTAACGGTGTGATAGCTAGAACCAAGAAAATCCAAAGCTGCCACTTTTTCACAAAACCTATGCCTAATTTATAAAAGGCTAGATATATCATGGGTAAGGTGAAAAAAATTGCATAAGGTTTGAGAAGTAAGGCGGAGGCTGTAAATATTGCCGCGCTAGTTATCCACACCCTGGTAATTGGTCTAGGAATAATCCTATCTAACCATTTATCAAAGAAATAAATTCCTCCAAGTATTGACATTGCCATCATAGTGTCCGGGAGGATTGTCCTTCCGTAATATATGTTGTACGGTAAAAAAGCAAAGAAAAATGCCGCAAAAATAGCTGAGATATCATCAGCATATTTTTTTACGATGAGATAAATAAAAATAATTGAAAGCAATGAAGAGATGATCGTAACGAGTCTGCCCCATTGCTCAAGTGAGAAAATGCCGAATTCTTTGTAGAAAAAGGCTTGGAATATATTATATATCGGAAATTCTACAAAACGATAGCCTTGAGGATTATCTTTACCGGATGGCACATTGGAAAGGTCATCAAATCTGGGGTGTAGCAGGTCAAAGCCGTTATTGATGAAATTTCTTGATACTGCGGAAGTATCAGCTTGACGCCAAGCATGCCAGTCGGCTATTGGATTATAAAATCCGTGTAAACGAACAATAAAAGCACCTGCTAGTATTAATATAAGTATTATAGTGTGAATTTTTTTCATTCTGCTTCTTTTATTCTTCCATCTTTTTGGATAATAAAAATATAATTATCAACTTTATTGTTATTTAAAATATGCATTTTTGCCTCATCAACGCTTGATGCCTGGTGGACAACAGGGTTATTATTTTGATAGATAAACCATAAACTATCTGCTAAGCCGGTCTGAATCGGTACATTGACAAAATATACATTTGTTGATTTACTAAATCCTTCATAATCTACCCTTAGATCAGTTAATATATTTTTGGTGATATTTCCATCTTTTTGCCAAGTATTATTTTGTTTTTGTATTTCAATGTAGGAGGCAATTAAAATTACTATTGTAAGTACTATTAATGGCAGAGTTGACATTGATCCTCTATTTTTTGTGAGAAAATTGCTAATTATATCTAAAATGACAATTGTGATTATACTTAAGCCGATTGATGCAGGGTAAACTAAGCTTAAATGTGGAATATAAGGAGACGCGTGGGTAAGATAGAGAATAATAAGATAAATAGGTATGAGGATAAAAAACGGCAAGTAAATAAGCAATCTTCTACTAATTCTTTTTTGTTTGAAGAGAAATAAGTCACAGGCAATTAAGAGAAACGGTAAAATCAGAGAGAGTTCGTGTGATAGGAAGGCAAAAACTGCGAATATAAACGTAAAAATATAGGCGGTGCGTGATTTGCTTTCTTTAAATTTGATGAAACTGATTAAAGCATAAATACAAAAAATTGTAGCGAGAGTCACTGAAATAGTTGAAAACCAGAAGATAAAAGTACCGCTAACCGGATACACTAAAAAGACAAGCGCTGAAAGAAACGCCAATAATCTTTTTTTCAATAATTTTTGAGCGAGAAAGAAAACTCCTAAAGTGGCCGCGAAATGTAAGAATAAAATAAATACATGATAGCCTTGGGGCTGGAAAGAGAAAAGAGTATATAGCAAAAAAACAATTATTTTGGCTATCGGCGCATAAATGTTATTTTGAGAATCCGTAAAGTATTTCACGAAATCACCTGTTGAAGATGAGGCTCCTTCACGCAATAAAGTAAAATCGTCGGCTACAAAGAAATTATTTATACTTCCCAGGTAGACGGTCAAAATAAGCACGAATAAATAAATGGAAATAAATATGTTTGATGTAAAAACTTTTTTTAGTATCTGCCAATACGGTACAGTTTTCTTTTTGAAAAGGAGTAATCCTCCTGTCCCTATTCCGAGTAATATCCATAAGTTTTCAGCTACTTTTGAGGCTTCAAATACATCAATGAGCATCGCGTTAATCATAAGGCCGATCGTACCACCGGCAAGACCGAAGACGAATGCTTTGATAAGCGGTTTATTTATAGAAGGGCTAATTTCTTTTAGAGTGATTCCGAGTATTAGAAAAATAGATAAGAATGAGAGAAGCCCAAGCAATCCTGTTTCTCCCAGCGCGCGGAAGTAATCATTGTCAGTTGCTAGTGTAATAGTTGAATAGCCGCTGCCTAATACCGGATTCCTAAGGAATGCATTCCAGGCGTTTGGCCATTCTGCCTGAAATCTTGTTGTAAAAGAGATATCATAGACAAGCACTTTGCGGATTAGAAAGCTACCTGAAATCGTAGACAATTCGAGACTTCCACTCTGCAATTTTAGTCTTCGTATTTCTTCCGGGGTAAGGGTTTTGTTGACGACCGCAACACTTGTAGCAACAGGTACAGCTTTTTGTGGCAAGCCTAAGTAGCCGGATCCAAATGGTAGAGTTTGTAACTGCGTTTGTGTTTGGTTTTCATTTAGTTTTTTCTGTAGTTCAGGAGACAAATTTGCCGGCGCTAAGCCTATTAATTGTCCTTGCATATTTGTCACGACCGAGCTTAGTCTAAACGTTGCTAATAAGCGTTTGGCTGTTGATTCGCTAAATATAACCAACAAAACGACACTTATAATGATTATTGGAATGATAAATAATTTCTTTTTATAAAAAATCAGAGCAAATATTACTGCCGCGAGATATGAGATGAATGAGATCCTGGAAGAGGTGAAAATAAGTAAAATCAGATTACCTAGAAATAAAAGGAAAGTGAGAATGCGGATTGAGAGTTTTTTTACACTTAAAGCGACTGTTAATAGAATCGGTATTACAAGTACGAGGTAAGCGGCAAGGTCGTAATGTCCGCCAAATGTTGAGGTAAGTCTTGCGGCCTTTTGGAGACACAATGGCATGCCTTTGGCGAATTCTTCATTTCCTGTCTGAAATGAGGGGAAACAAAAGGAATTTTGTTGAAAAAAAGCGGGGAACCTGGTCCATAAGTCCAAATAGAATCTCTGTCCAAATCCGTATAAAACCACGCCAAGCGTGGTCAGCGAAAGTATAATAGTATAGTCACGAACATCTTTAATACTTCTAACTGTGGAAAGAGCTACAAAGAAGAGGATCATATATTCTATTCTTCGAAAATAATTAAAAGCTGCGACGTGAGGAAAAAAATTTGTTAAATAGGGGCCGATGTAGATTATCGAGAAAATAAGCAATAAAAATCCAATTAGCCAATAGACTGCTATCGGAATACTCACGGCAATGGGTAAATTTATCTTTCTTCTTAGAAGTTGTATTATCCATAAAATGACTATAGCCAGAATAAAAAAATCCTCGAGCCGGATGTATACCCAAGTTCTGATGATATGCACGCTGGGTAACTTCGGGTATAGAGCTGTAAAAATTATTAAAAATGCGATACCTATTTTTAAAGCGTAGTTATCGTAAAAATGTAATAACTTTTTCATATTGACAGATTTTTAACTGAACCCTTCGACTTGGCTCAGGGCTATAGCCGGTAAGCGATTCAACAAAACTAACGAAACCATGCTGCCCTTCCTAATTTGTAGTGTAAATCCTTGCGGCTTCTTTCTCCTATTACTTTTGCAGGAATACCGGCAACAATTTGAAACGGGTCTACGTTTTTGGTTACAACTGCACCTGCAGCTATAACCGCTCCTCTGCCAATAGTTACTCCAGGCAGGATAATAGCCCTTGGCCCGATAAATATATAATCTCCGAGCAATACAGGTTTGTGAATTGCGAGAAAATTATCGCTTTCAATATCATGTTCAGAATTATAAATCATAACATCAGTTGCTATGCCGACATGCGAACCGATAACTAATTTATCGCGTCCGTCAAGTACAGCATTTTCGCCAATTATAGTATCTTGTCCTATTTTTATATTAGCAGGGTTATAGAATCTGGCTCCCGTATGGATCGTACTCCCTTTTCCTATTTCGATACCGGCTAAACGGTAGAAAAATCTGCGAAGATCATGGGAGGGCAATAATCCAACAATATGTAGAAGAAAAACTTGAAATTCAAGGAGAATAGTATTTAATCTATTTGATGCCTTTTGCCTAATTTCTTCAGTTGTAAGATTTTTACCTGTTTTGTCTACCATAAATTAAATATTTGTCATTCCGAGCGACTGAAAGGGAGTCGAGGAATCTCATACCACCTAAGCTACTTTGTGGTGTGAGATTCCTCCACTACGCTATCGCTTCGGTCGGGAAGACAAGGAACCAACCTCTTCTAATACTTTTAAAGTTTCCGTGGCTGTTTTCTCCCAACTAAACTTCGCTGCCTGCTTCTTACCTTTTTCGATTAATTCCTGGCGTAATTTTTCATTGGTTATAAGTTTTAGGATTTTTTCTGTAAGATCATTTATATCTTCCGGGTCTATGTAAATTGCAGCGTCACCGCCAGCTTCGGGAAGACTTGATACATTACTTGTGATAACCGGACATCCGTGCTTCATAGCTTCTAATACCGGAAGCCCAAAACCTTCATATAGGCTCGGGAGAATGAAACATAAAGCATTATTGTAGAGAACTGCTAATTCGTCATCGGAGACAAAGTCAAGAAATTTTACTTTTTCCTCAATACCTAATTCTTTTGGCTTTCTCAATATTTCTTCGTATAACCAACCTTTTTTGCCGACAATTAACAATTGAAGATTTTTAGGTATTTTTTCCTGGGATAAGACTTTTGCGAACGCTTCTATTAATCTGACAATGTTTTTCCTCGGCTGTAATGTACCTACAAAGAGAATAAATTTATCACTTATACCGTATTTCGCTTTTACTGTATTCATAGATAAAACCTTCGGCTCCCGGTAAACAGTTGGCCCGCCTGCCGGACCTGCCTGACCGGCAGGCAGGCGGGCAGGCTTGATACCCGGGTAAACGACTATCACCTTATCCTCAGGTATTTTATATTCTTTGATTATAGCAAACTTGCTTGAGTTGCTTATGGTTAAGACTCTTTGTGCCTTTTTTGCGGAGTAGGATGTCCAACTTCGAAGTTGATATAAATCAGATTTTTTAAACATTTTAGGGAAATAAAGATAAGACAAATCCATAATGGAAATAACTGTGGGGACAGGAGAGAATCTAGGGGCATAATGTGTCGGGCTGAAAAAAACATTTGGCCTCGGCTGATGTAAATATAAATCCAGCGGCAGTCGCCATTGAGTCCAGAGTTTTCCGGGAGTTACAGTTCTATATTGCCAATTATTGTCCGGCTTAGGCAAGTCATCTTTTGGTTTACTTTTTAAGTATATATTAAATTTTGAGCTTTTTAGATTTGAAAATTGCAAAAGAAGTTGGAAAGCAAATTCGCTTATGCCTACTTTATTTGTTACATTTGCCTCATTTCCATCAATACCTATAATCATAGAATTAAACTCCGGGATAAATTACTTTCAACCGTTTTTCTTCAATACCTAGCATCTCTATTGCATCCCGCTTTGTAGACTCTGAAATACAAATGATAAGTTTGCATTCCTTTTTCATCCAAAGTAATTTTCTTTTCTGAATAGCCACAATATTTGGTGAAAGAATTAACTTTTTTACTTTAAACTCTGTTATATTATGCGTTTCTTCCGGGTGTTTAAATATAATAAAATCATATAATATTGTAACTTTTTTTGCTTTCCTTGTAGGCGGCTCTGTCCAGTCTGAGGAAATAAATATGTCTACATTACCAATGAACCATTCTATAGGGAAAATGTGAAGTTTGTTCCAAAGGATATCTAAAAAAAATGGAGGGATTTTAAATTGCTTAATCGAAACTTTGTGATTTGATTGAGTCCCTATTAAATCAGATGAAAAATGAATAGTTCGTCTTAAAGATGAGAAAAATAATATATATTCATTTTTATCATCTTTTGCAAATAAACTTTTTATTAGACTTTCTAAATAGTTTGCCACTCCAGTATTCTCATAAGCCATTTGGGAAATATCAATTCCGATAATCATAATTTTTCGCTGGCGTATTTAATAGGATAATGAGGGTTCTCTTCATTGAGAAATTTTGGATTATGAGAAATGTTAATCATCAGATCTGCAAGGAATCCTGTAAAAAATATTTGGAATCCGGCAAGTAGAAGTAACATACCAAAAAATAGTAGAGGCCGATTACCAATCGTTTCTCCTGAAAAGCGAAGGACAGCTAAGTAACCTAGTACAATAAATCCGATTAGTGTTAATACTCCTCCAACAATACCAAAAAAATGTAAAGGGCGTTTGCCATATTTTACAAGAAACAGCATTGTAAACATATCGGGTACGTCTTTCCAGAGTTTGGAAAAATTATACTTTGATTTGCCATACTTTCTTGACGCATGTTCAACTATCACTTCATCTACGGTAAATCCTTGTTCGTAAGCCAGAAGAGGAATAAAACGGTGAAGCCCTCCGTACAGACGCAGGCTTTTGGCAGCATCTCTGGTATATAACTTTATTCCGCAATTATAATCATGTAGATGAAGATTGAATAGCATTCCCATTAAAAAATTAAATAAACGGGAAATAATCAACATGCGGGATTTGTCTTTTCTGTTTTTTCTCCATCCGGATACCACATCAATTCCATCTTTAGCAATGCGCAGAAGCTTGGGTATTTCCGAGGGTTTATCTTGTAGATCTGCATCGAGGGTGATAATAAAATCTCCTTTGGCTTTTATAAAACCTAAGCTGAGAGCTTCGGATTTTCCTAAATTTCTCCTGAAGGAAAATATCCTTATTTTGTCATTGACTTTGAATAACTTTTTTAGTATTTCCAATGAATTGTCAGTTGATCCGTCGTCAATAAAGATGATTTCGTAATCAACTTTGAGTTCGAGTATAATTTTGTGGAGCTCTTGATAAAATGGCTCCAGGCTTTCTTCTTCGTTTAGTACGGGTACTACTATGCTTATCATATGTAATAGCTCTTCTATTTTAGCATTATTGACTTATTATCCCAAATTTAGAACAAAAAATATATGACTTTGTTATAATCATTGAGTGTAGTGGAGCTTAGAACGTAGTATATTACCGTTTATTCTCTTACTTTTTTATTTTGGTTATAGCTTTTTCTTATTTGTTACAGTCTGCATTTATTATAAAAACTATCACAAAAAGATTCACTTAGCAGCTATAATATAGATTATGAGTATTACTATTATTATCCCAACATTTACAAACACTGAGGGTTTCTCGAAATTAATATATAAACTTAAATTGACAGATATACCTATCATGGTAATCGATAATCAATCAACTAAAGAAAAGCGTGAGCTTTGTAATGTTGAGAATGTAAATTATTTTCCGCAAAAGAAAAACACCGGATTTGCGAGAGCTATTAATATTGGGGCTAAAGAGGCGAAAACTGAATGGCTGCTTATTCTTAATGATGATGTAGTTATTAAACATACTAAATATATTGATCAACTTCTTAAATTTGCGGAAAAAAATAACTATAGCGCAGTGAGTCCTGTTTTGAGAGACAACAAAGGGAACATTGAAAATATCGGCTATCGGGTTTTGCCGATCGGGCGGGTAGAATTGAATTTTGATATGGCTAAGTTTGATCAGCGTACGCTTGACGGTCTTACTGCAGCTTGTTTGCTGATTAGAAAAAAAGATTTTGATGCAATGGGCGGTTTTGACGCGCGGTTTTTTGCATATCTCGAGGATGTTGATTTGTTTCTGCGAATGAAAAGGAAAGGGTATAGTTTTGGGGTTGATAGGAATATTGAGGTAATGCATAAGAAAAATGCAACTTCTTCTCGAATGGGTAAGTTTAAGCAGAAGCAGGACTTAAAAAATTGGTTTTTAGTAATCTGGAAAAATTGGGATAGGAAAAAACTTTTAAGAAATTTACTACAAATAATAATTGAGCGACTGAGAAATTTATCCGGGTATATCAAGGCCTAAAACTCTAAGAAGCTTTTTGAGTTTTTAACGGCGTGTTTTTTATATTTGCCATAATTCGATCTTTAACTATTTGAAAATACATATCTGATCTTGGATATTTTTTTCTTAATTCAGGGCGGACCAGAATTGCTCTTTCATACAGTTTAGGTTCAATTTCTTCCATAATCCGCTCGAGTACGTCATAGAATCGTACTCCCTCGCCGTATAATCTACCTTGTTCTTTATCAGCATCGGGATGTCTTTTTCTTAATTCATTAATTCTGTCTCTCCAGTGAACTATATCAGTATGAGCAGTTTTAGGTATTGGGACAAGAATTGAGTCTGTATAACGTAGAGCCATTTGTTGGTATCCCCACTTTTCGTGTCCTCTTAAATCGCCCTTTGTTACTCCGACTAATCCTGTATTATCAACTTCATCTTGAGCTACTTTACTTGCATCATATTCTATGATCATTATACCTTCAGAAGTTCTTCTTTTCCCCAACTTGCTCTCTTCTAGTTGTATCCGTTTATCATAATCATGCATACCAGCAGCATGTTCAAGCTCTCTTTGCTCACCTCGCGGTAGACCACAAAGCTCTCCGATTGGACGTGACACAAATAATGCTGCGCCATTGTGTTCGCCAACATTTCTCCATCCTGTTTCTTTAGCTTCTTTACCAAATGGCCCACCGCCTAAAACCCCACCTTCCTTTAATATACGCATAGCTCCCATGTTAGCTTGGGCAATTCTATCAAAGGTTTTTGCTTTCTGTTTGTTTAACTCATCTTTTGCTGCCAGGTCAGGTGGTATGGGTTCAGATTGAGCTATAAGATTTCGAATAGCTACAAATGTTTCTCGTGGCATATGAATAAAACCGATTTTACGATACAAATCGGCTTTTGTAAAGGAATGTATTGTGCTAGAATAATTTTTGTGATTATTACTAAAACTCCAATGAGAATTACTCTGGCAGGAGGCGGGACAGATCTTCTTTGGTATGCGAAGTTAAGAGGCGGGGCATGGATCAGTGCTGCAATTGATAAATATATTTTTATAACACTTTGTAAATTCGAGGAACCTAAACTGTTAAAAATTTCCGATGGCGAAACAATTACAGTAACCAATGATTATAAAAAATTACAAAATCCAATTGTAAGAGAATGTCTGGATTTGACTGGTGTCAAAAAAGGGATTGAGATTTCAACTATGTCGGAGGCAACGAGCAAATCAGGGATTGGGGGGTCAGGAGCTTTTGAAGTCGGTCTGCTTCATGCCCTTCATGCTTATAAAAAAGAGCCGGTGTCAGCACTTCAATTGGCAAAAGAGGCTTGCGAAATTGAGATTGATCGTTTGCAAAAACCTGTCGGGCCGCAGGATCAGTATATAACGGCATTTGGAGGAATAAATTATTTTGAACTTGATAAAAAAGGACGAGTTACAGTCACTCCCCTGCGTTTATCGGTTGATACTATAACGCAACTCGAAAGTAATTTTTTATTTTTCAGAACCGGAATGCAGCATGAGACGGCAAAAATACATGGAGAGGGAAAAAAGTCGGTTATGAAAAAAGATGAAAATTCAAAAAAGTTTATTAATATGTATGATGATATTAAAGAATTAGGGCAACTTGCTAAAAAATATCTACTATCGGGAAAAGTTGACGAATATGGCGCAACACTCCACGCGCATTGGTTAATAAAAACCCGTCAATCAAGTTCTACAAATTCGAAGATAGATGAATGGTATAAAGAAGGGATGAAGGCAGGAGCCCTTGGAGGGAAGATTATGGGCGCAGGCGGCGGGGGCTGGTTTGTGTTTTATGTGAATAAAAATAAAAACAAATTTCGTCAAAGAATGAATAGTATTGGGCTGGAAGAAAGAAATGTTAGTTTTGATTGGGAAGGGAGTAAGGTGCTTATTAATTTAAGTTAGTAATTATCAAGGCTTATATGAAGTTGTCAAAGGAAGCAAAGGGTGACTCTCTTATTCTTATAGCGATGCTAATTTTTGGGAGTTACGCACTTTTTCTCAGGGCTTTTCCTGCAATCCCTACTATTTCATTTCTCTTCTTTTTCCAATTAGTTGGTGCTATCTCATTTTTTCTGATTGCATTGAAACGAAATTTGTTGTGGGTAAATAGAAAGGATTTGCTTTTTCTTCTTGGGCTCGCGATTTTTGCTGTTGCAAATGATCTTATGTATTTTCAGGCTTTCCGCTTGACTTCTATTGCCAATACGGCATTGCCGCATCAGATGGTTTCGATTTTTCTTATTTTCCTAGCTCCATATTTTCTGAAAGAAAAAACTAATAAATATGAATGGACTGCTTTAGTTGTGTCGATTTTGGGACTAGTAATCATTTATTGGAATGGTATTAGTTTGCAGAGCGGGCAGGATTTGCTGGGAATAACTTTGGGTCTTGCATCTGCTCTCTTTTATGCTCTTATAATTATTTTTTTTAGACTTACCAGCCAGAGAGGTTTAACGATAAGTACTATAAGTTTTTGGCGATATACATTTAGTGTTATTATGATGTTTCCTTTTATGTTTTTATTTGGCGGATTCAATGTTACTAATCAAGACTTTGTTCCTCTTATAATATTTGGCATTATCTTTGCGGTTATCGCTTCAGCTATTCATATTTCTGGCCTGATACAAACACGAGCACTTCATGCCTCAATACTTGGTAAGAGTGAGCCGGTGATAGCTATACTGTACGGAATAATATTATTAAATGAAACTCCATCAATGCAAGTTATAATTGGCGGGGTGTTGATCATTGGAGCCGGGGTTTGGTTGGCGTTTCTTTCTCCAAAGTTGTCTTCTTAGATTTTAGCATTTCAGAAGCTTGGGCAAGCTTTTCATGATTGCCAATGTCAACAAAAAAACTATCTGAAGGATAGGCGTAGAGATTTTTTCCGTCTTTAAGGAGTTTGGGGAAAACGTCTTTGCCGAAATCTGTAAATTTGTTATGCGGAATAAAATTAAATATAGCAGGTTCGAAAATGTAGAATGAGCCGTTTGCCCAGACGAAGTTATTATTAAGTTCATTTGGTTTTGGTCGTTCGAGGAAATTTGTAATCTTATTATTTTTATCAAACAACACACTGCTTTTGGGATTTTCACCAAAACGTTTATAAATATTAAGTGTGGCAAATGCTTTTTTGTTTTTATGAAATTTGATCATATCAGCGATATTTAGATCCCGTAAA
Organism: uncultured bacterium; assembly: GCA_963826535.1. Taxonomy (GTDB): domain Bacteria; phylum Patescibacteriota; class Microgenomatia; order Levybacterales; family UBA12049; genus JAHIGH01. The sequence goes on along the minus strand of CAWGXL010000010.1, from coordinate 215,092 downwards.
ATATCAGCATAAGTAACAATAAATGTTGAGTCAATTAAATCGCGGGCTAATGACAAATTTCCGGCAGTACCAAGGGGGGAGGCTTCATTTTCGTATATGTATTGAATATTAATTCCAAATCGTTTGCCATTTCCAAAATAGTTTTTAAATTTAATGGGTAAATAACAGAGAGAAAAAATAAAATCGGTTATTCCGTTTTTTTTGAGTAAGTTAATTATGTGTTCGATAATTGGTTTGCCAGCTACTTCAATCATTGGCTTGGGGAGAGTGTCTGTGAGAGGACGAAGTCGTTCTCCTTTGCCTCCGGCGATAATGATGGCTTTCATAGAGTTAATTTTTGATTATGCTAATGGCATCTTTTAATTTCTTTATCAAATAATCGGGTTTTGTTCCTTGAAGTTTCTCTTCCAAAATATGGAGATACTCGGATTCATAAAGATTTGCCAGAAGAATTGTTTTACATCCGGCTTTTTCACCTGCTAGTACATCATTGACACTGTCGCCGATCATCCAGGATTTTTTAAGATCTATTTCGTGCTCTTTTGCGGCTTGATGAAGTAAACCAGGTTTGGGTTTGCGGCAGTCGCATTTTTTTTTGTATTTCTCTATTGTTGCGTAGGGATGGTGGAAACAATAATACTGCGCGTCTATTATTGCACCTTGTTTTCTTAATCTCTCCAGCATTTCATCACTAATTGAATTAAACTTCTCTTCGCTTATTTTTTTTATGCCGATACCGGCTTGATTTGAGATTATTATATTTTTATATCCCAAGCTGGCCGTATGCTTGAGGAGGTTAATTATTCCGGGAACGAATGTAATCTGATCTATGGCGCTTGCCGTTTCAATAAGCCCGTTTTCCAAATCATATACCATTTTTATAATAATTCCGTCACGATCATAAAATGCTGCTTTTGTCATATATAAAACTTACTGCATAATGATACTTGCAAAATAAACAAAAATCAACTAATCTATTTCTATAATTTTTTGATAAATGAAAAGGGATATGAATAACATCAGAAATAATCTTCAATCACCTGTTAAAGAATCAAGTAGCTCGTTACGTCGCCAGATAGATGTGTTAAGGTCTGAGGTAATAAAACTTCGAGAAGAAAATCAGGGATTTCGCGACGGACAAGTTAAGCAATATTTCATTTCGAATTATTTGGAGGGAGCGAGGAAAGTAATTGATAAACTTTCTCATGAAGAAATTCAAAATACAATTAATAGTCTTGCTCTACTTAAAAAGAGAGGAGGAAGACTATTTTTATTGGGAGTGGGCGGAAGTGCGGCAAATTGTTCCCATGCTGTAAATGATTTCCGTAAAATCGCCCACATAGAATCATATACTGTGGTAGATAATGTATCTGAGTTAACCGCGCGTATAAATGATGACGGATGGGATACTGCGTTTGCTCTATGGTTAACCGGATCGAAATTGTCGAAGAAAGATGCAGTAATGGTTTTATCGGTCGGTGGAGGTAATTTGGAGAAAAAGGTTAGTACAAATATTGTCCGGGCTGTTGAATATGCTAAAAGTGTTGGGTCAATGGTTTTGGGAATTGTCAGCCGGAATGGAGGGTATACGAGAAAAGTTGCGGATGTTTCCATTTTGGTTCCTGTGATTTCCGAAGAAACAATTACGCCATATGCTGAAAGTTTTCAAGGATTGCTTTGGCATCTAATGGTCTATCATCCTGCATTACGCACATAAAAAGAAATACTACTTGCAATTTCTGCGGAAATTCTGTATACATATAGGTAAGCCCACATGAAAACATCCGGTATTCTGCACATTACCAATGGTGAACTTTCTCTTCAAAAAGGATTATCTTATAATTTTAACAGATCACTCTTCATAGATTCTTCAAATATTGAAGAGATCCAGAAATGGAATGCTACCGGAGCAATTGATGGGGTTACTTCAAATCAAGCGATCATGTTAAAGGAGGGTGTAAAGCCTAAAAATTTCATCAAAGTAGTGAAGGATATTTGTGCTGAAATGAAAGACAAACCTGTTTCTGTTGAGTTGTCGGACAGTACAGCAACCCCTGATGAGATGCTGGATGAAGCGAGACGATATGCGGATCTTGCTGAGAATGTAGTTGTAAAGGTGCCACTTATTCCCGACACTACAAAAAGTCTGTTTGTTATTAGAGAATTGGTTAAGCTTGATATAGCTGTTAATGTAACGACTATTATGACTTTTGAGCAGATGATTCTCGCGGCATTGTCAGCACGGTATAATTTAAAGACTTCATTTTTAAGTTTGTTTTGGGGTAGGTCTATTGAGGACAGCGCAAATTATCGCAGCAGATTTGATTTTATGGCAAACCATCCGCGGGTTGGTCTTGAATCGGAAATTAATGGACAACCGCAATTAATTGTCAGTTCTGTGGCTACATTTTTGAAGGAAGGCGGATATGATAATTTACGGATTATCGTTGGCAGTATTCGAACTGCTTCGATGGTAGGTGAAGCTTTCGCAGCAGGAGGACATATTTGTACTACTACACCGGAAATACTCACCTCAATGTTGTTTAGCCAAAGAACTGTTGAGACAATCAAGCAGTTTGATGACGCATGGAAAGAGATGCATGCAAGTAACGGAGAGGCCAAGCCAGCAAATGCTGAAATGAATCTTACTACCCGTTCCCGGAGATTAAATGGAACGGCCAAGTTAAAGCAATAAAACCCGTTTACACTTCTTTACGAAATTCCTATCCGGCTATATTTAATTTTATTTTTGTCAAGTATTTTTGTGTCAATAAAGTTTTTTGTGTCAATTATAAATCTATTCTTCATTAATTTGGAATTATCATTCCAATTTATTTTTTTAAATTCCGCCCATTCTGTCATAAGTACAATTAGATCAAGGCCTTTAAAGAAATCACTCTCTGTTTTTTTGATTTTTATAAAATGAAATTTCTCTATCTGTTCTTTTATCATGGGGTCATAGGCTGTAATTAATGCTCCTTCTATTCTTAACATATTTGCGAGCTCTAAAGACATTGATCTCCTAAGTGTATTCGTGTTGGGCTTGTAGGTCAGACCAAGTATACCAATCTTTTTTTCTTTTAAAGAAACGAGGGTTGTTTTTATTTTTTTTACTAAGTTGGGCAGGCGATTTTGATTTACTTTATAAATCGAGTCTAACAATAATGAATTGTAACCTTTTTTTTTGCCTAATCTTCTCAACGTTTGAATATCTCTTCCTAATGTGCCACCAGCAAAACCTAATCCTGGATTGAGCGGTGCATAAGGGCTAATTCTTCTTTCTGTTTTAAGAGCGGTTACTACTTCTTCCATATTGGCGCCTAATAATTCACATAGATCCCCTATTTCGCTACTAAAGCTTATCATCATTGCCAGGTAACTATTTAGTGAATGTTTTACCATTTCAGCGCTTTCCAGGCCGATCTTTATAAAAGGGCACTTAAGAGAATCGAAATCTTTTTCAAACATGTCTAGTATTTTTTTATCGCTCGAACCAATTATTATTCTGTCCGGTTTTAGGAAACTTTCAAATGCCGTCCCTAATCTTAAATTTTCAGGTAAATAAATTACATTAATTGTAGGTTCTTTTTTTTTGATTAATTCTAGTCCCTTTCTTGAATATCCTAGAGGTAATTGACTGGAAATAACTATAGTGGTTTGGGGCGAGATATATTTACTGATTAAACTGAAAGTTTTATCAATGATGGTTAAATTTATTTTATCGTTATTGTCAACCGGTACGTCAAAAGTGATAAATAAGTATTTTTTGTTACTAATTGCTTCCTTTGGTTTACTTACAAAATCAAGTTTTCTATTCAGAAATTCATTTATGGTTTCCTTGAGCCGGGGTTCCTCTATGGGCGGCAAACCCTTTTTGAGATTATTAATTATTTCCAGATCAATATCCCAACCTGTAACACTAAATCCAAGTTTTGCAAGACAAGCAGAATAAACTGTACCTAAATGCCAAAGACCGAGAACTCCGACTTTATTATTTTTTTTCACTGAAAAGCTCCTCATCTATTCTTCTTAATGTAAACAAGTTCTTGTTTTTTTTATTTAATTTTTTTAATAATTCAATTTTATCCCATTTTGCACTCAAAATTTTTCCTGTTACGTTTTTACTTACGTCTGAGGCTAAGAAGGAGACTAATTTGGTTGCAGAGCCGGGAGAATCTCCGCCTGTCCGTTTTGTAACAAGCGCTTGTTTATACATTGGGCCTGCATTTTTTGGATCTTGAGAAAGAAGGTAATCTATAAAATAAGTGTTTATTGCACCGGGAGAAATACAATTAACTTGAATATTATCTTCACTAACTTCTGAGGCAATAACTTCTGTAAATGCTGCGATTCCGGCTTTGGACGTGTAATATGCTGAAAACCTACTTAGAGGATTTTGTCCCCCAACGCCGGCTCCCGCGAGATTGATGATTTTGCCTTTTTTTTGTTTCTTCATTTGTGGAAGAGCTAGTTTCGTACAATAAACTGCACCAAGTAAGTTTATGTGAATTGTTTTTACCCATTCAGACGGCGAGTTTTCAACGAGTAGACCAATTGGCCCGTAGACTCCCGCATTGTTTACTAAAATATCCAGTTTTTTGAATATTTTTAGAGAGTAATTAAAAAGGTTTTCGCAGTCGTTGTATACGGAAATGTCAGCTACAAAATAAAATAACTTTTTTCCCGATGGATCCAATTCTTTACATGTTTTTTCCAGTTCTTCTTTTTTTCTTGAGCAAATCAATACCAGAGCGCCATCTTCTAAAAATTGCCTTGCTATTGCTTTTCCAATTCCACGAGCTCCGCCGGTAATTAATGCTGTTTTGCCTGTAAGTACATTCATATTCCTTATTGGGTTAAATGATGTTTTCTATTATAATTGAAATATAGTTTATCATGCAATGACAGTCAAGAATATTAATGTCGCTATAATCGGAGCCGGACTAATTGGCAGGAAAAGAGCAAAGGTGCTCCCAAAATCTTCAAATTTATCTTTAATATGCGATGTAGACACTACGCGAGGATTGCAATTTGCAAAAGAGTTCAAGTGCACCTATGAGTCTGACTGGAGGAAAGTTATAACTGATTCTAAGATCCGGGCGGTCATCATTTCTACTACAAATAATTGGCTTGCTCCGATTGCGGCAGAGGCAGTCACCAATGGTAAACATGTGTTGGTTGAGAAACCTGGTGGAATAAGTATTTCTGAATTGAAAAATATTAGTAATGCTCATAAAAAGAGTCCTGTTGTCGTTATGTTTGGATATAATCACCGATATCATCCGGCGTTTATTAAAGCGAAAGAATTGGTTGATTCAAAAAAATATGGGGAGTTATTATTTATCAGGGCGCGTTATGGGCACGGAGGAAGGTTGGGTTACGAGAGAGAGTGGAGGTTTAAAAAAAATATTTCGGGTGGAGGAGAGCTTATGGATCAAGGTCCGCATTTGATAGATCTTACAAATTATTTTTGCGGTACAATGGATACTATAATTGGCTTTACCGAAAGGCTTTTTTGGAAATCCGATTTGGAAGATTCTGCTTTTTTTATATTGAAAAATAAAAAAAATCAAATAGCGCATTTGAGTGTTAGTTGCGTGGAATGGAAAAATATTTTTTCTTTTGAGATTATGTTAAAAACTGCGAAGATTCAAATAGACGGATTGGGAGGGAGTTACGGCCGTGAAAAACTTACTTTTTATAAAATGAAGCCAGAGATGGGGCCGCCTGATACAGAAGAGTTTGTATTCCCAGAGAATGATTTATCGTGGGAGACAGAGAATAAAATTTTTATTGATAAAATTATAAAAAAAGACTACTCGCCTACTTTAATTAGAGACGCATTGAAGGTAATGAAAGTTATAGATACATTATATAAATTAAATAAAAATTAAACTAGGTCAGGTAAAGCTTAATTTTATATAAGTTAAGAGTATATGCAAAAACATTTTTATGATTTACGTTATAAACTAGATGAAGACGAATGGCGCGCCCGGGCTAAACGGGGGCTAATATTGCAATTATGGGAACAGTTTAGAAATCCGCATTATAATAAAACTAAGATGCTTGACTTTGGGTGTGGAACCGGAACACTGCAGAATGAGTTTGCAAAAAAAATTACCAGTGATCAAACGTTTGGAATTGATACTTCGAGTGATGCTATTAAATTTACTAAAATGCGTGGTGTAAAAAATGCTTTTCTATTTAATGGCAAAATTATTCCCTTTAAGGATAATAGTTTTGATTTAATCACAGCAATCGATGTGATAGAACACGTGCAAGATGACCTAAAAGCCATTAAGGAAATACATAGAGTATTGAAAACGGGAGGAATTGGAATATTTCTTGTACCTGCTCATCAAAATCTTTGGTCAACACGGGATATAAGATTAGAACATTTTAGACGTTACAAAAAAAAACAACTTGCCAAAATCGCCAAATTGGCAGGCCTAAAGGTCCTTACCGAGAAAAATGTTGATTTTACACTTTATTTTTTATTTAAATTTCTTCATAAATACGCAACCAAAAAAGATGGGGTGGCAGATTTGAAAATGGATTCTGCTTCAACACATCCTATTTTAAATGAAATATTGTACTATTATGAATTACTTGAAAATTCTGTTCAGAGATTCGCAACATTCCCAGTCGGAATATCTATTGTGAATGTGGTAAAGAAATTATGAAATTAAATAATCTATTAAAAATAGTTGCGGTATTTTTGAATTCAATCGCATACATGGTTAAAAAAAGAGTAAATAAGTTAAGAGTTGTCCCCTATGATATTATAGAAGTTGATCCGTTCAGGTTTAAACTAGTAACAAATTAATTCTTATTACATTTATTATTGTAGAGGAGATATTTTCTATACACATGGGGTTATTTCGATAACAAAGAAAATTAGGGCATTTATGAAAACGGTATTAGTTACAGGTGGGGCAGGATTTATTGGAAGTCATATTGTTGACAGGCTTCTTAAAGAAAAAAATAAAGTTATTGTTTATGATAATTTCTCTACTGGAAGAGAATTATTTGTAAAACACATTCTGAATAATTCAAATTATAAACTTGTAAAGGGTGATCTTAAAGATACTGACTTGCTTAATAAAATAATGAGGAATGTTGACTTTGTTTTTCATTTAGCTGCTCACGCAGATGTCCGCTCGGGATTCAATGATCACTTTATCGATCATGAACAAAATCTTGAAATGACGCAAAATGTATTGGAAGCAATGTGCAAAAATAATGTAAAAAGGATGGCTTTCTCATCAAGTTCATCTGTCTATGGTGATGCCAAGATTCATCCAACTCCTGAAGATTATCCGTTTGAACCGACCTCGCTTTATGGAGCAACCAAGGCCGCATGTGAAACTTATATACGTACTTACGCTTCATATTATGGCATGACAAGTTTTATTTTCCGGTTTGTTTCTTTCATTGGAGAAAGATATACTCACGGAATAATAGTTGACGTTTTAAAAAAACTCAAGAAAAATAATAAGTCACTGGAGCTTTTTTCGGATGGAACACCAAAAAAGTCTTCGCTTTATGTTAATGATGGAGTTGAGGCTATATTTACGGTTATAAAAAAATCCAAGGAACAGTTTAATGTTTATAATATCGGGCACACTCAAGTGCTAACTGTCAATCAGATTATTGATGCAATCTTGCATGCGAGCGGTTATAAAAATGTTAAGAAGAAATGGTTGGGAAAGGCGAGTAATTGGAAGGGGGACAACGAGTTTGTTCAATTAGGGATTAAAAAGTTAAGTAAACTTGGCTGGAAACCTACTTTGACTATTGAGGAAGGTATAGCAAAAACTGTACACTATGTTTTAGATAATAAAATCATATGAACCCTTATTACTTACTAGTTATTGTTGCTGCATTATTAAATACTACTGCTAATATGCTGATTAAAACCGGGGCAAATAAAATAGGAACATTGCCGCATGATTTTGTAGAAGTTTTTCCATTCGCGTTTAAATTAGTAACAAATTGGTTCCTCGTTGGGGGTTTGGCTGTTTTTGGGCTGGGATTTATATTGTGGGTGTTGATTCTTAATAAGGTCCAACTTAGTGCTGCTGCGCCGCTGATGAGTATGGGTTATGTATTTATACTTATATTGTCTTATTTTTTGTTCAAAGAACCTATTACAGCTACTAAGGTCGCAGGGATATTTGTTATCCTTGTGGGAGTTATTTTGATAACGAGGTAAATTAGGGTATTTATGAAAAAGATTTTAATTACGGGTGGGGCTGGATTTATCGGATCACTATTGATAAAACGTTTGATTAAAAAGGGTTATGAAATAATTGTTTTTGATAATTTATCTTTAGGCCGAATAGAGTATCTTAAGCCTTATTTAAAAAATCCGAAGTTTTCTTTTGTTCAATTAAATTTACTGGATAAAAAAAAACTATTTAATGCAACGCCTCATACCATTGATACCGTTTTTCATCTCGCAGCAAATTCAGATATTTCTATAGGTGCAACGGACACCAGTGTTGATTATAAAAATACTACAATGGCTACATATAATCTGTTAGATGCCATGAGGGAGAAAAAAATAAGAAAGATTTTTTTTACGTCCGGAAGTGGCGTATATGGGGATGTCGGGGAGGTCTATACGGACGAGACTTTTGGCCCATTATTTCCTGTATCAATGTATGGAGCAACAAAATTATCGGCTGAAGCATTTATTTCTGCTTTTGTACATTTATATGACATGCGGGCATGGATTATGCGGCCAGCTAATATAATTGGCCCTCATTCAACTCACGGGGTTATATTTGACTTTATTAAAAAATTGCGAAGTAATCCCAAACAGTTAAAAATACTTGGAGACGGTGAGCAGAGTAAGTCTTATCTCTATATTGACGATGTATTGGATGCATTTCTATTAGTCTGGGAAAAAAGTAATTTGCCGATTAATTTATATAACTTAACTTCAACTGATTTCTTAACTGTTACTGAAATTGCACGTGTAATTATCAAAACGATGGGTCTTAAGAATGTCAATTTAAAATATACGGGCGGTAAAGTAGGTTGGAAAGGTGATGTTCCAATAGTTAGGTTAAATGGTGATGCGCTTATAAAACTTGGGTGGAAACGAAAATTTACGACAAAAACGGCAGTCGAAAAAACCGCTCAGGATTTGTTGGGGGAATTATAAATCGTGTCAATTAGTTTCATTACACTGAGAAATTCTGGGAAAATAGATTCTTGTTTCTTGTTGGCAATGATATCGTTTATAATAGATTTTAATTCAAAGTAAAAAGATTGGTCTACTATACCGTAATCTTCCTCAATTATTTTATCGCTATCCGGCTGCCAAAACCAACGGGGTATATAAACTAACCGCATTGGTCCATAATTACCTCCTCTACCAGAAAGAGTCAGAGTGCCTTTCGTACCTATTAATTCAATCATAAAAGTATTTTTGGCTAAGTTTAAACTATAATGATGCTCGGAAATTGTTTTATCGGAAAAAGTAAAAACTAAGAATGCTTCTTCTTCAACTTTGCTTTTCCATCCAATTCTATTGCTAAACGCATCGAGTGTTTCTGGCTTTCCATGTAATAATTGCATTAAATCAAGCATATGCACACCAGGATCAAGGAAAACGCCACCACCACATAAATCTTTATCCATTTTCCACGTCTTTTCATATCCGGGGAATGCAGCATGACCAATTTTAAATGTGGAGGAAATTATTTGGCCTAACTTTTTGTGTTTTATAAATGACAATGCTTTTTGTAAGTGCGGATAGTAGCGGTAATTAAATCCGGCAAATAATTTGGTATTATATCGTTTCGCTGCATTGATAATTTTTCTCGTCTCCGAAAGGTTCCGGCCAATTGGCTTTTCAATAAGTACATTCTTCTTTTTTAATACGGAAGGAGCTAAGGCGGCTGCATCTTTATGTCGAATCGCGATGATAACTAAATTAGTTTTCTGATCACTTAAAATTTCATCGATATTTTCAGCGACTTTGGATTTATATTGCTTTGCGAATGTTTTTGAGGCTACTTTATTGATATCATAAATGTAGCGTAATGTTGAATTTGGAATTTTTAAAAGCGCTTCAGCACGTTTTTTTCCAATCAATCCTGCTCCCATAATTGAAACGCCTACTTTATTCATATTTCTGACCAATATAAAAAATATCGCCTCCCCTATTTTCTTTGTTAATTTTTTCAATTTCTTTTTGAGTCATAAAACATAAAAATAAATGTGTATGGGTCCAGATTTTATATGTCTTAATTTTTACGTGTTGAAAGATATCACTAAGTGTTTTTTCAGAATAGTAATATGTGTGCTCATTTTTTATTGAGTGAAAATCTTTTCCAAACACATCATATTCTATACTATTTATATTATTTGTTCTCAGAGCAACAAAACCACCCGGATTAAGTAATTTATTAATTATTTTTAGTTCATTACGAAAATCATAGAAATGTTCAATAATATCCCACAGTGTGATAAGATCATAGCTTTTGTCTTTTAGTTTTTTTTCTTTGTCTAAATTTAAGAGATCACCTTTTATGGTTAATGTTTTATACTTATTGTTAGCTATATCAACTGCTTCCTGTGCCAGTTCTATACCAAGGTAGGAATAATTTCGTTTTTTTAAGGGGATCAAGAAGTAACCATAGCCTGATCCTAAATCTAAAACTTTGGTATTCTTGGGTGATATATTTAGTAATTCCTCAAGTTTATTTAGATAGTTTTCTGCTTTTTTGATTCTCCAACCTTCTTCGGCTAAATAATCGAAATATCCAACGTCGGTTGAGTTTCCTGAAAAATAGTCTTCTTCATATATTTTGGACAATGCTTCTTTCGTGTCTGCAGGAAAACGGATGCCTAATCCGCAATTTTTGCAAAACATTACAGCAATTGTTCTAAAAGGGGTAACTTTATATATTGGCTTTTTAAAATAAATTTTGTCGCAGTTCGGGCATTTATCAGTCTTTATATTAAATTCTTGAGGTTTAGGAATGTATTTAGCAATCGTAATTCTATGAGCTTGTTTAAATAATCTTAAACGCTTCGCAAGTGGTAGTGACATTGGATTCCTTTTCGGGGATGCTTCTAAAACACTAATAGCCCAGATCAGCCATAGAATTATTGGTACTCTCAATAACTTACAAACTGCTTCAACATGTTGAATTGATTCACGGTAAACTTCTTTTTTATTATAATTGATCGTATAATCATTTGTTTTTTTGTAAAATGAATAATTTTCACTTAAATCTTTATTATAAAATTTGTGCCAAAGTTTATTTAATTGATTTTTAAGTGTATCCATATACTAAAAAAAGCGTTTTTTCAGTATTAAAAAAAGCACGTTTAAACCAATGAGCCAAACATTGCCCACTTTTGTTTCTCCGGAGCGCGCACGTAATTCAATCCATTTTTCGTCATATAGTATATTATTGTCCTTAATCGCTTCTATTTTTATTTCGTTTGAGAAGAACCATTTGTTGTCCTCTATCCGAGGTTCAAGAACTCTCCAAGCTTTGCGCGAAATCATCCACATACCAGAGCATACATCTGTGACTTGAAAATTGAAAACTAATGATGTTATAGATGATAAGAGAAGGTTACCAAAGAAATTTTTTACTGTCATTGCATGGCGGTGCTTCAGAGGGAAACGGCAGGCTACTAAAAAATCCAGGTTATTTCCAGCGAAATATTTATAAAGCTTTGGTATGTCTTCAGCGGGATATGTGCTATCACCATCAAGCGACACGATAATATCGTTTTTTACAGAATTAAAACCTGTCCTCAATGCTAAACCGTATCCTCTTTTCTTTTGAATTATTACTTTTGCACCATAATTCCTGGCTATGCCTACGCTATTGTCTGTTGAATTTCCATCTACTACAATTACTTCATTCACAATATCCGGAATATTTTTTAGAATAGAATTAAGTCCTACCCCTTCATTAAGACAGGGTATAACAACAGTTATTTTTTTATTCGCCATAAGGCATTAGAGCATTTATACTCAACTTGTTATAGTAGTTATCAGTATATATAATATGATTAATGTAAGCTTGTCAATAACTTTTGTTGATTCTGTTATATTTATATTTCAAGATTATAAGCTAAAAGCCGTAATTTACCTAAATTTTTTATTGTAAAAATATAAGTTTTTAAAAATTGTCTTAAATAACTGTGGAATGATTTAGACTTAATGTTTTATCTACGTCTAAAAAGTTTACAGATTATTAGCAAATATATTTAAGATGATGTTTTAATTTAGGATATTCCGTTGTTATTAAATAGGAAGGTTTAAAGATAACAGTTGAAAATATCCCTCTCTGCCAAATCGATATCGATTACTAAATTAACCTTTGATACTTGAATTGAAGAAGTAATATTAATTAGTTTCAAATTCGCATAGATTTCGGTTATTATTGGGTTGAATGCATGATTAAGTAAATAGTTTTTAAAAAATAGAGGTGTGGTATATATTTAATAAAAATTTATATGTTTGTCAATTTTACAAAATATCGTGAGTTAATTCTTGTAATTATATTAGTATTTTTATTTACCTTAATTTATGCGCACGATATGACAGAAGGTACCTTTAGATTTGAAGATTATAATCAAGGTACATATTATAAGCAATTAGCCATAGCTTTTGAAAAGGGTCAATACGGAATACCTTCTGATAGTCCGGGCGCAGACTGGTCATTTTACAACCATACAAATTATCTTTACTTTGGGCCACTTCCTGCAAGTACCTGGCTCATTATTAAGAATATATTCCACATTGAGGTTACATTTCAATTTTTATCGTTATTTTTATCTTCTGCTAATTTATTATTATTTTATTTTTTATTACAACAAACAGCAGGATTTTTGAAATTAAATAAAAATAAAACAGAATTTAAGCTAATAAAATTAATTTTTCTTGTAATTTATGCACTAGGTTCGTTGTACTTTTTATCATCGCGTAATTTAGTATATGAAACAGCTATTATTTTTGGTTCAACTTTACTTCTTTTGTCATTAGTTATATTTTTAAAAGTTTATGAGCGTGATAAAATTAACGCAGTTAAAAAAAACTTATTTTTATTACTAGCCGGCCTATTTTTGACGTTAAGTTTTTTTTCTCGTGCAAACCTCATATTATCTGTTTTTCCTTATTTACTTTTTATTATCTATAGTGAATATAAAAGTCTAAAACAAAAAATCTCTAGTGCTTTAATCTATAAAACTTGGTTTTCAATTAGTATTTTAATTTTGCCAATCTTGATTGGATGTTTAATTTTTATGCATTACAATATGGCTCGGTTTGATAATCCTTTCGAGTTTGGTACACAATATGTAAACCCTAGTATTATGGAACTAAAAACCAGAATATTAACAAATAAAACTAGCTCCATAAATTATTTGCTTTTAAACATTGTTCAATTAACAGCATTTTTCCCCCGAACTTCATTAACAAATCCTTATGTTTTCTATGATGCTCCGGAATGGTTAGTAGGAGCTTATCCTAAATTAGTAGACGTTGAATTTACATCTTCAGTATTTTTTTCATCACCTCTGCTTTTATTCATATTTTATATTCCTGTTTATATCACAAAAAATAAGTTAAAAGGAAAAAGGCTGGAATTTGTAGTATTTATTTTTTTAGTTATGATATTAGTTTCTATCTATGGGCTATCTTTAATGGGATACGCACGACGTTACTATCAGGATTTTTATTTTGCATTATGTATTTTAGCTTTCATAGGATTTACATATTTTTGGAAATACTATGCATCTAAAACTACACCCTTAATCAAAGCCTTTATAATCATTTTTGTATGTATACTAATTTTGTGGACTTCATTATTAGCTATTAACTTAAACTGCCAAAATGGTTTTCATAACGACCTTAGCCGGTGTTTTAGTTTATATAATAAAGAAAGAACGTTTGAACCAAATTAAATGCTGTTATTTTAATATGTGCTTATCTACCAAATCTTATATGACTAACTAACTACAGATTTTCCCAAATCATATCAATTAATTCTTATATATTCAGTGTTTCTGTTACAATAGATTGAATAAGTGAATTCTCAATTGAGTAAAAGAGTTTAAGTTTTGTAATGTTAACTTAAATGTAATTTTTTAGGCGTTTAGAAAACTAGATCATTCGGGTTTGTTATGAAGAAATATACATTGTCTATTGTCATTCCTATCTATAATGAGTCCAGAACAGTGCTTACATTATTAAAAAACGTCTATAGGCATAAAATTCCCGGAGTTACCAAAGAATTAATATTAGTTGAAGATAATAGTAATGATGGCACAAGAGAAATTGTAAAAGAATTTACTAAGAATAAATCAGATGTAAAATTAATTCTCCAAGTAAAAGCTAGAGGTAAGGGTAGCGCAGTTAGAAGGGGTCTTAAAGAGATTACCGGGGATATTGTACTAATTCAAGACGCGGATTTGGAATATGATGTTAATGATTATGATACATTAATAAGGCCAATAATTAAAGGGGAAGCATCATTTGTATTAGGTTCAAGACATTTACAACAAAATGGAGATATAAGATGGCTGATAAGGCGTTTTAAAGGTAAAGAGAGATATATTGCTCATTTTATGAATTTTGGTGCCATTTTTTTTCATACTTTTTTTAATTTACTTTATGGTACTCGCTTAACCGATCCGACTACCATGTATAAAGTGTTTAAGAGTGAATTACTAAAGAAAGTGCATTTGCGAGGTGAATATTTTGAACTTGATTGGGAAATTGTATGTAAGTTTGTCAGACTTGGATACTTACCGTTGGAAGTTCCAATAAAATATGTGTCCAGAGGATATTCTGAGGGTAAAAAAGTGAGCTTTAGGCGGGATGTCGTAAGATATCTACATATGATTATATTTACGAGGTTTACTCCGGTAAATAAATTATAGAATAGGCTTTTATAATTTATATATAAATTTAATTTTAAATAAATCTTTTATATTTCTCACTGAGCCGCTTATAGGATTAAATTTAGTATCACTATCATTTCTCCATTGCACAGGAAACTGTGTCATTTTGTAATTTTCTTTTTTTGCCCTTAGAATTAATTCAATATCAAACATAAAACTTTTTGTCTTTAATTCATTGAATAATTTTTTTGCTACTTTATTTTTATATATTTTAAATCCGCACTGTGTGTCCTTGATATTTTTTGGAGTGTGCATTATGTCTCTAACGATAATGCCAAATATTTTTGATCCAATTTGACGGTAAAAAGGTTGAGGTTTTGTAATGATGCTTTTTATTGATGCCCTTGATGCAAGTGCGACATCATATCCTTCGTCAATTTTAGCAATGCCTTCGTTGATAAATCTATAGGGCACACAATGACCTGCATCAGCAAACATAATGTATTTGCCTGACGCAATTTTAACTCCTTTTTTTATCGCTGCTCCTTTCCCAATTCTTATTTTTTCGGCAAGAAGCTTTAAAGTCTTAAATTCGTTTTGTAAACTTTTTACAATATTAATTGTATTATCGGTTACCCCGTCAGTTGAGATAATAACTTCACCTATTATTTTATATTTATCTAAAAATTTGTATATTTCACGGATATCTTTTTCGATCTTTTTTTCTTCGTTGTAGGCAGGTATTAGGACAGAGATTGTATAGGAAGCTTCTTTATTCATATTATATTTAACTATAGCAAAATTTGATGTTAAGTTAATATAACATTTTCATGCATGATAGTCATAAAATACATAATCGCTAAGATATTCGAATCAAATAATACTTGCAAAATGAGTAAAAATCAACTATTCTATTTTAGATAAATTTATATTATTGCTCATCAAGCTTGAAAGAGAAATATTGTACCATTCATAGTACTCCTAAATAAAATTTAGGATGGTTTAAATTAAGTTCAAAGTTTCAAATTCACTTTAAAAGTCATTTATTAAACATTCAATATGAATGATACAACACAGAAGAAAAAAAACAAGTATATTGGATATAGCCCGATGAGCGAACTTCCAATTAATAGAAAGTATAAAAAATGGCGAATATTTAATCCAAAATTTGAATATGTCGAAAAATTTGAGGACTTAGGTTGGCCTTGGTATGGACATAGACATTTTGCATATGAACTTATACGAAATTTAAAACCAAATATAGTTGTTGAGATAGGTACTCATAGAGGAACCTCATTTTTCTCATTTTGCCAAGCTGTTAAAGACGGAGGCATAAATACTAAGCTCTACGCTATAGACAATTGGAAGGGCGATGAACATAGTGGTTTTTATGGCAATGAAGTTTTTGAAGAAGTAAATGAAATAAAAAATAAGTATTATAAAGATCAAAAAATTAAATTACTAAGAAAAACTTTTGATGAAGCCTTAAGTGAATTTTCGGATAAAGTTATAGATGTTTTACATATCGATGGGTTCCACACTTATGACGTGGTTAAACATGATTTTGAAAGGTGGCGAAACAAAGTAAGCGATCAAGGAATAATTTTATTTCATGACATAAAAGTAATAGAAGATGATTTTGGAGTATATAAACTTTGGGGTGAATTAAAGTCTAAGTATAAAACAATTGAATTTTTTCACTCATTCGGTTTAGGAGTTTTATTTAAAAATAAAAATAGGCAGGCTAATGAATTTTTAAAATTAGAAAAAAATCTCCAGATGCGTTATTCATACGAATATGAAATGCTGAGAAACCAAGCAATTCAAGGTATGGACAAAAATCTACAGAGCGTAAGTCAATTAATTAATTTAAACAAAAATAATGAAGAGGATATAAAAAAGCTAAGAAATGAAGTCAAGACATTGACAGAAGTAAAACTACAGTTACAATCGATTTTAGATAATATTATTTCCGCGA
The DNA here is from genome assembly GCA_963826535.1 of uncultured bacterium. Lineage (GTDB taxonomy): Bacteria > Patescibacteriota > Microgenomatia > Levybacterales > UBA12049 > JAHIGH01. The sequence goes on along the minus strand of CAWGXL010000010.1, from coordinate 198,231 downwards.
AAACATTTAAACTTTGGCAGGGGTTTAATAAAACAAAAAAGATCGCGAAAAAGGCTCTCCATGATCCTAGAAAAATTATTAAAATAGGAAGGATTTTCTTTCAAGAAGGACCGAGAGGAATTGAGAAAAGATTAGCGAACATGGAAGTCGTCAAGAATAATGTACTGAATATTAATCAGCGCTACCAAAATTGGTTTATGGAACATTATCCTTCGGAGGAAGAGATATCACGACAACAAAATGATAATGGTAATTTAAAATACAGTCCCAAAATATCTCTTATTACCCCTGTGTTTAATACACCGATAAATTTTTTGGCTCAGTGTATAGAATCATTAATCAACCAAACATATAATAATTGGGAATTATGTATTGCAGATGATGCTTCATATGATAATGCTGTAAGAGAAAAAATAAAAGAGTATGCTGAAAAAGATAAAAGAATAAAGTATATTTTAGGAGAGAAAAATGGTCATATTTGCGAGGCATCCAATTCTGCTTTAAGTTTGGCTAAGGGGGAATTTATTGGATTTCTAGATCATGATGATATACTTTGGCCAAACTGCCTTTATGAAGTAGCCAAAGTGATCAATAAGAATAGAGATGTTGAATTTATTTATAGCGATGAGGATAAGCTTGATTATGATGGGTTTACTCATATTGATCCCTTTTTTAAACCAGATTGGAGTCCGGACTTCCTGCGTTCGTTAAATTACATCACTCATTTTGCTGTCATAAAAAAATCTTTAATACATAAAGTTGGTGCCTTTCGTAAAGGATATGAAGGGGCACAAGATTGGGATTTATTTTTACGGGCTACTTTAGAAACTGAAAAGAAAAATGTAAAAAATAAAATTATCCATATCCCAAGTATACTTTATTCGTGGAGAAAATCGTCGCTATCAACATCTTCCCCTGAGCATATTCAAACAATTAAAAAATATGCTATCAATAATCAAAAGAAAGTGCTTGAAAGTGATTTAGCTAATAGGAAATTAAAAGGTAAAGTAATATCTACGGAATACCTAGGTTTATGGAGAGTAAAGTATAATATTATTGGTAACCCGCTAGTGTCAATTATTATACCAACAAAAGATCAGTATGAATTAATTAAACCATGTTTAGAATCAATAATTGAAAAATCTACATATAAAAACTACGAGTTAATAATAGTTGATACCGGATCTAAGAATAAAGACATTTGGAAATTATATGAAAATGTTCAAAATAGGTATGCTCAAACAAAAGTAATACATTGGAAAAATTCCTTTAACTTCTCTTCCGTTTGTAACTATGGCAGTAAAAATAGCAACGGGGAATACTTTCTTTTCCTGAATAATGATACTGAGATCGTTACAACTACCTGGATTGAAGCATTATTAGAACACGCGCAAAGAAAAGAAGTTGGCGCTGTCGGAGCAAAACTATTATATCCCGATAATACTATTCAACATGCAGGAATAGTCTTTAATCCTAAGTTTACTTTGGATGGACTTATTTTACCGTCGCATATTTACAAAAATTATCAAAATAATGTAGATTATGCTCAATTAAATGGTGGCATTTATGGTACAGCTAATTATATAGCTGTAACAGGAGCTTGTTTGATGATTGATAGTAAAAAGTTTAAGGCGGTAGGGGGAATGAATTCGTCTTATAAACTTGCGTTTAACGATATTGATTTTTGCCTGAAATTATTAGTGAAAGGCTATCAAAATGTATATACTTCCCATGGAGTTCTTATTCATCATGAATCTGCTACAATGAAGCGGCCGGGAGATTCTGATAGAAATATGCTATTTTTTAAGCAAGAGCTAGAATTATTGCATAAAAAATGGAAACATCTGATTTATAATGATCCTTACTTTAATAGGAATACTATTGATATCTTTTAAAATAGAAGTATGCTTCGAAAAACTAAAAAAAATACAATTAACTCCTTCGATAAAAACCTCTTAGAAGCACAAATGGAAGTATTACGTATGGAATTGTATGAAACACATGAAGAAAAAAAATATTTTGAAAAAATACTTAATATAATTTTTTCCTCTAAAGCATATATGCTCTGGCAAATATACGCAACATTAAACCAATATGCTAAAAAGACTATTAAATATAATGTAAAAAATAGAATTCAGTGGCTTACCCGGAGTAATAAAAATGAACAGAAATATATTAAAAATATTACTTTCACAAAAAGTACTAAATTTTTTGATGATGTTAGTATAGTTATCCCCACATTAAACGGAGCAGAATACCTTGAGAATCTTTTTACAGCAATTCGCATGCAAGAAGGAATTCAAAGCCCAGAAATTATAATAATTGATTCAGGATCAATTGATAAAACAGTATCCATTGCCAGACGTTATCATGCAAAAGTGATTTCGATTGATAAAAAAGATTTTAATCATGGTTTAACTCGAAATATAGGAGCTGAGGTTGCAAAAGGTAAATATATTATTTTTGCAGTTCAGGATGCATTACCTATTGATAATTATACATATGTTAATTTATTAACTCTTCTGTCTTCAGAAGATTCCATTATAGGAGTTTCTACAAAACAGACACCTTACCCGGATGCTGATTTATTCGCTAAATGGCAAATGATACATCATAATTCAGCTTTATATCTTAATAATTCAAATTATATATCCAAACTTCCTAAAAATATTAATTTTTATTCACTGCCTTTTATATTAAAGAGAAAAATATCTCTGTTCGATGATGTTTGTTCTTGTGTTAAAAGAGATAATTTTATAAAATTGGGAGGTTATCGAAAAATTGAATTTGCAGAAGATATTGAATTTGCAATAAGGGCATTAAAGCAGGGTTATAAGATCGGATTTACAGGGCAGAGTGGTGTAATTCATTCACATACGCGCTCTATTACTTATTTTTTTAAAAGATATTATGTAGATACAAAAACAGTATATAAATTGTTTAGAGAGAAAGTAAATACTATTTCTACAAATCCCCAAGATTTACTCCAAACTATTTATATTCTCTATCTTCTATTACAGCAACATTTTCAATTGCACCCCGTTTCAAAAAATATACCCGAGTATAACGAACTTATTAAGATTAAAATTAATAATAATGTGTCAAATAAATATAAATCTGAATTTTTACAAAATTTAGAAAATATTTCTCATTTATTAAAAATAATACTTATATCGCGGACAGATTTAACAAATAAATATATGCAAATAACATATTCACAAGTCTATAATGTATTTAATGATGCGACTAAGCTAATGAAAGGGCAAATTTATTCTGATAAACAGATCATTCCATTTTTTGAGAAGTTAATGGCTATAATAGTTAGCAATAATCTTGTTTTTTTAACTTTGGATAAGAAGAATCCTAAAAGGGAGGAATTAGAAAATAATTTAGATTCTATATTATCAAAAGACGTATGAAAATTTTATTAGTAACCCACACTTTCCTGCCAAATTATGTAGGCGGAACTGAAGTATATACATATGAATTAGCCAAAACGCTTAGCAAAAATCATGAAGTAGTTATTTTTACTACTGAACCCTTAGATAAAAATGGTGATTATGAGATTAAGGCCGATGAATATTACGGAATAACCGTTTACCGCTTAAGAAAAAATATTAAAAAAATAAAAAATTTCGAGAAAACATACAACGATGATAAAGTTATACCTGGTTTCAAGGTATTATTACAAGAATTTAAGCCTGATATTATCCATTATCAACACTTAATGCATTTATCAATTAATCTAATTCAAGCTGGATATGTTTCAGGCATCCCCCAGATTATGACCGTTAATGATTTCTGGCTCCAAACTATGTTATTTAATAGGATTACAAGTAAAAATGCATTATTAATTAATCCTGCAGATGAAAATCTGGCAGAGGATCTTGCAAATCTCTTTACAATAGGATTTTTTAACCATAATAGATTTAATACAGATGATCCATTCAAAATGAATATAAAATATCTTACTAAGAAAATATTGTATAGATTTATTGGTAATGCCATATATCATTTAGAAAAAACACAGTATGTTGCGATGATAAAAAAAAGAAATTATCTTATCCGAAAGAATTTAGCATTACTGGATTTAGCTATTTTTCCAACACTATTTTTATATAGAGATTTTTGTAAATGGGGTTTTTACGCAAAAAAGGTTATAGTTTCTTCTCATGGAGTTAACGTATCGCTTTTTAATAATTTTCATAAAAAAGCTGCAGATAAAATCCGTTTTGCATTTATAGGCAGTATTATTAATTCAAAAGGTCTGGATATACTGCTAAAAGCATGGAAGGAATTAAATAGCAATAAAATCGTGTTGAAAATATACGGAGATTTGAACACAGATCCCAAATATTCAATAAAGATTTACAAACTTTTGAAAGGATTAAAAAACGTTCAGTTATGCGGAACATTTGATTCCCAAAAAATAGCTAATGTATATAAAGAAATAGATATACTAATTGTACCTTCAAGATGGTTCGAAGAATGCTCCTTTAGTAGTACGTAATGCTTTATTGACTAAAACTCCGGTCATTGCAACAAATTTGGGAAGCTTACCTGAAATTATTATTGAAAATAAAACAGGGATGCTTTTTGAGAACGAAAATAGTGCTGATTTAGCAAGCAAAATCAAGCGTTTTATTCAAAATCCAAAAATTATGCAAGAAATGGAACAATATTTCCCACAACAAATATCTATTGAAGAAAATGTTAAGGAGTTAGTAACGGTTTATAAGAATTTATTAAATTAAAACTGTATGAAAAAATCTAGAATTGTTTTATTTGGAGGAGCAGGATTCATCGGAAGTCATTTATCAAAAAAGCTACTTCAGGATGATTTTCATGTTACTATATTTACCAGGTTAACACATGAAAATAAAAGCAATTTAGATCAATTAAGGAATAAATATAAAAATAAGATTCAAATAATAATTGAAGATTTTTCCAATTCTAAATTGATTAATGAAATACTTCAGCCGAAGGATATTGTTTTTGATTTAATTTCTTCAACAGTACCGTTCACGTCAATGCAATCCCCCCTAAGGGTAATTCAAGAAGATATTTTTTTACATGAAAACTTTATTAAAATTGCCTGCGAGAAAAGAGTTAAGAAAATTATTTTTCCTTCCTCCGGTGGCGGAATATATGGTGAGAATCAAGTTTTGCCAATATGCGAAGAGGCAGTCCCAAAACCCAGTTCACCGTATGCAATAGGAAAATTGACAATAGAATATTTCCTTCGTTATTATGCTCATCAATACCAGGTTGAGTGTCTTATATATCGCATTAGTAATCCTTACGGGCCGAATCAACTGCCGAAAGAGGGCTTTGCCTTAATACCAACAATAGTGCATCATATACAGAATAATACCTCACCGACACTTTTTAATTACGGAAAGTTAATCCGGGATTTTATCTATATCGACGATTTGATCGATGCAATAGCCATCTCATTTAATAGAAAGAATAAGCATGAAATTTATAATATTGGGTCAGGTAAGGGTGTAAAAATTAAAGACGTTTGGGCATTAATTAAAGATATTTCTCATAGCAAAGTTAAGGTACTATATAAAGAAAAACGCATCTTCGATATTGATAAAGTAATTTTGGACATCTCCCGTTTTAAAAATGAGTTTAGCTGGAAACCTAAGACTTCACTTTCTTCAGGATTGACTGAAACTTTGAAATGGATGAACGTAGTTTAGTCCTTTTACGTACAACCAGAAATGAGAAATCACTTTCAATTACTTTCGATTTAATTAAATATTCTTCTATATAAATTAATAATTTAAGTAAAACTATATCTTTTTCGTTTTTAGAGTTAAAATTTCCTACAATATCTTGCATTAGCATATGGAGCAAAGATCCACCAAAATCTTTATGTTCAATAATATCGAATTTTTTTTTCAATAAAGGAATTATTTCTTTTGATCTAACTGCTTCAGAGGGATCATGATCGTTCATATAATCTATGCTAGCAGGGTAAAAATGAGGCTTTAAGCTTTTATGATCAGTAACCCTTTTCTTATACTGTTTAGGCAAAATATCTAGGATGTTATTTATTATTTCAGTTTGTTTATCCGTATATTGAAATTGTGAAGGGCCAACATATTCATTTATGAAAACTATACCGCCATCTACAAGAGCTTGACTAATTTGATTATATACAAATTCCAAATTCTTTAAATGATGCAGAACAGAGTTAGCGAATATAAAATGATAATAATTCTTCTTTAATTTTAATTTATTTAAATCCGCAACATGATAACTGATTTTCAATCCTTCTTTATGCGCGGATTCTTTTGCCTGCCTAATTACTTCATCTGCAAAATCGAATGCTTCAATTCGTTTAAATAAATTTTTTTGCTGTACCTGTCTTTCCAGTATTCCCGTTCCACATCCTAAAGACAAACCAATATAGTCGCTTTTTTTATGTGATAAGTATTTTGCTATAACATAGGAAAGCCAATCTATGCTACTATCACCGCTAATTTTTCGATTTATTGCTTCCATTATTACAGGTGATTCTACCCAATGAAACCCTTTTCCATATCTTTCAACTGTATGCTCATGTGAGCCCCACATTTCTTTTATTTTTTTTGAGTCGGTTTTTTTTATTTTTTGATTGATCATTTAATTTTTTTATTTTTATAGATAATAATAATTATTATACCTAAACTAAATAGAGATATAAATAATCCAATTTGAAAACTAATCGGCTCGTACTTTATTTCAACTTTTACATTATCTCCTTGTGGCAACTTGAATCCTCTGAAGGCAAGGTTTGCAGGGTCAATGACTCCTTTTTTACCTTTAATATAGATATTCCATCCAGGATAATACGAATCTGATAATATTGCATATTGTTCTTCCTGGGATGAATAAGTAAATGAAATTTTCTGATCCTGGAATTGTTGTGAATAAAAATTTCCTTTCCCCGGGTCGTATGTCCTATTTCGGCAATTATCGGACTCAACTATTGCCAGGTTTTTGATTTCTTGTGCATGCTGTTTCATTAGATCAACAATATAGGCATTCTCATTTTGCTTTGTCTTGTTAGAATTCACACATATCGTTTGACTGATGAATCTTAAGCGTGGAATGAAATCTTTGTTTTCGTAAATTTTCATATCCTTATCATATACAAGTTTATATTTATCTATTGCTTTATTCAGCTCCGTATCCCATGTGAATCCACCCCACCCTGCCCAGTCAAACGCATTATTCTGCAATTGGACGGTAATCAGTTCTAAATTAAATTTATAGGATTCATCGCTATTCGGAAATGGTCCTAGCTTCATAGTGAACCATTTTTCATCGGATTTATTGTGTGATGGGTTAATTGAGATTTCTTGAGCATCTATTTGTGAACCATTGACATAAGCTTTAGCAATAAATCCAACTCCATCTCCTTCTTTTTTTCCGAATAAATCTTGACTCATTGCCGGAAAAAGTATTAAATATTGGGCATCTTGTGGCTTGATCAAGTCGGCTTTTATATTATTTGGAGCATGCTCGAATAAAACTTTTTTCGAGTCTTTTTTTATTGTAAATATAGATTTATTAAAATTCTCCACATTGGGATTTTGTTTTAGCATTTCTGTTATATATCCATTTTCAATTATGGTGTCCTGGATATTATTAAAGCTTAATAGATATTTGACGGACAACATATCAAAAAAATTGTTGTTTATTATATTGGCAGACTGAGTTGCGTTTACTTCCTGGATACCTGTTATGCGATAAGCATCTGGTACGGCATAGAAGTTTTTAATATAATCGTAATAACGACCAATCCATAGTGCATCAAGCATTCTCATATCATTTAAATCATATATTGCCGATAAGTCGGGGAAAAGTATGTTGTCCAATCCAATTATTCTAAAATCATGATAATTCTGCTTTTGCAGAAAACTGATACCTGGTGGTTGCCTGAAACTATCTTTTCTTGTCTTGTCTCCGAAACGCGGAAAATATATAAAAAATTCCATCAAAAGTAACAAGAAAATGATCCATAATATTATTTTTTTATTATTAAATTTATAAAGAGTGAATATTATTATTGAAATAAATACTAATGAGAAGAAAATATTCGAAGCTAGACCAATATATTTATTAATAAAGTAATTTGACGTGATAATCTCCTGATAGTGGAAGTTAATAAACAATAAAATTGCAGCAAATAAGATATAAACTATTAGGATTCTTAAGGATTTTTTCTTGAATAAAATTGGAAGAAATATGCTGACGGAAGTAATTATGGAAAAATTTATTAACGCAGAACTATATTTCGTGAACTGAGTTTCCCTGAAGCCAGGTAAATATTCAAATATAAAAAAGTGTATTATTCCATAGAGTTGAAGAAGTAATATTGCAAGTAATATAAAAAAGAAAAAGAAAATGATTGTAATTCTATTTTTATTAATTTCCTTATAGACATCTTTTAAATATGTAAAACTAAGCAGATAAAGAAAGAAAATTATTGAACCTATATAATTCCATGATTGAGGACTAAAATCAATTTTGTCTGCAAATCCTGACCAGTAAAAAGGCGCACCTCCAAAAATTTTAGGTAAAAAGAATAAAATTATATTCCTAGCATCAAAATAATATTGTGAGCCCTGAGAGTGATTATTTACACCATTCAGGACATACTCTATTCCGGGCAAATAAAGTATTGCACCTATCAGAAAACCTATTAAAGTAGTTAACCATCCTAGAGTCAAAAATAATATTTTCTTTTGCCGGATATAAAATAAAGAAAGAAATGTTACATATAAAAAAGAGAAAAACAATATAAAAATACTTGATTCAGGCATACCTCCCAGCATTGATAACCCAAGCAATAGTGCACTTATTCCTATCCATTTCGTTTGCTTTGTGAAGTAGAATTTATTAATAGACCAAGCGATAAGTGGCAGTAACATATCTACGTTGTGATGTGCCATGGTTGGAATGTTGATAAAGTAGCCTGCTGATATAAACGCTAAGGAACCGATATAAGCAATAGATCTATCCAGTTTCAAACTACGCAGGAATAAATACATGCCTAATGACATAATCATGTAGCGAAAAACGAAGAATATATCAAGATAAAAAAGGTTTAGATTCGAAGCCTTAAATAATAGTATAAAAGGTAATAAAATAGGATTAAAGGCGTTTGATTGGAAATTCGCGGCAAGGGGAATCCCTATGCCTATGTTTTGTGACCAAATCGCAAAATTACCTTGGAAAAATTGTCTTGCTACAGAAGCCCACATTGCAGGAAATTGCCATGTATAAGCTCCGGGATCCAGAATAGACGCGCAATATAAATTGGATGGAGTTAATTTCTGTCCATAAGGAGGATAATTGCCCATAACTCCAGGTGCACAGTCAAATCCGAAAGAATTACCAAAAAAAATAGTTATGTAAAAAAGTAAAGGAAGTAAAAATGCTATTATGATGAATACAAATTCCTTATTAAATTTCCGTAGCATCTGCATATAATGGACTTAGTTTTATTCACCCTCTCTTATCAAAGAGAACATATCTTTAAACTGAATTATTTTTTAGATCATTGTAGATTATTTTTATATTATATGGGATTTTTCTAAAAAAATATATACTGCGCCGTCTCGCTAAGCGGGGTTATGTTAGTATTATAAAATTTATTTTTAAATTAGAAGTGTATAAAGATTTATTTTAAATATTCTTTGACAATTTGCCTGGCATTCCCGATTTCTTCTATATGGCCTTTATTGATAAATATTGCTTTTTCACAGAATTTTTCAACCGTTGCCATATCGTGGGTGACATGCACAATTGTAACATTTTTTTTCTTAAATTCTTCCATTTTTCTGAAGCATTTTTCCTGGAAACTTGTATCCCCCACTGCGAATATTTCATCAATAAGTAAGATTTCCGGTTCCGTATGTACTGCAACTGAAAATCCTAGCCGCATGTACATTCCGGAAGAGTAGTGCTTCACAGGTGTGTCAATAAAATCTGATAGTTCAGAAAAGGCTACAATATCTGCAAACCGTTCGTCTATTTGTTTTTTTGTGAGTCCTAAAATAGCTCCGTTAAGATAAATATTTTCTCTACCTGTTAATTCCGGGTGAAATCCTGCACCAAGTTCTATAAGCGGACTTATTCGTCCTTTTACAGTCACCATCCCTTTTGTAGGAAACATCACGCCAGCGATTAATTTCAAAATAGTACTTTTTCCTGAACCGTTATTTCCTATAATTCCGACCGTTTCACCTCTTTTGATTTCAAAATTCACATCTTTTAAAGCCCAAAAATCTTCCTTTTTGTCGGGTAAAAATAAATCGATTAAGGCTTCTTTTAAAAGTAACTTTTGGCCTCTACGAAACTTTTTGCTTACACTATTAAATGAAATTATTGTATTATCCATATCTAAGACATTACCCTATAATTTTATAACTATACAACGTCTGCAAAAGATCTTGATAGTCTTCGAAAAATATATATACCTATTATGAGTAGAACAATTGAAATGATAATTGAAAAAGAAAATGATATCCAAGGAGGCGGAACACCATATAAAATTGTATTCCTATAGGCATTAATTATTCCAACCATAGGATTCAGTCCAAATATAAACCTCACATTTGCGGGTATAAGTTCAGGCGGATATATAATGGGCGTAAGATACATCCAGGTGCTTAAAAATACACCTAATATATTTTCAATATCCCTGAAGAAAACATTTATTGATGAAAGAATTAACGATATACCTGTAATAAGTATGAGTTGTATAGCGAAAATTAAAGGTATATAGAGAATGCTTAAATGTAATGGGATTTGGTAAATAATCAAGAAAACAATAAGGATAAGACACATAAGGAATAAATCTACCAGCTTTGAAGCAATTACAGAAAGAGGGATTATTTCTCTTGGGAAATAGACTTTTGTGATAAGCGAATTATTTGCTATGATACTACTCGTGGCTGACGCTATAGCACTGGCTGTAAATGTCCAGGGTACCAGGGCGACAAAAAGATAGACGGGATAAGGAATATCTCCTGTAGGCACACGGAAAAAATATTGGAATACTATATTTAGAACAATTAAATTAAGCAGTGGGACAAGCAGTACCCACGCATAACCCAATACAGATTGTTTGTATTTACTTTTTATTTCACGGAGAGTCAGTTGTTTGAATAAATCTTTATATTTTTTGTATTTAAGAATCCCCTTCATATCCTTAAGTTATATTGTATTGTTATTTTTGTTGTTGTTCAAGGGGTTAGTGCTTAGAGATTGGTGATGAGGTATAATTGTAACTAGGCAATGAAATTCTTCATAGTAATAGTTATAATTCTGTTAGGAGTTTGGTACGTAATTTTGCCAGTTTCTCAGCCTGCTATGCTTTCTTCTCTGCCTAATTCAGTAAAAGTAAGCCAGTCAGAATATATAAGTAAATATTATACAAATAACCGGAGAAATTTTGTTACTGACTTTTATAAAAATGAGCTTGAGCGATTAAACTGTCAATTATTTAAATACGTCAACCCTTTCTGTTTGATAAAACCACTCAGTATAAATCATTCTCCGAATCTGGCGTCTACATATTTAGATCCAAAACAAAAAAGTACGTATCTCGAGGAGTATTTTTATATATTGAGAGATTCACTTATAATAAGCGGTTATGAACCATTTAATGAGAATGGTAAGGCTTTCGATAAGAATTCAGAGCCTTTAGTCTTTGACGGCAAACAGTATAATTCAGAGGTAACTATACGATATTATCCATCATCTACTTTCGGAAGAGTAGTTATTTATCTTTTAATTCTAACTTGCATCTATTTTGAAGTAATTCTTTTTAAAAGGACACGGAGAAAGCATGAATAATCTTGCAATCATTATTCTTAATTACAATACGAAAGATCTTTTGAGGAAGTGTCTTAAAAGTATTCAGACAAAAAAATGGAAACACAGTCAAGAAACATGGGTTGTAGATAATGCCTCAAATGATGGGTCAGCAGAAATGATAAGAAAGGAATTTTCAGATGTAAAACTTATTAAGAGTGACAAGAATAGAGGTTTTGCCGGTGGAAATAATTTAGCTTTACAAAAAGCCGACGCCAGTTACTACTTACTTCTAAATTCTGATACAGAAGTCAGCGAGGGTAGTTTAGATACCCTACTTGAGAGTATGGAGAAAACTGGGTTTGATATTGCAACATGTAAGCTTGTAAATCCTGACGGGAGTCTTCAGCCAAATGCAGGGGATTTGCCTTTTGGTCTTCCTCTTCTTGTTTGGCTTTTTGGGATAGATGACCTTCCATTTTTTAGAGATGCTCTTCCCTCATTTCATCAAACCTCTGCCGCATATTACAAGAACGAAAGAAAAGTCGGCTGGGTTAGCGGCAGTGTGATTATGTTTAAGAAGGAAAATTCTTTGGTCGATTGGTTTATTAGATGAAAATATATTCATGTATTGTGAGGATGTTGACTATTGTATACGGGCTAAAAAGGCAGGCTATAGTGTCGGGTGGACAGATAAAACGCAAATAATGCATATTGGAGGGGCAAGTTCAGATAATCCAAACTTGCGCCAATGGTTAGGAGAATTCAAGGAGCTTCTTTATTTGCAGAAAAAATATAAGGGGGCTTTTGCGGCGTATACTGTTAAAGTTTTTATCTATTTATCTATTCTCCTTCGTATAGTCGGTTTTTATGTCTTAGGTAAACCTAGTTATACAAAGACATATAGAAAGGTGCTCACTGAATTATGATCAAATCTATAGGTATTTATTATCCAAAGATTTTATTTTGGCTCCTTATGGGACTGGTGATTTTTATTCCCTTATATCCTAAATTTCCTTTTTTTAATGTTCCCGGGACTTATGTGGCAATACGTTTGGAGGATTTATTTATTGCTATTACCATATTTTCGTGGTTTATTTATCATTTGGTATATAAACGAGAAATTTTTAGAAATCTTTACTTTCAAGTTTTTTTACTATTCTGGTTTGTTGGATTCGTTTCTCTTCTTAGCGCGCTTCTTATTACTCAGTCTGTCGTGCCGCATTTAGGCTTTCTTCATTGGCTAAGGCGATTGGAATTTATGCTTCTGTTCTGGATTGCTGCTACAAGTATTACATCTAGACAACATATAAAATATTTATTGTGGGCATTTATTTTCGCGACACTTGTAGTTGTGATTTATGGATTTGGTCAATTATTTTTTGGTTTTAAAGTTGTTACAACAGTTGACAAGGATTTTTCAACAGGAATACTGTCGACATTATCCCCAAACGGTCGTGTAAATTCCACATTTGCAGGACACTATGATTTATCTATTTACCTTTCATATTTTCTTATTGTAATGGCAGGTGTCTTTTTTTATGTTAAAAGGGCCTGGATGAGATTGGGTATTATTCTCCTAAGTGTTCCTAGTTTTATTTTACTTACCTACGCTGCCTCCCGAATATCATTTTTTGCTACTTTTGCAGGACTGGTCCTGGTGTTATTGTTATTGAAAAAACGCTCAATGATAATCGGCTTAATTTTATTCTGTATTCTTCTGATTATAGCGGTTCCACAATTTCGCGGGCGGATAGTCGCCACATTGAATGTTAATATACTTAATAAGGTTGAGAGGACTTATACACCGAGCCCTACACCAATTATTCTGAATAAATTGATTGTTCCTTCCAGGGAATCGGAAGAAGCTATTGCTGAAGCAAAAGCCAAACAAGGATTGCCCCGCGATATCGCGGCAGGCGAGTCTACAGATTATACGGAACTTGAAGTTGGCCGTTCTATCGCGATCCGCTTGACTGATGAATGGCCGCGGGCTCTTCATGCATTGTACAAAAATCCGTTTCTAGGTACAGGATATTCATCAATTTCCCTGGCTACAGATAATGATTATCTTCGGGCGTTAGGAGAAACAGGGGTGATAGGTTTTGTTTCAATTATGCTAATATTTTGGGTTTTATTGCGTCGCTTTATTGCCGAAATACATACAAATGATCGTTTTACAAAATTATTTTATATAGTTATTATTGGAATTGTAATTGACGCGGCCATTACTGCTTTGTTTATTGATATTTTAGAAGCATCGAAGGTTGCCAGTCTTTTTTGGATTCTTTTGGGTGTTGCTTGGGCGATTAAATATAAAGGTGTTAGGGATTAGTTACTAATCTCTAAGTCCTAACTGCTAAAGACTAAATTTTATGAGAATTTTAATGATTATGCCTTATTTTCCCTACCCTACCAGTTCAGGTGGGCAAATTCGTTCAAATAATTTAATTAAGCACTTATCAAAGTTACATAAAATTACACTTGTTTCTCTAATTAAGACAGAAGAAGAAAAAAAATATATAAAATATCTCGCACCGTATTGTGATAAAATATTCATTTTTAAAAGATCGGAGAAGCCTTTCACTTTTTCCAATATTATCAAAACAGGTTTTAGTACACGTCCGTTTTTGATTGTGCGAAACTTTTCTACTTCGGCCAGTAAGGCATTGCCGGATATAATAAAAACAGGGAAATTTGATATTATTCATGCTGAAACTTTCTATGTTATACCGAATTTGCCGGAGTCAAAGGTGCCTTTAGTACTGGTTGACCAAACAATTGAGTTTGAAGTTTATAAACACTATGTGCAAAATTATAAATTTCCATTTCTCCGCCCTCTTCTTTCTCTTGATGTAATGAAACTAAAACATTGGGAAGTACATTATTGGAAAAAATCTTCAGTGACTGTTGCCGTATCTGAACATGATGCTACTATTATGAAACAAGAACTGCCAATCAGGGATGATGTTAAGGTAGTACCAAATGGTGTCGGGGAGGACCTTATAGAAGACGTCCCTCTACGATATAATCAAACCATCCTTTTTATGGGGAACTATGCTTGGTTACAAAATGTTGAAGCAGCAAATATATTAGCAAAAGAGGTTTTTCCGCAAATCTTGAAAACTTTAACTCAAGCAAAGCTTGTAATTGCCGGACAATTTACTAAAAAGATAGAAAATTTACACTCAAATAATATTACAGTTGTCGATATTCCGAGTGATGATATAGGGAGTGTAAAAAAATATTATAGAAACTCTAGTTTGATGGTAGCCCCACTTTATGGCCCCGGGGGGAGCAGATTAAAAATACTTGGCGCAATGGCAGCAAAATTGCCTGTCATTACTACAAATATTGGAATTTCCGGTATTAAAGCGAAAAACTACGAAAATGTTTTAATTGGGAATACTTCAGGTGACCTAGCCGATCTGACAATTAAAATACTTAAAGATAGGAATTTGTATAAGAAAATTGCTTTAAACGCGCGCAGCTTTGTTATGGAAAATTATTCTTATGAATCGATTGCGAAACAATACGAATTGATTTATCATGAATTAATAAAATAATTTAAGTTTCTAATGCTACTTTATAAGCATGAATTGTCTTACCTGCGGTTTTTTGCCAACTAAATTTTTTGGCTTGCTTTAGTCCTTTTTCCGATAATTTTTTTTGTAATTTAGGAGTAAAAAATACTTCGCCTATTCCATTGGCGATGCTATTTGTGTTAAATGGATTGACATAGAAAGCTGCATCTCCACCTACTTCTTTTAAAGCTCCTTCTTTTCCTAAGACAACCGGACAGCCGGATTGCATTGCTTCAAGGATAGGCAGCCCAAAACCTTCGTATATTGAAGGGAAGACAAAAACAGTTGCAATATTGTAAAGCTCGATTAACTCTTGTGTAGATACAAACCCAAGTCTTATAAATCTTTTATCCCCAGCAATCATTTTCTGTGCATTTATAAGGTCTTCGTTCCATAGATTGCTTGTGTCTAAATTTGTGTCTACTAGAGCCTTACCCACCATGACTAGAGTAAGATTAACTTCTTTTATCGCCTCAATAAGGGTTGGAATGTTTTTGTTCCAGGTTACGTCACCTACATATAAAATGAATTTTTCCGGTAATTTATATTTCATAATTATTTGCTGCCTCCATTTACCGATTTCAAGTCTTTGAAATTCCTCGGCAGCTGCTAAGTATGTAACATTAATTTGCTTTTTTTTCATACCTAATATTCTCGCTAAGTCTTTTTGTGAGGTATATGAATCAGTAATTATACATTCACTTCTTTTTAAAATAAGTTTTTGAATTTGCCAACGCAAACTCCCTTTTATCCCTGAAGGAAAATGTTGTGGATAAATTAGTGGTGTCAGATCGTGTACTGTCACAACTCTTTTGTGTTTTTTTATAAATGGTAGAGAAGAAGAAAATGGATCAAAATAAGGATAATGTACTATGTCAATTGAGTTATCCAGATGATCATGTTTTGTAAAAAATTTGTATTCGTTTTCGGGGAAATATTTAAGTAATGATCTTTTTAGATATTCTATATAGAAACCTACACCTCTTACTTTGTGCCCATTTAGTTCTCCTTTTAGGGGGGTGATGTCTAATGCAATCTTCATATCTTTCTCCTGTGCCAAAGCCACGCGGTTTTGACAATTGTTTCAAGGTCAGAATATTTTGGGTTAAATTGTAATTCGGTGTTAATTTTTGTCGGGTCCGCAACCAGTTCATCTGCGTCCCCTGCTCTTCTTTCATGTGTTTGTATTTTAAAATCAATGTCTGATATTTTTTTAACCATTTCTACTACTTCTTTATTTGAAAAGCCATTGCCTGTTCCTACATTGTAATAATGTCCGCCGGGATCGGTGTTTAATTTTTGTAATGCCAAAATATGAGCTTCTACTAAATCTAATACATGGATATAATCTCTTACGCAGGTTCCATCTTTTGTTTTGTAATCGCTGCCAAATAATGTAAATAGTTGATTTGTAAGCGCCGCTTCAATTGCTTTAGGGATGATGTGGGTTTCGGGTTTATGGTTTTCACCCATTTTGCCATCTAGCGCGGCTCCGCAAGCGTTGAAATAACGAAGAGCGACGAAGTTAACACCATGAATTTTTTGAAACCATTTTAGTATATTTTCAACTATTAATTTACTTTCTCCATAGGGATTTTCGGGATTTTTGAGGTGGTCTTCCGGGATCGGTACTTTTGTAGGATTTCCATAAACTCCGGCTGTTGAGGAGAAGATAAATTTATTGATAGAAAAAGTTTTTGCTTTTTCGAGTAACTTTAATGTAGCGAAAGTATTATTTGTGAAATATATTTCAGGTTTTCGCATGGATTCTTCCATGGAGATATAGCCGGCAAAATGGATTATTGCGTCAAAATTGTTGTTCTTTAATGTATCATCTAAAAAGTTTTCATTAAGTAGATTTCCTATTTTTAGACTTGCTCTTGGATCTATTGCTTCTTTATGTCCACGTTCCAGGCTGTCGAAAACGACGACTTGATGTTGCTCTTCTAATAGTCTTTTGACCATGAAACTGCCGATATAGCCTGCACCGCCGGTGACGAGTATTCTCATATGATTTAAACAACTTGTTCTATTTTAGCAGAAAAATGAGGTAGAAAACACAAGTCATTGTGAGGAGTCCGCCAGCTGGCGGACGACGAAGCAATCTCTTATTTATTTTCTCTGCATGCCTCAACTATATCCTGAATAGCTGAATTATATCCTTTTTGATATATATCCCGTTTTACCTGAAATCTAGCTTCTAAATATAAACCAGCAGCTAGAGGGTCTATACTCCCATTTATAAACCTATCGTTTACCCTATTCTCGATAGCTTCATCTTCTGGATATCGTCCATAATCCACATGTCCATCCAGTTTTTTTTGAGCTTCAATTTTAGTAAGCTTTAATATTGCTTCCTTCCGTTGAGAAATGTCATCGCTCTTGGCCGCTCCCTCAAGCTGTTCTATTGTTCCATCATAATAAATCCTTACCTGTTCATTTCCGCTTTTTCCTTTAGATATTTCGACAATTTCGATATCTGACAGAACAGTCTCTTCTGTGTAACTTTTTGATGTATCAATAAAATATCTTTTTCCTTTATTCTTAATTTCAGTTTTTCTTAAGTTAAATTGAGGATAATCCTTTGTATATAAAACTGTTTTTCCTGGCTTGACTGTCAAAACACATTCGATGGCTTCCCTCATTAAAGAGGGGTCAACAGGTTTAATTTCATCATTCTGAGCAATAGCACTTGTTGCGATAAAAACTTCAGCTCCTACCATTAAAGCTGCAGCTGTAAGTGGTCTAAATCTTTCGTGCATATAATATAGGACATTATATAACCTTTTTACAGTTTGTCAACGTTTTTTGCTTAAGTATTTAAGGTAGGCGATGGGGAAGCGGAGGGCGGAGAAGAACGAGAAGATGAAGCCTTGTGCTCCCTCTAAAGCTCCCTTGTGCCTGATTTGGGTTAATAGTAGCCGGTAAAATGGCTTTAGGAATGGAAAAATTAATTTATGTATTATTTGCATTTTCATTTCGCTTATATTAACCTCAAAATCTATTTTACGATACAGATAATATATTTGTATATGCGCGCGTAATTATGTTACTTCATCTATATTATCCTTTTTACTTTTCTTACGGGATTATTAGCAAATATTGTTTTATATTATTACTTACAACCGCTATATAAGTATATTACACTCAAATGAAAGGAGGTGAATAAATAATGTTAAAAACTAAAATAGCAAAAGTGGTATCAGCAGTAGGAATCTTGGGGTTAGTTTTCGTAACTTCAGCCTCAGCGGATACAGATATTCGCGTTTCGGGTAATGGGTATGGTTCTGATAATAGGGTTCGGGTTGATACGAATAAAAACGTAGCTATCCGACAATCAAATGACACAACAATCAGAAATGATGTGTCAATAAGTAATATTACAGGTCATAACTCAGCTAACGGAAATACCGGAGGAGATGTAGCAATCAAAACCGGCGATGCAGATGCAAATGTATCTATCCATAATAAGGCAGGTCTAAATGTCGCCCGTGTTTCGGGCTGTAATGGATGTAATGAAGACCTGGATATTAATATTCATGGTAATGGTGCATTCTCTGACAATAATGTCCGTTTATCAAGCGATAAAACTACACGTGTTGACCAGAATAATAACACTAACATTGACACACAAGTCGATGTAGAAAATAATACCGGGAATAACCGCGCAAGCGGCAACACCGGTTACTGGAAACGCGGTGATGGTGATGTCCGAATTGAGACGGGAGATGCTGAAGCAAACGTTTCTATAAAAAATGAGGCAGGCCTGAACGTTGCTCAGATTTCCGGGTGTAATGAGTGTGATGAAGACCTGGATATTAAAATCCATGGAAACGGTGCATTCTCAGATAATAAAGTCAAATTCTCAAAAGATTCTCAGGAGAAAGCGCACCAAGATAATGACACCGATATAAACAACGATGTCAATGTCAACAATCATACAGGTTACACAGCTGGCGATTCAGATCGATACAAACATGATTATGGTAAACATGATTATGAAAAAGATCGGTATCATGAATCTGATAAAAAGGGTGAGGAAGAAAAGTCTGATTATGGAAAAGACCATGACTATAACAAGCACGACAATAATTCCTATTCCAAGGACTCGTACCACTTTGTTGGGAATAAAAAAGATCATGATTATTCATATAAATTCATAAACTATGATGATCATGAAAAAAAAGTCGTAAAAGATCACGATTATGATAAGAAGCAATCCAAGAAAGATCATGATAATAACAATTACGTAGACCAAAAAAAGTCATACGATCATGATAAGGATAAAAAGGATGCCTATCATAAGGATCATTACAACCCATATGTCAAGCATGATGATTACGATTATGATAAAAAATATCGGGAAGACGATGGCGCGTACGCTAAAAAATATACTAACTTCTCGTATCCTAAATTAGTCGATTCTAAGCATGACTATGAACATAAGGGAAAGCTTGCCAAAAATTATGGTGATCACAAATCACCAATCGTCTTAGTGCTTTATCCAAAACACAAGGATTCTGATTACAAGAAAGACGATGATCATGATAAGAAGTACTCAAAGCATGATGACAAAAAATATAGTTATGTAAAGCAAGTTAGCTATAACTCGCATTCAGACAAAAAGCATGTTGATGTGAAAAAACATTACAAACTATATACTAAGCATCTTGACTACGAAAAGTACTTCAAGAAGCAGGACTTGGATAAGTATGTTAAAAAAGACAATCACAAATTCGCCAAAAATCCATATTGGTATTCTAAATACTATGGAAATAAGGGCGGTGACGTCTTGATCCGTACCGGTGATGCCAAATCCAAGGTAAGCTTGGTCAATTACGCTTCAGCGAATTACATTTCTTTGTAAAGTAAAGCGTTGAACGTCGAAAATAGCACCGCAGAATTCTGGGAAGCAGAAGCGGTGCTTTTTCGTGAAATAAAGAAAGCACGAAAGATATTGCTGACAGAAAGAGAAATTTGGGTTTATCCTGGATTTCGGCGAGAAAAGTATATATACCAAAAACAAGAAAAAATGTGGCTACATTTGCCTCAAATGCAGCTCGGGATTATAATCTAAGTCTTTCCATGAGGTAATTTTGAATCGAAAAGGTGGATTTCAGCTCATGCCTCTTTGACCAACCAATAAGGTCATCATACATATTTTCCTGATTCACTTTCACCCAATTACTCGACTTATTATCTCTATTTATTACGCTACTCATATCAATAATAGGCCGGCCGGCAAGCGTAGCTATTACAGGGAGCTTCTGTGGACAATCCCCACCGGAACAGGTAAAACCGATTGGCATTCCCTGAGAATCTGTTTTGTCTTGCAATTTCAAAAAAAGACCCAATGGCTGACTCACCGCTCCTGCCCTATTTCGATAATCATATATTACAAATTTTGTGTCTGGATATTTTTTTATAAGAAAACTAATTGTTGTATCAAGTTCATGTTTTATGTTTTTACTATTTTCGTAATGTTTGATTTGCAAAAAATTTCCCGTAAGGATAATGAGAAGAACTATTATACCGATAAGCTGACCTAATCTTAAATATATTCTTTTTCCTGATACTTGAAAGAGCTTCTCAATACTCCATGCTGTAAAAAGAATAATAAACGGTGATAAATAAATAAGGTAGCCTTCTGAACGTTCTCCTTTATAAAATTTGTTAACGAACAGTAAAATAGCAAAGATTATACTAAACGCCACCATAATACCTGAAATTTTTCTCCTGATAGCAGATACACAAACCACAATAAACGTCACTGTCATGACGAATAAAGCACTGGCAGCATAACCGCTGACAACAAATGACCAATATGAAGGCAAGTAATTGAAAAGGAAAAGCCTCCAGCTGTTTGGGACATACAAACGATATTGTGCTATCAATAAATAATCAAGAATATTTCGCAAATTTGCCCATTGCTGTTGGCTATCCCAAATGATAAGAGGAAGTGAAGGGATAAGAAAACCTACACCCATACTGAGCAAGCCACCAATTCTATGTACTAGGTTTACTTTTGGAATAAAGAGAATTGCAGCAAAAAAAATTAAAAGATTAATTGTCTGATAATGGAAACTTAGTGCCGCTCCCAACGCCAATCCCATCAAAAAGGCATACACTGGATTTCGTCTTTTCCAATAGAGAATAAAAAAGAGGAAAAGTGACGCAGTCGAAATAGCTACATATGAATGCTGACCAATAGCGACGGAACGGGCGACCATCTGAGGAGCGGTAGTGGCAAGTACACCCACAAGTATTGCCAATCTTTTACCGCCAATTAAATAACCGCCTGCTGTCAACACGCCAACTGTTAGGATACTAGTCAAAACAGTTACTATTACCGGAGCAGTAAACCAAAAAGGAAGTATGATATAACTCGCCATGAGAACCCAATAGAAAAGTGGACCGAAGACAAAAGGACCAGCAGAACTAAATGAACCAATCAGAGGTAGCTCATGACGAGCTAAAGCTTCTCTTGCTATCGCAATATCCCGGCTACTGTCGTCTCCTATTCCCCAACGAGTTGGGTAATCATAAAACCGAAGAATAGTAGCTATAAAAAGAATTACCAAAATACCTATGAGGAATTTTTGCCTCGAAATTTTTTGTAAAAAACTTTCGTGATTCGCATTAATTTTGCTATTTTTTTTGGATTTTAATGGATTAGTGTTTTTCTGTTTCATTTGATTATTTTTACACGCTGGACGATCGCTGTACCATCACTCATTTTCCAACTTTTTGCTGTTTTATATTGCTTACCCGGGGCTCTATATTCAATATAGCTATTATACATATTTTTTGCTGAGTTAGGAATAATTACGTACACAAGAGAAGAACCTGGCCTAACTTGGCCTGGGTCAAAAGGAACATCCTTCTGATTCAGCCATTTAAATAGATAAGAATACTCATATATGTAAATGGATTGACTATATGCAAAAACTTCGTAATCTTTATTATCGCTTTCTTTTTGAATTTTTTTAGCTACTTCTTCAACTGCTGCGAGATTGCCTTCTATGTGTTTCGGTTCATGCCTAAATCCTTTAATAAAATCAAATGTGTAGTTCGCTACTAAGACTACAATCCATAATGTTATAATAATTTTTAGAGCTTTGGCTCTATCAATAAAAATTCCTATTAATAATAAAATGAGAGGTTCAAAACCAATAAAATGGTAATCCCAAATAGGATTTTTTGCAGTTAGGTAAAGATACATAATCCCCGATGTAATTGCGACCAGTATACTTATCAATTTTATTTCTTTACTTTTTACCTGGTCACCTCTTTTTCTGTAAGAATAAATGTAAAAGACGGTTATAATGATAAAAGATATCATAGCCGGAATAAATGTTAGGTGTAAAACGTTGCTTATTTGATTGAAAAAAACTTGTAGTATTTGCGGTTTTGTTAAACCTGTAAGATCTACCACTGCGCCAAAATGCGTAAATGCATTAATAAGTGTTTTTGTTTGTAAAAAATTATGCCGGAATTCAAAAACCAAAAAGGGAGTAAAAGATATAATGCAGCCTAGGACAAATAAAACCATGATGCTTATTCTTAGCAATAATGCTTCTAATTTCTTTTTTGCCGCAACAAGATAGACGATGCTTTCTCCAAGTAGATAGAAGGTCATGCCTAAAAGCATTCCTATTCCAAACGATAGTTGGAAGTTCATGACAAGGCCAGTTGTAAATCCTGCAAAAAAAGTGATAAGAGAGTTTTTGAAAGACTTCGCGGTTGTTTTGATAAAAAACAAATAAATGCTGAGCAGAATGATGAGAAGAGATGGGTGTGGGTTCCAAAGATTGGTAAAATACTTTTGTGACGTCAATAGAAAAAGGAGCCACAAAATAGCAATAGTGTGCCAACCAATTATTTTTGAAAAACGCGAAAGAATGAAGGGGAATAAAATAAAATAAGGAATTGTTAGTACTACGATTGTGACCAGGCGGGGATCTTGTGAAAAAATTAGTCCAAAACTCAAAAGCCAAATCCAATATGGACCATAGAATACTCCAGGTATGCCGGAAGGTGGACCAATCAAGGTAGGTTTATGTAAATTTTCCAGAGATGAAAGCAAATCCCTTGCAGGGTCATACCAAAAAGAAATATCTCCTGTTGCAATCTTATAAAAAATAGCTATTGTCGGCACAATGGATAGTATCGCTGCTGCTATAAAAATAGCGATTGGTTTTTCAAAAAAGCTTTTGATCCTGTGATGCATTGTGCTTATCTTCTTAATCCTGATTTTTTTATATATCTTAAGTACGCTCTGGGAAATCGCAATGCTGAAAAAAATGAAAAAATTACTCCTTGATATCCATCCAGAATACCCTTATGTCTTACCTGTGTGAGAAAAAACCAAGAGAGAGGTTTGAATAAAAGATAGTCAGCAGAAGTTTTTATATCTTTTTTGATACTCTCTTCCTCCAGCTTTTTTGCAATAAGATCAATATAACGACTATTGCGCTGCAAGTACCGCTCAAACGTGGGTGAATCTTTATGCAAAAGGGAATTCTGTAACCATCCTACACTACCCTTAACAACCATTTGCTCATGGACATCAATACACGGCAAATATGCTTTTCCTTTTTTGAGCAACCGTATAACCCCATCCGGATAAATACCACCGTATTTAAGATATCTTCCCAAAAAATAGTTAAGTCTGGGAATAAAAAAAGCAACATATGGTCCATCTGCTGTGCCGATATTCCCATCTCTTTTTATAAGTAACCTTTGGTGTTTCATAAATAATCTTCTATTTGGAAGCTTTTCTTGATATTCCTTCAAATCTTCATTAGACATACTTATAACTTTTTTTATCTCTTCAGAAAGCGCTGCGCTTACACGCTCATCAGCATCAAGTTGCAAGACCCAATCATTAGTCGCTAGATCCATTGCTTTTTGTTTGTTAATATGAAAAATTGGCGGGTTATTCGTAACCTCTACTTTTGCCCCAAACTTCTTAGCGATCTCTATAGTTCTATCTGTAGATGACCCATCAACAATAACAATTTCTGAGGCCAAGTCCTTTATAGACTCAAGACACTCGGATAAGTTACTTTCCTCATTGTACGTCGCCAAAGCAACTGTTAGTTTTTTCATATTTGTTCTCCTTCTACAAGTATTATCGCAGGTTTACCATCTGGATATGAAATAATTTTTTGCGCCTTTACTTTTTCAGGGAAGTCTTTTGGTCTTCCAATATAGAGTATGTCCGAACTCTTTTCTTCTTTATCCCAATTTATCGGACGGAATTCATACTTATCAAATCTATGATGCGCAGCAAAATGACCCGAACTGTTCACCCCGACTACTTGATAAGCCACAGGCGGGTATTTAAGATAAAATAAGAAAAACATATATGATTTATCCATTGGAGCAAAATCCGACACAATCACTTTTTTGTAATTCTTTTTTTCTTCCTGCATACTCTTAATTGCTGATTCATAACCATATTGCCATTCGCTTGCATAATAAAAGTTTTGTTGAACAAAATATTGATTAAGATAGTAAAAAAAGTTAAGGAATACAGCCCCCAGAAAAGCTACAGCTAGTATAATTCTAAATATACCTTTTTTTATATTCTTCCAAAATCCATATGCGGTCATAAGACCAAGCAAAGTAAATATTTGCCATACAGGTAGAAAATTTAATGTCCGCACCGAATGAGGTAATTCAGTTGTAATAGATGCAGGTATAGGAACCAGCAAAAACCATCCGAAAATAAACAGTTTTGTTCTTCTATCAAATTTCCCAAAAATAAGAAAATAGATACCTATTAATATAAAAGGTAACTCCCATAAATATAACAATCCCATACCTGGCGCGTGATGTCTGGCAATATCGCCGGTTATAAATAGCCAATTCGGATTGAAGTGAATCAGATATCCCGATATAACTGTTTTAACATAGAGAACTCTTCTATTGTCAAACAATACTCCTAACTTATCTCCCTGAGAAACCTCATATTGTAAGATGCTCACCTGATCTTTAAGCAACCAGTCTTTATCTTGGAAAATGCTTGTACCTTTTGCTCTGAGCAAAACATTTTTATCTGAAACAATTGCGTGTATCAACGGTAATGTGACAACTATACCTACTAAAAATGCAGAAAGAATTTTCTTCTTATCTATTTTAACCAAAACCTTAAAGTAGATCGCAATTAACAAAAGCATAAAAAGTGGAGTGAAAACTTTTTCAGATTGATAAGCATGTAAAGAAAGCGCAGCGCAAACAGTGCTCAGTGTTAAAAACCATGGTTTCTTCAATCCTTTAATAAAAAATAACGCAGCAAAAATATTTAATGCGTCACCTATATTGGCCTCAAAACCAACGCGGGAAAACTGAAGATGCCAGGGAGAAATTGCCAACAGCAAAGCGGCAATAAACGCGTAACTATCACGCTTGAATAATTCACGTACTAAATAAAATGTCGCTAACACAGCGAGTACGCCAAAGATTGCAGAAGGCAAACGTACAGCAAATGTATTGAGCCCAAATGTATATACAGACGGTATCGCGAGGTACGTATACAGCCCTGGCTTATAATCATCAAAGGATCTAAAAATAACCGGCAGAAATTTACCATATTCATCCCTTCCCGTCTGAATAATCGAATATGCATTATAACCAAGTGCCACCTCATCCCAATTAGGCGATATAGGAACCTTACCCAAATCCCAAAATCTTAACATAAACGCTAACGCTAAAATGGCAAGTAATAATAATCCAACTTTTTTTTTCATGTCAAATTACATATGCAATTAATACCGGGCTTCCATTTTTGAGATAAAAAGTTTTTAGAACTTTCGCATTTCGGGGAATATTTTTCATATCACTAATATATAACACTTTCTCATCTTCAAGCCTTGGTCCACTAATATTGCTATCAAAAGAAAACTTCCCAAAATCTTTTACTTTTACAAATCCAAATGAATCCCGTTCTACTTTTGCATTATTTCTAAAAGTTTCAGGAGGGGTTTTCAGATAAAAGAGATAATAAATATATGGCCTCCCTAGGGCATCAGTTACGAAAATCTTATCAAACTGTTGCTCATGATCCCTAATAAAGTTGATCGAATCTTTATAGCCATACTGCCATTCACCTGAGTATTGCCATGCATAATGAGCATAATAACCATGGATAAAATAAGCAATGTTAAATATATATATAACCCCAAAGATTGCGCATGCGAGAGTAAAAATCTTCTTTCTAAAATGCTCCTTAATAAAAATAAGTACTCCTATAAAACCATACGCCTCAAGTATTTGAAATGTAGGCAGTGCACCCTCCGTTCTTAAAGAATGGGGGGTCTCACGCGCTACTGCCGCGGGTACTATACTAAGTAATAGCCAGGCAGGAACTATCCACCAATGTCCTTCTCTTTTTTTAAATAGAAAAAGTACACCTAATATAAAAAAGGGTAGCGACCAAATATACATTTGCCCGACGTCTTGTGTGGAAAATTTGGGATTTCCATTGCCTTTTATAAATAGAAAGTCAGGAGAAAAATTATCTAAATAATGTTGCATATAAGATAATCCATATCCCACACGCCGATTATGGATAATCTTTGACCACCAAGCGTTATTATCATTGGCGATTTGTTGATTAGCCTTTTCTACAATTTGCGGATCTGAAAAAATATTTACCTCTTTATATCTCAATCCTGCCTGCGGAGATAATAAAAAGGGTACAAGAGGTGCCGCAAGCAAAAATCCAATAATTCCTGCTGTAATAACAGCATTTTTCCTCTGCAATAATATTTTCCAAAATCCCACTACCAACAAAATTACCAAAAGCGGAGCTACTACACGGGCAGAATTAAATGTATAAAGCGAAAGAACAAACGATAATACTGACAAGACGAGAAATATATTTTTTTTATTAATCCAATAAAGAAAACTTGTAACTCCGACAATTAAAAAGAAGGTTGCGACATTTGCCTCAAAAGCCGCACGTGAAAGCATAATATGCCAGGGAGAGACCGCTAAAAATATTGTTGCTATAATTGGTGCTTCCATTTTCCAATTCCCAATTTCCAATGAATTTTTTGAATTTTGATTTTTTTTCTGGTTTAATGAAAACAGAGCTTTGACCAAAAAATACGTAACTAATACTGTGAGTGTTCCAAAAAATGCTGAAGCAAAGCGGGTCGAAAATTCATTAAGACCAAAAATCTTAACGGGAACCACACTTAAATAAGCATACATTGGAGGCTTAAAATCTCCAAATGATTCAAGATAGTCGTATGGCAGCAATCTTCCAAACTCATCACGTCCGTCAATCCCTATCGAATAGGCATTGTATCCCCATGCTGTCTCATCCCAGGTTAATGAAGGCGGATTTATCCCAAGCTGATAAAACCGCAAAAATGCCGCTATAAGGACGACATAGATTAATATCATCTTTGTATTAAAAAGCTTTTTCATCTTTTTTATCCAAAAAAAACTATAATCGCAACTCCCGAATAGTCAAAACGCCATAGCGAAAAGTTTGAGTCACTGATCCCCACTTACTGACAGTGTTCTTAAGCCATTCCTGTTGATATTTTGAATTTGAATCATCTTGAATAATAACAAATAATTTTTTTGTATCTTTTTGACTAACAGGTGATCTTCCATATTTTCTTTCACCATAGCTCCAGAATAAATATTCCCAACCCTGTTGACTCCAATATGGAATCGTATATGATTGAATTGCAAATGAATTTTTACCTGATTCTTGGTAAATCCGATCTATAGTTTCCAATTCATTGGAATAGCGAAGTTCCGGTTGTGTTGCCTGAAAAAAAATATTATTATTTTGTGGAATTGTATTTTTCCAGGCAACTAGCTGTACACCAATCAATACAATTGCAATAACTATTCCAATCGGTAAAGATTTTCTTAATACTGATTCAACCACCAGTGCGGTGATGAGAATAAAAGCAGGAATTAGTGAGACAAAAAAATGCTCCAGAACATCGTGACGCAGAATAATAAGTAGAATCAACGGAACAAATAACCACAATATTACAAGAACATACTCTTTCTGCTTTTTGGAGCGAACTAGAAGCAGCCCAACCGCAAAAAACAAAAGCAAAAAACTCCAAGGTCCCCCAAGGGGTAAAATAGTTGTCGTAAATGAATGAAAAAACTCCAAACCGCTTTTTTGCACTGCAGATAATAAAGAGATATGAAATCCTGTTTGTCCATTGAGAAGGTTTAAAATATTATTCGTAATAAGAAACTGATGTCTTATGTCAAACAAAATATATGAACCGACACACAGCACTGAAGCAATAAGAAAATTAAAGAATAAAAAAGCCGATGATGTTTTTCTAAAATGATTAAAAAATACAACAATAACACCTAGTGTGATAGCCGAAAAAAATAATATGTTTAAAAATTCTACTTGACTAAGCAATCCAAAACAAATTGAGTAACCAATTAAGCTCTTTTTGTTACCTTTAAGAAAGTCTATTAAAAAAAACATTGCCATTGTGACCAATGGTATAGATAATGGAGGATTTGAAAGCCAACGCGCGTAAACAATCGCGTTGAAAGAGAAAGCAAATAAAATTGCTGCTATAATACCTGTAGAACGGTTGTGAAGACGTTTACCTAAAAGATAGATAAAAAATACTGTCACACAATTAAAGAAAATTAAAAACTTTGACGAAAAAAGAGGGTCACCTTGACTCATTGCAAATGGTATTGATGTAAAATAGTAATATACCGGTCCATGAAATATACCCCCTATATCCGTTTTTGGTCCAATCAGTGTCAATTTATGTTGCAAAACAAATTCCTTAATTACCAAAAAATCTCTTCCCTGTTCAGGACCAAAGAACAAATTTGTGTCAAGAAAAGCTAATCTTAGCCAAACAGAAATTATATAAATAAAAACTAAAGAGAGAAGAAGCGGAAAATTTAATCGAAATTTTTCAGAAATATTCATACTCATTCTTTTAATTTAATCAACAAATCGATATTTAACCAGTGACCATAGTGCTTTTACTCCGTCTCTAATTGTATGCAATTTTTTTCCCTCATTGTAACCCCTGGGAACAGTAGATATTGGCAACTCAACTATTTTATATCCTTTTTTAAATAGCTTTGCCGTAATTTCAGGTTCAAATTCAAAACCGCGAGCATTTAATTTCATATCAATAACAGCCTTTCTTGGAAATATTTTATAGCAAGTCTCCATGTCGGTAAGCCATTGGCCATAGAGGATGCTGGTTAAAAAACTAAGCGCTTTATTTCCCATATAATGAAGAAAAAAATGGATGCTTTTTTCATCTCTTGAAAAATTGGGAAGGCGCTTTAATCTGGTGCCATAAACAACTTCTGTTTTCTTTTGGATTATAGGTGTTAGTAAATATTTATAAGTTTGCGGGTTATACTCCAGGTCTGCGTCTTGAATGATAATATAATCACCGGTGGCAGATTTGATACCTGTTTTTATTGCTGCTCCTTTTCCTAGGTTTTCTTTGTGGGTTATATAAATAGCATTTTTTATTTTCTCTATTTCTTTTTTAATAATATTATGAGAATTGTCTGTAGATCCATCATTTATGATGATAATTTCTTTTTCAATATTCGGTATTTCTGCTTTATTTACTCTATTTAGTATTTCTCCTACAGTATTCTCTTCGTTAAAAACCGGCATGATAATTGATAATTTCATATTTTAAATTCTGATAAGATTTCTTTATCTGTTCTTATGAATTGTTTCGTGTATATTTTTCTCTTTTTTAGCACTTCATTTATTTTTTGAAATGCCGCGAAGAAACCATAATAAAAGTACCAATCATGTCTCATAAGGGCAGTTATAAAGTGATAGGGCAGCCATACTATATGAGAAAATAACAAATCTTTGTCGGTGATATTTAGCCAAATAAATATAAACTGATTTCTGTATGCTATTTTTTTTATTTTAGAAGGGTCAATCATAGTCTTTATAGTACCTTTTTCGTGTTCATGAATTACAATGCTTTTGTTTTCAAAAATGATTTTATATCCTGATTTTAACGCGCGGTAAGATAGGTCATTATCCTCCCAATAAAACGGATTGTAAATTTCGTCCAAACCACCCAGTTCATCCCAAATTTTTTTACTGAATGCGCTACTGCCACCGCTCGCCCAAAGCGTATTTTTCTTATCGGTTTCACCTTTCGCATGAAGTAAAAAACCTTTTTTCCAAATACCCACTCCTCTGCCGCGCAAGATTTTTTGGTCTCCCTCTATGCTTTCGTCCATACAGCCAACAGCAAAAACATTTTTATCGGTAAAATGAGGCAGCAATGTACTCAGAAAATCTTCCTTTGGGCAGACATCTGTATTTAGAAGGATAAGAATGTCACCTCGAGCTAAACTGACGCCACGATTTACATTTTTGGAAAATCCAGCTTGATCCTTATCGATATTTGCAATTGTTTTACCGACTATATTTTTTTCTTTTATATTATTAATAAAATTTTTAATGATTTCCTTTGATTTATCATCTGAAGGATCATCGGGGATAATTATTTCTACTGTACCATGTTTATATTTTTTAACAGCATCGAAAACTTGCGGTAAGTTTTTTTTCAACAAAGTTTCACCGTTGTAATTTGGGATAATTATACTTAGATTCATATTAATTATTTCGTTATAGCATCGTTATATAAAATACAATGTTATTTTCACCAGCTGGGACTATTATTCCCCGGAAATTGTAATCTGTACGATAAATTTTTGTCTCTTTACAGTTATTTTGAGATGTTTCGCATATTTTAGCATGCCAGGTCGGATAGAATGTGTCTGTAAGGACTAAGAATCCTTCATCGCTACTACTGGTTTTTATTATTATTTCATTGTTCCTATACTTGGCAACCTCTGCTTTATTGTCTTGATTTTTGAAAATATTTTTATTGTAATTCCAATCTTCTACTACTGCTGTGTGTTTTAAATCAATATTTTTATCAAACATTGCATTTATTGAATCCTCCTTACTTGACGAGTCATAAATCCGGTCTACAAAAAAGACACGTTCGTAGGAGTTTTTATTTTCATAGATTTTGGTTTGGCCTTCCTCATATACTTTTCTTAATTTTGGAGATGAGAGGTCGGTCAAGCTGAGCACGTATTTTACGCCAAGCAAGTCCGCAATTCTTGAATCGTAGTTGTGAGGTGTAATTATTCTATTGAATCCGAATGGGGGATTAATATCAGGTGCATTTCTTTCCATTGCCACAATTAATTCTCCGTATCTTCTTAGATATAACGGGTCGTAACCATCAATACTTTGTATGTGATACATGACCGAGAAATTTGGCGGTAATATTCTAGAATCAGTTGTCATAACACGGGATATACCCGAATGTTTATAAAGCGCAGAGAGACTAGAAACCCGCGGATAAAGATATTTTTCGTCACTAAATGGAGTAAATTTGTATGCAAATCGAAATAAATCAAGTAAAGTTAAACAAATTAAGATACTCAAAAAAACAATTTGTAAATTTTTTCTTTTTATTAAAAGTGATAGTAAAATAGTTGCCAGACTCAGGCAAAAAATTAGCGTGGGGATATAAAGATTGTTTTTGGCTACGTCTATATTTTGCGTAGTGACTTCTGAAGGTTTAAGTTGGGGGTTTAATACAAAAAACCAAAGTGCAACATAGATGAGAAAAATAAAAACTAAAGGATAAATTATTTTATTTTTTTGTTTAGTACGGATAAAATAATCAAGTCCAAGTACTGCCAAAATGCATAATGCGAAGTCAGTTAGGAATAAAAGCCTAGTGGGCTGAGCAGTATTTAGAAATGGAATTCCTAACTCAAAGGGCAGCTTCGCAAACCAAGATGGCAAGGCAAAAAGGAGAGAGAGAAAAAAAATTGAACCAAAAAAGAGAGTTTTTTTATCATACCTGTAAAATAAAGCAAAGCAGGCCATTATTAAGGGTAAAATACCGATATAAGCAATAAATTCACCATAATTCCATACTCCCCAGTAATTGAGCGTTGTCGGGTTTCCAAAGAAATCAGGCGCGAAAAATTGGATGAGATGTTGGGTTGGCAAGAACCAACCTTCGTTTTGTAATGGTATCTGATCCACATCGCGGGCGCTTTGGAGAATAAGTTGAAGCGTTGGAAGCCATTGTATGGAGGTAAGAATTAAGAAGCAAGAATTAAGAAGCAAGAATATAAGAAATGGTTTATTTTTTCTACCAAACTGTAACCAGCGAGCAAAGAAATATAGAAGAGAAATAATAAATAGATAGAAAAACGTCTGTAAGTGCCCGGCGAAGAACGAAGAGGTTAATGAAAATATGAAAACTAACGGCCAGATATAATTTTGAGA
Source organism: uncultured bacterium (assembly GCA_963826535.1). Taxonomy (GTDB): domain Bacteria; phylum Patescibacteriota; class Microgenomatia; order Levybacterales; family UBA12049; genus JAHIGH01. The sequence continues at coordinate 165,489 of CAWGXL010000010.1, read as the reverse complement.
TATTAATTTCGCCAGAGCAGGTTTGTAACCTGCCTCAGAACGGTTTTTTAAATGTGACACTTTCAATAAATGTTTCGGGGCAAGTTGTAAACTTACTCCGGCTGGTTTAACTGACTTATTAAATTGGTAAAAGATTTTATCAATACATAGCAATACTAAAGGCAACCATAATGCTACATGTCCTATAGTTCCCCATTCAAGCCAAGCTATTGAGAATCCGCAAAATGCATATGTTAGTCCGCCAAGAAAACAGGAATAAATGTTTAGTTTTATTTCTTTTAGGTAAAAGTACATAAATATACCTGCTAATAATGGCTGAAGCAGAATAAGCAAGCTCCACCATTTGCTAAAAGTGGGAAGAAGAAGCAGAATATTTAGGGGATAAAATGATGCAGATTGAAAGTTGGCAAGAAGAGGCGACCCTGCCAAGCTGTATGGGTTCCAAAGCGGCAGGGCAAAATTTTCCTCTGTATGAACGGAAAAGAATCTCCAGGGATATTGCTGACGGACAGGGTCAGTAATCAAACTATTTTTGAAGGGAATACCACGTGGATAATCTTTCGCATAAATGTCTCTAAAAGGGTGGTATAAGCCTACTATTGTATCTGCCGGGATTGGCAGTTTACCATACAAAGAAAGAGGGTAGAAAAATAAAAGAATCGTAATTATTAAAAAAAGAATTGGTAAATATTTAGATAATTTCATTTAATTATTTTTTGTAATTCTTCACAGAATCTTTCAGATGTATATAATCTGGCTTTTTTTAACCCTAAATTTCCCATCTGTTCCATGAGTAAGTTGTCTGTAATTATTTTTTTTGTTTTTTGCATTAATTCTTGTTCTGTTTCCCAAAGAAAACCGTTGATGTTGTTGTCAACTATTTCCGGCTGACCGCCACGGGCATATACGACTGGGATTACTTTATGTGCCATTGCCTCGACTGTCGTTATACCGAAATGCTCGGCTCTTTCAGGGTGTTTCTCCAGGTCTTCTCCAAAACCTGCAGCATGCCAATATATTTTTGCGTCGCTATATAGTTTTTCCAGTTCACTAAAATTACTATTTTTTATAATTTTTATGGGGTAATTTTTTATAGTTTTTTCGACTTCCTCTAAATATTTTTCATTTTCTTTTAAGAAACTTATTGCGACATAAAGTTTCCAATTATTTAATCCGTTATCAACCATTTTTTGGAATACTTTGATCATTTCTTCTTGTTTCTTTATACTTCCTCCTTTAGGCCCGCCTGCCGGACGGGCAGGCAGAGGGCTATATCTACCGACTGTTAAAATAATGTTTTTCTTTTCATTAAACTTAATTTGCATGGAAAACTTATCAATATCATCAGAATTTACGCAGGGCGGATAAAGAACTTTACTGTTTATATTAAACTTTTTGTCAATAAATTTTTTCGTAAATATTGAGTTACAGATGATACTACTAATTTTTAATAATTTTATTTTTGTTCTTATATCGTCTACTTTCACCCATTCAACCGGAAATTGAAAATGGAGAATTGTTTTTTTTGCCAGGGTCAAGGGTATGCTTCCATCACTTAAAAAAATGAGGCGATCATATTTCGCGGTTTCTAATAATCGACTTACTACAGACACTTTTGAGGAAAAAATATTTGGTTTTACTATTGTTTTGCTAAGATCGATGCGAAGTTTTCGTTGAGCCATTTCAAGCACTTTCGGATCATCCCAGAAGATTGTGGCTTTATATTTATACGAAAGACAGGCTGCGGCTGTTAACATGTATTTTTCACCACCGCTAAGCGAATTAAGATATGGGTCGTAAATTCCTATACGCATAGTTTGATTTTACCAATTTTCGCGGCTCTTGCATATGCATATTCCTCATGTTACCATGTTTCTATATATGAGTCCTAATGGAGTTCCTTCTTGGCTATATTATATTATCTTATTTTGGTCTCTTCTTTGGTCGGGTATTGTTCTTTGGCGAAGCGCGCGACTTAATCAGAGAAATTGGTTTATATTCTTCATGATTATACATACTGGTGGTATAATAGAGCTTGTTTATTTGTTTTATTTTGCTAAGAAAAGACTAACAATTCATGAGGCAAAGACTTGGTTTAAAAATATGTTCTTTGTAAAAGTTAAATAGCTTTCCGGAAGTCATAATAAAATTCTACTTTAGATTTACCCCATGGTACTAAAACTACTCGAAGTGTATAATCTGCTCTGAAGATTTCAATATGTTATTGGTCTTTCTTCTGTTGCATTTCCCAGAGGCGTGCGTAGGTAATAAATATGCTGAAAGCCTGGTAAGTACTTTCGATTAGCCCGACTGTTCCGGCCTTGTATCCCTTTTGTTGGACATATGAATTATAAAAAGCTGTAAGCATGACACGGGGAAAACGCCACCAATACACAGGAGGGTGATGCGATTTGTAGCGCAATTCTGCTTCGATTTTGGACCAGGATATGGTTTTGTTTACCATAGAAGTTAAATCTCTGTGTGTGTAATGCAGTAAGTAACCATTTAATTCACTAATCTTTCCATCGAACAAAGGCGTCTCGTGCACTTTTCCCTGCCAGCCTTTTAACGAAGATTTATTAAACAATCTTTCCAATTTTTCTATATACGGCCAAGGGTGGGAGCCAAAATAAAAGTTTTTGCGGCGAATTTTGAAGGCTTGATATTCAGGTTTACGTAGATTTATAACTTCCAAGATGGACTCTTTTAATTCCGAAGAAACTCTTTCGTCGGCATCAATATAAAGAATCCATTTGTTTTTGGCTTTTTTTAATCCGAGGTTGCGTTTTTCGGCGAAGTCAACATGTGTCTGAGGATGGATCTCTACACGGGCGCCTAGGCGTTTGGCTAAATCGGCTGTACGGTCGGTAGAAGCATCATCAATAACAATTATTTCATCCGCCAGTCCGCTGATTGATTCTATGCAATCGGCAATTAGATTTTCGGAATTTTTAGTTATAATGATTGCTGAAATCTTGCTCATTTGAAAAATGACCCCTTTCCAAATTTATGCAAATAATAATCTCTAATGGCAATCTTTTGATAAGGTCTACCATTCACGAGTAAATGTAAACTTTGTTTTATTAAGGCAATTTTGGACCTAAGGGGAGCATATGACATGCCGAAAAGCATTTGGTTTCGGGTCAAAAAGTAATCATGCAATTTATTGCCCGGCCCTCCTGAAGAAGATGCGTTAAAATGAACCAACATTGCGGTGGGAACATAAAAAATCTTAAATCCTGCTTTCTTTATACGTTGTGATAAATCTGCGTCTTCATAGTATAGAAAATATCTTTCATCAAATAAACCGACTTTTTCCAAAACTTCCCGTTTGAAAAGCATGCAGCAACCGGTCGCGAATTCTGTAGATTCAATTTTATCGTATTGACTACGATCAACTTCATCAACTCCGCGGTGAACGCTCTGTATGTTGTTCCAGTCAGTAAAACCTCCTGCATACCAAATGACTTTTCCTAACTCTTCCTGCTTGTATTTACCTTTGTGAAATTCATGTCCTTTGGCAAAGTAGATCTTTGGGATGACTACTCCGATGGAACTTTCCTCCTCCAATACCGTAACCAAATTAACAATGAAATGACTATCGACAATTGTATCGTTATTGAGGACCATTATATAATCTGCATTATTTTTGAGAGCTAATGTTATCCCTTTATTATGTCCCCCAGAGAATCCTTCATTGCTGAAGTTTTTTATAATAGCTAGTTTTAGTTTTGGAAAATCACCTTCCTTCGTAGAAAATCCATCGATAGAATTATTATCAATGACAACCACCCTAAGATCAATCCCATCCGTAATACAGGCTGATAAAGACTCCAAGCATGCTCTTGTATCTTTCTCACCATTATAATTGAGAATTGAAATAAAAAGTTTTTTCATTTTTCTTTTCTTATTGTTTTCCTGATAAAGCTTATCGTTTTGAAAAGATCATCTTTTGAGATAAGAAATAATATTCCCAAATAAACAGTACAAGACAATATAATATGAATTCCTAATTGCAATAACGAGTGTACAAATTCCCGGGTGGCGAAAGCAAATAATCCCATAATTAGCGCTGCTATAAATTGCTTCCAAATGGGAGCAATAAATGAAAAATTAATTTCTTTTTTAACTGGATACAGAATCAATAATACACTTGCTGCAACAATGGCTGAAGCTGCGGCAACTCCATTATATCCGAATTTCTGTATGAAAAACACCGTCAGTACCCAGGAAAGTATCGTCCAAAAAACCATATAGCTCAGTGTGATATTCACTTTACCTATCGCGTTGAGAAAATTTGTTAACGGAACAGTAATTGAGGCGAAAAGCACATTCAGTGAAAAAAACATAAGAGCAATAATCGCCGGTTCCCATTTTTCGTAACGGGGAATAAATGCAATTAACTGAGCTGAAAAGGTGATAAAGCCTGCGACAATAGGAAAAATAAAGAACGAGATGAGATATAGAGATTTTTCTATAACTTTTCTTAATGCTTCTTTATCATGTTGTAATCTACTAAAGGACGGGAACGTAACTTTGATGACATTATCCATCACAAGTCGCAGCGGCATGAACGCCCATTTTTGTGCAAATCCTATATATCCAACTTGTGTCAGTGGTAATACAGACGCGATATATAAATTTAATAAATCATCTTTCACCAATCCCAAGATACTGTTTCCTTGAAATGGAGAACCTCTAGTAAGAAGTTCTTTTACTAAGCGTTTATTAAACGCCACACCTATATCCCATGGTTGTACCATATAAATCAGCGGAAGTCCGATGATACTTCTCAGAAGAATTGCGATAGTAAATGTCATCACACCATAGCCCATAACAGCAAAAATAATCAGTGCCACACTGTACAGAATACTTTCAGCAATTTGTGGAATGATTAATTTTTGAAATTCCAACTTTCTTTCAAGAAGCGCGGTAGGAATTGTTTTCAGGGAAGAAAGAATAAAAGAAGCCAAGTACGCGTACAGTACATACAACCCATCTTGATTCAAATGAAAAAATGCGGCAATGTTTGTTGCAAAAAGAAAAACAGGAATAACAATTGAGAGAACCAGAATTTGTTGTATTGTAAATGTGGTGCGGAGCTCCACAAGCGTCGGTTCTAGTTTTTTTTGGATAATGAGCGCGGCGAGACCGACATCTTGAAAATAGGCGAGGAAGACATTTATTGCAGATACCGCAAAGAAAATACCAAACATCGACGGCTCAAGATAGATAGTTAAGACAAAATTACTAACAATTGCTAGAATCTGCACAAGAAAGGAGCGTGAAACCAATGCAAAAACACCACTCATGGAGCGTTTGGTGACTATCGCGAGATCAAGTTCTTCCATAATGTAAATCGTACCATAGTTGAAAGCTTTCTAAAACTGCCCGAAGAATGACGGGGAAATTAGCGCCTGATTGTGCTCCGTAAATTCTTGGGTAGTGACTGACACCAACTTCCTTGATCTTTAATTTCTTTTTTTTAGCTTTTGCCAAAATTTCCGTAGTAATTATGGCTCCTTCTGAGCGAAGGGGGCTGATTTTATCTAAGCCATTTCTAGTGAGCATTTTGAATCCGCAATCTATATCCCGGAAATAAAAACGAAAAAGAACCAAATCCCAAACTTTGAGCAGATTCATGAGTAGTAGCCTTTTGAAGAGATTGGCATCGTTTCTTTTTTTCCTGAAGCCTATGACCATGTCTGCCTCCTTAATTAATTCAACGAACTTACCCACTTCTGAGAAATCAAATTGGCCGTCTCCATCTGTAAAAACTATGTATTCATACCTTGCTTTTTCAAGTCCCGCTTTAATAGCAGCACCATAGCCCCTATTAGGATGCAATGATACAATCTTTAGCCTCTTATCTTTGGTTGCAAGTTTTTTAGCGATCTTTAATGTATCATCTGCTGATCCATCATCAACCATGACTATCTCCCATTTTGATGCTACTTTTTCAGCAACAGGGATTGCTTTTGAAACAACCTGCGCAATATTTGCTTCTTCATTCCAAAAAGGGAAAAATATAGACATTTCAGGAAGCTTGAAACTCATAATAACTAAATTATAGCAGAACAGCTTGAGAGACAATCTAAATAGCTATATACCATGTCACTTCTTACTTTATTAAGTTCTTAACACTAATTAAAAATTGAACTAGAATTAATAATGAATGAATTTGAAGGTATTTTAGAAGTTTCAAAATTATATACAGCAGTCATCTTGTAACCGGGGAAAAAATGATCAAGAAAACTTTGATCATGAAAACTCAATTTAAGTTTTTGAGAATTTTTAAAAATATCATTTTTATTTTTAATATCATCTTTAAAATAAATGTATCTTTTACTTTCTATTTGATTTTTGTGTATCGAGAAATATTCGTTTGCCTTAATATAAATATCATTTTCCAAAAGATATAAACTTGACGATTCATGCGTTTTTATACCATAAAAATTCCAACTGAAATAGAGAGCAATGAGAATGATTGCTATTGCTTTGGTTAGCATATTTTTACGAAATAAATCAACAAGAAAATAGGCTTGAAAAAAACTAATAAAAACTAACGGTATAGTTAGCCTGATCATCCATTTATGAGTAAAAAAAAGTATTGGACCTAGAAATAGTAAAAAACCAAAAAGTGAAAAAACTAATAAAAAAGTATATTTTTTAAGCTCTTTTTTATAGAAAAATAGATACACCGCTAAAGAACCAATAAATAAAAACAAATAAATAATTAGTTGATTAAAATAAATTTTTATATCATGACTTTTAATGATATCCCAAAATACAGGAAGAGGTTTTGAAAAAATACTTGTAAAATAATCAGGCATGAAATTTGGAAAACCCACACCCCAAAGACCGTACCACATAAAATTATTCAACAGTAGTTTCAAGTTCCAATTTATTTTATAATTATCAAGACTTGTGACATGATCTAATCCTGTTTTATAAATCAACCAAAATACTGCCGTGAAAATTACAAAAATCCCCAAGGGATAATAATTTTTGATTATTATTTTTCCTTTATCTCTAAAAAGAGTCAACAAAAATAAGAATGGTACATACAAGACAGCAGTTTCTTTACATAAACAGGCAAAAACAAAAAACAAGACACTCAGAATATATTTTTTTCTAATAAATTCGTAAAAAGATATAGTTAAAAAACAAAAAAGTGCAATTTCTTGATATGTTCCGAACCAATAGAGTTGAAAAACATGAATAAAACTAACTCCGTAAAGAAGAACTACCAGCTTAGATAGGTTTTTATTATTAGTCATAAAAATTATTATTTTGTATAAGTAGAAAATTCCAACAAAATAAGTTATAAACATAATTAAATGACCTAATACTACGTTATTATTTAATTGATGCAGTATAAAATAAAAAGTTTCGCCGCCTAAAGGCTTATACGAATAATCTCTAACTGGTGAATATAAATGAATAAAATCGCCAATAGTTTGCGCTCTGCTTATTTTAAGAAAAAAATAATCATCAGCAAAAAAATTTATATGAAATGCGTTATAAAAAATACATAGGATTAGACCATACAATGAGGCAAAAAATGCCAATTCGCTATGTATTATTTTTTTAAAAGTTGGGTGCTTAAACATAATATTTATCCTATTGAAGCCTATTTCCTTATTTTCTTCATAGTTGGTAAAACCATATAATAAACCCCAAATAGCAAAATTCCTATAATTGTGATAGCTGAAAGCGAATTTCCTACAATTCTGACAGGCGTATCATTAAATTTAGCAACAACTACATGCTCGCCTTCAGCCAAGGTAATTCTCAACAATCTCAAGGAATTGTTTGCGGAATAAGCCCGCTCTTTATTATTTACGAAGACTTGCCATCCAGGAAATGTATAAACATTGAATTGCAATATTCCGTCTTTTTTAACGGTTACTATTGCTGATTTTTCCTGGGGAATGTCTTTTGTTACTTTTATCTTCATATTTCCGTAAATAACTGAAAATGGCCCATTCGCTATTTGAGATTCTTTGATGTCAACAACAGTATTACCTCTTGCTGATTTTTTCGTAGCTATTCCTATTGGTACATACTCAAATGCCATGTTGCTTGTTTTCCATCGCATTACATCCTGACTAGTATAATCTTGATCTCTCACATTAATAAGGTATGTTGATGGATTAAAAATCGTAGAAGCTTTATAAATAACAACGAATACAACAAATATTCCTAAAACATATTGTAAATATACAAAATTTTTCTTTTTATAAAGCGGAAAGGGGGTTGCAAAAAGTGCTCCAAGAGCAAACGAAGCTATAAAAAAACTAAGCACCAAGAATCTCCAGGGAAATTGAATATACGCCAGCAACGATTGCAGTGCATCCCAAATAAACTTAGAGTGTGAGGTTTGTATAAAAAGCGAAAAGATAAAAAGACCAAGAAGCAAAAGCAACAATATTGCTGTCTTTCTCTGTTTTTTTAATAGCATAAAGGCATAAATACAAACTGCAATTAGACAAAGAAAATATATTCTACCAATTTGAAATGAGAGTCCATCTCCCATCCCTACGGTTGATCCTCCATATCCCCATGGTGAGTACCAAAACTGAATAGGATAAACGAAATGTATTGCGTAATCTGCTAACTCAGTTGTTAGCACGCTTACCATTGTGTATTGTTTTTCTAAAATGGCAGGCAGCCAAAAATATGCGGATAAACAGACACCTATTATTCCTGAAAAAATTGCTGATAAAACAAATCGTTTTTTGTCTTTTGTAACAAAATAAAGATAAATAAGAAAACAGACGATAAAGGGAGCACTCATCATGGCAATTAGATTATGCGTTAACACAAATGCTGCCAAAAATATTCCTGAAATTACTGTGAAAAAATCTCCAGGCTTTTTCGCCAGCTTTGTAAAACTCCAAAATACTGCCGGTAAAAAAACAAATGACCAGAACTCCGGCAATGCTCCCCGAACATATACATCAACACTATGATAGGAAGAATACGTATAAACTAATGATGATATTACACCTGCTAATTTTCCAAAATATTCTTTTGAAAGGACATACATAGCCAATGCAGCAAGGATAAATCCGGTTGCAATCATTAATTTTATTGACGTTATATAAGAAAAACCTAAGAGATGATATATTTCGGCAACGTAATAAATAAAAGATGGATAAAAATTAAAAAGTGGATAATCATATCCATACCCCAAATTTTGCGAGAGCCTAGGCGGCAAATGCCCTGATATTACATCCAGATGTAAATCGTACAATCTCCCCACTTGCTCGTCATCATGGATCGGAAAAAATCCCGGCATAAATAAAGGTTTTATTGCCCAATACAACAAGATTAAAATAATAATTATAGGTAAAAACTTTTTAAAAGTATTCATATCTTCTTTTTATACAAACAAATAAGATTATTATCAAGCTTGCTAAAGACAAAGCATCGCTTGTTAAACGAGGTGGAGTTTCACTAAATTTCAATTTTATCAAATGATTCCCTGATGAAACATTTAGTCTCATCACGCCTTTTGGATTGTCATATGAAATTGGTACTAGTTTTTCATCAACATATGCGTTCCATCCGGGCCAATAAATTGTATTAACTTGAATAAACGCATTTTTCCCAATATCAGCTGAGAATGATATTTGTTTATTGTTATATAGAATATCCCTAACACTACCTTGCCCATTTATTATATCAACTTTATTTTCCGGCATTTGAAGGTATTTTTGCTTTACCCAAACCGGCATATATTCATCTTGAACTGTTGTTGTTGCAGCATTCGTATAATAGAAGGACTCACCTTTATCAAGAAACTCCTTTGGAGTGCTAAATGGAAGAGCTGACATAACCAGTAGAATAATAATTAAAAATAATAAAAATGTTCTCATTGTCCCTTTTATTTCGGTGAGAACAAATGCTGTAAGGAATGATATAGAAAAAATAAGAATAGACAAAATTCTAAATGGAAATTGTATCCATGATGTGCTGGTTATTTTCCAAATATCTGTACTGTATGACGTGCTTAGAAATAAACTGATAGCAGTTATTATAAAAAACATAATTAAAATATTTTTGTAATTTTTTATTTTGTTTCTTTTAAAAAGGTAAGTAACTATTGCAATTATAAAAATAAAAATGGAAACAGGACCAATTAAATTTATGTCTGCAAAATATGAAAATGGGTTTGATACTTTTACTTGCGTAAATTTGGTAAGTTGCAGCTCAAAAAATGCAGGCCCGATGAAAAACACTGCCATCCCGATCCCAGCTGCTAACATAAAAGCCTGCATATGTATTGGCCATTTTTTTCTATCTGAATAAATTTTTAATGCCAGATAAAAAATAATTATGGGGAGGAATAGCGCAGCAATGGTATTATGAGAAAGAATAAGAAATGTTATTCCAATTGCCGGGTAAAAAATACTCTTTCTTTCAATCATCCAAAATATAAATGGGATCCATGCAAATGCTAATACTTCTCCAACTGAACCACGTGTATAAATGTCATACAAATGATAGGGCAAATAAAGAGAAACTATTGCGCCAATAACGCTCGCGGTTTTTGAAAAGAATTTGCTTAACCATAAATAGGTAAAAAGCGTTGACCCGATCAATGATAATCCGAAAATTATTTTTATCGTGTCGACAAAGTTTGATGTAATGATTTGAATAGGAATAGCAAAATACATAAATCCCGGATATAAAAATGTCCCGACAGGATAGCCATAACCGGAGTTTAGCGTGTGTAGAAAACGGACAGGAAATTGACCATCGCGTAATGCAGAATAAAATGCCGCGAAGCGTATGATCATCCATTCGCCATCGTCAGTTACAAAAAACCCTTTATGGAAAAGCGGAATAATCGAAGGTATAGCTGCAATTAAAAGCAAAAACAGCGTGAGAAACTTAATTTTATTTTTCCAAAACCATAACATATGTAAAGCTTCTCTATCAAAAAATGAATATTAAATTAATTAATAAGTTTATTGTTAGGGATTAATTTGGTAGAGAGTGTAAAAACTGTTTTTCTCTATCTTTTTTATCTGAAAAATCTCCTTAACAGGCCAGGATTCGGGGGCTATACCTATAGCACTGCAGGAGGGACAGGCTTGATAGAAAACGAAATAGGTTGGCATTTTTGAAGCATTACTTAACACTTCTTTTGGTGGTGTGTCATTGGTCGGCCAGTACCCTGCTATTTTGATGTTGGGATTTTTATTTAGAAATATTTCCAGAGAATAAGGCATAAGACCAAATGTCCCTTGGGTTCCGACGAATATTTTCTTGTTTTTACCTTCCTCCTTTAGAAACGTCACGGTTTCGGTAACTCCGATACCTGATGGCCAGCCAGAAATAAATTGTCCCTTATCTGCTTCCGGTATTAATGCTTTATTAAAATCATTGATAATATAATAATCATTTAATAGAAACATTAAAATAAAACTCATGAATATTAGTGCTTTTAGCCAGAAGTATCTAGTTTTTTCAAAGAGAAAAAACAAAGTGTATGCAGCTATAGGTATGAGCGGTACAATCATAAATAACAGGAATCTTGGATAAACTTGTTTTCCGAAAAAAGCAGTACTTATTAGCGGAATAAGAAACCATAAATATAAAAGTGTTTTTTCGTTTTTAAATTTAGAGCGTATTAAAAATGCGGCGATGACAAGTATTAAGAAAGGAATAGTTGTGTATTCTATCAACCAACTCTCAAAAAGATTTAAATTATTAAATAGTGAAGCAAATGGCTGCTTGATCCATTCTTCGATCGTATAAATGAAGACATGATTCTTTTGATCGATGATGTAAAAGAAGGGTGAGAGCCGCAAAACCATATATATAATATTTGCGAGGATCGCAGAAACTGCTGCATATATAATCCAAGAAACTAGTCTTTGTTTACGATATTTAGCTTTAATGTCAAAAAGTAAGAGTGAAAATGGCAATAGGATAAGTGCAAATTCAGCACTGCTTTTCGTGAGCATGCCGGCTCCAATTATCATCCCCAGGATAAGAGCCAGATCAAGTCTAACGTATTTTGCCAGTAAGACTTCAAAGTAGAGTGACCAGACTATAAACATTGCAACAAGCGAGTCGTAGAGGGCTAAACGGTCATATACCAGCGCGAATGGGAATAAAATATAGATTAGACATGCCAGAAAGGATGTTTTTTGGTTTTTAAATATTTCCTTAGTTAGAAAAAATATACCAATTGTTGTAAAAAATCCCGCTAAGACAGATACAAGTCTTCCGGCAAGTAGCGGATCTTCGACAAATTTAAGAAGAGGCATAGCGATCCATACGTACATTGGCTGCTTGCCGTCGGTAAGTGAAATAAAACGCCAGGCTGCATCGTTAAGGGCAATTTGGGACCAGCGGATGTAAATTGCTTCATCGGTGAATATGGGTAACCCAAGAATATTATAGAGACGAGTTGCAAAGTAGAGAATTATTAATAATAAAACCGTAATAATTAGCAACCAATGTTTTTGGATTACACCCATACAGGTTGATTATACCTAAACAACAAAACTAGAAGCAATTCCTACTGTAGCACAGTCGACAAACTGATGCTATAATCCTTACTGAATTACTGTATGAAGAATATTAAGACAGCATTAATTACCGGCTCATCACAAGGAATAGGTAAATCTATTGCAAGAAAGCTAGCTGAAAAAGGCTACGTGGTATATGTAACATATTATACAAATGAAAAACTGGGGAAGGAGACTGTTAAGGAGTTAATTAAGAAAGGCTTTGATGCCCGCATGATAAAGCTTGATGTGAGATCTAGGGAAAGTGTAAAACTAGCATTTAAACGTATCAAATCTGATTTTGGACATCTTAATGTCTTAGTTAATAATGCTGGGATCCATATACCTAAAAATATTGAAGTTTTATCTTTTAAAGAATGGTTATCCGTCGTTGAGACTAAAATCAATGGTAATTTTCTGACTACGAAATACTCATTGCCCCTAATGAAAGGGCGAGAGAATGCAAATCTGATCATTATTGTCTCAGCGATGGGTGAAAGGCCAACAGCAGAAGATACCGCATATAGTGTTGGAACAGCAGGAGTAATAGCATTTATGAAATCAATGGCCCTATATCTTGGTAAATATGGAATTCGTACAAATGCGATTGGACCCGGCCCCACGCAAACAGCGATATGGGATAAAATCGGAGGTAGGGATCGTGAAACATGGGATTTCTTTGCGAAGAAAAACCCTCTGGGTAGAATATCTACGACCGAAGATATTGCGAATGTCGTGCTGATGATAATAGAGGACAAATCAAAATTTCTCAACGGGAATATTATATATATGAATGGAGGATCTCATTTATTATGAACTATGAGTTGTATATTATATAAACTGGAATATTCTGGCTATAAACATCTCCGCAATATTCTTTTTTAAACCCATTAAAAGATTTTTTTATCATATTTTCCCAATTATCAAAATCCGGTATATTGAATTGGAATTTCACAATGTCTTTCCATCCTAGTTTCGAAAATATTTCCATAGTTTCACTTTTGAGAAATCCGCTCTTGTGTGCTTTTTCTAACTTGCCCCACAACTTTTGAAAATTTAAAAGTTCCTGATGGGGATCTCTACATGTAAGGAGCAAACCATAAAGCATTTTTGTAAGAGGGTGATGATGACTATGAAGCGAATAATAATCTTTCAGTAATTCTTCGATGTTTGGAGTTTTTTTACCATTTTTAAATACACTTTTCGTCATAAAAAGCCCATTTTTAGTAAGTGCCTGAGAGGCTCTCTCTAGAAAATTTTGTACATCGTGCGGCGGTAAATTTCCAATTACCATATCGCCAATAATTACATCAAATTTATTTTCGAAATCCATATCTTGCCATCTTTTATGAACCATCCTCTCGTTTAAATTTTTATGTTTTGTGCCCCTGCCAGACTCTAAATAATAATCATAGCTATAATCAATAACAGTAACATTAAGAAACTGTTCAAATCCCCAATCTCTAAATTCTGCAGTTGATCCTAAAATAAGCAGTTCTACTCTTCTTTTTAAACTTTTTTGAATCTCACGAAGATATTCCGTATAAATACATAGTTCGGCGTAAGAAGGTCTTGCCGGCGGAACATAATTTATCCAAATTTGCGCTAATTTCTTACCCCAACTCATATTGCTGTAATAATACCTAATTTAATGAGGAAATTTCAAGTACCAAAATGTATGAAATAAGTAAAAAGTATTGAGGAAGGTAGTATTTATCTGACTAATGAGCTATCAAGCGCCAAGACAAATCGAGTAATATAAAAAGTTATCTGTGGCATTGTATTGTATTGACGGACCACCAAAGCAGAGGATTTAACCATATAATCAAAGACGCTCGCGAGATAATCAAGGTATTTTTTATAATCAATGGCAATTTCTTCTTTAAAATTATTATGTATGATTATGAGAATATTGCATAAGAGAGTGACAGAAGCGAGGGTTGCATTTGATTCTTCTTCAGAATCAAAGGACGGATGTTCCAGCCACTCATTTTCTAATGCCAAAAAATGTTTTATTATCGGAAGTATTTTATGTTCGTACTCTTTTATTTTCCCCCACTCATCAATCGCCTCAAGGCATAATGCAGTTGACTCCAAATCCGATACCCATTCTCCGGCACCACTTCTCCAATACTTATCCTGGTAGATAGACCTGATTAAATAATCTATAGCTTTAGAAGCTGTCTTTTCAATATATTCTTTATCACTCCTGACTTCATAGTCCGAATTCTTAAGCGATATGAGTATTCTGGCAGTGAGCCACGGGAGCCTTTGTGGATACCATCCTCCATGATCATCAATAGGTTTTTTCTCATTCCTGTAAAGTAGTCTCTGCATTGCTAGTCCTTGTATCAATCTTAGCGTTGAACTATCTGGAAATTCTCTCGCCCTGCTAATTTGAGCTACAAGCCCATAATGATAATTATCTTGAAGTAACTCCGTATCTAAATTATTTGCTGTGGTTTTGCTGTATCGAGTAAAGTAATCATCCCTCTTGTCTTCCTCAATCATAAATTGTTTCATTCGTCTAGCCTCCACAGGTGTAATAAGAATTTTATCCTCAGACAATATAATCGAATTATCTACTCTCATATAAAAACTTTTTAAAAATAAGTCCAGAAGATTAAGGTACTCTGATGTATCGGTAATCTTTAAAAGCCGGGCGAGTCTAACCAAAAAGTATTGTGAAGAAACAGCACAGGACCAATCTTCATCATCCAATCCTCTGCTGGCTATCAATTTTCTAATTTTATCTAATTCTGTCTTTAAATATTCACTTGATGGATATATCTGCCTAGGAATAGAATGACCTTCTTCAGGCGAATTTTTATTTTGGCTAACCTTTAATAGATTATTTGCGACAATTTTGTAAGATAGATCATTAACTGATTTAGGCTTTACCATTGTTGTATGATCACCCTGAGTTACCTCTCTTGAATCACGGAAATATTTCGTTACTTGTTTAAAAGGGACAAAATAATCATCTTCTCCCGCAACCATTAAAGTAGTAAAGCCTAAATTTTTATCCTTAAATACCAACTCTATCCATTCTTCTCTCAAAGTATTGATAAATTCATTGTATGATCCGACATCATATATTTGATTATTGAAACTGCTTAGTAATTTGTTATTTGCCATATCTATCCCTTCGTTGGGTGTTCCGAATAAAATAATTTGGTTTATTTTATTGATCCTGTCCAGATTTTCCTTTTTGCGTTCAATTAGATTTTGGATAATATATGATCTTATAATAAGTCCTCCAAGACTATGTCCTATTAGGGTAATATTTTCATAATCCTCGATGTATTTCAACTCTGTTTGCAGACTCTGGGCTACCACATCTATATGTTGATTGGTCTTATGTTTATTAAGAAGTTGTATAAAAAGCTGTTTGATGTTATCCGAAATAAAATTATCTTTTGAAGTAAGTAAATTACTTGAATAACCCCAAAACAGAAAATCGTAGTGGGATAATCTTGGATCGTTAGTTAGAAATTGCGGAAACTTTCCCCAAGTAGATAAGTAATCACCTGTAAATCCATGCACAAATACTGCCAGATTTTTATTTTTTAAATTTTTATTTTTAAAATGAGCTTTTTTTCCGGTTGAATCTTCAGTTAATTTATAATTTCTATAAGTTGTCATACTCCTTACAAGTACTTATGTTGGCAGTTTTTCGTTTTTAAATTCGATAAGGGGCAGATGTAAGACTTATAATATTGAGTGCTAGAATTATACACCTTTTTTTGAAATTTGCAAGCCTATAATTGAAATTATATACATTAACATTTTACTGAAACAGACGCTAAAATTATTACTATAAGTTTGTTTAATTTTTAATAAACGTAATATTTAAATGTAATATTTATTTATTGTAAATACTATATTTTTATTAATTTATTATATAATTACTTGTTTTTCGAGAATATGGTATAATAACGCAATATACTTTTTACATTATGCAAATAGAAAATTACCTTTACGATAGTTCTTTACAACATTCAAATGATATGATGCATTTACAAAATGCGGAGCGCACAAAGTTGGCTTCCCCTTCGAGTGAGACGAGTACATGGTTTCCTATACCCAACGAGAGAGAGGTAAATTTTAATAGTAGAGTACGGGTTGAGAATATTCATATTACAGAGGCTTATGTAAAGGCGTTATTCAGTTATCTGGATAAATCTCTTGTTGACTTTACCGGATTTAGCAAGCCAAAATGTGATGGATTTGTTGTTGCTCTTTCTGGTGGATTAGATTCTGCGGTAATTACGAGATTGCTTCAGGGATATTCAAAACAGAAAGGAACAGAACTAAAAACTGTAATAATGGGACAAGGAAATCCTAATGTTAATGTTGAGGATTACAAAGGAACTCCTGCAGAGTGGGTTGATATTCAATACGCAAAACAGATGTGTAGTGACTTAAAATTGAATTATGATTATATTGATATAGGTGATCAATATGAAGCATCTCGAAAACCATATAGAAAAATATGGTCAAGAAGTAGTCAGTTGCCGCGAATACGAGCAAATAATCTTTACTCGATGGCAGAAGAGAACGATTTAATTTCAGTTGGGTCAACTAATGGGTCAGAGTATATTCTTGCAGCTTATTCGATAGGAGGACCAGCAGGTAATATAGCACCCCTCAGTGATCTCTATAAAGTGGAAGTTTACGCATTGGCTAGAGATATTGGAGTGCCTAATTATATTCAACAACGTAAACCCTTGGTAAGCGAACTTAATATAGCTGATTCTTCGCATTATGGAGGTGATAGAGTAGATGCAACAATCATTGATCCAATAATAAGAAGGTTGTGGTATCAAAAACAATCTCCTGAAAAAGTCGCAAAAGAATTGGGGCACGGTGCCCGATGGGTGAGAGATATTGATGAGAAGCGTATAAGAGGTGAAAGTTGTCGGAGAGGGTATATTCCCCTTCTTATAAATCGGCCATTGAAGATGCCGGATCGTAAACCTAAATTAGTAATTGATCGTTCATATTTTATTTAACGTATGTTAAGCATTGCATATTTTCAAAGTTTACCAAAATTTAATGACATTAGATTTAATCTAAATAATATTAGTAACCTTTTGTATACAAATAAAAAAAAAATTAAGCATTCTGATCTTGTTATCTTTCCTGAATATACATTCTCTGGTTCGCTAAATCTTGAAGCCTTTGTGGGTTACAAAAAACAACTTTCGAAAATTAACGTAAAAGAAGAATTATTGAAGCTATCTACTTCCTATCCCAAGACCACATTTATATTTGGTTCCGCAATAGTCTTACATGACAAAGAATATAAAAATATGACATGGTCACTAAAAAACGGGAAAATTCTTGCAGAATATTCTAAAAAAGCGTTAATTTATAACGAAAATTATATTTGTAAATCAAGCAATGAGTATCCTGTTTTCAATGTTGGAGATATAAAAGTAGGTATGGCAATTTGTTGGGATCTTATTCTTCCGGAAGTATTTAGACATTATATAAATAAGATTGATTTGATCGTTGTTCCAAGTTTTTGGGGAATTGGCGGAAATGCTTTGCAGGCAAGGTATTCATTCTCTTTAGAAAAGAAGTATTATAGAGAATTATGCATTGCTCGTAGCTATGAAAATGCGTTCGCGCTGGTTTTTGTAAATTCCGTTGGAAAATATACTTCTCCGTTTTATAATGATCGAATGATGGGGGGAGTCTTGCCATTATGCCTCCTCTAGGGGAAGTTCACTTTTCTAATAAAAAAAGCCCATATGAATTAGGAAATATAAACTTAGATTTTGCTCCCTTGTATGAATATAGAGAATTTTATGCAATAGGCAAAGACTACGAATATTATAAAACAAAGAATATTTTTTAGATATGGCAAAGTTTTTGTTTAAAAAACATGCAGTAGAACAGAACATTAAAAAGCTTAATGAGGCTTTTGTGTCGCAAGAAATCAATTTCAGAATTTTTTATTCTGTAAAAACGAACTTTTCGGAGCCTGTTTTAGAAACGATTAATCAACATTGTTCATTTGAAATTGTTTCCGATTATGAATGGGAATTAGTTAAGAAATATCATATAAAGCACTTAGTTTTAAATGGCCCTTCAAAGTCAGTGGCGTTAGTTAAAGATATTATTAATTCTGGTGTTGAGCGCTTGTTTTTAAATATTGATAATGATACTGATATTGAACTCATTGCAAATTTAGATAAAAAATATACCGACAAAATTACCATTGGCTTACGTCTATTTATCAACAAACCAGGAATTTGGAATAGGTTTGGATATGATGTTGAGTCAAAGGGAGTAAAAAAAGTTATTAAACAGCTTGGGAATAAATTGAAGGGGTTCCATTTTCACTTTTCCACAAATAACTTTTCTGTTGTTAACTATTCCCTTATACTAGAAAAGTTTAACGAACTTATTAAAGAACATAACTTAGAGCTGGAGTATTTAGATATCGGAGGAGGATTGCCTGGAGCTGATGAAATAATCTACCAAAAAGCAATGTATCAGGAATTGCCCAAAATTGTTAATAGTTTAGTGCCCAAAAATATACTAATTATCTCAGAAGTAGGTCGTAACCTCGTTGAAAACGCTTTTGACTTAGAAACAACAATTGTTTCAAAGAAAGAACTTGATGGTGGAAATATTGATGTCGTTATTGATGCAAATATTATGCACTTTCCATGTTACTGGGAAAAAAAATATAGCATTGAATACAAAGCAGAAAAACAGAAAGGGCAACCTGTTTTTATTAATATATTCGGTAATTCCTGCATGCAAGTTGATAAAATTGCAGAAAATTACCTTGTTACTGGAACACCAGAGGTCGGTGATAAAATGCTACTATCAAGAGTTGGGGCATATTCCCTATCTCAAGCATCAAATTTTATTACTAAGATTCCAGAAATATTAATAAATTAATATGGCAAAGTTTTTAGTTACTGATTTAAAAGTTATTGATAGTCCACAAGCAGGAATCGGTGTGGCTAGAAGTCTAAAAGCAGCGGGACATACTGTATATGGCGCTGATGACACACCCTTTATAACCTCATCAGATCTTTTTGAAAAAACAGTTGTGCTTGAAGAAATACGAAATTTAAATCTAGACAGTCTAGTCAAAAAACTAAGTACTTTAAAAAAGGCATATGATATTGAGTATATTGTCCCCTGTTACGACGAAACAACAATCTTATTTTCCTTTATACGTGAAAAGCTTGATTTTCTAAAATTTAATTTAATTGCTCCAAATATTGAAATACTCAGAAAAATAAGGAAGACTAATTTAGAGAATATTACATATAATCAATTCGCAAATCCTAAAACAAGGATCATTACTTCAATTAAAGAGGGTGAAGAATTTGCGGATGAAGTTAGCTATCCTGTATTTGTTAAAGGGCTAACAAAAGGAGCAATACGAGCAACTAACAAACAAGAATTAGATGCAGCGATAAAGAGAATTTGTAATATATGGAATAATAAGGAAATTCATTGTATTGTTCAAAAAGAAATCGTAGGGGAATTTATAAATGGCTTAGTAGCTTATAAACAAGGAGAGGTTGTTGCTTATTTAGAGATGGAAAAAAT
This sequence comes from uncultured bacterium, assembly GCA_963826535.1. Classification (GTDB taxonomy): domain Bacteria; phylum Patescibacteriota; class Microgenomatia; order Levybacterales; family UBA12049; genus JAHIGH01. The sequence goes on along the minus strand of CAWGXL010000010.1, from coordinate 145,375 downwards.
TGGTATGGATGGAAATGGAGCAACATGGTTCGGTAAATTGAAATTAAGCACGGATATGCTAAAAAAGGTCGAGTCTTTTTGTAAAAATATTGACCTGAATGATTGTGTCATTGAATTTGAGACAATTCGAACAACAGATGGAGAGTTCTATTTATATGAAATAAATCCTCGTCCACCCGCGTGGATTTATGCGTGTTGCCTAAATGGAATGAATTTTCTTGATTTGTTTATAAAACCTTCATCGCAAACAGAATTCAATAAAAATGAAGTATATTTTGGGAAAGAATCCAGCGATTTTATTAAGCTTTCTCAAGATATGATACATTATTCAAATCTGACCGCCTTTTCAAAAGGTTCCGCATATAAATCAGACTCGCAAAAGTATCCTTCAGAATTAATTCTATAAATTCCACGAAATTAAACCTGAATAATATCTTAGGGGATAAAAGACTTGAAGATTTCTATTATTTTTTTGAATACTTTCCCGGTTCCCGACATATAACCTTTGGCCATATTAAAATTAAAGGAAGAGGATGTCCTAGCCGATGTGTTTTGGCTGCCGTAAATAGTAAGGCCTAAACAAGTCGAAAAGGCGGGATGCTCTACCTCGTCAACTATTCCTTTGACATTGATTGGTACACCGATACGAACCGGCATGGCAAGCGTGCGTCTGGCAGCTTCTTTTAAGCCTACAGTCAATGACCCTCCACCGGTTATAACTATTCCGGCAGGAGTTTGGCCGCCGAGGCCGCTTTTTTTGATTTCTAAGCCGATCATGGTGAAAATTTCATTTAGTCTTGGACGGATTATGCCTTCAACCAGTGTTTTTTGTGAGACTTTTGTGATTTCTTCAGGTAAACTTAAGGTTGTTAAATCTAACTCATCTGAAGGTTTAGTCTCTTTAGGTTGATCACTGGTTGTAATTGTTTTTTTACTTTGGTTTTGCGATAAAAATAATTTAATTTTTTCAGCACTTTCCAGAGAAATCCTAAGGCCAATGGCTAAATCATTAGTTACATGCCGGCTGCCAATTGCCAATACAGATGAATAAGATGCCGATCCTTCGGTATAAATCGAAATGTCAGTTGTCCCGGCGCCGATATCAACTAAAACGACGCCTAATTCTTTTTCGGTATCATTTAGTACGGATAGCGAGCTGGCATAACCGCTAAAGACGAAACTATCAACATCAACACCTACTTCTGAAAACGCTTTTTCAAGATTGCGGACAGCAACACTATTAGCCGTCACAATATGTGTATCTACTTCAAGCCTTATTCCGGACATTCCGACAGGATCCTTGATTCCTTCTTGTCCATCTACGATATAATTTCGCGGTAATACGTGGATAATCCCGCGAATTGAAGGTATAGATATTGCTTTTGCCGCATCAATTACGCGTGCCAAATCACTCAATGTTATTTCTCCCTGGGGTGCTGAGGCTGCTACTACCCCTCGGGAATTTTGACTTTCAATTTGGCTGCCGCCAATTGAAGCTACTACGTGAGAAACATTATAGCCAGCCATCCTTTCAGCTGCTTCAACTGAGGAATTAATTGCCGAAACTGCCTCTTCTATGTCTACAATCTGACCTTTGCGAATTCCTAATGATTTTACCTCGGAAACACCTAAAACATTAACCACATCTTCCATCACTTTGGCTATTATTGTAACGATCTTATAAGTGCCGACGTCAATGCCGACAACTATTTTCCCTTCATTCATATATTTATTTTAAAACAATGACCGGTTTATCAAAACGCAAATCAAGCAGTGTGAACTGTTTACCTTCCATTGTAAGCCGAGAGAGTATAAATTGTAAAGAGGATATTTCTGAGTTTAGATCTTTATCCGAAGAAATAATTACAATTCCTGAATCTTCTAATTTTAATTTATAGTTTGAGCCAGAAAGCTTAGTTATAGTTGAATATGTAATATTTTTCTCATTTAGTAAAGTTTCCAGTTTTAATTGAAATTTATCTTCTTCGCTTGGAACAAGGGACACAGGTAATGTTAACGGACTAATAAAAAGTGGTTTGTGTAGTATGTCATTCAAAACAAACAGAAGCCACACACAAATTACGCACAATAAAATACAGAATGGAATTAATAGGACTGATAATTTTCTTATTCTATTCCTATTCTTTCTGTTGGTTTTTTTGATTGACGGTTTTTTTGACGATCTCAATAATTTTTTGCGCAGAATCATGATTTATCAGTTTTTGAAAACTTCGTGCGCTGATGATAGCTTTATCTAGTTTAGCAGCAAACTCGACAATTTGTGAATAGAGCATTTCAGATGTAAGTTCAGTTTGATTTAAAACCTGTCCCAAACCAAGTTTTTGGGCGAAAAGAGCATTATCAAGCTGTTCATTGGCTTGGCCATGCGGCAGTGGAATCAATATGCACGGCTTTTCTAAATATATGAGTTCAGCAACGGTATTCATACCTGAACGCGAAATGACTAAATCAGACTCAGCTATGGTTTGGGGAATCTGATCTGGGTCAATGAATTTGACAAGTTTGTATTTGCTACGTAATTCCAGAGGAAGCTGATCTTTGATCTTTTTAAGCCGTTCATAGTCATTGAATTCCTTAGCATCGCCTGTCTGATGAATTATGTAAAATTTTTCAAGCAATTTAACTAACGCACCTTCGACTAATAAATTAATAGCGTGGGCACCTAGACTTCCGCCGGTAACATAAATGGTTTTGTCTAAAATCCTCCTTTCCCCCTTAACTATTGAGGGAGGAAGGTGGATTTTTTTGAAAAATTCTTTTCTGAGAGGCAAACCGGTGAGAATTGTTTTGCCGGAAGGAAAATATTTGGCTGATTCCTGCCAGGAGATACAAATAGTTGAAGCAACAGGAGATATTATTTTATTGGCTAGTCCGGCTTTTCTGGTTTGTTCGTGAGTAATCACCGGAATGTGATGAAATAAAGCGGCAAGTACTAGAGGAATTTGTAAGTATCCACCAAAACAAACTACACAATCAGGCTTGTAATTATTTAAGATTTTGATAGATTGATAAAAAGCCCCGGGCAATGTGAAAAGAGAATTAATAGTGTGTTTTGTAAATTTGCGCTGCAAACGGCCGCTTGCTAAATCCACAAAGGTTATGCCGAGCGAGGTAATTTTTTGATATTCAAGTGAATATGCTTTGTCTCCTTCCAGCGCGTATTTCCTGCCAATGAATAAAATTTGGGTGTCTTTTGGTACTGCCTCGATAACGCTTAAGGCAGGGCTGAGATGCCCGCCGACAATTGCTATTTTCATATAATTATTTTCGCTGCCGCTTCAACCGGGATGACAACTGAGTTTTATTTTGGTATACAACTTTAGATTTCTGCTTTGAAATATTTAGCAATATTCCTATTGCTGCCATGTCGACAATAAGAGCGGATCCGCCATAGGAAACGAACGGTAAAGGTACACCTGTGAGGGGGAAAAGTAATGTTGTTGCTCCCAGGTTTATTATTATCTGGACTCCGATGAAAGAGATTATACCTGCTGCTAATAGTTGGCCAAATTTTTCTTTTGCATGCATAGCTATAACAAAACCCCGCCAAATAACTATAATAAATAATAGCAATAGAATATTCGCACCTATAAAGCCCAGCTCTTCAGCGATTATCGGAAAAATTGCATCGGTCATACTTTCGGGGAGAAAGCCATATTTTTGCCGTGAATTCCCGATGCCAAGGCCGAAAAGTCCGCCGGAACCTAAAGCAATGAGTATTTGTTTTAGGTGATAGTCAATGCCATCCAGTGAATTATTTAGATTGAGAAAACTAGTCAAGCGCGCCAAGCGATATGGTTCTATTTTTATAATTACAAACCAAAGCAGTCCGATAATGGGAAGTGAAATTATAAAATGTTTTATACTCCCACCGGAAAGAAAATATATTATAATCGCTTCAGCAAGAATAATTGAAGCTGTTCCCAAATCCGGTTCCAGTAAGACAAGGAGTAAAACAGCGCCTAGTAATAAAGAAAATGCGAGAAACCTCCCCTTTTCTTTGTTAGAAAACCAAGCTGCCAGATAAATCGCTAGTGATAACTTCGTAAGTTCGGCGGGTTGAAATCTCACAAAATACAGATCTATCCACCGATTGGCACCTTGCGCACCGGCACCAATTCCGGGTAAAAAAACTAAAAGAAGGCAACCAAGAGCTATGATTAATAGCGGCAAGGCTAAGTTATATAATTTATGATAGTCAAAATAATTAAAAACAAAGAGTACGATAAATCCTAAAGTTACCCACATAGCTTGATCCCGCAAGAAATGGTATTTGTCTCCGTTGAAATCAATGAAAGCGCGCACTGATGATGCATCATAAATCATAAGCAAACCGAAAAACGTCAGAAATATAACCACACTGAGGAGTATAATATCAACATTTTTCATGACTATTGATGCCCTTAGATAAACGCTATAAAGATACCTAAGATTGCGAGGAAGAAGCCTATTAGCCAGGCACGCATAACTATTTTTGGCTCTTCCCAGCCTCTTTTCAGCAGGTATAGATGAAGCGGAGCAACCGGGAAAATTTTTCTGCCTAAATATTTTTTCGCTAATAATTGTATAAGGGAGGAGCCTACTTCAATTACGAATATACCACCAATAATTACAAGAGCTAAGGCTTTCCCGGTAAGCAATCCGGTCACTGCCAATACGGCACCGAGCGCAAGTGAGCCAACATCTCCCAACCAGAGCCTGGCTTTATAGATATTGAAGTAAAGAAATGCGGCAACACAACCAAGAAGTACGGCCAGAAATATACCCAGGGTCTGATCCAGTTGTTGATTGATAATTAGAAAGGCGACCAGACAAATTAGAAAAAGTCCCGATGCAAGACCATCTAGCCCGTCGGTAATATTAAAGGCATTGACGAATGATACAATTACTATCGCGGCAAAGGGGATAAAAAGCAATCCTATATTTATAATCCCTATGCCATGTATGAATATGAAATCATAATTTAGCTGGAAGTAAAATACAAAAGCAATAATTAAGGCGAGTATCCATTGAAGAATAAATTTGTAACGAAAACGAAGTCCGAAAAATCCGTCTCTGCGATCTATCAATTTTTTTAAATCATCATAAAAGCCAAGCAAGCCAAAACTTATAAAAGAAAAGAAAATCACAAAAATTTCGGCGGGCTTAACCGTGATGTTTAGAATTCCATATGCCCAAAAAGTCCATACTGTAGCAACTAGAATAATTAATAATCCACCGCCGAAAGGAGTACCTACTTTCCAGGCGTTATATTTATCAAATAACGGTGTTCTTTTGTTGAACATGTCGCGGGTAACTTGAACGTGTCTTTTGAGTTTTATTTTGTAGAGGAAGTCTATGAAGGGAACGAGTAAAATTGCAGTAATGAAAAAAGATGATATTGTGAGTCCTAGTAAGCGTTCCATTTCCATGCTCAAGAATTATACTATTTTGTAGAGTATTACACAAACTACCCAAGTTCTAGAAATTGTTGCTATAATTAAATCATAGGTATGAAAAGCGTACAGCGTACTGTATTTTTCTTTTGCAACAAAGCGTTTTATGAACCAACCTCAAGGCTTTTTGTCATCATCAATGATTCGCTCTCAATTGTAATAATAATCTCCATTATCTCCATAATTCTTGAGTCGGTAACTGAGTTCTCGCAATATAATCAATTTTTTTTAATAATTGAATATGTATCGGTTTTCATCTTTTTGATTGAATATATTTGTCGTATCATAGGAAGTCCTAAAAAATTATCGTATATTTTCAGCTTCTTTGGTTTTATTGATCTTATTTCTGTCCTACCTACATTGCTTCATCTTACCAATCTGACTCCATTAAAATCGCTTAGGGCTTTACGCATTCTTCGTTTTCTCAGAATGGTACGATTGGCAAAAGTTGTTCGTTTTGAACATCTGGAAAGACACTCAAAAGATGAAAAAGCAGCAATTATCCGACTTAATTTACAGATTTACTTTTTTACGCTTGTTTTTACCGTGATTATTCTCGGAGCACTTGTTTATATTTTTGAACATGATAATCCAAAATTTAACAACATCCCGTTAAGTATGCTGTGGATTTTTGAATCTTTGCTCGGAGGATCAATCTCTACCACAACACCGCAAACCTATGCGGGTATTGGGGTATTTATTGTTGCCAGATTTATCAGTTATATCCTTCTCGGTTTTCTAATCAATATTATTGGTACAATTATTTCTCATATTTTACTCGGCAAAAAAACCACACGTCCCATTAATAGTGATTCTTAGCTATCTATAGTAACCAATAGGAATTAAATAGATTGTTTTTATAAGATTTTAGTAAAAAATAGTGTATGTTCTATGAAATGGTTTGACGTTAGTTTGGTCTTGACTAATCAACCATAACGCATTATCAATTTCTGCCGCAGTGAACTTTTCTAGTTTTTGTCTTATTAACTCTACGCACCAGATTGTTACAGCTCGTATTTCGATCTCTTCTCTACTTCCTGCCGGAATAAGAATATAATTGTCTACTTGCTTAGATAATTCTTCAGAGTAATTAATTGCTCCATACTTTCTTAGCATTTGAGGCAGTTTGTAATCAGCAGAAGCAGTTAATATTTGTAAATTTTTAATTGGCTTATCTTTATAATTCTGTGTCAGATAAGATAAGTCTTGCGTAAACATTTGTGCTCGTTTTAAGAAGTAAATCTCTTTTCCATCAAGGATTGTTTTATCTTGAAATGATTTGAAATTATCATAAACTAGTTTGACTAAATCTAGGGCATCATAGTTAGTACTTTCTAATGCGTTAATAAATTTACCACTATATTTACTTTGTAAAACTTGTCCTGCTTCTTTTAAATTTTCCAGTCTTTTTTCGACAAGCGGAATATCAATATTAGATTCACCTTTAAATATTTCTTTAACTTTCGTTAATGTTAATGACGATAAAAAATTGGCGTCAAGAATTGGGATATTATTTGCAAGCGCTCTTTGAAAGCAACTTAATAGTGAGAACCAGCCTCCTGTAAGAAAATTTCTATGTAAATATTCTACATGCCAAGGAGGTTTATCTTTTTCAACCCAGAAGCAAAAATTAACTACATCTTCAAGAAAAACTAATTGAACGTCATTTTCATAGTTTCCGGTGATTCCAACACCCATTTCGGCAGCATATACTCCATTGTCTAGCTTAAATAATAACTTATTTGTGGTTTCATCTAATTGAGCTTCATTTATTGTTATAAACTTTAGGTTTTCAACAATTTTCTTTGTGGAAGTTAAAATCTTGAAAGTGTCTGGTTTGACAATTTTTAATTCCATTATTGTAATTATAGCAAATCGTTTTAATAAATTAAAAAAACAAAATAGATTTGAACCAATTTGCATTTAAATATAAATATCATTTACTTGACTTCGGTGGGATAGTTTTTGCTATACTAATTTGGAAAGTATGAAGAGTAAGAGCAAAATTTGGCTTTCACTTAGCGTTACAATATTAGTAGTATTAATATTGTATAGCATCTTCAACCTGAATCCTCGTGTTTTTACCGCATTTGCACAAACGAATAATTTCACTGCACGGGTTAATGGGAACCAAGATAACAACATAGCTGATAACAAGCTAACGCTGCGCGAGGCAATATTACTTAGCGAAGGTAATCTTGGTAGATTGTTAACTACTGCTGAGCAGGTACAAGTTCTAGGAACACCCGGGGAAGGAAAGCTTCATTTTATTTTTCTAGAGGTTGATGTACAGTTGGATGGAATTCTTCCTGAGATCAAGCACGACGGCACTATTATTTCGAGTGCCACACGTAGCCGCAAAGTAATTGACGGGCGTGGTAATGTTGTCAGGGCGATTTTTGTTACAGCTAAAAAATTTGATATAGGCAGTATTGAATTCCGTAATTTTCTGCGCGAAGGACTACACATCGTTGCACAGAAAGGGGATGATCCAAACTTTCACCTTACAGATCTTAAATTTCTTAATGCGAGGAAAGGATTGGTCTTAAATGCAAGTAATAAAGGAAAGATGGACTTTACATTGAGTGATAGTGAGTTTGAAAATCTAAATGTTTATGGATTGGAACTGAATGCTTCTGTCGGAGGAGATTACGAGTTTAGGGGTAATAAATTTGGTAATCCACTCAAGAAACTAGGTGTTGAAACCGCTGCGAAGTTGAGCTTTGGTCAGGGAGCCGGAGATATTTCTGTAACTTACAGCGGAAACGTCCATGCAACTACAAGAGGCAGAGGCAGCTTTTTTGAAGAAATTCAGCACACCGGCAAGATCAAATGGGAGATTCTAAACAACCAATGGCTAGGTGGACAAACAGGACTTGAAACCCGGTTTCTGCTTGAAGGTGAGAAAAATTTCTCTGACAACCAATATAACCTTCATTCTAAAGCAGGATTTACGCTTAAGACAATGCCTCTTCAAGGTGTAGCATTGAAAATAAACCTTGACAGCGAATCTATGAAACAAAATGGTACTGCCTGGCAACTTGATGTCCGTGGTAATGTTGAATTGAGTACCCGGTTGTTTGAGGTCCTTGAGAATACCGCCGGAGTTGATGGATTTATCCGTGCCGGTGCTACAGGTTTTTGGAAAGACAGGGATTCCCGCTTTGAAGCTAATATAGATATTGGGGTCAGGCTGCTTGCTATCGGTGGTGTATCTTTTGATCTTTTCTATCAGCACGACCTGATTCAAAATAATGGAAGAGGGATGCAATTCAAACGCTTCAAAGACTCAATCCATCTTGATGATACTACTATAATTAGTAACAAAAATGAGGGGATAGAAGTCCTAGATTCCCATGTAGTTATCAAAAATAGCACAATTGATGTCAATGGTAAAAGCGGGCTTGTTTTTAAGGATTCTGATGTAGAGATTGAACTCAGTAGGATTGTGTCTAATGGCCAAAGCGGAATTGCGATACAAAAATCCGATGCGTTAATCATAACCAGCTTAATCTGCTTCAACAAGCTTGACGGTATAAATATCAAAGGCAATAGTGAAGTTGATGCCTTTACGGATATTATAGATCGCAATGGTGACATTGAAATTCGCAATCTCTCACCTAATTATGTAAACGCCACAGAAAATGACTGGGGACCCATAACTCAACAAGAAATGGATCATAAACCATATCCCTCAAACATTTCACGTCTCTTTGATGTTTTTGATTCCCCGGGCCGCGGATTTATTGAGTATGCCGGCTGGAAGCGGCCAGGGGTCGGATGTTCAGGTATTTCACCAACTATAACTATTACTCCAACTCCTTCAACAACACCAAGCCCAATAATAACTCTCGCCCCACCTCTTTCGCCAACACTAACGAATACACCGACTTCGACATTAACACCAACTATAACTTTGACCACGACAATTTCTTTGTCTCCAACCCCCTAAAACGATTGCGGTGACAAGTCGATAATGGGTTAAACGGTTTATCTTCTCAACCTGAATTTACCATGTTCTAAAGAGTTATTCTATTAATTGAATTAATATTGTCTTTAGTAACATTTAATTCAACTATTTCACCTTTGCGAATGACCATATCTATATTTTTAGGGTCCCCAAAATATTTGGGAGGATCTTTTTTTATAAGATGATAATAAAGTAATGTTATTGGTTCGCGGTGAGAAACAAAAATAAAATTTTTATTTTTATTTAATACTTCATGATAAATATTTATTATTCTATGTAATATGGAGTTACTAGATTCACGGTCCTTGTCATCTTCATCAGTTATCCAAGAATTTTCCAGTGGTTCTTTTACGCCTTGCATATTTGTACTTGTAGTTTCTTCAAGCCGTTTATCAACAGTTACAAATGAATTAGTAATACTCGCAATAATCTCTGCCGTTTGTAATGCTCTTACAATAGGACTGGAATAAATAGGTATATGAAGTAACTGCTTCTCCTTAAACCATGAACCAATTTTTTGCGCTTTTTTTCTACCGTCTTCTGATAGGAAAAAAGGCAAATGGAATGCGAAAATATTTCCAGGATTTAAATATTCAGTATGCCGCACGAGGTAAACTTGCATCAGGTTATTATAGCAAAGAATTGTAGGTCTTGTGATGCATCTTAAAGCCAATCGAATTAAAATAAATGCTATAATTCTACTAAGAAATGAAGATACAACTTGCCGGATGCGTTATAGAAAACAAACAAGGAAAAATACTCTTGCTCCACAGAAATACATCTGAAAGACAACAATGGGAAACTCCAGGCGGTAAAATAGAACCCGGAGAAAACCCTACATCTACTGCAAAAAGAGAAGTAGCTGAAGAGTTAGGGGTTGAGGTTAATATAGTAGGCGAAATTGGAAGGAAAGATTTTTTAGAAGATGGACATGAGATGGGTTATGTTTGGTATAGAGCAGAAATAATATCAGGTATGCCAAGGACTATAGAGAAGAAGCACGATAAAATAGAATATTTCACTTGGGATGAGTTAAGCGACATGCAAGACTTGTCTTCAAATACTAAAAACTTAGTAATACATCATTTTTCTAATTAACTTGAAATATATTAAAATTTATTATTCAGATGAATTGGACAATAAAAAAAGTAAAAAAGGCACTCGGAAATAAACTTATAGGGAATTTTTTTATTCGTGAGCAAGTATGCAAGGCCTTGCTCTTTCTACCTTCAAGCGTTATCGAAAAAGTATGCAAGACCGTATGGTTTATTTCTTCACCTGACGACTCCTGGGCATTTACATTTAAAGGGTCAGATATAAAAAAAGGTCATTTAATATTCATTTCCGATGAATTATTAAATCAAAACGAAACACAAATTAGAAATACAATTCTTCATGAAGTAGGACATGTGGTGTTAAACCACCGTAACTCGATTGGGTTTTTGCAGACAAAAACAGAAATAAAACATCAGGAGATAGAAGCAGATAATTTCGTTAAAAAATATCTAACCTAGTCTAACCTGTTAGTCCGTGTGTCGAAGTTAGGATGTAATTTAATTATAACTGTTGCTTTTAAACATAAAAGCTCATCTTTCAATGAGCTTTTAAGAGTAACTCATTAATTACTAGACGCGTGTTACGTTTTTTGCACTTGCGCCTTTTTCACCGTTGACTACTTCAAATGTGACTGTGTCACCAACTTGAATTTCATCAAAGGTTACTCCTTTTAAATCATTGGAATGGAAAAAAAGATCTTTTTCTTCGCCTTCGCGACTAATAAATCCATAACCTTTATCCATTTTTGTTTTTACTGTACCTTTCATTGGTTGCCTCTCCTTTCTTTAGTTCTATTGTAGCATAAAACAGAAATAAAAAAAATCCTAAGAAATTTATGAGGCAAACTATTGGAATTGGAGCCAATACGGTCGTCATTGGAGCTTTAAAAAAATACTTCTGTCTTTGGCAATATATACATTACTTTCAATTTCTGGATTTTAAATTTATTTTACTTTTACGACTATTTTTCCTCTCGGGTGTTGTGTTTCGAAATACTCAAATGCTTGTTTTATCTCTGTGAGGGGGAAAGTTTTTTCAATTTGCACTTTTACTTTTCCTCTATCAACTAATTCAGCTAATCTCTTTAATTGAGTAGCGCTTGCTGCAGTGACTTGAGTAGAAGCTGTTACTTCATGTTTTTTGGCGAGTCCTTGATCCGGTTGACTGGCCATTGAGACTAGTTTTCCGCCTTTTTTAAGGACCGCGAAAAGTTTATTTGTTCCTTCTCCGCCTGCTGTATCGAAAACTGCATCATAATCTTTTAAAACTTGGGTAGTGGGTCAATTTCAGTTAGCACTCCTTGACCGCTCATGAATATCTATGCTACCATTTCCTCATGGATATAAATAAACTCGCAAGTAAGATAACAAAAGAGGCTACACATGAGAAAAATCCTCATGCTCAAGCACTAGGAAGACTTGGTGGTCTAAAAGGTGGACCAGCCCGTAAAGCAAAATTAACTTCCGACGAGAGGAAAAAAATAGCAAGGAAAGCTGCAAAAGCACGTTGGAAGAAAAAATAATCCTTATTTCGTTTCAGGAAAATGCTATAAAAATATGAACAATATTGAACTAATTCAAAGCCTGCTTAAAGATCTAGATGAACTACAAAATAGAGATGAACATAAATTAGATGCTTTAACTCGTAGATCAGAAATGATAATACGAAAAATATTTGGTAATGACAGTAAGTATCTAAAAGATTTGAAAGATATAGATTTTTTCCCGAGAATTTATCCATCAACTGAGGAATACTATCAAGAAAAATGGATATCTGGAAAAAATCAAATGTTAAATCTTTTTAAAACAATGATTGAAGAATTAAAAATTTTTAGCCCGATTCAAACTAAAAAAGAACCGAAATTGGTAGAAAGCAGATCTAAAAAGAATGTTTTCGTGGTTCATGGACATGATGAAGAAATGAAACAATCTGTTGCTAGAACATTAGAGAAGCTAGAATTAACAGCAATTATTTTACATGAACAACCTAATAAGGGGCGGACTACAATAGAAAAATTCTCTGACTATTCAGATGTTGGCTTTGCCATTGTGTTACTCAGTCCAGATGATATTGGGTACGAACGTGTAGATAAAATAGAAAATGCTAAATCAAGAGCTAGGCAAAATGTCGTGTTTGAACTTGGATATTTTATCGGAAAATTAGGTAGAGAAAATGTTTTGGCGCTGTATAAGCCTGATGAAAAATTCGAAATGCCAACTGACTACTCAGGTGTACTATATGTGCCTTATGAATTAAATGGAAGATGGAAATTTGATTTAATAAAAGAGCTTAAAGCATGTGGTTACTCTGTGGATGCTAATAAGCTAATATAATTTTACCATTTATGTAAGTCGGTAAATATAGGCTCCTTCAATATACTTGTTATTAATTGTATTGTCATTAAATTTTATATCAGCAATTGCATCCACTGGTGTTTTAATAGCACTTCTTAATATAGATATTAAATAATCATGCGGGCTCACTACAGAAATATCTTGTAGGGAAATATGATTTTCACCTTCATGTGGTAGATAATTTTCGATTTGTTGATACACTTTAAGAGCCCCTTCTTGGTCATACTTGGGCGTTGCTATTATTAATTTCCATGTTTTCGAATCGGAATCATAAAACCATAGTGCAGCATCCACTTTAATATTATTCGCATCTAAATTACGAATAAAAATTTTCCCTTGATTAATATATTTTTCTACCAATAATGTTGAATCCATAATAATACTCCTCTCGTTGGATCAGAAATTGCTTGAAGTAAATCTTGAGCTTCAGTCTGATTATAAGTTCTGTATCTTGCTTTTTCTGACCAATCTTTAACAGTTGTCCAATAACTTCCAAAAGTACGATCTGTGCTTATTTTACTATTTAAATCAAGTTCAAGTCCAGCAGATCTTATTAATGATATTAAATCATGAACGTGACTTGCTTGAACAGCTTTTAAGTCAGGAAATTCACTTTTTTTAGTTTTTTTGGCAATACATGCTTTCAATGCACATTCAACTGCATATCCACTCAAATAGTAAGCTCCTGAATAGCATCTTTCATCATTCAACAATTTTGCTTCCTTTAATCTTAAAAACGAGAGTCGTTTAAATTCAGCTCTATTCATGTCTTTTTAATACATAATATTATAAACATATGTATTAAAAAAGCAAACTTTAATTCAAGTTATTAGCACAATGTAAATATTTAGATTCTACTTGTTTCATATTTCTATTTTTCCTTAATTATCCTCCATTTATTAACCATTATCCCATTAATAGTTACTTTCTCATATGCAGTAAAAAGAAACTCCATATCTTCAACATCATATGACCTATCCAATTGCTCTGAATAAAATTTGCAAATCGGCAAAAACTCAAAGAGGGCTATTCATCATTTGATGAAACAGTAATCCAATCGGTTTTAACAGACTTTTCCGTTTTCCTTTTATACAACTGATTTATTGTCGCAAAATGAAACAAGAGTGGTATGTTGCCATAATAGCGTTCCATGAATGATTTGAGAAGCTTTCTTAAATATATAATCACCATATTATTCGGACAGACAAAATAGAGGTGGAGCGATGCAATCCCATCATCTTCCCAATTCTCTTCATCTAATGCCTGAAAAATACGTTTGAGGGTATATTGCAACATAAGACGAGGAATATATGCATCAAGCACAAAGATACATGAATGAGTGATTCCTGTTTTTGTCTGTTTATAGACATACGCGTCAGGCTTTAGGTGAGAAAGGAGTACAAATTCAAGTTCACTGTAAAATGCAGGAGTAAAAAACTGATGAATATTGGATTTTATTGTTACCCCCTCTTTTAAATATTCTTCTATGGAGGTGACTAACTCTTTCTCTTTCCCTGCAAAGATAATGAGGTAAAAATCAGCAATCAACTGACATCGTATTCTGAATGACTTTGATCTTTCTTTATCGCCCCGTAATCTTACAAGGTATGTATTGTTCATGAAATACAGAGTATCTCGTATGTACTGTCTGCCGAGCAATGATAAATAGCAGACAGCAGGTTTTGTTAATGTGCCAAACACTGGTTTATATTCTCTGATGATATATTGTTTCTCCGCTAAATCTTTTAACCAACTATTTATTCTTCTATGATCCTTGTGTCCTAAGAATTGTTGTATCTGTTTACTATTGATAAATCTGAATATCAGGATTAATGTGAGTATCGTTTCTTGTTTTTTTGTTATGATTTTTTTAGACATGTTATTTTATTGTTTATTATTTTTTTTGATCTATGAATTATTACAGATACTGTATATGTATAGTTAAGAATGGTATTTGTTATTCTTGAAGCAGTTGTGGACAGTGGGAATTAATTAGTAATATATGCCGGGGTCCCCACCCATATATTTATAAAGGATAATAGCACACCTATGGATCAAGAATCAAGGCGAAATTAGCCTGAAAAGAGGATTAATTTAGTATCAGGTAAAGCCAAAAACTGTCCCAGATAGATGGGACAAAAAATACCTTATGTTGATACTGAATTTGAGGAAATCTAATCTTGACAATGCTTGAGCGCTCAAGTATAATAACAGTGTGAATGCATTAAATCTTGAGGAGAAAACACAAGTAATTTCAGCATTAGTGGAGGGTAATTCAATTAGGTCAACTTGCCGGATGACTGGAGTTGCAAAGGGTACAGTTACACGATTATTATTGAGCGTTGGTGGAGCATGTGCTGAGTATCAAGATACTACACTTCGTAAGCTTCCATGTAAAAATATCCAATGTGATGAAATATGGTCGTTCTGTTATGCGAAAGAGAAAAACGTACCCGAAGAATACAAAGGTAATTTTGGTTATGGCAATGTTTGGACGTGGACATCATTAGACGCTGACACCAAACTCGTTCCATCTTGGCTTGTTGGATTAAGAGATGCAGAGTATGGTATGGCTTTTATGAATGACCTAAAAAGCAGATTAGCTAATCGTGTTCAACTTACAACAGATGGGCATAAAGTTTATTTACAAGCGGTAGAAGACGCGATTGGTTCTGAAGTTGATTACGCCATGTTAATTAAAATATATGGCAAGCAACAAAAAGAAGATGAGAAAAGATACAGCCCTGCTGAATGTATTGGAACTGAAATAGAGATAATGCAAGGACAACCGGATGCAAAGAAAATTTCGACAAGCTATATTGAGAGGCAAAACTTAACAATGAGAATGAATATGCGTAGATTTACCAGATTGACAAATGCTTTTTCAAAAAAGATTGAAAATCTAAAGGCTGCTGTTGCGCTGCATTTTATGTATTACAACTTTTGCAGACCACATAAAACATTAAATCAAATAAGAAATCTTGGCATCACACCTGCGATGGCCGTTGGAGTTGCAACGAAAGCATTGAAAATTGAGGATATTATAAAATTAACTGATTCAGGTTATTAACAAAATTCAAACAATTTTTCTCCAACGTTTAAATGCTTTTACATCAGATGAGCTTAAATCAAACCACTCACTATTATTCATGCACTTCGATTGAAACCGTCTATGCCAATAAGACTCTATCCCACTCGGATCATCAGTTTTAATTGAATGAATTAAATCTACTTTTTCTGGTAATTGAATTTTAATTTCTGTACCTCTTCGTACCAAATCATTTGTTCTCCCAATTTTATAATATCGACCAGATTTAAAAAGATAAACCTCTCCATATTGAACAGATGTATCAGATTCGGATATTTCTCTTTGTGGTAAATCTTCTAGAACAAGCTGACATAGATTTATAATATCTGAATAGTTACTCTTATCTTTACAGTATTCAATTAGTTTTGTTGTTAGTTTTCGTTTTTGCTCCTTAGTCTCGAAAAAAACTCCTAGCTTCTGGAAACTCTGGATTGCTGCGTGCTTCTAGTTTTAATTCTCCGTAAACTGGAAATTTTCCGAGTTTGCGAATAAGTTCAATCATTTTTTTGATTAAAAATTCATCAGTATATGCAGTGGTGAGCTTATTAGGAGTGAATCCCGCTTCTATTTGTGCGTCACTAAGTCGAACCCAATACTTTTCCCAATCATACGGTTTTATGCCTGTTTCTTTCTCAAACCTGCCTCTCCCAAGAGGTATTCCTCCGTTTTCCTTTGCGGTTCGGATTACTTCTTCCAAAATATCACTCTTACTCAACATAAACTAATTATATCATGTGAATTTCCACTCCTTCAAATTGACCCACTACCAAAACTTGTGCTACATTTTGTTTTTTATAATCAATGGCTTCATTTGCTCCAAGATTTTTAACAAACTCAACATCATCAGTCCCAACTGTTGTTGCGACATAGGCACCATGCATTTTTGCAATTTGGATTGCAAGGGATCCAATTCCACCTGCGCCTCCTTGAATAAGAATTTTTTGCCCCGGCTGAACTTTCAATTCTTCTTCAATTCCTTGTAATGCACTTGCTCCAACTAATGGAAGTGCAGCTGACTGAGTAAAATCAAGAGATGTTGGTTTAAGATAAGTATTTTCATTTTTTGATGCTACAAATTCCGCAAGTGAGCCTGAACCACCTTTATATACTCCGGCATTTCCATATACCTCATCACCTACTTTAAAATCAGTTACACCTTTTCCAATTTCTGTAACAACGCCTGAAAAATCTCCACCTAGAGTAATTGGGAAAGGGAATGGCATCATTTTTTGTAAGTATCCGTTACGGACTACGGAATCCATTCGATTAAGGCTTGATGCATGAACGTCAACTAAAATTTGTCCTTGCTGCAATGGTGGCTTTTGAGCATTTGAATTAATCTCAATCGCATCTGTGCCGCCATAATTTTTGATTTGTGCTGCTTTCATTTTTTAATTCACCTCCTTCAAACAATCTATCATATATTACCTTACGAGGTATGGAATACGTACTTCGTGTATATCTTCTTACATTGTTTATTTTCTCACACCCATATAAGCTTGAGATTCATTTCCGGGTAGATGAAATCTATCATGTATGGTTTTGTATTCTTGATAAAGTTGAGAGTGGTCACTATACCAAGAATCAAGATTAGGGTCAGGGATCTCATGGGGTAATCTAGAAAAAAACTTTTTTGCAACCCCTAAGTATTCTGCTTCTTCCTCACTGTTTAGTAGATCGGCACTTGGGACTCCAATACCTTCTATTTGGGATTGCTCGCCATAGATTCTTCTGAAAATAAAAAGGCTTCTATCGAGGTGCTTATCAGATGTAACCAAACTTATGCTTCTTATACCTAATGCTCTCATTTTTTGCCTTGAGGCAAATGCTTCCCCTATTGTGTCTTTACCATCTTCAACAAAAATGACATCAGAAGCGGAAACACCACCTCTAATTAAATATTCGCCTCGCAAATAGGCTCCTGTTTTTTGAAACCGGGTAGCATGGGGGCTGTATGTACTATAATGACCACCTAGAGCAACTACCTTATTTGAAACACCTTCTTTATACAATTCAATTCCTTTATTTAATCTTTGTATAGAAAGAGGGGTCAAATCTCCCTCGTTGGTCCGACCGCCGCCTAATACAATTATCGCATTATATCGTGTTGATTTATTCATATATATAGCAAATTATATCAGAGAATTTAAAAATATTCAGGAATAAAAGTGCACTATATTTTTGAATTGGAAACCAGCTTAATGCAATTATTTTGCAATTTTCGGATTGATCTTGATATACTCTTAAGAATGGGCGAGGAACAAAAAGGCGATCATTCAATGCATTCAGGAAAACGCGAAACTCTTTTTGGCTCTGATATCAAAATTGATCCAACAAATCGCCTAGATTCATTGAAACCCACACCAGTTCCTGAATATATTACTCTAGGAAGAGATATTCGTGGAAGATTAAAAGTAAAAGATGGAGAATATCCTGCTGTTCCGGAAGTGCATGGTCTTGAAGATTTATTTGATGCCTCGGCTAAAGCTGTAACAACCCAATGGGAC
Organism: uncultured bacterium; assembly: GCA_963826535.1. Taxonomy (GTDB): domain Bacteria; phylum Patescibacteriota; class Microgenomatia; order Levybacterales; family UBA12049; genus JAHIGH01. The sequence goes on along the minus strand of CAWGXL010000010.1, from coordinate 126,944 downwards.
CGGAATGTAGGCGGATTATTAAACGAAAAATATAAAGGCTGGGCTGCGTCTTTACCTGATACGGAAGGATATAGTCAAGTTCGCGGACTTCTGTTAAACCCGTCAGAGATGGAGAAAAAACTGCGCATTCGGCAATTTGCGGATCTTGAGCCGCTTCGTAAAGTAAATCCTGATGCTTGGAGAAGTTTGCTTGTTGCTTCTTCGGAGCGCCAATTATCATCAGTAGTCGTGATGCGCCGCTGGGTACCAAAACTTTCAGAAGCGCAACTAAATAAAATTGGTTTCACAAAAGAAGAGCTCATGTTTGTAACTGATATCGCAGGTTTATCAGGGAAGTATATTGATCAAGGTTTTATAAAACAGACAGAATATGCAGATACACCATCAGGGTCAATTGCTACACCTCGCGGAGACGATGATGGATCTCAATTTGCCTATGAACTAAAGGGCAAAAAAGGCAAAATAGACATACAAAGCTATAGCAAAATGTTTCCATTTGAAATAACGAGAACTGCAGCTAGATTAAAATTATTGGCTGGCCGGTCAAGGACATTACTCAGCGAAAATAAATTACCGCCAAGTTACCGTGGCATCCCAAATTATTTAGATCAAATGGCAAAAGTATATAATTCGCCTACAAAAGATCTTGCAAGATTAAATGATAAATGGGATAAATTATATAATAGACAAGCGCAAATGACAGAAGGAGAGTGTCCACTTGTTATTGTTCCTCAATCTAGTCAAACTGTTGCCGGAGAAGCTGAAAAAGTTGATATTGAAATTCGTGTAGCAGTAAAAACTGAGGAAACAAGAGGAATTGAAGGTAGAGTAAGTCATTATAGAGAAATAGCTCAGGAATTAGTTAATGAACATGAAGATGCGCTTAAAGAACCATTTACCGTTCCTCCACCTATTGTTACGTATCAACCATTTGCCTTTGGTCCGAATCTATATTTTCATACACCGGGAGAGACCGGTCAAGGAAGTGTGAATACATACACAAATGCAGTTAGGGACACTGCCGAAACTCTACAAATTCCCTTGCTGAAAAAAATGTTTCCTGCGATAAGCATTGATGAAAGAGGATTTGTCCATGCAGCTATTGAAGAAAGCGTGCGATATGAATTGGGACATGCTGTACTTTCAGAAACCGATGATAATATGGTCAGCGAAAGGACAGGCGGAACTAGCCCTGAGGCAAATATTGCCGGAGCGCTCAAGGCCGAAACTGTGAGCATGGTCTTACTAGATGAGGAGGGGACAAAAGGTTTAGTGGCAATTGACGCTGCCGTAGAATTTCAAGCTAAATTAGGCACAATATGCGACAAAATTGCAAATAAATCTAAAGTGGTAGGTGATAGTAGTGAAGGATACTATTATTCAGGAATTGCTACAATATACGAGCTGCTCAAGAGTGGAGTTATAGTTGAGCAAGAAAGAGGTTATCAAATTACAGACCCGCAAAAAGGAATTAAAGTTTTAGCCGATTTTGGCAGAAAGATGATAGATCTTTATGGGAATGATGAGACAACTCCCGAAACAATAAATAGTTATATTCAAATTATTAAAGGCCAGAAAGATGATGCTGCAGTGCAAAAGTTTGTTGATAGACTGAGAAGCTAAAGATATAAAACCAACAGTTATACCGTTAACATCTATGGACGATACTAAAGAAGTTCCATCAAGACAGTCCACAAAGTTCGAAGGTTCTGGTCTGTATTCAAATATTCGTGTACTAAAAGGCATAGAACAGCTACAGCAAGGAGATTACGATCTTATTGTTGTTCCGGGTTATGGTTTTGTTGGGGATAATTGGGGACTTTCGGGACATGTTAAGAATCGAGTAAAAATAGCATCAGATTTATATAAAAAAGATATTGCCAGAAAAATAGCGCTCAGTGGCAGATGGAGTCTTGCTTGGGAAAGAAAAGGTCTTACTCCCCCGACAACGGAGGCAGGTGAAATGCAGAAATTCTTACTCGGCCTTGATGTTCCTCAAGAAGATATAGTAGTCGAAGATTCATCAATGGATAGCATCGGTAACGCATACTTTCTTAAAAAAGATGTTATTGAGAAGAATGGATGCAAGAAAGTATTGGTGCTTTGCGCGGACTACATTGTAGATCGCGCAAAGTTTTGTTATGGAAAGATGTTTGAAGAAGAATATGCTATTGATCTTCTTCCGACTGAAACTCCATATAATGATGATGAGAAAATTCTTGCAGCACAGCGGGAAATGTCTCAAAGAGAGCATAAATTTCTTAGTGGGATGAAAAAAGGCGATGATGGATTTTGGGGAAGAAATGGCTATAAACATCCACATTATCAAGAACAGCGACCTGTTTTGGTTGATCAAGTTGGGTTAGGTGGTAATAAATAATCCTTCATTCTTAACTACCAGAGGGAATTAAAAACCTATTTTACTTTAAACTAATAGCTATTTGAGGGGATGGGGCATGTGTATAGTCAGCAATTCTATCTATTTTACTTGCTAACGTTCCGTTTTTGATTTGATCAAGAGCGTCTTGTACTCGTTGAGTATTATTTTTAATTGTTGCATCCACTGTGCTTCCTAAAAGAATACTTACAAATCCTCCTGGTTTTGTAACACGAATCATTTCATTAAGTGACCAATAAGGATTAAATCTTGAACCAGCATACCAACCTACACCCCTTAATGAAAACGAATGATCAAAGCTATCTTGGTAAAATGGTAAATCTTCAGTGTATGCAGGAATAGTTCTGCCTTTTAATTCATAGTTTGTAAACCCTAAAATAGGATCAACTCCATATGCGTTTGGAATTAGTCCTACTGGAGTAGAAAGAGGTCCCTTGCCATATACATTGATTCCGCAGCCCACGTCAAGAACTAATCCCATATTTCGCCATTTATTTAACAATTCAGAAGGAAACATGTCTCGAGGTTCACAAAAAGAACCCAACACCTGACTTGGCGTTGTTAATCCTCCACCTATGAGCCTTTCTTTGTGCTGTGTCCAACTTGGGTCAATCAGTTTTTGAATACCTGGATAAATTGACCACTCGGAAGGCCTGTCGTGTTCTGCGCCTGTTGTCATGAAGGGAATTATATATTAAAAAGAGGCAAAAATCAAACTACTATCGGACGGGGTGTAAGATTACGGACTAGACTAGATCCAATCGCTTTGTACCGCGTAGGGGATTTGAACCCCTGATCTGCTGAATGAGAATCAGCTGTCCTAGGCCACTAGACGAACGCGGCTTCAATTGATGATATTTTAACCTATTTACAAGCTCAAAACAATCCATAATACATAGTGTGTTCTGAAGAGTTATTTTATTGTATAATTTACCTGTGAACAAGATCTTCCTGTCAGTAGTTATCCCCTGCTTTGATGAAATGGGCAACCTGCAAAAAGGGGTGTTGGAAAAAATAAAAAACTACCTTGACAAAAAAAAATTCTCTTATGAAGTTATTATTGTGGACGATGGTTCTACAGACGGAAGTACTAAGTTTGTCAAAGATTTTATAAAGGAACACAAGCATTTTATCCTAATTCAAAATCCCCATTTTGGCAAAGCCGGGGCAGTTACGACCGGTATGCTCAAAACGATCGGCGAATATACTTTGTTTATAGACATGGACCAGGCTGCGCCTATTGAAGAATTAGATAAATTATTGCCGTATATCAAAAAGTATGACATTATAATCGGTTCCAGAAATTCGCGGAGGAAAGGGGCTCCTTGGACGCGGATTTTCATGGCAAAAGGAATGGTTTTTTTGCGTTCTTTCCTTATTGGACTTACAGATATTCAAGATACACAATGCGGGTTTAAAATGTTTACACGAAAAGCGGCAAACGATATTTTTACAAAAGTAATGGAGATACATAATGGTTTTCATAATATTAAAGGATCTTCGGTCACTGCAGGGTTTGACGTTGAGTTATTATACCTCGCGCAAATTAAGGGTTATAAAATAAGAGAAGTACCTGTTAATTGGCTCTATGTTGAAACACGCCGGGTAAGTCCCATTCTTGATTCTATAGAGGGATTAAGATCTCTACTAATAATCAAAAAAAACGCGCTTTCAAAAAAATATGAATAAAATAATATATATAAGTTATGCACTTATCTTAGTAGCTTTCTTTTTTTACTCATATACACAAATTGATTTAAGTCTTACTTTTTCACGGATCGAGCCTTTAAGAGAGTTAGTTAAATCGTTTCAATACATCGGTTATTTCAACCGGCCGCTTTCTGCACTAATATATATTTTCCTGCTTGTATTTCTATTTAATTTTTATTTTGGTTTTCTTATTTTTGCTTACATAAAAAAAATTAGTATAAAAACCGCATGGAAGCTAATTATTATCACAGCCATAATATTGACGTTTTCCTACAACGCATTTTCGCATGATCTATTCAATTATATGTTTGATGCAAAAATCATAACCCATTATCAGCAGAACCCGTATTTACACAAAGCCCTGGATTTTCCCGGAGATCCTATGCTTAGCTTTATGCATTGGACACACCGCGTCTATCCATATGGCCCTGTTTGGCTTGTGCTAACAGTTCCATTATCTTTTATCGGGATGAATTTATTTATTCCCACATTTTTCTTATTCAAGTTACTTCTGGCATTAAGTTATTTAGGAACAACTTATTATATTGGTAAAATTCTTAAAAAAATTAATCCGCAAAATTATATTTGGGGTATGCTTTTTTTCGCCTTAAACCCGCTTGTTATTATTGAAACTCTAATCTCGGCACACTTGGATATGGTAATGCTTTTCTTCGCTACATGGTCGCTTTATAGATTAATAAATAAAAAATATCTAACCGCGTTTATTTTACTCGCAATATCAATTGGGATTAAATTTGCTACAGCCGCACTCTTGCCGGTTTACTTGATAATTCTCGTCATGCAACATAAAAACAAAAAAATTAATTGGGAATTAATGTTTTTTATGTCTTTATTGCTTATGATCGGTACTATAATATACGCTTCCCAACTTACCAATTTTCAACCATGGTATCTGCTAGACGCTTTATTTATCGCCGCACTAATATCTAAGAGATATGTGGTTTTTTTTCCGAGTATCATAATTTCTTTTTTCGCACTTTTAACCTACGCACCATATCTTTATCTGGGAAATTGGGATCCGCCGGTTCCGCAAGTGCTTGAGTATTTGCGAATAATTTCCTACATTTTTTCAATAATTGTAGTTGCTACCTATTTCTATATAAAAAAGTTTAGAAGATCAAAAATTTAATTTGATTTAGTTTCTAGATTTTACACTTGCCAATTAAGCTTCTATCTGATCTAGTCTTATTTTCATCTCATCTACCTGCTTCTGCAAAAGTTTTGTTTCGTCAATCTTTTTCTCTAATCGAAAAATGTCTTGTTTAGTTGCCATATCCTTAATATCATCCTTCCTCACCATATCTTTAATATCAGCCTTGGTCGCCATATCTTTAATATCTTTCTTTCTCACCATATCTTTAATATCCTCTTTACTCGCCAATTCTGCTCTTAAAATAACCTCCGTTGTATTTGCTCTCGCATCAATGAGTATTCCGATTTCTCTTATCAATGATTTAAATTCCTCGTCACGTTTTCTTGGCATAATGAAAATTAGTATAGCAATTGTAGAAACTAAGTTCAATCATTCAGAATATAACAAACTGTATAACGAACAATTTCTTCTGCTTTTACCACTTATACAATATTATTCAATATTGGTATATCAAAAATAAATTATGTATTTTTCGGTTGAGACTACTCCTTGCAAACTCAATATTAATTTGCTAGTATGTAGCGAACTATGTTAATTCGACCTCAATCCACGAATTTTGCCAAAATAAGAGTCTGCGGTATTGGCGGCGGAGGTTGTAATGCAATTGGCTCAATGATTGCTCATGGGAATATCCAGGGCGTTGATTTTGTAAGTATCAATACTGACGCGCAAGCCCTTCTTCTCAACAAAGCCGATTCCAAAATTCAGATCGGTGAAAATTTCACCAAAGGATTAGGAAGCGGTGGTGATCCCGAAGTTGGCAAACAAGCTGCCGAGGAATCAACAGAGAAGATCAAGCATATGTTAGATGGCTCTGATATGGTTTTCCTGACAGCCGGAATGGGCGGCGGTACTGGAACAGGCGCTGCGCCAATTGTTGCCAATATCTCCAAAGAAGTTGGCGCCCTCACTATAGCAGTTGTCACCAAACCGTTTATATTTGAAGGTACCAGGCGAATGGTCGCTGCTGAAGAAGGAATTGAGAATCTAAAAGATAAAGTTGATACACTTATAGTCATTCCTAATCAACGTATTTTAGATGTCGTAGACAGAAAATTATCACTAGTTGATGCTTTTAAAGTCGCGGATTCTGTACTTATGCAAGGCGTACAAGGTATATCGGAAATAATCACAAGGCCCGGTCTAATTAATGTTGATTTTGCCGATGTTCGCACTATTATGTCTGAAGCAGGATCAGCGCTTATGGGAATAGGAACGGGAAATGGGGAGAATCGTGCGCAAGTTGCTGCACGCTCCGCTATTGCATCCCCGCTTCTGGAAATTACTATGGAGGGAGCGCGTGGCGTACTTTATAATATCGTTGGCGGTCCGGATCTTACAATGAACGAGGTTAATGAAGCGTCGCAGATCATTAATTCAGCTGCTGACCCGGATGCCAATATTATCTTTGGCGCCACAATAGATGAAGCGATGCATGACCAAATCCGCATAACTGTTGTCGCTACCGGCTTCGACCAAACCAAACAACGTTTACAACAATTCGTCATAAATCAGCCGGACATAAAGCAAGCTGATCCTATCACCACCACCGCAACAACACCCCAAACACCAACTACGCAACAGGGGGCAGAGAATGTAAATGAAACTAAACCAGGTCAAAAAGAAGAAAAACCCGAAGACGATTGGGATATCCCCGCATTTTTGAGGCAACGAAACTAAACTTTTCTATATCGAATTCCTGCACCTTCTCCGATACGTTCTACCTTTTTCAGCTCCAATAATTTATTTAATACCTGATTGACTGTCGGACGTGCGACATGAGCTTTTTCAGCTATTTTTTGTGGTGTTGCCTCATCAACTGTTTGTAAATATTCCCATACTGCTAATTGTTTTGGTGATAGTAAAGTTTCTATATTTTCCGTAGTAAGTAAACCAAAAGCCATCTGAGATTGTTGCAAAAGAATAGTCAAGAAAAAATTAAGCCATGGATTAATATTGGGTTTATCTGTTTTGAAAGTCTTTTGACTTTGCCTAAGTGCAAGATAATATTCAGGTTTATTATCCTCAATAAGTTTTTCATGGGAGATGTATGGCATATATAAGTAACCTTGTTGCAATAAAAGCAAGTTTGTTAGTATACGAGACATTCTTCCGTTTCCATCTTGAAATGGATGGATATTCAAAAATTCAACGATGAAATTACCGACAATAAGTAACGGATGATATTTTTTCTCCGTCAATGCCTGCTTTGTCCATTCGACAAGTTCGGTCATTTCCTTTGGAGTTAAGTAGGCTGGTGAAGTATCAAAAAGTATTCCAATTGAATTTCCCGCCTCATCTATCATTTCCACTTTGTTTTCTTGCATTTTATACTCACCTCGATGAAGTTTGTCTTTTTCTACATACTTTAGAAGCTCTTTATGGAAGTGCTTAATAAGACCTTCGTTTAAATGTAAATCTTCCCAAGCGTCAAAAACATTGAGTAACAATTCATAATACCCTTGTACTTCCTGCGCGTCTCGATTGCTGAACTTTTGTATTGAAATACCCCGAAGCATCTTTTCAATGTCTTCATCAGACAACTTTGCCCCTTCAATACGAGTCGAGGCACCAGTTGAAGTAATAAGGACAGACCGCTTTAAGCGTCCCAAAGTTTGTGGACTGAGGTTAACACCTGCGCTCCATCTGCCTTTTAACTCCTCAATTTGTGTTATTTTTGCCCAAATGTCGTTAGGAAGATTTTCTAATCTGAGAGTAAAGTTTGCCATATATCAGAACTATATAAGATTATATAAGGTTATATAAGGCAAGTCAAGCTGCCAAAATAATCCATTAGCCATAGTAACATACTATATCAAAACACTTCATTCATCTGTTATAATTAGCTCAAATATGCCTGTTGAGCATGAACGTAGTAGAGTAGAGAGGTCACCAATTCCTATTAATCGCGGCGGAGGTAAGCTTGAAGGAAATAGGGCGCTTGCTGAAAAGGGGTTTCCTGTTCCAAAATCACGCTACCTTTACTATGAGGATTTAAGGAATCCCCGACTAGTAGCTGCTGCTTTTCGAGATTTGCGCGGACCTTTAATTGTACGAGGATCGCATTTTACGACTGGCATGGATATATAGACGTACTTCCCACAAAGCGTAATGTAACTACAGAAGACGAATTACAAAGCGCAATTAATTTAATTACAAGGAAAGCAGCAAGTGTGGATTTACGCAGACACGCAGAAGACTGGGGTCAACCCTTTACTCCTGAGGCACATGTCTTGGTGCAAGAGCAATCAAGGTCACTTATTGTGGGAAGTATGCTTAGACATCCGCATAAGTTAGAGGAAATAGATATGAATTATGCGAATATAGAAGAAAGACCGTTAATGAACTTATCCTCTGCGCAAATCCGTAAAGATGACTTTATAAGTATTATTAATTGGACAACCAATATTACTAAAGAGGAAATTAAAGAGGCTGTAAAGACGTATGAGGAAGTTGAGAAAAGCGGATTAGTTGATCCAAAATGGCTTTACCAAATGGAAATAGGTTTGAATCCATTTATGATTTATCAATTACGTCCGTTTAAAATGAGACAACCAGTACAAAATTTCGCATTGCCGGCATCAGATGGCGTTGACTTTCCAGTAATTACATCTGATCTTGCATTTGGTATCACTCCTTCGGATGGAGTAAGATTAAATTTTGTAGCTGCAGATTTTTGGGAAATAGTGAATTGCAGTCAACGCATTCTTCCAAAACAAGGACCATATGGTCTGTTACTAGCTGATAGGCCAAGAGGTAGTCTGCCAACCGATGTAATGCTTGGTGATTTAGCTGTAATATTGAGCAAAAGTAATGAATGTACGTATTTGGAACACGGAGATTATAGACTTTTGAAAAAGTCGCAGTTTGGGTTGCTTAATTACCAAACTGAAAATGTTCCTAACTTCGGAGTTATGGATCATGAACCTCAAGATTTAGCAATTTTTTCAGACTCTTGCTTTTGGTCTAATGGAGATCGGGCAGTTATTATACCTGCTCAATACGCTGAAGGATTATAATAGTATTCCTTTGATTGACATATTGGATATATAATGATTAAATAAACAAGTAATTAAGCATGCTCTTGACAACTAGCAGATGATATGTTAGATTGCTAATATCACAAAATAAATATGGAAAAAATTGTACCTGTAATACCTATTCGAGATGGAATCATTTTCCCAAGTACAGATTCGGTTTTAACCTTCGGACGACCAAAAAGTTTAAGCGCGCTTGAATCCGCTTTTCAAAAGGAACGAATAGTATGTTTTGTACTTCAAAAAAATGCGCGGTTAAATGACCCAACTCCCAGCGATCTTTATTCAATCGGAACCCTTTCCAGAATTGAAAGAATGATACGCACTGATGGAGAAATAAATGCTCAGGTAAGAGGATTGAGCCGCGTAAAAATTCTTTCCTATGAAAAACATGACGCTTACTTCACGGCAAAAGTTGTTGAAATACCTGAAATTGTTGATGACACGGAAGAAATACGCGCGCTCTGCAATCATTTGACCAGTGAATTCCGCAAAGCGATGAACTTCGGCAAGTCAGCTGACTTTTTGCTATTTATGAATATAATGTCTGAAAATTCCGCGCCTGAACTATCTGATCTTATTGCTTCAGCTCTCGATCTAAAACCAATGGAACGCCAAGAGCTTCTGGAAATGACAAATGTAAAGCAAAGATTACAGAAACTTACCGAACTACTCGCAAAAGAAATTAAAATACTTGAGATTGAACGCCGAATTGCTTCTAAGACTCAGGAGAGGTTTGAAAAAGGTGCTAGAGAAGCTATGCTTCGTGAAAGATTAAGAACAATCGAAGAAGAACTGGGCGAGAAAGAAGAGACCTCGGAAATTAAGATCTATATGCAAAAAATAAAGGATGCAAAAATGCCTGATGAGGTAGAGGAAAAAGCCAAGAAAGAAGTGAACAAATTGCAGAATATGAACCAGTTCAACCCTGAAGCCGGTTATATTCGCAATTACCTTGATCTTTTGGTTGCTTTGCCATGGAGCAGTGAAAGCCGCGACAACAGCGAGATCAAAACAGCAGAAAAAATTCTCGATGAAGATCATTACGGTTTGCAAAAAGCAAAGGAACGCATTATTGAATACCTTGCAGTACATAAATTATCCGGAAAAATGAAAGGACCTATCCTATGTTTTGTAGGACCTCCCGGAGTAGGTAAAACATCAATAGGTAAATCAATTGCACGCGCGCTAGGCCGCAAGTTTGTTAGAGTTTCTTTGGGTGGCATACGAGATGAAGCAGAAATACGAGGACATAGAAGAACATACGTTGGAGCGCTACCCGGCCGTATCATTCAGGGTATAAAAGACGCTAATACTAAAAATCCTGTATTCATGCTCGATGAAATTGATAAAGTCGGCTCGGACTTCCGCGGGGATCCATCTTCGGCACTCCTCGAAGCACTTGATCCTGAACAGAATTCTATGTTTTCAGATCATTATTTAGAAGTTCCTTTTGATTTGTCCAACGTGATGTTTATCACAACCGCAAATGTTTTAGACACTATTCCAGCCGCTCTTCGTGATCGTCTCGAGATCATCCAATTTGCAGGATACACACATGATGAGAAATTCAAGATTGCACGAGACTTCTTAGTGAAGAAGCAGCTTGAAAATCATGGTTTGAAAAATGATAATCTCGATCTTACCGATAAAGCAATTCAGTTTATAGGCCAACACTATACGCGTGAGGCAGGAGTAAGGAATTTAGAGCGAAAAATTGCGACTGTTTTTCGTAAAGTTGCCAAAAAAGTAGCCGAAGGAGAAACTAAAAAAATAAATATTAAAGCTGATGATGTTCAAAAATACCTGGGTCCAATCAAATTTACTTCGACAATGATTGAGAAACAAAATACAATAGGTATGTCAACAGGACTCGCCTGGACAGAAGCAGGAGGCGATATACTGTTCATTGAAGTAGCTCTAATGCCGGGCAAGGGTCAATTAATTCTCACAGGACAGCTGGGTGATGTAATGAAAGAATCATGCCAAGCTGCTATGTCATACATCCGCGCACGTGCTGATAAGCTTAGTTTAAACGAAAAATTCTATCAAAAAATTGATGTACATGTACATGTGCCCGAAGGTGCAGTGCCCAAAGACGGTCCGTCGGCCGGTATAGCGATTACTACAGCAATTGCTTCGGCGCTTTCAAAAATACCAGTTAATAGGAAAATCGGCATGACAGGAGAGGTAACATTACGCGGAAGAGTATTGGAAATCGGCGGAATAAAAGAGAAGGCGATTGCGGCTCACCGAGCTGGTCTTAGAACGATTATATTGCCGAAGGAGAACAAGAAAGATCTGGAAGATATACCCAAGGAGGTACTTAACGATATGAAGTTCAAATTTGTCTCGCATATGGATGAGGTCCTGGAAATCGCACTTGTCAAACCGCTACCAAAGCCGCGTTCACACAATGGCCACGCGTTTGCACATACCTCACCAGCGTTGAGTTGATTTACCAAAGTTTAATTATTCTAAAATCTTCTAATATCTTGTAATATCTTCCAATATCTGCTAAAAAAATAATATGAACATAGAGTATATTTTTCGTAACAATCGAATCATACAAAAAAATCTCATTCGGATTGAAACGGCAAAGAAAGTATTTGAATTCCTTCCACAATTACCGCATATTGAAGAATCGCTTCGACACAAATCATTACTAAAAAGCTCTCTATTTTCCGCACGTATCGAAGGTAATAGATTGCGTTTTGAAGAAATTGAAAATATAAAAAGAAGCAGTGGAAATATAGAAAAAAAAGAAATATTAAATATTTTAAGTGCACTAAAATGGATTCACTCAAAAACTGCAATACATATAACAATTCCTTTGATTCTTAAACTTCACAAAATGGTTATGCAGGCAATTTCTGCTGAAGTGGGTCAACTTCGTACTGAACATTCGGCAATTTTCAACCAGGCAGGGGTGGCTGTTTATATTACGCCTCCTCCTCATGAATTAAAAAACCTGTTGACTAAACTAATAAAGATTTCAAAAGCCAGCAAAGAGCATGCTGTAATTAATGCGGCTCAAGTACATTTCGCGTTCGAAAAGATACATCCTTTTATTGATGGCAACGGAAGGGTCGGCAGACTTTTGAGCGCTTTTTTGTTAAAAAATTCTGGTTTCGGATTTCGCGGTCTTGCGATACTTGAAGAATATTTGAATGAGCATCAGGAAGAATATTATTCAACTCTTGGTATTTCAAAAAAAGATATAACAGAGTTCGTAGAATTTTTTACAAATGCAGTCGCTACCTCCGCTGAGAAAGTGATTAAATTATTGCAAAACCGGAAGGAAGAAAGACCTGAAGATACTCTTCTTCCGCGAAGACAAGAGATACTTGCGATCATAAGAGAGCATAAACTTGTTTCTTTTGATTTTATCAAAAGAAGATTTCAAAAGGTTCCAGTTAGTTCGTTGCATTATGATCTAAAAATGCTTTTGAAGACGCGATTTATTATAAAACTCGGAACGACCCGTGGAGCCCTCTACGCCCCCAAGCAGGGATAAGTCAAAAAATTATTTTACATATACCCATGCATTAATTCCACTCTTAAGCTTTACCTTTATTCTTCTATAGGCATCAATTTCATAGACATCTATTTTATTCAGTTCTTCTTTAGTTAATTTCAAAATTTCACCTTCTACAATACTCTCTGAAACAGGCACTAAAATAGGGTAGACAATATCGTCAACTTTCACAGCAAACTTTCCGTAACCGAGGAGTACATCGGGTGTACCTTCAACTATTCTTCCAATATTTTCTGTTTGTACTTGTGGATCTCTTAATGATCCATAAACAAAAAGCAACTGATTCATTAAGATATTATTATACAAAATAATTTATTACTCTTGAGGTGCATAAGGAAATTCTCTAATAGGGGTGATGTTGGGGAAGGTTTTACGGTGTTTCGTGTAATCGGGTTTTACTGACTCGCCCAAGACATTATCTACTGCACGTAAGGCCGCGGCGTTTTTTATGTCGATGGAATAGTATGTCGGATACCAAAATTTGGCAGTAATTTTTTCAAGTTTCCGGTTGATATCAAGTCCATTGAAATGTTCGAGAGGAATAGAGGTGGTTTGCTCGCCATCAAAACAATTTTTTCCATATTGTGAAAGGGATACAGAATATGGAATGTTGTCCTGTTCAAGTATTATTGCTGAAGCACTGCCTCCAAGTAAACAGAGGCCATGGAGGTTGTACGAGACTTGAAGTGTATTTTTTCCTTTTAGGGATGACAAATTTATATTTGACTTTAAAGCCTGCGATTTATTACCTGTTAAATGCCAATTTGTTATTAAATTAACCGAGTCCGGTTCAGTATTATTCTTAAGCAGTACGAAAAGAAAACTAACAGCTAAAATCAGAATTAAACTTAATATTGCAATAGTTTTCATACTTCTAGTACGTTCCTTTATAAAAACTCTGTACTTCATCATACTGAGTTTTAAGCGTAAAATCTTCGCGCAATAATTCCTCATGCCCCCCTACTCCCATGTGCCAGTAATTGAAACCAACTACACTTGGCCTGCGCGCGGCTTGCATAGAGATCTTTGCCTGGAGTTCGGGGTTGGATCCTGTGATTGTACCCCACTCGCCAATAATGATAGGGATGTTCGGATACCGGGCTTCAAGTTCGCTTAAATCGTTGCTCATCGTATCACCAACAATCTCCGGATAATGATCGATAGTTATATTACCCATTTTAATGACTGTTTGATCTTCCAAAATTCCATCCCAATCCGGGTTATTATCGCCCCATGCTACAAATCCGTCAAAACCATAATATCCTATTTTCATTTTTCCTCCAAGTCCAATGGACGTAAAAGCGGTTTCTGATGAATCCATGGCATTTCTCAGCCAAAGATTGAAATCAGCTGCATTTTTGAAAATACAAATAGAATGAGGACAATATGTTACCCCATAAATTCCCCCATTTTGAGGTTCGGGAATAGGTGTAAAAATATCCCCTTCAGCAAAAAAGCTTGGGTTTGCTCTAATATAATCTGATATCACTTGTAAGTAATTAAAAGTTGCATTTTTTGGGGTGTTATAAATTCCTTCAAACGCCAGCGGCATATGCCTGTGCCAAATTTTTACCCCTTTAGCTCGCGCAACATCAATCCATGCTTTAGTATACGCATTGGCGTCCCCGCAGGCCGGGTTTTCATAGGGGGTTTCAATGGAAATATAGTTCACTCCTAGATCAACTGCTTTTTCAACCCACTTTTGAATAAATTCCTGCGGCCTTGGATGGCAGATTCTGTCTTTGGTCTCTTTCATCGATGAAACGCTTTGAATACTCCATGAAGGACGGGATGAAGAGAATAAGTTAGGAGGAATTGTGGGTGTTGGAGGGGTAGTTGGCGACGATATAATCGGGGTTGGCAAGAAGAGCGTTGGCGTAGGTATATCTGTTGGTGTTGGGATAACTGTTGGTGTTGGGATGGGTGTAAATATAGGAGGGGGAAAGGTCGGAAGAGTTGTTGCGAACAGAACGGTGACAAGATTTTTTGTCGGGGTTGGAATGAAGGTTGGAGTATTAAATGTAAGATTATTAGATGGTGATAGGTAAAAAGATGAGTCATAGAGTATCGCCCTTTTTATGATTATATTGTATGGGCGATTATGCCAAATTCGAATATGAAATGTTCCGACTGGTTTTGAGATGTCTAATTGTTTAAAATGTGTGAGCGGAATAAATACAGTCTGCTCGCCGTTTAGACAATTTTTCCCGTACTTTGAAAGTGATATAAATCTCCACGATCTATTAATTGGTTGATCGAAGATAATTGCTGAAGCGTCTCCGTCCAAAAGACATGTGCCTTTTAAGTCGTATGTCAACCTGAGTAGTGTTGTTCCTTTAAGAATATTTTGATCTACCAATTGGTACCGTTCGGTTGCATTACGCGGTGCAGTAAGAAGCCAGGGTTGCGTTAAAATCTCGGTATTAGCTGCGGCGTATGTATATTCCGGGATGACAAGAAGAAAGCCAAAAAATATTAAGCAAACAAGGAATTTAATCCATGCAATTTTTATTCTAGTAATTGCTTTATGTAATGGCAGCATATTATAGTAATTAATACAAAAATGAAGTGTAAAATTATTGTATCAGAGAACTAGAATAATGTAAATGTAAAAGGCGCAAAATACGCTTGCTTTATGTTTACTTTGTTCTGTCAGCGAATTCGGCAGCTAATAAATTTTCTAAATTGTTAATATTACTAAGAACTTCATTTCTTTTAATGTCCTTAAGTTCTTGGGGCACCGGTAATTTATCAATAATTTTATTTACTAAATCGTTTTCTTCAATAAAGGTTTTTATTTTGGGCCAATATGCCATTACATCTTCCCTGGTTAAATTCGACAAAAGATTCTCATCTATGATTCCAGGCTCATCACGCCTATTTCCCAATCCTCCGGCCAGGTCCATAATTACGATTTTAAATTTGGGTTCTTCTATTTGTGTTTTATCTATTTGGAATCTATAATTACTCATATTCCTGATTCCGGCTCCTGATATCAGTTGCAGCAATGCCAAAGGCGCTGCGTTTTCTTTCGTCGTTAATTCCTCCCGAAAACTATAAGTCATCTTTTCAGCCTTACCATTCATCAATCCAAATTCATCGGAGTTAAGTTTCGATTTGGCTTCCTCTATGGAAATATTATTTGCCGCTGCTATCCTTTCAAACTTTTCCAATTCTACATTCAAACTACTTATAGTATTTGGAATAAATTCCGAATAATAAGCTATATCTTTATTGTTAGATAATTTAATAGAGGGAGCCAAGAATTTTTCCTTTTTTAAAATTCCACTTGCAATCATTACTTTCAACAGATTACTTTCAAAGTACTCATTCATAAATTCAGGAGAATCGTCTATAGATGTATTTTCACCATCTAGAGTTAATCGAGGATATTTTTCAATAAAAAGTTTTTTATTTTTTTTTGTCCGAACAAGAAAGTGAAACTCCCCTTTGAAAAAAGGGGCATTTATTTTGCCTATAAAATTACCATCTAGGGGTTCGTCCAGATAAGCACCTTCTATTTCAATTTGTTTAACATCTTTTTTAAGATGATGAATTATTTCAGACATAAATATATAGCTTACATAATAAATTTTTTTCTTTTATAGTCTTTACCCGATACGGATAAGGATAACTGCAACGATGGCAAGAAGTAGTAGCAAAATCTTTTTTGTTGTAAGTTTCTCTTTGAACAGAAAGAATGCGGTAAGGGCTGTTATTAAAATATACAGCGAGTGAATGGAGGTAATCAAGGGAAACGGTCCTTTGGTTAGAGCGACAAAAAGCGAATAAGCACCGAAGAAACCAAAAATACCTATCAAACTCCCTATGCCTAATCCGCCGGATAAAATATGAGTTTTCCAATCACGACGATGAAGAACTAGAAAAATCAACAACGCAATTATGGTTGCAAATAGGTACTGATAAATTTGAAAAGCATGAATATCCATTTTATCCGCAACAATTTTTTGCAAAACTTTATTAAAAGCTGAAATGAAAATAATTCCAGAACCAACACCAATCAAGAAACTCGAAAAGTTTAATTTCCCACTTTTGTAGCTGAACAAAAATAAAGTTAAAATGGCAAGAATGACGCCGAGTGTTTGAATGAGGGTTATATGTTCATTGAAGAAAAATATACCTATGAGTACGGTGATAATGAGACTTGCTGTCGTTGTGATAGGAAATAAAACGTTGGTATCAACATGTTTTAATGCGTACATTTGGAGAAGCATTAAGCAGGGGAAGGCAATTCCCCAAAGTAACGCAGTCCAAATCATCTCCGGTGTACTTAGGGTAATATAAGAATGAAAAAATGCTATAGATAAAACCAACGAAATTATAAGCGCCCAAAAGGTGGCAACAAACCGATTATGATTCTTTGCTGATGGTAGCTTATAAAAAGCTGTTGATACGCCAAAAAGCAGTGTGGCAAAAACAGAGAATGCAAACCAGGATAATTCCATATTATATTTTACTTTTAACGAAAATCAAAAACTTTCTGAAAACAGTCTTCAATGAAGCCTTTTCGCTTAAATGGAATGGCGCAGTTTCTACTTTGTCGTAGATTTTGTTATGAAAATGAACAGGAAAAGTATTAACTTTAGTCCATTTTTTATCAGGTGTGTTATCAATTCTATAGATAGACCCGTCAACATGTGTTCTTTCCCAGTGGATAGAAAATCTACGTTTTTCAAGTTTAGAGGTGTGAAAGAAATCAACAAATGTCTTATCTTTGAGGTAAAGGCGTAATTTATGACCCAAATCTTGGGTTGAAAGAACTATATCCGAGAACTCAATTTCGGCAATCCGAGCAAATGCTGCAAATTTTTCCATACATCGGCCTTTTTTATATTATGTTTAGAAAGCTCTTTTTCTATTTTCTCTTTTTTCGCAAAGGAGAGAATCAAAAATAAACAAATCATCTCCGATAGCTTTTTCAGACAACTTTCCTTCGGCTATATGTTTATCTAACTCGTCAATGGTTTTTATTCCATATTTTGAGGCAAGACGAAATAATTCGCTTTCTACGAGGCGGAGTTTTTCTATTAATAGAATCTTTTGTGCTTTTTTTGTATCAGTCATTGATATAATTATACCACGAATTTCGAAAATTAATATGGGAATTGTTTTTGCATAATTTTAAGCTTTTTGGCGGCAAATTCTTATGATTTTCTTAGGTATTAGCTCACTTAAAGAAAACTGGAATAATAATTTCTAGCCAATTTTAGTTAAAACTTCGAAAAATTTTTCTGTATGCTCTTTTGAACCAATTGATACTCGCATAAAATCATCGGAAACAAATTTTGAAATTAAAAAGTCCATTTTATCTAGCTCTTGTTCCAGGGTATTTTTTACACCTTTCTCTAATTTCACTAAAACAAAATTTGCCTTGGAATTGAAAACCTTAAAATTTTTAAGTTTTCCGACTGCAGTAATAAATTTTTGTCTGTCAGCAATAATTTCCGAAGAGAGACCCTTGTAATAACTTCCTGACTCAAGTGCGGCGATTGCAATTTCCTCTAAAAGCCTACTCCCGCCCAAATAAAAATTTTGATAACGCAAAATGTCTTTTACTTTTTTCCCGCACAACGCAAAACCAATACGCAAGCCAGCAAGTGCGTAAAGTTTGGAAAAACTTCTCAAAATCATTAAATTATCGTATTTTTCTAATAAAGCAGTAATGTCTTGCAGGTTATAGTTATCATCAAATCCAAAATAAGCCTCATCTAAAATAACTGGAGATGCTTTATTAGCTTTGTTCAAAATTTTTTCAAAATTAGCAGGATTTATTGAATTTCCAGTTGGATTATTTGGTGAAGTAACTAAAATCACTTTCGGCTTTGATTCTTCAATTTTTGAGATACAGTCGTCAATATCAAAAATGAACTCGTTTTTATTTTCGATAAGTCTAAAATTTTCCAATCTTATATTCTTAAAATTGAGATATTTGTCGTAGTAGGTGTAATGAAATTCGTGAGTAAGAACGACATCATTTTCCGGCCTTAAACTATCAAAAATAGTTCTAAAAATATCCTCCAGTCCGTAGCCAATAATAATTTGCTCTTCTGAAAGTTGGAATATTTTAGACAATCTTGGAATCAAAGCCGATCCGAAATAACCATCAAAATACAAAGCGGCATTTTCTGACGGAAAATTTTTTAAAGTTTCCAAAACTTTCGGTGATGGTCCTTGTATTACTTCGTTCCTGTTTAGTAATTTTTTATTCATAAGGAGTAAATAGATTGTGGGGGGAGGAATTTTGCCGCGCTCGAGCGGGACATTGGCACAAGCCCCCACCTATTATGAAAGAACAGAACGACCAAAGCAAAATTTTCTTTCCCCAACCACTATGAGTGCGCTCGGAGGGAATCGAACCCCCAACCCCTTCGTCCGAAGCGAAGTGCTCTATCCGTTGAGCTACGAGCGCAAGCATATGCTCATTCTAACAAACCAATAAGTCCAATTCAAATATGTTAAAATCAAGCAGTGAAGACTAGTCTGTATAATGTTGCGAAATTTTTGATCGGTTGGCCTTTGTCGCTAGTAGCATTGTATTTCGTTTGGATTTTGATTCAGCCTCAAGCAGGAAATTTAATAAATAATTTAAGATCTGTAAATTTATCTTTACTTACAGCCGGAACTGTAAGTTTTATTATATTTTATTTTTTACGAAGCTTTATTTGGTTTAAGCTGCTGCGGGAACTGTCGTACCAAATTCCATTTAAACAGGCTACTTTTCTCTGGGCAATTTCAGAATTAAAAAGATATATTCCCGGTAAATTTTGGTTCATTATCGGACGGGCTGTGGCTTTTTCGGATAAGGGAGTTAGCAAAAGAGATACAGGAACTTTACTGATCATAGAGCTTGAAATTTTTGTTATGGGTGCTTTATTTGTCTCTCTTTTGTCACTTCCGTTTTTACTTAAATATTTTTTACCGGGGTTTGCATTTGCGCAATTATTAATAATTGTTATTGTCGCGTTAATATTTGGTGCAGGACTTATTTATATTTTTAATCAACGAATAACAAAAAAACTTCCACATAAAGCTCTGAAAATCGTAAACTTTGTATTGCCCAAACATCCTCCAGCCAGCATTGCCTTTCTTATATTTATAAGTACAATTTCTTTAATATTTTATGGGCTTGGTTATTATTTCACTATATCTTCAGTCATATTTTTACATCCACAGTTACTGCCGCAATTAATCGGATTTTTTACATTAAGTTTCCTCATCGGGTTTCTAACATTTCTCACACCGGCAGGATTGGGAGTACGAGAGGGAGTGGTAACAATTGGGCTGGCAAAAATTTTGTCTTCCAGTCCGGCAGCTTTCGTGTCGCTTTTCGGGAGAATTATCTTGATTTTGGCCGAGTTAATATTTATAGCAATAACAATTATCTGGTCAAAAATCACCTCCAAAAAATTTGTAGAATTAGAAAAATGGATATCGGGTCATAAACAGGAAACTATCCTTTTCTGTTTATTTCTACTATATTGCATATACTTCACGATAACCAGTTTCCTTCGTTATGACAATTTTTATACCGGCAGATTCGACTTGGGAAATATGGCTCAGACGGTCTGGAATACAAGCCAGGGAAGAATCTTTGAATTTACAAATCCTAATGCAACTGAAACAATATCAAGACTCGCATTTCACTCTGACTTCATTCTTATCTTGTTGGCTCCGTTTTATTATATTTGGGAAAATCCAAAAATATTACTGCTTATACAAACTATTGTAGTTGCCGGAGGGGCTTTTTTTGTTTTTCTATTAGCACGCGATATATTAAAAAATAAAAATTTGGCTTTGATATTTTCATTTATGTACTTAATAAATCCGAGTATTGAGCGGGCAAATCTATACGATTTCCATCCTGTAACATTGGCGACATTTTTTTTGTTGGGAACCTACTATTTTTACCGCAGGAAAAAATATTTATTCTTCCTGTTATTCGCAATACTTGCAGCCATTACAAAAGAACAGATATGGGCGGTCATAGCTCTTTTTGGCATATTCATTTTTTTCTTTCAGCGCAAAAAAATATTTGGATTGACTATTTTTGCAGTTTCTTCTTTAATGTTTTATTTTCTAATTTGGCACGCGATTCCAAATGCTCTTGGGTCGCAACATTTTGCCCTGGATTATTACAGCGAATTTGGCGACTCGCCGGGGAATATATTAAAAACTATTATTTTTTCACCGCAAAAGATAGTTGAAATAATATTCCAGCAAAGCCGTTTGTCTTACCTCAACCAACTTTTTCTTCCGGTTGGCTTTTTATCAATATTCGCGCCATTGAATCTACTTTTTGCTCTGCCGGATTTACTGATAAATCTTCTTAGCAATAATGAACAACTACACCAAATTTATTACCAATATACATCGGCCATCAGCCCATTTATTTTCATAACCGCAATTTTTGGCTTGAATTTATTGAGAAAAAAACTGAGATTAACTAACGCGTTCTTAGTTATATATCTTTTGACGTTTTCATTAATTGGTGCATATCTATTTGGGCCATTACCCGGCGCAAAAGCTGCGAATTTGGATATGTTTACCAGGCCGGTAAATGATAAAAGTTTAATTGATAATTATTTGTCCGGTATACCAGACAGTTTCAGTGTCTCCGGGACAAATAATGTCGGCTCACACCTTGCGCAACGCGCGCAAATATATACTGTTCCGCAAGGCATGAATGAAGCAGATATGGTAATATTTTTATTGACTAACTCCGGCTCAGAAAAGGCGGAAAAAGAAATGGTTGAAAAACTTAAACTAAATAATGAGTATTACATAGATTTAGAAAAGGATAAGTTCATTGTTTTTAGAAAAAAAGGGGTATAAAATAATATAATGCTGCAAGTTCTCAAAGCCAACGGCGAGAGGGAGCCATACGATGAAGTAAAAGTTATGAGCTCGATTAAAAGAGCTAGGATTCCGCAAGGCTTGTCAACAGAGGTATTAATTCATGTAAGAAGTAAATTGTACGACGGGATTCCGACGAGAGAAATTTATCAACATATACTGGAATTCTTAGGAAAATCCGAACATCCATATAATCGCACGAGGTATAGCCTTAAAGAAGCAATTATGATGCTTGGTCCCACAGGATATCCGTTTGAGGACTTTATTGCCAAAATTCTACAAGCATTGGGTTACGAGACAAAAGTGAGACAAATATTGATGGGAAAGTGCATTAGTCACGAGATTGATGTAATTGCTAAAAAAGAGAATAAAACCAGTATGATTGAAGCTAAATTTCATAATAACATTGGCACACGCTCCGAGGTTCACGTGGCCTTATATACACATGCGAGGTTTCAAGATGTAAAGGAAAAAAATTTGTTAGATGAGGCCTGGCTTGTCACCAATACCAAAACTACCATAGATGCCAATACATATGCTCTATGCTCAGGTCTTAAAATTATTAGCTGGAGCTTTCCTGAAGAAGGAAGTCTTAGGGATTTAATAGAAAAGTCACGCCTCCATCCCATAACCATGCTCACTACGCTCGCGCAAACACACAAAATAACTTTGCTGAATAATCACATCGTTATATGTAAAGATATTCATGAGAATCCGAATTTACTTGACCTGCTTCCACTTTCTAGGGAAGAAAAAGAAAAAACGCTTACCGAAATATCCTTCATTTGTCAAAGGGAATAAAAAAATTATAACCCGTATGAATTTAATGGGGCGTTGCCGATGTGAAGGCGTTTAAGCGCAAAAATATATGATTCGCATTGTATAGTCCCGTCGAGGGTTGAAAATGCCGCTACAAAGCCTAACTTTTTTAATACATCTATAGCCAGAGGACTATATGAGCCATATGGATAGGTAAAAATATTACTGGATTTTCCCAAATTGCTTTCAAGTTGGTTATTTGCTGAAGTTATCTCAAATTCAATTTTTTCTCTTGTTTCTCCTCCTAAATATGCATGGGATAAAGTATGATTATAAATAGTTATAAGAGGATTTTCCGACATCTCTTTTAGCTCAACCCAAGTCATATAGCCCTTATTTTCAATTAGACCCGTAGGTATCATGAAATTTCCGGCTAAATAATATTTTTTTAAAATCTGATAAGCGTATTTATAGTTATCATCATAAGCATCATCTATGGTTATTACTATGCTTTTTGGTGGAAGCGAAGTATGATGAATAAGGGCATATGCCAACTCATCAGCTGAAATTGCGTGATAATTGTTTTCTGCAAGGTAAGACATCTGCATATCAAAATAATTGTCACCTACGGTAAATTGCGCGTGGCCTAATTCCCTGGCAAGCGATAAGGGTTGAATATGATGATAAAGTAAAACGGGCACATTTAAGCAATAATCATCTGAAGTATTAGCTTGCGCTTGGGCAACCGGTATATGCAAAGAGTCATGTTTTATTTTCGGTCTTGGACTTAAAGATGCGCTCATGGTTGACAATATATTGGCGAATAAAGGTAATTTAGTGGTTGATTTTTTATTGTTATAAATAATTGAATTAAGGGGCTGTAAAGTTGTGATTTCAGACAATTCTGCAGAGGTTTCAATATTGTCGGAATGGAACGGATAAATTCCTGAAAAAATTATGAGGAAGAATAAAATTGCTAAAAATATGAAGTGTGGTATAGGGCTCGTATAAATATTTTTGGATTTAATTTTTTTGGTTTTGTGCTTTTTGTATCTATAGATAATATGCTCTTGTCTTACCTTTATCATTTATTGCTTATTGTATAGATACAATTAGATAATAACAACAAGCAATTAATGAAAGTTATCATACATATTGTATAATTAAATTTATGAAAAATCCTGAATTAAAACTAGGCAATCTGCAAGGGGCAGTATTTGATGTTGATGGGGTTTTGGTTGATACTGAATATTTCCAATGGCAGGGATGGCGTGAGGTATTAAAGCCCTATGGTAAGTCACTAACGAAACAACAATATTTTTTATATGCAGGTAAACGTGGAGATATTATTGAAGCTGAACTTATTCATGACCTCAATTTAAAAATCGATGAGAAAACTTTATATTTAAAAAAGGAAGAGCTATTGTTTGATTGGATAAATACAAAACAAATACAGCTTATGCCTAATGCAAAAGACGCAATAAAATTTTTTCTGAAAAAGAAAATCAAAGTTGCCTGCGCGAGCGGCAGTCCTAAAGATGAAACTCGATTAAAATTGGAGAAAACAGGAATATTAACTTTATTTCAAACTGTTGTTTCCGGAAGTGATGTTAAACGAGGTAAGCCCTTTCCCGATATATATTTATCCACAGTTGAATCTCTTGGTTTAAATCCTGAAAAATGTATTGCTTTTGAAGATACTCAATACGGAGTAAGTGCAGCTAAATCAGCGGGTTTATTTTGTTTTGCTGTACCTAATGAATTTACTCAAAAACAGGATTTTTCTAAGGCAGACGGAGTATTTAAAAATTTAAAAGAAGCAATTTCTGCACTTCACTAGGGTTGGTATTTGCCAAGCAGTACTATCGCGTCTTTCCCATGGAAGCCGTAGGCTAGGACTAGTGCGGTATTGAAATTTCCTTTTAGCGCTTTTCCTTTTACTAAATTTAAATCTTTAAAGGGCTCGTCAATGTTGTCCAGATTTACAATCGGGGGAATAAAGCCTTTTTCAATCGCCCGGATAGCGGAGATCGCATTTACTGCTCCTGCTCCTCCAGCCAAATGTCCGTGCATTGATTTGATGGCGGTAATTGGAATTTTGTTTAAATAATCATCACCCAAAGCTGTCCTGAGCGTAGTAATTTCAGCCAGGTCTCCTGCTTTGGTTGCAGTAGCGTGTGCGAAGATCGCATCAATCGGATATGTCAGGTTTTTTTCTTCCGGTAATTTCAATGTTTTAAGAATAAGTTTCGCAACACGATTTGTTTCGAGATTGGTTGGACTATATCCGTCGCTTCCTTTTTCAGCACTTAACACAACGGCATAAATCGGAGCTTTTCTGGCGAGCGCCGAGTCAAGTCTTTCGAGTACAATGACTCCACCGCCGGCAGATAAAACAAAACCGTCGCGGTCGCGGTCAAACGGGCGGCTGGCTTTTTCCGGCTCATCATTCCTACTGGATAGAGGTCCTCTCATTGCAGCAAAGACGCCTATAGAAAGATCCGGGCGTTCAGATATAACGTCTTCTATACCTCCCGCAAATACAATATCATTTTTCCCAGTTTTTATTAGGTGATACGCGTCTGTTATACTTGACAGCCCGGTGGCACAAGCCTCAGCGGAATTTATGCCCCATCCCTGTAGTCCGAGGGACGCTTCAATGTCACCTCCCAGTTCTTCAGGAAATAATTGAAGGCCAATAAACGGAGAAAGTAATCGTGATCCTTCCACCGGATCTGCAGGTTGCATTTTTCCGGTATTTGGATCAGTTTTCCAATGGATTTTTACATAAACGTCAACCATTTTCGAGTGCGCGCCAATGCCGGTACTAACAGTACAACCTGCTTTGAGGGGGTCAAAGTCATTCTTTAATTTGCCTGTATCATCTAATACCAGAGCCATCTTGCCTGCCTCCTTGGCCAGTACAATTCCTAAAGCTCCTATACGTGATAAACCTCTTAATTCTTTTTCTGAAAAATGATCTTCCGGACGGAAATTTATCGGGCCTGCGATATTGCTTCTAAAATTCTTGACATCGTATTTTTTCGTTCCCGAAATACCCGCGAATTCTGCTTTTTCGGTTTCAGTTGTATTACCCAAAGGTGTAAGTTGGGCATATCCGGTGATTACAACAGTATCAGATGGTTTATCACCTGACTGTATGTTTAGCTCTTTAATTTTATCCGTTAAATCGACCCCGTTCTTTGTCCAATCCATATTGTGTGACTCATGCTAACATACTAGAATATCTTATTCAAGTATAGTTCTCGCATGTGATATTCTATCCCGTTCGACACCGTTTATCCGGCTCAAAGAGGTTAAAGAGGTTCCCGGACCTACTTCAATATATGAATCCACAGAGTTGCTTTTCAAAAAGTCCATCATGCGCGTCCAGTTGATAGGATTTATTATGCTTTCAATAATGTCGTTCTTCAGTTCGTCGGGATCTAGAGAGGCAGTGCCTTTCATATTGACCACAACGGGTACACGGGGTTTTTGGAGTTTGTCTTGTTCTAAAAACCCTTTGAATTTTTTATAGGCTCCTAGCATTGCATCTGTATGAAAAGCTCCGGATGTAGCCAGACGGATTGTTTTACTTGCTCCCAAAAGTACCGCTTCTTGTTCAATTTGGGAGAAACTATCTCTTGGGGCGCCTAAGACAAAGGCTGTTGGGCCGTTTATCAATGCTATTGCGGATTTGGTTTTTTCACTTAAATTTTTGATTTTATCTTCTGTCAATCCGATAACAGCGATCATACCCTCATTGGTCATCTCACTTTCTTCTTGCATAAATTTGCCCCGGGCGGCAACGATCCGGCATCCCCGTTCAAATGGAAGCGAACCTGCAGCTGTAAGGGCTGAAAATGCGCCCAGGCTGTGTCCGAGCATGTAACTTGGGTCGCTTTGTCCCTTATCTCGCATCAACTCGTATGTGAGAATACTAAGTGTATAAGTTAATGGCTGTACAAAATCGGTCCGGTTCCATTGCAATGCCGTTTCTTTTTCTAAAATTTTAATTACATTAAACATGGCTTGTAGGTTAATTTCATCGAGACTGGTTTGGAGGGTAGAAATAAATTTTTCGGTTTTAAGTTTGTCTTTGGTTTTAAGAAAGGAATAATATTCGATTACATCATGTGGCAATAATCCCTGTCCGGGAAAAAGAAATGCTGATTTATTTATTTGCTGAGGCATAGATTTGTTTTGTAATGGTTCAGTATTACATGCGGTTCAACTTGTTGTCAATACTGAGCGAATAAGCTAAAAGAGAGGGCTACTTGGGTGGCCTTAGTTGATTTAGATGTGTAAGGTTATTCTCCTTCCTGCTAACTATTCCTGCTAATCCTAGCATTGCTATGCCAAATATAGTAATTACAAGAGGGCTAGCAGGCTTACTTTCGTAAAGTTTGGCGAGTTCATGGTTTCTTTGGTCCCTATTGGTTTTTTCTTGTTCTATTACGTTTCGAGCGTTTTCTACTATTGTTTTATATTTCGGCTCAACTGTCTCCTTACATTCCTTCTTAACGTGCGTGGCTAGTGTAACTTGAGCAGAAATCAGTATTTTCTCACTTTGTTTAGGGTATTTTAGATTTATATCGTCTTGTTTTTCACCACTCATATAATCAGTATAAGCTCCACTCCCCCACCCTCCTAATACCGATAAGGTACCTACTACCGCAAGTGTGCGTCGAATACGCCTTCGCAAAGGACTTTGAAATATGTCTTGGCTAGTAGGAGTACCGCCTTGTTCAGCTCTGCGCATATACGGTATTATACCATAATTATTGGCTATATCAATAACCTATAGGTCTTTATTTATGCTTCAGCTTAGCTTTATTTTTTTGAGTTTGCCGGGGAATTTATTTTCAAAGAATCGAGCAGCTGTTTTTTGAGCAGATTCAGGATTACTGGTGATATAGAATGAATGGACAGGACTTTTTGTTGCGCTGAGAGCCTCGTTATTTTGAAGAATTCGTCTTACTTGTCTGGCTATTGCGGGACCTGAGTCAAGTATTTGCACCTTGGGTCCTAATATTCGCTTTATCCGTGTTCTTAAAAATGCAAAATGCGTGCAGCCAAGCGCGATAGTATCAATATCTTCTTGTTTAAATATTGATAATATTTTGAGTAATTCTACCTCAATATTCTTGCCTGTTAATTCTCCTTGTTCGATAAGTGGAACTAGCTTGTCAGTTCCGAGATTTATGACTTTATGTCCATTTGTAAATGTTTTTATCAATTTTTTTTGATATTCGCTTGTTGCTGTTTGTGTGGTAGAGAGTATGCCAATCTTCTTATTTTTAGTCACGGCTGCGGCAGTTTTAACTACCGGAACAGTGCCGACAAATGGGATGTCCGGAAAGTCAGCTCTCAAGGCATTAATACTATTTACTGTAATTGTATTACAGGCAACAACAATCAATTTTACTTTTTTTTGTAACAAAAAATTAACTAGTTTTTTGGAGAGATTGTAAATTTCTACTGAGGAGCGGTTTCCGTATGGTGTATTTAGGGAATCGCCTATATAGATAAGAGATTCTTGTGGTAATTCTTTGGCTATTTCTTTTAAAACAGTTAATCCTCCGATTCCGGAATCTAATATGCCAATTGGTCTATTTCTCATAATAGATTTTTATTATCTCATATTACTCACTGTCATCCCGACCGAGTCCGCAGACGAGTGGAGGGATCTTATGTTTAAATATCAGTGGTATGAGATTCACCACAAGGGCACTATCCACTTCGTGGAGTCGCCTCGACTCCGCTATCGCTCCGCTCGGAATGACAAGTATTTCGTAACATGTATTATTTTATCAGAGCGATTTGATTTTTTTATGAAAAGTTGCCACAATAAATATATAATATGGTTCAGTTGATCCTGGTACTCTTTATAATTTTTTGGTTATTGGGTTTTATTCAAATTCCGTTTTTGAATTATTCGCTTTTTTCAATATTAAATCATCCGTTTACTTTATATAATCTCCTTATCTTAATACTTATTGTGTGGGTAATTGGTTTTCTTCCCGGAATTTTTCGTACTTTGGCGATCATCCTCCTTGTTATATGGCTATTGTCCAACTTTGGGTTATTTGCAGGCATTTCTAATATACTTATTTTTATATTAATAATTGTAATTATCTTTTCCTTTTTATGATAATAAAAAAAATACATGCGAGACAGATACTGGATTCACGGGGGAATCCTACGGTTGAATGCGATGTGGAGCTTGAGAATGGTGTTATTGGGCGAGCTGCTGTCCCATCAGGAGCATCTACAGGAGTAAATGAGGCAGTTGAGCTGCGAGATGGTGATCCGAAAAAATATCTCGGCCAGGGTGTTATGAAGGCAGTTGATAATGTTAATGCCCCGATTACCAAAGCAGTGGTTGGTTTGGATGCACAGGATCAAGAGAAGATAGATCAGGCAATGATTGATTTGGATGGTACGGAAAATAAGGGAAAATTGGGCGCGAATGCTATCCTGTCTGTGTCGCTTGCAGTCGCTAAAGCAAGTGCAAATGTTATGGGTAAACCTCTTTTTGACTATATAGCCGGGATAAATGAAAAATCTTCTTATATACTTCCACTTCCTATGATGAATATTATAAATGGGGGAAAACATGCTAATTTTTCGACAGATATTCAGGAGTATATGATACTTCCGGTAGGTGCTAGCTCATTCTCTGATGCTGTGCGAATGGGCGCGGAAGTTTTTCATTTTCTAGGAAAAATTATTAATGAAAAAGGGTATGAGACAACTGTGGGAGATGAAGGTGGGTTTGCTCCAAAGGTAAAAGGAGGTAATTTAGAAGCATTTGAATTAATTGCGCAGGGAGTTGAAAAAGCCGGATATTCATTGGGGAAAGATATTGTTCTGGGGATTGATGCCGCTGCGTCTGAATTTTTTGACGGAACACATTATATTCTAAAAAAAGACGGAAAAAAACTTACGTCTGAAGAAATGGTTGATTGGATAATTCAATTAACACAGAAATTTCCGATTCTTTCGCTTGAAGATCCTCTTGATCAGAACGACTGGAAGGGTTGGGAATTGTTGACTGCAAAATTAGGAAAAGAAAAACAGATTGTCGGGGATGATTTGTTGGTGACTAATATTAAATTTTTAGATAAAGCCATCGGGCTAAAAGCTGCAAACGCAATTCTTATCAAGCCGAATCAAATTGGCACTTTGACGGAGACTATGAAGGCTTGCGAAATGGCGCAAAGATTTGGCTGGAATACTGTAATTTCCCACCGCTCCGGCGAAACTGAGGATACGACTATTGCTCATTTAGCTGTCGGATTGTCGTCAGGACAAATTAAAACAGGTTCACTTTCGCGATCAGAGAGAAATTGTAAATACAATGAGCTGCTTCGGATAGAGGAACTATTGGGAGACAAAGCGAGTTTTGCCGGAAAAAAGCCTTTTAGTTCAAAAACAAGTGTCTAATTATTTATAAGAACATTAGATTACCTCACGCATTTTCGAATTCTTCTCTTGAAACCTGCGATTCACGTAGAATTGCAGACAATGTTCCTTTGGCAATTTCTTTTAGATGATGTGGAATAACCGCCCTTTTCTTAGTAGTTGGATGATACAAAATTTTATGGCTTCCGCTTTGTCTATCCTCCTCGAACCCGAGCTTTTTATACTTCCTCAAAACTTCTTTTGGTTTGTATGTTTTAGGCATGCGTTGCAGGGGTCTCCAAATTCACAGAGCTGATGAAGGAATTTTCTTCTGTGGGAATTGGCTCATTGTGTTTTTGTAAACTTTTAACATAAAGTTGAATTGCATCTTCAGCCATTTTTTTTGCATCCTGCAAGTTTTTCCCATAAGTAACACACCCGGGGAGGAATGGAACAGTAACTGTAAATCCTCCCTCTGGTTCAGGTGTATAAAAAACTGTATATTGCAGAACCTTACGTTTAATCATAGTGTTATTATACACACCCTACTCTTAGCAAGCAATATTGAGACTCTATAAGGGTAAGAAATTTCTGGATATTTCTAACCCATGCTTTTTCGGAGAACTGCTGCGCGGGTTAGAATATCTTGGGGGATATTGTCTTGTGTGAAGCCTTTATATATTTTTTCCGTGAGTTTGGAATGTTCTTTTTCTTCGGGGCTTTCCGGGCCTAATTCGGTTCCGAGGTACTCTTCTATATATTTTATGTCATCAATGACATCTTTAAATATAGGATATTGAATAGCGAGTGTTTTTAGTAATTTTTTGTTGAGGAACTTACCTGAGGTGATTAGATCTTGTTTTAAATTAATATAGAATTTTTCCAAGAGATCTATTTTGCCTGCCTCTATAGTTTTTTTAATTCCGTGTCCGGTACCGATTAACTCCGGAGGGATGCCGATTGAATATAGGGATCCTGTAAACGAGATCGCCCGCGGGAGTGTTACTTTCCCCATGCCTCTGGAATAACCAAATAAGCCGGTGTGCTGGACTCTTTCTCGCCTTGGGGGAAGCGATGATGCGATTTTATTGATTATGGGGGCTATTTCTTCAATAACTTTTTTATATGGAAGTTCAAAGAAAGAAATAATCGATATCAGGTCTTTTTCTTCCTTCGTTGTTATCTCGGCAGCAAGGCCAGCCGGGAGTGAATTATTTAGAGTTTTTATTGCCTTCTTAACATCTAATTTGTCGTAATCATAACGGAACGCGCTTTGAATTAAGGCGGTTTTTATGCCTTGATATTCTTTAATAAATTGATTAACAGTATGCGGAGTCAGTCCTCCGCGAAATGGAAGTGAGGCTGAGCCAATGATTGGGTATAGCGGGATTCCTGACTCTTGGGTAAATAGTTTGTAGCGCGATAATGCTATTTTTATCGCGAGGACTGTGGGAACTAAGCTCGAATTTAATGTCGGGTCAGAACGGGCAACGTATGGCCGTAAATATGCAGGTACTTTTTTGAATTTTTGGATATGCATAGCTACATAGTCTTTAAGTATTTGATCGGAGTTAATTATGGTTGACACTTGTTCGAAGAGTGGAATTACTTCTATGTTTTTTAATGTATTGGTTTCAAAGCGGTAAAGTTCGTGTTTTAGCTGTGTGATTTCCTGGAATGCCTCTTGGATCGCAATCATTTCAGCGGCGCTTTCGGTCATGGGCAGAATTACTTCAAATAGGGGTGGAGTGTGCAAGCCGACTTGCTTGGTCAAGGACGCAGCGCTTAGAATTCCCATGAAAGCCCGAGCCAGGCGGAATTCTGTCTCAGCTTTAGGATTAGGCAATCTAAAAGTGAGAAATTTTTCTTTTCCAAGCGGATTAGCTCTAAAATAATCATAATAAAGACTTAGTAATCTTTCCATAATGGATTCATCTACAATTTTTCCTTCCCAATCCCATTTGTATTCCTGGATTCCCAAATCTGAATACATGAGGTAACATTCTTTGTGTTCGTGTTGGGCGGTGATGAATTCTTTGTTGTGCCAGTAGGGAATGTTCGCATGATCGGGGTGTTGAGATGCCATGGTGGAGGGTATTATTCTCTTCATTTTTAAGTCAATTTTTTAAGCGCTTCTTCTTTTGGCAGTAGTAATCCCTGAAGGCTCTTAATTGTAGCTATCAGTTCTTCCCTAACGACTTTCTGAACTTTCTCATTTTTTTCAGAAACAACACCAATAATTGCTCTGGTTATTTCCAAATCTGTTGAGAATACGTTCATTGAACCCATTTTTGATATTTTTACATTATTAGCTTTTATAAGTAGATTATCTCCGGGCTGCACATTCTTAATAAGCTCAGCATTGCCTGTGCTATGAAAAAGAGGGAGAACTTGTTCATTTTGCAAGCTCACTAATAAATACATGCCAACGGTTTGTGCTGCTGATTCAACCAATTGATCTAATAGTAGAACGCTTTCATCCTCCTTATTTAATACGCGCTTAACAACCATTCCACGGATATCCATACTTTCTTTATCAATATTTTCCTGAACAGCGTCTCCTGTTACCTCAACGTCTGACTTCTCCGCTAAAGTAACTTTGGAGGTGAGTGTTTGTCCCGGCAGTACGGGGCTACGGAATTTTACTGATTTATATTGGGTTAAATATATTTGCTTTGGATCAAACTCTGCGTCTGTTGTTAAAAACCGGCCAAGCGTGATAGCTGCTGTGCGAATTGATTTGTGTCCTGGAAAAAGAGAGACAATATCTGAACGGAAATGTCCCTTCATATGATCTTTTGATAATGTAAGAGATGAAATAATTTGGTCACTTGTCTTGCTTTTAATTTCTCCGGCGAACGAGGGTTCTTTATCCCGTTTCCAAAGTTTTGGATTGACAATTACACGACCTTCTCCTTTATGCTCACCCACTTTCTCAAATGTGTGCACATAAATTGCTTCATCACCATAAATTGAGCTAAGAGCTGTAAGACCGTCTGTGACATTTCCAAACAATTTAATACTTCCGTTTTGCATACCCGCGTCTTGTATAATTTCTTTTACAGTCATTGCAACAGTCGCAATGGTAACGAAAGATTGGGTTCCGAGCATAGCTGACAATTCGCGGCTTTTTTCTCTTGCTTCTTTATTTTGGAGCTCAAATAATTTCATATTAAATGTGTCTGTTACTTCAGGTGGACAGACGACAATCCCGCGCACATTTACCTCGTCCATAGCCGCGTGCCTCTGCTTAAACGCGTCTTCTCCTGCCCGTTTGGCAGGTCCTACTTTTGTGCGATAATATTCAAGAAAATCAAAAACACCGTCAATGACACGGTGATAATGCCCGGGTTCGCTTTGAAGGAAAATAATTGTGCCAGTTGATAAAGTTTCACCATTTTTTATTCGCTCTTTTCTTAGGGCGAGAAATTTATCTATGAGCGCCATATTCGCATCAACATTGATTTCCATTGTCGCACCAGATGCACAGAGAACCAAAATATCAATATTGTTTCCGAATTTCTCATTCCAACTATTAAATACAGTTTCGCGTCCGGAATCCGTAGTCAAATCTGCCTGAACTAAAATGATTTCCTGCCCGGATTTTTTAGCAACACCCGCAATTTTTTGCGCCCGTTGTTCATGTGAGCGGAAAACTGCCTCTACTTTAGCACCTGCTTTTGCAAGTTCAAGTACAATCCCTCCGCCAATATCACGGCTGCCGCCGGTGACAACAACAGTACTCTTTGAAAGTGGTTTTATCACTGCATTATTTTAACATAAAGCAAATAAATATTATAATTTCAAATCAGAGTAAATCGTTTTCAATGCTTAGTCAGACAATGTGTGACAATACCGTAAACAGTGACGGGCGGAGTGAAGCTAGTATTGTTATAGTTTGTTCTATTGTTTTTTCTCTCTCAACTTATTATACTTTTTGTTATGAAACAAATTACAACTAACGATCCTGTTGTTACAAAAAGCATTCTTCGTGAAGAACTTAAGAAAGAATTAGCCAAATATGCTACTAAAGACGATCTTAAGAAGACACTAAGTAATTACCCAACTAAAGATGACCTTAAGAAAGAGTTGAGCAATTATCCAACAA
Organism: uncultured bacterium; assembly: GCA_963826535.1. Classification (GTDB taxonomy): domain Bacteria; phylum Patescibacteriota; class Microgenomatia; order Levybacterales; family UBA12049; genus JAHIGH01. The sequence goes on along the minus strand of CAWGXL010000010.1, from coordinate 92,939 downwards.
AGGATGACCTTAAAAAGGAGCTAAGCAATTATCCAACTACTATAAAAGTGGAGATGATGCTGGAAAAAACAAAAATGGATATTGATGATAAGGCACGAGGGTACCGTGATGAAATACTTACTAAAATGGATCAAGTTGTTGGAGAGTTAGCTCAGCTACGCGAGGATAGATTGTTTGAGAAACATGAGAAAAAAGAAATAGAAACGCGAATAGACAATCACGAGAAGCGTTTAAAAAAACTCGAGAAACAAACCAATTAGATAATAGCAAAATATTACTTTAATTCAATTACCACAGTAGAGGAATATAGATCCGGGCTGCCGGCGCCGAAGCCGGCTAGGACTATTTTGCTTCCTCGTCCGATACGGTTATCACGCAAGGCCTTGATAAAAGAATATAATAAGGAAACTGAGGACATGTTTGCGTCTGCGTAATCGGAATATACTTGGAATTCGGGCGCGAGACGCTCTCTCAAAGCTTCGACTAATCGCTTGCTGCCCGGGTGCAGAACGACTAAATCAATGTCTTTGGGTTTAAATCCTGCTTCTTGCACTGCTTCGCGTATAAATACGGGAATAGAGTTTTGGACATCCTCAAAAACCCGGGGACCGTTCTGAGTAAAATAGCCAAGTTTAAAGTCTTCGTTTAAGGGGGAAACAGCTACTGGATAGACTAAGCATGGTTCGATAAATTTATTTTCACCCATTGCCATTAAAATCAAGTCTGTTATACCGCTCAAATCAGGAAGGGCTTTGTTAATTGCATGATGAATTATTATATCCTTTCCTACTATGAATTGTACTGCCGCGGCGCCGTCACCGAAAATAGTTTGGCCAAGAGATGAATCAAGGCTCAAGGCATTGGGATGTGATAAATTAACAACAGACGTACTAAATTTTTCAGTTGCCACTAATATGACCCTTTTACCTTGTAACTCTTTTTGCTTTTCTAAAATATAGGCGAACATAAGCGCGGAACCGGAACAAGCTGCATGAATATCCAAAACCGCTGGTTTGTTTAAATTTAAGCGCTTCGCGATACTACCTGCCACATGATAGGAAGTAGGATGACTTGAAGAGGCCATAACCAGATCTATTTTTTTATTATCTGACAATGCTTCATTGGCGGCTAAGTAGCCCATATCGGCTACTGTTTGATTGTCGGGTGCAATATGGCGTCTCTCAACACCTATTTTTGCGAGGATTTGTGTGGCGCGCAGTTGGTTTCCGCTGCGGAGAATTATCTTTCTACGCTCAAGCTCCGCATTATCGAGAACTAGTTCCGGTAAATATATGCCTGTTCCAAAATTTATTGGTTTAACGGCCTGATTCATAACAAATTTGATGCTTCAACAGTGACTGTGTTATTCGTGCGCTCTATTCGTTCATGACGGCGATTAAGAAGATCAACGGATGAATATTTCTCAAGTTGAGATAATTGTTTCTTAATCCATGGTCTTAAATTAGCTATAATAATTGTCGGGTCAACATGAGCGCCGCCTTTCCCTTCCCGAATAATAGCATCAATTTGATGTGTATGTAAGCGGGTTTGGGCTGTTGAATCTTTTAGTTGTTCAATAAAACGTGATAGTTCCTGTTGAGATTCTGGCGTTGACGACTTGTCAATCCATCTACCGGTCAAAATCCAATATTGGACCATAGGATCAGAAACAAAACTTAAACTGTTTTCAAAATCAGCAGCAGCATCAAAGGGGCGGATAAATGTTTCTCCTCCGCCGCTACCTTTGAAACCAATATTAACACTAATTACAGGATAAGGGTAACTATCAAGGGCTTTAATAACGTGCGCAATCTTATGCGATTGATTGCGGTCTTCCGAATCAGGCAAACAATCAGCTCCAAGCGTATCACCGATGAGAATAATAGGAAGATGTAGCCTGTCTGCAATAGCGATCATACGCTCTGTATATTCCCAATCAGCGGGTTTTTGGGGATCATAAACTTTAACTTTTTTTCCAGATTTTTCATCAATAACCCTTTGGGTTTGTTGCCCTAGAATAAATACTGTCCTATCGCCGAGTTTCGCAACGGCGGCAATTATAGGAGGGTATTGTTCGGCGCCATCTATATGTAATACAGAAGTAAGCGCAATAGTGTCATCGAAAATCCCAGCATTTTTATCAATCAGATCTGCGGCTGTTGGCCGATTAACATGCATAAGAACTTTTCTCCTGTTGGTAATTGATAATGGAGGATAAGAATTTGAATTCTTATTACCATTGGCAACAGGCTTATGCTGTTTCCACAATAGACTGCCAATTTTATTACGAAGCCAAACAAATACACCAATACCCGGACGGTCAAATCGTTGCCCTGTACCAGGCATTTGCTGGAATCCAATATGCTCGTAAACGGCAAAGACTTTATTCGGATCAGTGACAGTTGAAGGTATTTTCAAAATATGTAAAAGATGAGTTATTTTGTCAGATGCTTCTTCAAGACTTGCAGCTAAAATATCTATGTTTCTTGTTTGAAACGCGTGAAGAGGAGTATGAGTTCCCTCGGGCAATTCCTGATATGAATCAGAGGCAGAAAAACTTTTTGGCTGTTTTCCCAGAGTTTTTGCCGTAATATAAGGACCGGTGAAGCCGATTTTCGTTTCTTTGACATTCACGGCAATTTGAATATCCGCGACTCCGGCAAAACTTGCAGGTACACCGCCATAGACGCCGCCCGAATAAATATTTATATGGAAAAGGGGCGGGTATTTATTTAGAGCATTGATAGTCGCGCCCATTTGGAATAGAGACATAGTATTCTCATGTTGCCGTGCTCCGCCTGAACGCGAAATAGTTACTAAAGGAAGATTATTTGTATTGGCAAGGCGGCATGCGTCAACAAAGGCAATTCCTTCAGCGACTCCAAGTGTCCCTGCTGCGAATCTATCATCCAACTCATATAGAACAAATTGTATACCGTCACGTTCAGCAATACCAAATTCCGCGGCGGAGTTCTGACCTGATTTTGTTTGCTGCAATTCATAATATTGACTATACGAAACAAGATCCGAAGACTTGCGGGAGGGAACACTAACTTGTTGAGGAAGAAGCATCGGTTTAAAGGTACGCCTACTTGGTTGAGGGGTAAATGTACCTCTTTTGACAAGTCCACCTAGCGCATAGATTTTCACTTGTAATTGTTTTTGCCACCAGATTTCCACAAATGAAGTTGTTGCTGACGCGCCCCTAAATTCTTCAGTGTTCAAAAGTTCCATAAGAAAATCGCGGTTATTTTGTACACCGACAATATCAAGATTTAAAAGCGCCAGAGACAGGCGGTGTCTGGCTTCTTCTCTTGTCGTGCCGTGGGCAATAAGTTTACAGATTGTGGGATCAAACCAAGGAGAGATCTCATCGCCTTGCTCACAACCTTTGTCTATACGTACGCCTTTTAGGGTGGGGTATTTGAGAACTTCAAGGCGTCCAAAGCTTTGTTTAAATCCCTCCTCGGGTTTTTCCGCATAAACCCTGACTTCAATTGTATGCCCCTCCGGTTTTATTTGGTCTTGAGTGAAGGGTAATTTTTTTCCTTCGGCAATATCAATCATGGTGTTCACTATATCAATTCCTGTTTGCTGCTCTGTCACTCCATGTTCAACCTGAATTCTTGGATTTACTTCCATAAAATACCAGGCGGGGCCGTGTCTTCCCTTTTTATCTAAATCAACAATAAATTCCCACGTGCCCGCGCCACGATAGCCCACATGTTTGGCGAAATCCACTGACGTGGACTGGATAATCTCACGGATATGCTTTGAAATGTGCGGACTCGGCGATTCTTCGACAAGTTTTTGACTCAATCTCTGCATGGTACAATCGCGCTCACCTAAATGGACTACATTGCCATGAGTATCTGCCAAAATTTGAACTTCAACATGTACAGCGCGCCGGATATACCGCTCCAAAAAAAGTCCGGTATTACTTCTGTTCATTCTAAGAGTTGTGTATGCTTGCTGCAATTCAGCTTCATTGTTGGCAACAATATTTCCCATTCCCCCGCCTTTATCCGGGTCTTTCATCATCACAGGGAATCCCAAATCCTGTGCGGCTTTTACTGTTTCTTCAAAAGTCTGTAGATTTCCTGAACCTTGCAGAATAGGGATCGTAGCAAAAGCGCCGATTTTAATTTTTTTGGCGATTTCACGCGCCGAAATCTTATTCCCTACCATTTCCATGCTAGTAGGTGAAGTCGAAAGCACCTTCAGTCCTGCTGTTTCACATGCGCGTACAAATTCCGCGTTTTCGGAAAGGAATCCATAACCTAGAAAGATTGCATCACAACGATGTAATAGGGCTGTTTGGAGCATCTTTTTCGGATTAGCATAAGTTTCTTCGGAACTCACGCCGCCAAGTACTGCCAGCTCCCAACCTTTATCACTATTGCGGTCTGCAATTCTTGTAGCCAGCGATTGACTATCGGAAAAGGAGTAAGGGATAACAGCTTGTATTTTTCTTTTTTCACAAGCACGTGCGGCGCGAACAGCGATTTCTCCGCGATTGGCAATGAATAGTTTTTTGATGGTCATAATTTACTTACTAAACTTTCTCTGTCATCCCGACCGAAGTGGAGGGATCCCATACCACTTTATTTCTCTTGTAAATCAGTGACATGAGATTCCTCGACTCCCCCCGCTGAGCGGGGTCCGCTCGGAATGACAAGAAATACTATTCAATCTTTTTGACATAACAAATCGTTCCGCCCTTTTCTACTTCCTTACCATCGGAGATGACGAATTTTGTAAGTATTCCACCTTTGGGGAATTTATCCACGGGTAACTGTAAATACCAAATATTACTTTTTGTTTGAGAAATAGCGCATATTGCACCATCCGGCTCAATAACTTGTCCCTCTTCTGCGATAGGCTGTTCATCAGCCGGAGCCCGCTTACGATAAACTATGCCCTTTACTGGGCTGTATAAAGGGTTGTCTAGCGAAATATCCGTAACTTGGCGCCAATCTCCTCTCAGAGCAACTTTTATATCCTTCGTACCAATAGGATTGTCGAAAGCAACTTTCACTTTTTGCTTGGGCTCTGTGAGACTTGTTAGCTCCAATTCTCCATGACGCACTTGTCCTGTAGTAATAGCGCTTATCACGGCATTTATTAATTCCTCACCAAAAACAGGAATGACCGCTTTTAGCTTTTCAGCCGCCTCTCCAACTTGCGGATATACATCAGACGGGCTGACTCTTGGTATAAACTTTTCTTGTGTCTTTTTTGTTGACATATTAATTTATGATCCTCGCTTTCATATCTGTCCCATATAATGAGAACCAAACTTTCTCTTTCTTTGTTTGCAACTCAATTCCTTTACCTATACCTGTATTTACGACTAACCCTTCCGCGACTTTCTGATCATGCTTTGAAATAGAAACCTTTCTTCCTAAAATACTTGATGCTTCCTTCCATATTTTCTCAAAAGATTCTAATGCATTGGAATTTGCCTCAAAAACTTTAACTTCTGTGCTTAAAAAACGTAATGACCGCAATATCTCAATTAACAGATCCTGTCTTGAGACAAAAGATTTCGTAAAAACATCCAGTGATGTTGCCGGATAATCAGTCGGGAAGTTGTCTAATTCTTCTAGTGTATAGTGAACGTTTAAGCCTATACCCACATTGGTGCCTAAGTAATGAAGTTTTTCATTGTAAATATTTTTAACCAGAATTCCCCCAAATTTTTTGTCTTCAACTACTAAATCATTGGGATATTTAATTTGTATTGGGGTGCCTGTCTCACTTCTTAGAGCTTGGCATATTGTCAGAGCGACTAAGTCGGCAAAAGCGGCTACAGCCGATTGCGGGATCTGATATAAAACGCTAAACAAAAGCGAACAATTCGGACTGTCCAGCCATTTGCGACCTTCCCGTCCAACCCCTACTGTTTGGTGATCGGTTAAGGCAACTATGGCTCCGCTTGCCCCTGCTAAAGTACGTTCTTCTATTGTTTTCATAGTGCTGTCTGTTTTGGGATAGTAATAAAACTTATATCCCAATTCACTTAATACCTTCTTTAACAAGTTTACATCAAAAGGACCACTCCGCGCTTCACTTACCCTTGTCATGGTCACAATTATACCATAGTGACATAAGCAACTGCAAACCTATAGTAATAAATACTTTATTTTACTATAGGTTGTTGATATATTTGTTAAATATAGTATAATTGCGTTTATGACTCCAGAAGCAAATTTACCTAGACCAGATGAACTTCCATCTCCAGGTAGGAGGAGAATTTTAAAAACTTTTGTCGCAGGCGTTGTAGTAGCTGTTGCTGGCCCACTAGATAGCTGGCGTGACAGAAATTTAATATCAACAAGACTACAACAAGTAGTTCCTCGACCCTCTGAGAACGCACGAGCATTTGCCAATGATGTGCATGTTATGGAGCCGGAGAGTAAACTAAATGACCTAGAAAAAGTACGGGAGGCTTTAGAGATAAGCGTGCAGGAAAAAAATTTCCAAGCTAAAGTTGATGAAAGATATAAGATGGAGCATCCTAATGGAGAATGGATTGATGGCATCCTTAAGGTTTCTGGTTTTGCAATGATGATAACAGCTTTGAAATGGCTTGATGATGAGTCAGAAAGAAGACATAGAAATGATGAATAGCTATAAAATTCTAAAGCTCCATTGATTTCATAATACATCAAAAGCCGGCCAATTGTTTTTCTGACTTTCCTCTCAAAAGTATTAAAACTTGCAAAAAAAGAGAGTTTTATCTTAAATAATTACTATGGGTTGTTGATAAACTTATAAAACATAGTATAATTGCGTCTATGTCAAAAGAGGAAAGACCATATAGGGTAGATAAGCTTAGCGCAAGAGAACAGAAAGGTTATTTAGCACCTATTTTTGCAGGCTGCATATTAGTTACTGGAGCTGTTGTAGATGCTGGGGTTGACTTAATAAATAGAAGAGCGACAGCAGCAGGGGGTATACAACAAGTATTTCCTCCCCCCACCGAGGTAGAAAATCGAGAGAGTGAATTCTGGACAAGAGTTGAAAGTAGAAATGATCAGACATATCATTTATTTTCTTATAGAAGAAAGCTTGAACTGGCCTTACTAATTGCTGGTGGAATAGCATTTGCAATAGGATTTAAAATGGAAGAACGTGAAGCTAAAGCTGAAGCTATTCGTGTTAATAGCTTACCTAGGTCTTATACTTCAAGGGATTACAAAGTACAATATAATTCAACTACTGCTATTAACTTGGGACAGAATTTTGAAAATACAAAATTGTGAACCTCTAAAATATTGACAGTAATACTGTTAATTGCTATAGTCTCATCACAACAATAAATATCAATCCGCCAGCTGGCGGAACAAAAATGACAAAAGAATTTAGTGGAAAAGTTGTAGTCATCACGGGAGCGAGCAGTCCTAAGGGGATTGGCGCGGAAGCAGCCAGGAAATTTGCCCAAGAAGGAGCTAGGGGGATAGTCATAACCTCTCGTGAGCAAAGCGAGTCATCGGCTCAATCTGTAGTTTCTCAAATAAAAAAGTTAGGGGCACAGGCTATATGGATAGGAGGAGATATTACAGATCCTGAAACGCCACAGAAAATTATTCAGAAAACACGCAGTACGTTTGGTAAAGTTGATATTGTTGTGAATAATGCAGGAGCGAAAGTTGATAAGCCGATAAATGCAATCTCGGCTTTTGATTGGGATAAAGTTCTGAATACAAACCTGAGAGCGGCTTATTTGATGATTCGTGAATCAGTCGGCTCCTTTTCCCGGAGTGATGGAGGAGCAATTGTTAACATAAGCAGCATTGTGGGTGTTTATGGTAATACCGGGCAGGCAAATTATGCTGCGGCCAAAGCTGGTATCATAGGACTCACCCATTCAGCGGCGATTGATTTGGGTAGACGCAATATACGCGTGAATGCAGTGCTACCGGGTTTTGTTGAGACCGATATGACAAGTGATCTCAGTGAGGAAATGAAAGAAGTGCTTATAGACGCGACACCGGCGGGAAGACTTGGTACGCCGGAAGATATTGCCAATGCGATTGTATTCCTGGCAAGCTCCAAAGCTGCGTATATTACCGGACAAGCTATTGCGATTGACGGCGGGTTGGATGGCGGGATAATAGGAATTGCCGGATTAGTGCGTTCCGGCTACAAAAAAAGACAATGAAGCCCAGTGCCAATATTGCACAAATTCCTCTTTGGTCGTTATATGGTAGATTAATTTCAGATTTTTTTCTTCGTATATTCTTTCCAAGAATTTTTATCGATAAAACAAAAGCGCTCAAAAAAGCAAGTCTAGCCGCTAAAACAGGTGCAGGACTCGTTGTTATCTTTACTCACTTTAGCCTGCGCGACGCTATGGAGGTAAACAGGTCAATAATTTTTAGAGCTCCGGTTCTTAGAAATAGAGAAGCTGTCAATCCTCTTTCATATCATCAATTCAATAAATTCATGGAATTTATGGCAAAATTCTACCACGGAACATTCTCTCCTATTGTTAATAATAGTACGATTACCAAGAAAGGGTACGAACATCTAACAAAAGGCAAGGGTCTACGGGAATTTATAATCGCCAGCAGTAAAGTACTCAGCCGGGGAGGATCAGTTACTCTGGCCATTAACGCTTCCAGAAAAGAAAAGCTGGATCTGGAGGACAAACAAAAACCTATTGGATATTTTATAGCTTCATTGCAAGCTTTAGGAGTTAAGGAATTTGGATTTCTACTTGTCGGTTTTGCTATAAAAAACGCCAATAGTTACAAGAAAAAAGAAGTAGGAGGTATGAATTTTGGTAAAACTTATATAATTAATATTGGGAATTATTTTTCTCTCTCTGAGCTACTCGACAGACCGGAGGTTAAGGGTAAGCTTTCAGATGTAGACGCTTTCGTGCGAAATGAGATGGCAAAAGTAGTCGCCAAAGAGTACCTCTAGCCGCCATAATATCCACGAGCTTCTACGGGGAGAAGGAGGGCAATTTTTTTCATTAGATAATCTATGTGTTCCTGTTTCTTTGGATCGAGCATTTTTCCTAAGTTTTGATTTATTTCATCACTTGTAATAGGCTCACCTACAACTACATTGACAAGTTGTGAAACTTTACTTTCACCTCCTATCATTTCCATTAAAGCCTTCGGCAAATCGTACCTGTCAGGGTTAAAAATCTGGTAACTATTTACAATACCGACAGGGAGCAAAACACTCTTTTTGCCCTGATCCCTCCAGAAACTGATACAACGCAATAAAATTCCTCCACCTTCAACTTGCTGCATACCATTGATTCGCCCATCTTTACCTGCTCTTCCTCCCTGAACAGTTCCTTCCGGGAAAACTACTAGGCCGTAATTGTCCCGAGGCGCGTAGATTAATCTCTCTATAGCTTCCCTATTTGAACCTTCCATACCATATTTACGCCTGTCATCTTCGCGGATAATGGGAACATGGATAAAACCTATTCTGTTAAAAATAGGTTGGAATATAAAAGTGCCTCCTTGTACTCTATCATTTTGATCACCGCTCGCCATGGAAGCCGCTACCGGACACAAAAATCCATTCAGCCGATCCGGTGCCAGATGCTTTCTTATCTCTTCAATTAAAATAGAGAGAATTACTCCATCTGTATGACTCTGGTGGTTGGAATAAATAACAGGTACATAGCCATTATTAATCAATTCAGAAAATTTTTTAATATATTTATTAAAATCTTTAGATAATTGAAAAAGTTGTTTAATTCTTCCAAAATAAAGCTCCGGATCTTTTTCAAGTATATTTCTTAAATGTATCAGAGGGTCATTGGCAGTCATTTGTTTGGAATTTAACATAAAGACTTTCTGAGAAGAACTTCAGGGTTTTTGCGCGACTATTTCATGCCACTGTCTTGGTAAGGCTGTAACGCCTTCTTTTTCCAAGACTGCAATAAGTACTTTACTTTTTTCGAGCAGTGTGTATTTTTCAGTATTTTCCATATCTCTAAATATGCCATTTACGTATTCAGGATATCTTGAAATCGCCTTCAGGGCATCAAGTGAAAGAACAACAGTTTTTACATCCTCGTGAACAATTTTCAAACCGCTATCGGTAATCATTTTAGTATACTCCTCGGGACTAAAAACTTCCATTGCTGTAATATTCCTATTTCTATTCTCTTTAAAATAAGCAAATGCGTCCATCTTCCATCTTCCCCATTTGAAAGCCGCATCGGCATTTCCTATTGTCGTAAATGAACTATTATATGTTTGTACTCCACCCGGCTTGAGTATTTTAGCTTGGGACGCGAATATTGCGCGCTTAATATCGCGGCCGGGTATTTCATGAATAGCGTCATGTATGCTGACCACATCTACGCCAATACTTGGAATATGTTCTTTTAATAATTCTTCCAAATGCTGTCCATAACCCTGGATCATGAGAATATTTATATGTTCAAAATTTCGCATAGATTCTCCGGAATTTTTTAAAGCATAAAGATCAGGATCTATACCAATAATAGTCGCTGCTATTCCACGATCATGATACAATTCCGCAGCAAGTTGTGGCACAAGCCCAGTCCCTGTCCCATTATCAACATGCGTTAGCTTTTTAATATTTTTTGGTAAAAATTGGAGGGCTGTCAATATTAGTTCTCGGTTAACTTTTCTGTATTCGGCAATTTGGGAAAATTCCACAAAATTATATGCTTTTGTCTGCTCAATACGATTTTTATCCTTAGCGATGGCGAAGGACTTATTTGGAATTACTTTTATTCGTGCTTTTGTCATAAACTATATTTGACTACGTTCATGGGTCTGAATGTAGTTAAGATATTACAGAAGTGTGAATATTTTGTCAATGGAGTTTAATTATTCTTGACTTTTCAAGTATAGATATTTATACTATTTCTGCTCTTTGATATTGGAAGTTTGGTTGTAGTATTTTTCTCTACAAATTCAAAAATCCTGAGGTAGCCCGCTCAGCGGGCAACGAGGTAATTTTTGCATCGCCGTGGCGGTACAAATAACCTTCCTAAGTGTATCTCGGGGAAAATACCAACCAAGCCCATATCAAAGAGAAGAATTTATCTGCTATATAAAAGCCATGCGCAACGGATGATTTTAAGTAACTAATATAGTTATTAATACTATATCTATATCATCCACCTCTAACAGGCGGAATGTTTCCGTAAATATCCGACACTTTAGTTTAGCTGGTAAGCGGCGGTTTCATTCCTAAACTAATATGCGGTCTATGATAATGATATCTTTGAAGAAATGCTTCAATAAGGCTTTTTGCTTCTAAAAGTTCTGATTTTCTATACTTGTTCCACCCCAGGCATTCTTTTCTTACTGTTTTGTTAAAGCTTTCAATGAAAGATTGTTCATTTTTCTTGTAAGGTCTTGAAATACGAAATCTATCTGTGTAAGTATAGACTTTTTCTGCAAATTTGTCTTTAAACTCCGGCCCGCCATCTGCCTGTATTAAATCGCTATGCCCATTGAAGCGTCTTCTCATACAGGTATCCAGGAAAATAACACCATCATTACTGGTTAGGGATGGGCGAAGGACAACATCTGCTTCTCTGGAAAAGATATCAACTGCTGTAAAGGCAAAGAGTTCTCCAAAGTCAATTGTATCCATTTGAATTACTTCCCGAGGTTTTACCGCTTTTGGTACCGGCCCACGTTTTATGTTATTGCCTCGTCTCTTCCGAAGAACGTACTTCTCTTTTAATATCTCATAAATCTTAGGAATTGAGATAGAAACGGCGTGTTCTTTTTTGAGAAAGTATTGTATTTTATCTCCGCAACAATCCATCTCACGCTCTCTAATCTGCCAGACCCACCTTTTTAGAATTGCATTCACTTGCCGTTTAGGACGGTCTCCTTTCTTAGCCACAAGATAGTAGTCTAGGAATCCCATAAGCCCTTGTGGATTATTGAGAATACCACAGATCCATAAATGAACAGTTTCCCGATGAATGCCAAGCTGCTTGGCAATATGAGTCTTTGGCATCCCTTGTTCAAACAATTCCCAGGCGAGAGAAACTTTCGTTATTTGTTGCATATTCATAGTATATCTTTTCTCTGCCGCTTACTGTCGGATTTCTACGGAGAATAATCCGACAGGTTGCTGAAGCCCCCCTATGTCTGCTAAAATTATGCTTGTATTTTCTGAATCGTCAGGTTCTAGGTTTTGCATTGCAAAATCGCCGACATAGCTCAGTGGTAGAGCAATGCTTTTGTAAAGCATGGGTCGGGGGTTCAAATCCCTCTGTCGGCTCAATATTTGCTATCTGCTGTTAACTTTCTGCTTTCAGATTTTTTGTTGTCAGAGAGCTGACAGCTAATAGCAACTAGCTAAATGCGCTGAGGTGGCAGAGTAGCAATTGCACGTGGCTGTAGACCACGCGTCCGTTCGGACTCCGGGGGTGCAATTCCCTCCCTCAGCACAAAGCCGCTTTGCGGCAAAAGCCGAAGTGGCTCAGTGGTAGAGCGAGTTCTTGGTAAGAACTAGGTCGCGGGTCCGATTCCCGCCTTCGGCTCAAATATGTAAAAAGATAATATATATTGAAAGGAGGAGTATGCCAAAAAAAGGTGAACATAGAATAAAAATAGGTCTTGTCTGTTCTGTTTGTAAAAATAGGAATTATATAACTCAAAAAAATAAACTGGAAACACCGGAAAAGTTATTATTAAAAAAATATTGCAGGCACTGCCGTAAAAAAACAGACCATAAAGAGACGGACAAGCTTAAATAGTAAATGGCGAATAGCTTATGGCGAATGGTAAATAAAACCATATTCTATATGCTATTTACTATTTGCTAACTTAGGGACGTGGTGAAACGGTTATCACAGCAGTCTCCAAAACTGCTTTTCACGGTTCGAATCCGTGCGTCCCTGCAACGAACCACTCACTTCGTTTGGGTTCATCGCTTCGCCCTTAAATTAATTAGGCAAAGGATTAGAGTTTAACTATAAAGCAAATGAGTGGTGAGGCAGAGATGTACTGGAACGATAGTGACTAGTACGTCTACAACCATGAAGTTTTATTACGTCTATATTCTCCATAATTCGTTGAAAAAATTCGTGTATGCCGGCTACTCTGAAGATTTAAAAGCACGAGTGATATCTCACAATAATGGTGCAGTCACATCTACAAAAGCCTATCTTCCACTTGAGTTAATCCATTATGAGGCATACAGGAAAATAAAGGATGCTAAACGGAGAGAGGATTATTTTAAAACAACCAAAGGCAAAACAACTCTAAGATTAATGCTTAGAGAATATTTTAATGGAGAAAAAAATAGAGAATAATTATCAAATGTTTAAAAAGGATCACAAAATATTAGAGAATACTTTAAAAGAATATGTGTCAAGCTAATCCACCCTGAGGGGGGCATTACCATAAATTATTTATACCGAATAAGTCAAAACTCCTCGCACAATACCTTCTACTCTAAAATCTTCACCTGCTAAAAAAGGAGGGTAATTTTGTGAATTAACCGAAATAAGGTTATAAGCAATATGTTCATCATCTTTAGTGATTATCTGTACTTTTTTTATCAATGCCTCACCATTATTTACACAAATAACAACATCTCCATTATTAAATGTGTTTGACCTTTTAGCGATTACCAAGTCGCCAGGCTTTATTTTAGGTAACATTGATGTGCCTTTTGCTTTTACAGCAAACGCATCAAGAGCAGAAAAGCCTAGGAATTTAGACGATATTCTTATTCTGTCTACTGGGTTACCGTCTAAAATTGACCCTTTTGGACCGCATTGAGCAAGACCATAAAGGTTTAAAAAAGCAATCTCTTTTTCTGGCTCTCCCATAAGAACCTGATAGTCAGATGGGTTAGAGGGATTTCTCCTTAAAAGTCCTTTTTTTTCTAATTGGGTAATATGGTGATGAATTACGCTCGGAGAGGAAGCACTTGCCAATTTCATAAGTTGTCTTATTGTAAGAGGGTCGTCCATGTTTGCTTTTAGAACTTCCAAAAGCTTTTTTTGGACAGGATGTAAGGGTTGCATACTATAAGTTATATTATAGGGCAGGACTTGATGTTTGTCAAGAACAGAATTTCTTGTTCTACTGTTTTGTTCTTGACAAATCACGAAATGTGCCTTATACTTGCCTCAGCCTTTCACTATGAAAGACTGCAATTATTACGATCATGATTATACAGAAAAAACGTATCCGAAACATCATCCCCTATACCCGTCATATTCAGAACGGTTCAAAAATTATCCTCGGAATTACTGACCTACAAAAATTTTCTACGATACTAAAAAGTATTGGCTTCTCTGAGCCTTATGAAAGCGGACAATCCATACTTCCGGCAGACATCGGACCTGTAAGTCGATACAATGCTGAAGGAAAAAATATTGTTCACAAAGACCAGCCGATGGAAACAGCCTACCGTCAAACTGACTGGGAGTGGGAAGAATGGGACGGAACGAGACACTCCAAAATAGTCGATGTCCCTTACCAAAGATATCCACGAACTTTTGTTGAACCACCGGCAGTAGAGCTCTCTATTGTCAAATCACCTGAAGGACGTTTGCTTCTTACATCACCTGTGTTTGAAAAAGGAGAAAGTGATATTGAGCTACTAACGCATACTGTAAATCTTTTCTTGGAATTATTTGGAGAATGCCAATTTTTTACAAAAGACTTGGAGGCAATCATAAAAACTCCCTTGCGAAGACTGAATTGGACAGTCTTGCCTCAAGGAGAAATGCCTTGGGCACAATTCAAAGAAGAGATAGACCCTATTGTAAAAAATGCACCGGAAGGCAACAGAAAAGTACTTTATTACCGGCTAGAGACCGTCAATTCACTCAAACCGGACTTCAGAGCGATTGGAACCGGAGGGTTTCATGGGTACATAGTGCATGGCTTCACCAAAAAAAAGATTTATGTGCTGGAAAGTATGTATTACGGCAATGCCACTTACCTCTTCGATGAAGATTGGGAGAAACTTTCGCAAATGACAAAGGCTCAGATACTAAACGAGAGCCTTCAAAAAGCACGGGTCGTTCATCGAGAATATTGGGAAGAAAAAGTAAAAGAGATTATTGACAAAGGAGGTGACCGGACATGAAAAAAAGTAATTATTGGGTTTCACCCGATACTAACGGCTGGAAGGCACAACGAGAAGGAGCTGAACGAGCATCACGAGTTTTCGATACACAAAGAGAAGCAGAAGATTATGCACGCAACGTGCTTCAAAATAATAGTGGCGGAGAACTAATAACTCAAAGCCAACACGGACCTATCCGTAGCAAAGATACCATAAACAGTAACAACCCAAATCCTCCAAGGGATACGGAACATTAAAAATGGACATACAGGCGCTTATTGGCATATTTACTCAGCAAGGGAACACTTTTTGGCAGGCAAATTTTTGGGGTATTCTTGGTTCAATAACTGGTATTGTTGGCTTAATCGTAAGCTGGTTTAGCTTCAAATATAACACTCCGAAAATCACGGTCGAAGAAACGCACCTTATAATTCCTGATTGGGTAGCAAGAGATTGGAATGGACGCATATTGGAAGAACTCAAAAACAGCGTGTTGGAGTTTGAACTTGAGATTACCGTACGGAATGAAAGGGGCGGTTCCGGTTCTATTGATAAGCCTGTTTTACTAATTTCAATACCGGAGAAAACTGTTTGGCGTTTTTTTACAAAACGGCGAATTATAAAAATACAGCCTGTTACTGAACATACAGAATGGGAAAAGGAAAGCGAAAATGTAACAAAGGCATGGGTAGAAAGACATGGTAGAGCATTCAATCTTTCAGGTGGTGAAAAGGTTGATGAAAAACTTACTTATCAGACCTATCGATTTCCGAAAAACATTATGGACTACGTCAACAATTTTGATAATGCAAAATATTATATAGAATACAGAAACAATTTTGGGAAAAAGCGAAGGGAAAAAATCAAAAATATTTTGAACAAAACAGATTTATACAACGATTAATTTCACATACTGATTTGACTTAAGATAAGTAAGCTCCGGATATGAAATGGATTCCCTCCATTTTGTAGTTCGGAAATCGTCAACCTGTGCCTGCAACGATTTTAGCTTCAAAAAATCCTTTACACTGACAAGGATTCGAATTTTGGTATAATTACTGTATGAATACACTTTCTATCAGAAAAACAACAGCTGAAGATATACCTAAAATAATGGCATTAGTTGAAGAATTGAATATCTCAGATTTACCCTTTAATGAGCAGGTTGATGTCAAATGGGGAGAAACTGATGAAGGTAAAAAGTATTACACTGAAAAAATAGATGCTACAAAAGGCATATGCTTTATAGCTGAAATAGAAAATGAACCTCTTGGCTTTATCATGGGTGAAATAGAAGATAATTCATACCGGACTATTAAAGTCGTTTTTGTTGTTAATCTTTATGTAAAAGAGGATTTTAGGAATCAAGGCATTGGCAAAAAATTAGTAGATGTATTTATTGACTGGGGAAAGAAAATCGGTGCACAAAAAGTGTCTGTAACAGCTTATACTCCAAACAAAAAGGCAATTCAATTTTATGAACGTGAAGGCTTTCAACCTTTTAATATAAAACTAGAACGCTCGCTTATAGAAAAGTGATATATAATAAAATATATACAAACAAAATAATTTCATAGTTTGTTTGTTAAATCTTAGCTATAATTTATTCATGATAGAACAATTGGGATATGCAGGATTATGTGTAGGGAAAATACCCCAAAATATTCATGAGACTAGATTAAATGTCGGAAGAGCTGAAGTTACAATTTCTCCGGTAGGTGCAACTGTCACATCATGGCGGATCGGCGAGAATAATTTAATAACTTATCCTAAAGTTCATGATGACCACCCTAGCCTACCAATGGATATTTACAGAGGTGGAATTCCTATCCTTTTTCCGATCGCCGGTGCAGCAGGTAGCGATGAAATTTCAGGCCGGTTAATGCTGCACGGTTTCGCTAGAGACTTATTATGGGAAATTACCGAGGTTGACCAAAATAGTGAGAATAAAAATAGTATCACTTTTCGATTAGTATCTAATAACAATTCGAGGGCGATTTTTCCATTTGATTTTGAATTACTAAACAAGATTACTTTAACAGATAGATCGTTGCGTTTTGATGTTCAGGTTAAAAATATAGGAAGTCGTGGAGAGGCAATGCCATATGTCTTGGGTTTTCATCCTTATTTTTCACGTGACCAAAAAGATTCAACAGATATTACGACTCCAATCCCAGGATTTGAAAATAATCCGGAAATATTAAAAAAATCTATCATAGTAGGTGCGCCTGCCGAACAAACTATCTTTTCTGTTACGAATAAAGGTGCCTTTCGGCTAAAATACAGCGACGAATTTAGAAAGCTAGTTATTTGGACTGATAATCCAGACTATATTTGCTTTGAGCCGTGGACATCGGGTCCGCACACGATTAATACTGACGAATCACTTAAGCTTAATAGTAAGGAGACAAAAAAACTTTTTTTCGAGATTATATATGAATCCCACAAGCATGGAGTCCCAATACAATAATAAGTCCGACAAAGTTGCTTAGCACCTGCTGATTATCCCGTTGCTGAAGTTATTTACACCCTTTGGAAATTAAAGTTGGGCAGTTTTTGTATCATTTAACATAAGCAAAGTATTTATCAATTCCGCGTGTGCCCAAGCCAGTTCATCTGCCCCCCTGGGCTTACCTGTCTGTCCGTCGATTTGCTCGGTAAGATTATCAACCGGTAAGTGCGCAAGAGTGAATTTAAGATACCCTTCTGCTTTTTTCATTAATGCTTCTCTATCATATTCTCTGACATCTCCCTTAGTTGCAAGGTATTCATATCGTTGGATCAATCGCAAATAGTATTGGGAAGCCCAAAGGGTCGCAAACGTCCATGGATTGCCTCCGGTTGAACCAATACCATCATTGGTATCCTCAGGCCGCCGTCCCATACCCATTCCTTCATTACCAGCTTGTTTCCAGGCAATATTGACTGGCCACCTATCTGCAAACTCGTTCTCCAGAGCTAGCATTGTTTTCATTACCCGTTCATCCTCAACATTCATAAAATTATCCGTGACATCATACGCTGTTAAAATACTCCCAATAATGCTAATATCTAAATTTTTTGTTTCACTTATCCATGGATTAACAAAATCTTTTCCAGCGACAATATAGCCTTTTTTCTTATCGTAAAACTTTTCCAGTTGTATTTCTAATGCAGCTGCTTTAATCTTATAGAAGCTCTCAGTGTGTGTATCTCCATTTTTTCGAGCCAAGTCTGATCCTCTTTTCAGTACACGTCGTCCAAGGTTGAGTGGGTTAAAGATATCCCCTACTGCATACTCCCACGGATCAAACGTCAAACCTGTGCCTTCCTCTGTAGTGAAGAAGTCAATATATGGTTTTGTTATTTCATATGCAGCTTCATGATTCTCCTTAAGATTATGCATTACATTCAATGCTGAATGTGCGGGGCCGTCGTTTTGGGGATTACCATATGATTCAATCGGAGTCCCATCCATTTCGCAACGACTAACACCGAGTAATTTCTTCTTTTGAATATCTTCCCGTTTGGCGAAATCCCGAATAAACTCCATATTTCTTCCTAAGTTTTCATTAAGGAAGCTTTTCGATTCTGGATCGTCTGTTGCCTCTGCATAATTCTTTGCAGCGATTGCTATTTGGCCTTCATCTCTTAGCCATCGAAACCAGTATCCTCTATTATGTGCATATTCAGGCGCTGCGGCAATTGCACCGTTCTCAGCAAATGCTTTAAGAATAGGACCAATAGCTCTTTTCAGTAATTCATTACTTCTTCCAGCTTCAAAATCTCTCACTTGATCTTCATGTTGTCTCACAACTTGGGTTACTCTCTCAGGAGTCATTGGTGCAAGGGTGATGCTAATCCCGCTAAGAACATTTCTATCATAGGGATAACTTGTAGGAATAGGCTGCTTCTTTCCGGCGGCGCGAAAAGCTGCACCGGCTTTATCTTGCCCTGCAGCTGCAGCTAGGAGATCATAAACTTCATCAGCTCCATCTGCCCCTGTTTTGCGAGTCTGATACATACCTTGAGGTGGTTCTCCCTCTCCGACATAGAACCCAGCCAAAATATTATCAGGGAGTAGGTAGGGATAACTGAGGGTTGCAATTGCCGGTTTAGATGTCGGGACTTCTGACATTGATGATACGACTGACAAACTCGTTTCAGGAATGCCTGTCAATCTATTTTGTACTTGACCACCCTCATCGATAATGACAAGTTTTTTACCGTAACTCACTTGCGATTTTAATTTACCCAACAGAGATTCTTGTGCTGTTTTGCTACCGGTTGTAAGGGTTGGTCCATCAAGAACAATAATTTTCGGTTCTCCGTAAAGACGCATGCTATCGACTTTGCGCACTTCGCGTTTAATTTTTGCTTCTGCAGCACTTCTGGGCTCTCTGACGTCGACTCTATTAGATCGTTCTGACTTACTCATATTATATTCTCATTGAATAGATGAGGTAAATTATAGACACTCTGTGTTAAGAGGTCAACTTTTATAGTGTATTTTTTCTAGAGATATTTTCAATGTTTATGCAACAAGAAATACTCACAGGTAAACCGCTTCTATATTGAGTGGGAAACTTTGAAATTCAACTGCGCGAATGAGCATCGGCTTGTGATCTTGACATATTCGTGTCTAAGTTGACATACTTAATTTAATGGAGGAAAACTCACCTCAGAATACAGTACCACCGCAGACGGTTACACCGGCACCGCGTAAAGGTATGTCGTTATTTATAAAAATAATTATTGCGATTTTTGGAGTAGTTTGTTTATTCGGGGTTTTGAAAGTTACTTTGCAACATGTCTACCCTACTGACCAAACAAAAGATTCTAAGATTATACAATCTGCAAATTGGAAAACGTATACAAATAAAAAATATAATTTTGCAGTAAATTACCCTGATTATTTAAAATTTTCTGAAACTCCATATAGCACAGCATTTGTGATGAAACAAAATCAGTCCGGTTCCACGGGATTTCCCACATTTTATATTTCTGTAATACCTGATGGATTTAATAATGATAAGGAGGTTTATCATTTCATGTCTGAGGAAATAGTTGATAAGCTTTATTCCATCAATGACAATGCTAATCTGCAAATTGGGCCGGATGCGGAATTCTGGACATTTAAGAAACTTGCTTCTATTCCTGTCTCAGGTATAGATGGAGTCCTAATTCAAAACAATAATGTACTCCAGGGTAACGGATTGGTTAATAGGCGAATAGTGGTTAAAAAATCCGGATTTACTTATATAATTGGTAATTATTTTAAATCACAACAAGAATTAGATGATTTCTACAAATTCCTCGTGAGTTTCAAGTTTTTGCGGTAACATAGTTACTTAGCCACTGCTGTTAATTGGTCTTTTATAAAAGGGTGCTTAACAAGCTTATCAGGTTTAAAAGGAATCTCATTGCAAACTAACAATGTTGCAGCATTATAAAAGGTTAATCTGTGAACTACACCTGCTGGGAGAACTATTTTAGTACACGCTTGTAAATGTTTGTGTTCTATTTCTTCTCCAGTCACAACATCTTTTAATTCTAAAAGCGTAATCTCTCCAGATAAAACTACCTGGATTTCAAGACCTTTCTCTGCATGGCCGCCAACAACAGTTCTCTTACCAGGCGGTGGTGCTTTTATATTCATAATCTTTGCATCACTAATTATAATATCAGGTGAGCAAAATAATTCCGTCAGAACTCTCCTGTTGTCTTCATGAGTAGACGAAAGTCTATGCAACTCAACTCTTCGCAATGGTGAATCAAGGCCACCTTCCATCTCGGGGTTAAGCATAGGTGGATTTTATCAAAAATAACAATAATTTCCAACAAGGCTGTTTAACCCTTACTTAAAATCCATTTTTTGTAAAATTATTATCGATAAGAAAATAACTAAAGTTGACAAATTTATAATAACTTGTCATGATAGTTTTATGGTAGATGATGCAGGGACTGAGATTAAGGAAACTACAACTGTTTCGAATCCTAAACAAGTAGTAAAGACAATAACGACTACTCCTCCTCCTGTTAAAACCGAACCTGCTCAGCAAGTATTTAACAAGAAAAAGACAATTTTTAGAACTTATCAAATAATTTGGTATATTTTAGGTGTTGTTGAAATATTGCTTGGATTTCGTATGACGCTATTGGCACTTGGTGCAAATCCAACGAGCGAGTTTACCAGTCTAATCTATGCAGTTAGTGATCCGCTCGCTATACCATTCAGAGGTATATTGGCCAATACTATTTCCGGCGCTTCAGTACTTGAATGGTCAACTCTTATTGCTGCGATAGTCTATGCGCTTGTAGCATATGGCTTAGTACATATAATGCAAATTATCAAACCTGTAACGCAAAAAGAAGTAGAACAGAAAGTTGACAATACAGTTTAAAATAATATTTACTAGGGAAGGAGGTTTTTTATCCAGGGAGTTCCTTCTCCTTGGCTGGAATTTGTTATTACGATAAACTGTGCTTTTTCCTGAAACTCCTTAATACTCTTTGCTCCCGCATATGTCATAGCACTTCTAAGACCGCCCATTAATTGTTCAACAATTCTCACGACTGGCCCGCGCGGTTCTATTTCAACACTTATACCCTCAGCAGCGCGAAATTCACTGGTCATAATTCCATTATCATTCATATATGCCAAAGACGCTTGACCGCGGGCGAGTTTTTTGCCATTCATAGTATATTCTCCGGGAGTTTCATCGGTACCGGCAAACAAGCTTCCGATCATGCCCACAGTTGCCCCGGCAGCAATTGCTTTGGCGAAATCACCTGCTTGTTTAATTCCTCCATCGGCAATAACAGGTAGTCCTGACTCTATGGTCTCAAAAATCGCAGATAATTGGGGGAAGCCGGTCCCGGCAACAATACGCGTAGTGCATAACCCTCCCGGCCCAACGCCAACCTTGGCAATATCAATATCATACTTTTTATAAGAAAGCACCTCGGTATATGTCACTACATTCCCAACTACTACAAATAGTTTTAATTTCTTCTTTATTTTCTGCGCCAGTTCTTGTGCGGGGATAGAACCTCCGTGCGCAACGTCAACGACAACTAACTGTGCGCCTTTTTTTTTCAATTCTACTGCTTCTTCATATCCGTTCTTCAAACTAATCGCGTACATACAAGGAATATTTTCGACCGTCAGTCGCTTGCAAATAGCTTTTCTTTCTTCCAAATCACCACGGGGAAGTGTGCCAATGGCACCAAGCCGTGCAAGCTCTCTGATCATCCGTTCGCCAGTTATGGTATCCATTGGCGCTGAAATAATTGGTTTAGATAAAGTATACGGCCCGAGTTTTACAGATGTATCAACTATAGTTCTTGAAGCAATGGGTGAAGTTTGTGGAACAAGATACACGTCATCGTACGTCAAAGAACTCGGATAAACGTTTGTAAGATGCGGCCAAGTCTCAGTTTTACCTAGATATTTATAAAAAACCTTTGACATTAAGTCATTATCCCTTAACTATTATAATGAAAGGAACATATTTGTAAAGCGGCAATTAAAATGCTAAAATTCTAATAATTATGAAAAAGCAAATTTTGCATATTATAACTTGGAAAGAAGATAAGCTATTCATAGCTAAATTTCTGGAACTTGAACTGGCAAGCCAGGGACATACTAAAAAAGAAGCGACACAAAATTTAAAAGAGGCATTTGACTTGTATAGGGAAGATGAAAATATAAATAATCTTCAGTTCCCTATGATTGAGGAGGTTACAACACAGATCTTCGCTTTGAATTAATGTCCAAATTATACTCCGGAGAAAAAATTATAAAAGCTTTAGTGCGAATGGGATTTTATATATATTCTACAAAAGGAAGTCATGTTAAATTAAGAGGACTTCGATTTGGAAAAATGCAAACAGTAATTGTTCCAAAACACAAAGAGGTAGCATTAGGAACGCTGAAAAGTATTTTGAAACAGGCGGCAATGGAGTATGAAGAGCTAAAAGATTTTATATAATTGCTTTAGTGTCGAAATAAGTCGTTAGCATTCTACCGAATGTTTTTCAGCAAGTCAAAAGTTGCCACCCCGCGAGTATAGGGAATATCAACAGCTTCAGCCATTGCGTCTAAAAACTTGACCGCCCCAGGCTCTAAGGTAACTAGATTACTTCCTGCGCTTGCTGTCTCTGATCTCAGAATGTATTTTATAATTCTTCTATAATCTTGACTCTTAATATAAGGTTCAGAGATCGCATCCCATGCATAGCTGAGCGATACGCCTAATTTCGGGCGTTTATGAATAAAACCTCTCTCACTACGAATAGTTCTTGATGTTAAACGTTTTCCTATCCACACTACAGGGTCAAATTCCAACCCCTCATTCTCATAGTCAGCACGCGCCTGCGTTAAAACACCTTTGATAAAACCTACAAGTTTCTCATGAGGTATATCATACCTACTCTCCTCCCCTTCCATGAGGGCAACAAGAGGATTGTTGGCTAATTCCTTGTCGACTTCTTCTAGCTTTTGTAAGAAACTTTTTCGCTTAGTTGTGAATTCTCGTTTAGGTATCCACTCTCCACTCAAGACTTCTGTCATATAGATTAAGCAAAAAGAACCGCTTGTGTTTTTAGTGCTGCTGTGTACAATTCCAGAATTATACTCTATTTATTAAGTGAAACCAAGATTTCCCATTTTGCAAGAGTGAGGCAATTGCCTTGTGTTGCAATTCGAGGTATAATATATAATCTTTTTCCCCAAAAAAATTTATGGATAAACTCGTTATCAAAGGCGCTCGGGAACATAATCTCAAAAATATTGACATGGAGATTCCTAAAAATAAGCTGGTTATTTTGACCGGGCTTTCCGGGAGCGGGAAATCTTCACTTGCTTTTGACACAATATACGCGGAGGGGCAGCGCCGTTATGTGGAGAGTCTTTCATCTTATGCGCGCCAATTTTTGGGGACGATGAAAAAGCCGGATATTGATCTTATTGAAGGCTTGTCTCCTGCTATATCCATTGATCAGAAATCAACAAGTCATAATCCCCGTTCAACTGTCGGTACGGTGACGGAAATTTATGACTATCTTCGTTTGCTTTTCGCGCGCATTGGCCATCCGCATTGTCCAAATTGCGGGCGTGAGATAGCCCGTCAGTCTAAAGAACAAATCGCCAATACTATATTTGACATGTTAAAAAAACATAAAATGCCCGGACGGGCAGACCTGCGTATTATGCTTATGGCAGCAGTGGTCAAAGACAGGAAAGGTGAGTATACGGAATTATTTAATAGTTTGAAAAAGCGCGGATACCGCAAGGTAAGAATAGATGGAGAGGTCTTTACTCTTGATGAAAAGCTTGTGCTTATTAAAACAAACAAGCACACGATCGAAGTAATTATTGATTCCTTAGTGCTTACAAAAGATACAGACCGGATCCGTATTGTCACCGATGTTGAGCAGGCATTACAGTATGGCGATGGTGAAATGATTGTCTCTATAATACAAGATTCTTCGTTCAATTTACCGGAAAAGCCTAAGGAAATGGAAGACCAACTATTCTCCGAAAAGTTTGCCTGTCCTGTTTGCAACATTTCCCTTCCGGAAATTGAACCTAGAATTTTCTCGTTTAACACACCTCATGGAGCATGTCCGGATTGCGCCGGCTTGGGCCGGGTACTAAATGTTGACAGGGATTTGGTATTCAATAACAAAATGACAATTAACGAAGGTGGGGTCTTGCCATTTTTTAATTTGACAGAGAGCGACACTTGGTTTTCGCGTACTTTTAAAACTTTCTGTAAGGAGAACGATGTCCCGCTTAGTACAAAATTAAGTGATGTACCCAAAGAAAAAAAAGATTTGTTGATTTACGGAACAGGAAAAAAAGAATACCGGGTTGAAGGAGAAAACCGCTGGGGGCGCACAACTGAAATTTATGAGCCGTTTCGCGGCATTAATCATGAGCTCAAGAATCGCTATAATGAATCCGACTCGCAATTTATCAGAACCCAAATCGATAAATTTATGCGTTTTGATATTTGTCCGCGCTGCAATGGGGCACGACTTAAAAAAGAGGCACTGGCGGTTACTATATATGATAAATCTATAGTAGATGTTGCAAATTTTCCTATTGATCAGGCGCTCAAATTTATCGACAGCCTAGAAAACGCAGTGCTTTCAAAAAGAGAACAGGATATAGGCAAAATGATTTTGCGTGAGATACGACAGCGTTTAAGCTTTCTAATAGATGTCGGGCTTGAATACTTGACTTTAGCCCGCGGAGCCGCTTCTTTGGCCGGAGGTGAAGCACAAAGAATTCGCCTTGCATCACAAATAGGTAGCGGATTAACCGGAGTTTTGTATGTTCTGGATGAGCCGTCTATTGGATTGCATCAACGGGACAATTCTAAATTAATTCTGACGCTTAAAAAGCTTCGGGATCTGGGAAACACAATATTGGTCGTTGAACATGACCAGGAAACCATGGAAGAATCAGATTATATTTTTGACTTCGGACCCGGAGCGGGTGAAGATGGAGGAAAAATCGTTGCGCAGGGAACTATTGCGGAAATTAAGAAAAATAAAAATTCTATTACCGGTGCTTATTTGTCGGGAAGAAAGAAAATACAAATAAATAAATCAGAAGCAAAAGAAATCCCCCTTACCCCCTTTAATAAAGGGGGTGTCCCGCAGGACGGGGGATTTAAATTCCTAAAACTAATTGGAGCTTCAGAGCATAATCTTAAAAAGATTACTGTTGATTTCCCTTTAAATAAATTAGTCGTAGTAACGGGCGTCTCAGGCAGCGGAAAATCAACTCTGGTAAACGATATTCTTTTCCATGCCTTAATGCAATTAAAAAACTCGTTCCACCCGCAAAAGGCGGGTAAATTTATTGGACTTCAGGGACATGAGAATGTGAGGCATGTCTTTGCTATCGACCAATCGCCTATTGGTCGGACACCAAGGAGTAATTGTGTTACATATACCGGTGCCTTTTCCTATATCCGTAGTCTCTTTGCTGCTACAAAAGAGGCAAAACTGCGTGGCTATGGTCCGGGTAGATTTTCCTTTAATGTAAAAGGCGGCCGTTGTGAGGGATGCCAAGGAGAGGGTCAAATAAAAATTGAAATGCAGTTTCTTGCTGACGTTTATGTAACATGCGAAGTTTGCCGGGGGAAACGATATAACAATGAAGCGTTAGAGATATTATTTAATAATAAAAATATTGCCGATGTACTGGATATGAGCGTAACACAAGCCTTAAATTTCTTCGCGCATATTCCCGGACTAACGCATAGGCTGGCAACGCTTAATGATGTGGGCCTATCCTACATCAAGTTGGGTCAGGCCGCTCCAACACTTTCAGGGGGAGAAGCCCAGAGAGTCAAACTTGCTGCTGAACTTTCGAAAAAAGGCGGGGATGCCCTTTATATATTGGATGAGCCAACTACAGGCTTGCACTTTGCTGATCTGGAAAAATTATTATATGTATTACAAAGATTAGTAAGTCTTGGTAATTCGGTCATTGTTATTGAACATAATTTAGATGTAATAAAAAATGCCGATTACATTATTGACTTAGGTCCTGAAGGAGGAGAAAAAGGAGGACAAGTTGTAGCAACCGGCACACCCGAAGAAATTGCTGCTAACCCCAACTCTTGGACAGGCAAATTCCTCAAGAATGTATTAAAATAGATTAGGATCTATAAATTACAAATTCAAAGCACCAAATTACAAATAATATCAAAATTCAAATAATTAAATCCAAAACATGTTTTGATATTTGAATTTAAATATTTGAATTTATTTGGAATTTGTAATTTTGGATTTTTGATTTTAATTCATGTTTAGTAAAATTACATTTTTAATTGCAATAATAGTATCTTTTTTCTTAATATCTGCTCGGTATCCTGTTTCCGCTGCCTCCAACTTTATCACTGATTATAATGTTACTTACTCAACTGCGACCAGTGGAATAACTCATGCCACTTTAAAAGTGAGCTTGACTAATAAGACTTCAGAGTATTACGCGTCTTCTTATAAAATTCAGGTGGGTTTTGATAATATTACCAATATTTCGGCCGTTGATCCTGACGGAAAAATAAATCCGGTTATAGAAAAAAATGATGATGGATATATTATAAATTTAACATTCAACAAAAAAGCCCCAGGGCAAGGTAAGAAATTAGACTTTACTATTACTTTTGATACCCCTGATGTAGCCAAACAATACGGGAAAATCTGGGAAATTAATGTACCGGGAATATCAAATCCTGACGAATTTGATACATTTGCTGTTGAAATTAAAGTCCCGCCGTCTTTTGGTAAGCCGGCATACACTAAACCCTACCTGCCTGCCGGCAGGCAGGTCAATTCTTTTGAAAGTCTTGTCTTTGATAAAAAACAACTTGGAAAATCCGGTATTTCGATTTCCTTTGGCGACAAGCAAATTTATTCTTTTCATCTTACCTATCATATAAAAAATGATAATCTCTATCCTGTAAAAACAGAAATTGCTATACCCCCAACGACAAACTATCAAAATGTCTTTATTCAAGACATTCGCCCTTTGCCCGAGAATGTTGTACTTGATAAAGATAAAAATTGGCTTGCCAGTTTTAATCTTGGGCCATCGCAAAAAATGGATGTAACTGTTGATGGTAAAGCAGAAATACTGCTTAATCCCATGCCGGAAGAATTATCGCAGGAGTCCAGAATTAAATATCTGGAAGAAAAACCATATTGGCAGGCAGATTCAAATGAATTAAAACAACTAGCACAGGAGCTAAAAACTCCGGACGCAATTTACAAATTTGTAATTAAAGCACTAAAATATGACTTTACAAGAGTAACGGAGGACAAGCCCCGCTTAGGAGCTCTAAATGCGTTGAAAAATCCCGATTCCGCAGTTTGCCTGGAGTATACCGATCTATTCATAGCTTTAGCCCGTGCAGCCGGGATCCCAGCCCGTGAAGTTGACGGATTCGCCTACACTCAAAATACCAAACAACGGCCTCTTTCTTTAGTCAAGGATATTCTGCATGCCTGGCCGGAATATTATGATGATCAGAAAAAAACATGGATTATGGTTGATCCGACGTGGGGAAGTACAACAGGTGGAATTGATTATTTCTCAACACTTGATTTTGATCACTTTGCTTTTGTTATAAAAGGAATGGATAGCAATTACCCAATTCCTGCCGGAGGATACAAATTTATTTCAGATAAATATACCAAAGATGTCTCGGTTGACTTCAGTCAAAACACGCCCCCGATTGATGCTAATTTTGATATTATTTCGTCTCTGCCAAAACATGCGATGGCTGCTTTACCGATTAAAGGTAAAATCACAATAAAGAATGCCAGCCAAAGCCTATTATCTCCACAGGTATTAACAATTTCATCATCCAAACTTTCTCCTAGTGAACAAATACTCAATGTACCCCTAATTCCTCCTTTTGGGTCAGCAAGTCTAAACGTTTCATTTAAGAAAGAACCTTTTTTGACAAATAAAATAAAGAGTTTTACAATACGTGTAAGCAATCAGACATTAACGCAAACAATCGATATTTCCCCATTACTTATTAAAAAATGGTGGACGGTCGGAGGAGGAATTGGAATTGGTATACTCTGTATTATCATACTCATCATTGCCCTCAAAAGCGGGCGTCTACAGATTTTTAGACGCAGGTAATATTGTACTTTATGTTGGAAAAGCCAACGATCTGAAAGCGCGAGTTTCTTCGTATTATATTAACAAAGATTTAGGTGACAAAACCCGGGTGCTTGTTTCGCAAATAAAAAAGATAAAAATAACCGTCGTTGAATCAGAGCTGGAAGCTTTACTTCTCGAAGCCTATTATATTAAAAAATACCAGCCAAAATATAATATAACTTTAAGAGATAACAAATCATATATCCGAATTAAGATTACTATAAAAGATAAATATCCAAGTATTACTTTGGCTAGACTAGAGCAAGATAGCAAGGCAATCTATTTTGGCCCATATCCAAGTACTTCTTCTGTACGGTTGGTGCTCAAAACAATCCGACGTGTTTTTCCTTATGTTTCAGCTCTAAATCACTCTAAGCGAATTTGCCTATATAATCACCTGGGTTTATGTCCATGTCCACAGGTTTTTGATTCGGTGGAGGCGGCTAAAGATTATAAAAAGACTATCCGCAATATTATTCGTATATTAGAAGGTCAGTCCCGAAAAATAATGGGTGAGCTGGAAAAAGAGCGTGATAAATTAAGTAAGTACGAGAACTTTGAAGAAGCGCTTAAAATCCAGAAAAAAATAGATGCACTTGGTTTAATAACAACACCAATCCACACGCCTTTTGAATATGATACAAATCCTAATCTCCGCGCGGACCTAAGACAACAGGAATTAAATGGGTTGATGGAAGCATTGAATCAAACTCACAAAATTCCCACTGCCCAGAATATTCAAGAATCAACTTTGCTTCCGGATGCTGCAAAAATCCCCCGTCCTTCGGACACCCCCTTTAATAAAGGGGGCTTGGGGGATTGGAGTTGGGGGGATATGAAAAAACTAAACAGAATTGAGTGTTATGATATCTCCAATACACAAGGCACAAATGCGACGGGGTCAATGGTGGTATTTATAAACGGTGAAAAAGAGGGTTCGCAATATCGTAAATTTAAAATTCGAATATCGGGCAAACCAAATGATTTTGCAATGATGCAAGAAGTGATAACGCGGAGACTAAAACATACTGAATGGGACTTGCCTGATTTAATAATCGTTGACGGGGGCAAGGGGCAGGTATCAGCAGCGCTTAAAGTTTTACAAGAAAATAATATGAATATACCCCTGATTGGATTGGCCAAGAGAGAAGAGACAATAATAGTTCCTGTCATTGCGAGGATCCGCCGGATGGAGGAGACGAAGCAATCTCTATTAAAAGAAAAATTGACAAATAATCGGGCAGGATTGCCGCGCTCACTTCGTTCGCTCGCAATGACAAAAGAGGGAGAGCATTATCAAGAAATTTCACTTCCCAAAAGCTCCCCTTCTCTCCATTTAATTATGCGCATCCGGGACGAAGCACATCGCTTCGCCATAACCTACCACAAGAAACTCCGCAGTAAATCCGCCCTATCCAGTATTCTCTAATACCTACTTACTTTCTCGCCAGCTCATACTCAGTGGGAAAATAGAGAAATGAAGCGGGAACGTCTTCTGTTAAAAACCTCTGGAAATCGGCATAAATTTTTTTACGGGAATTTATATTTATAGTCTTTCTTCCATCTTCAAGCAATTTATCAATACGTAAATTTTTGTATTTTGTAATATTTTTTATTTGTGCCGAATGCCATAATGAATACTGATCAGGGTCATCTGAAAGTATAATATCTCCTAAATACAATTGGAAGTCAGCAGGGACTTCATCGACTTCTTCAATATTTGTTTTTACACCAATTTCAACAAAATTTTTGGCTATATCATTTGCTAACAGTCTATACTTATGTAAAGTCTTGATAGTTAAATTTAGCTGGTCAGAGGTTTTCGCGGATTCACTTGCAGTGTTTGCAGCTGTTAAAAGCAATTTTGCGTGTTCAAAATTTTGCTTTTTTTCTTCAAGATCTTTATTGTAATAAATAGAATCCGGCGGGTAAGGAAGGAACGCATTCTCTCCATCAGAATAATCATTCGGTAAAGCGTATGAAAGAGCCAGCCTGACCTTTTTATCAGAAAGAATATTATCGTTATTATTATAAAACAGAGTAACTAATTTACTATAATTTATTTTTTTGTTAACTTTAGTATTACTGAACTTATCAAAAGTTGTGTCATGAAATCCATCATTTATAAGCTCGACCGCTTGATTAACCTCACCCAATACATAGGCATATTTTAATGCTTCCGTACTCGGATAAAACTCATATGTTTTGACGTCAAACCTATCTTTTACACCTATTATGGTCAAAGATTGTACAAAATCACCATTCAATTTAATATCATCAATTTTATAATCACCTGCTCCGACCAAACCCGGTTGAAAAATAGGACGTGATACTGTGATCAAGAATGGCGCGTATGTTTCTTTCAATTTAAATATAATAGTATATTTGTCTGGTCTTTCTACTGTAACATCGGAAAAATTGTAATTTATTAGATCGGAAGTAATATTCTTCCCATTAGAAAGATATAAATCTTTTTTTAAATGAAAAACATAGGTTTTTCCATTATCAAGGATGTCCCATGACGAGGCAATTGCCGGTTTTACCGCTCCGTCTTTATTTACAGAAGTCAATCCTCTAGATATCTTTTCAACAATAAAAAGCGGTAGGTTGTCCCCGGTATACGCACCAGTAACTCCGACTATAGTGTGTTTATAAATCGGAATTAGGTTTACATAAAAGCGGGAGGTAAAAAGGAAAATAAAAAAAACTATAAGTCCGGCCAAAAAAGAAAAAAGGATCGTCTTGCCCCTCTTTTCTATATAAGCCCGGAACAGCCAGAATATAAGTCTTCGTCGAACAGCCATATTTTATTTAAATTGCGGAAAAAGAAGAATTATTGATAATAAAGCGAGAACAACAGACAAAAATATCGTTGCAGCAACCAATAATTTTTCCACACTTCTTCTGCTCCGGAACATTTCTCCTCCACCACCGAAAACTGGCGATAATCCCCCTTCAGGAGTTTGAAGTAATATAACTACAATGAGCAGAACCGAAATAATAATCTGTGAAATATTTAAAACACTTTCCAGCATAACAGGACTATATTATATACCACTACACACTCATTTTGCAAAAATTATCAAATGAGTAACTGTTCTCACTTCTAACATAAACATGTCATTGCGACCCCGCTCAGCGGGGGAAACAATCTTTATTGATCTCCACTCCCGATTAAATCGGGATCACGATAACAAAATTGTGTCATAACTGTGAATTGTTACAAGATGATTGCAACGCTCAGGTATTATACTCTTCAAGTTTTTAAGATGAGGTGTCTATATTTTTTATAACTATTTCTGCAAGTTTTTCGGAATTATGATAAATTGGGAAGTCCTCTTTTACTAAGTCTGCTTCTATAAGTTTAAACTCTTGTTTTTCGCGTCTAAACTCTTCATCAATTTTTATATATTTATATTTGTTATATTTTTTTGGAATAAGATGAGACGCGTTATTATTTACGATAATTGTATCGAAGGGAAAAAGACCAAGATGTTCCTTTATTGCGTTAATAAAACTTTTCAAACTATAATTTTCTGTTTCACATGGTTTATTGGCAATATTCAAAATAAATATTTTCCTGCACTTAGCAGCCTGCAATTGTTCTTTTATTTTAGGGACAATAAGTACCGGTAATTGGTTTGTATATAAATCGCCCGGTCCGCTGATGATGACGTCCGCATTTTGTAAATTTTTTATGACTTTAATGTTTACAATAGGGTTTTTGGGTGTGAGATAAGTTTTTTTCAAACCGTGCGGCTCTGCATATTTGCCTAAATCAAGCGCTGTCTCGCTATGCACTATCCTGCCGTCTTTCGTTATAGCGCTTTGACGCACTCTTATGTCTGTTGCGGGAAGTATGTCAGCGGTCACACCAAACATTCTTTTTGTAACCTTAAGTGCTTTATAAATGTCTTTTGTTCTCAATATCTCAGTGAGCATGAGCAGGTTGCCAAATTTTTGTCCGTCAATTGCTTTATTTTCGCGGTTTATTCCGGGAATACGATAAGTTAGTAATGAAGCCAGTTCTTGATTTTCATCAGCAATTAATGCTGCAATACATGATATTAAATCTCCGGGCGGCATGATATTGTAAGCTTTTCTCAACCTACCTGATGATCCGCCGTCGTCTGCCATAGAAGTTACTACAGTCAATTTTGGATTGTATTTTTTTAAACCCCTTATAAGATTACATGTACCTATTCCACCGCCCAGGCAAACTATTCTCTTATCTTTTATCAATAAATTATCAATCATATTTAAATTTCTTCTTAACTCCTGTTACACTGATAATCGTCATTCCCGCGAACGCGGGAATCCAGTAGGTAAAAAAAGTCTATTCCTCTTATTGCTTAATAAGGAAGAATTATTTATATCTTCTGGATTCCCCTGTCCAGGGGAATGACAAAATACTTATTTCACCAGCCACGAGAAAAATGAATCAATGAATGATAGCACAAACGATGTGTAAATGTAAGCAAATAACAGTGGAAAAGAGATCTGTGGGATAATAAACCCAAAAATTCCTACACTAGGATAAGTAAAAGAGTGGATGGAAATTCCAATTACAAACACGGTCAAAAGATAAAGAATAATTACATTCGTAAACATAGAGAACAGCCCCAGAGTGATCAAGTTAACGGGAAAACTGATAATATTTAGTATTGGTTTTAAAATCAAAAACAAGAGTGCTAGAGCTGCGCCGCCTATTATGAGAGTTAAAAATCCACCTGTAATTTGAACTCCCGGAATAAGTTGAGGCAGAAGAAATAAAGCAAGAGTATAGATTGCAATTGCTCGCACAATAGTTTTCATAAGCTAGACTTCATGCTAACATACCAATTCAAAAAGTGTCAACCAAACTCGGCTGTTGTATTTTTTATTGATTTCATGTAATAATAAATTAATGAAAAAATATTTGATTGAATTTATAGGGGCGTTCTTTTTGGTATTGACTATTGCTATTACCGGCGATCCTATTGCAATTGGTTTTGTGCTGGCTGCGCTGGTTTATATGGGAGGTTATATATCCGGCGGGCATTATAATCCGGCTGTAACGCTTGCGGTCTTACTCACGAAAAATATTAAACCTAAACCTGCAGTTGTGTATATGGTAGCTCAGTTACTAGGCGGGCTGGTCGCGGCTATTGTTTTTATATTTTTGAAAGGAATTTATTTCGTCCCTGCGGTTGCACAAAATGTAACTCCGACCCAGGCTATGCTTGTTGAAGCATTATTTACTTTTCTTTTGTGTAGCGTAGTACTTCATGTTGCCGTGACTGAAAAAACTAAAGGTAATAGTTATTTTGGACTGGCAATAGGGCTCGCTCTTATGGTTGGAGCTTTTGCCGGCGGACCTATCTCAGGCGGTGTATTTAATCCGGCTGTTGCGATAGGTCCAATTCTACTGGATGCAAATCAAATAAATGCGAATCTTACAAACCTAATAATTTATCTGGTAGGTCCATTTCTGGGTGCCGCTGTGGCCGCGTTAGTTTATAAATTAAAATAATGGTCTACTTGACTTAACTCTCGATAATATAGTAAAGTTCAGGCAATACTTCATGTTTAATCAAAAAGAATTACTCGAAAAAGCTAAATTAGTCCGTAAATGGTGTTTGGTTTCAACTACTGAGGCTGGTTCAGGTCATCCAACTTCTTGTTTATCTGCTGCAGATTTGTGTACAGTTCTTTTTGATAAATATTTTACTTATGACTTGAAAAATCCACTTAATCTTTATAACGACAGGTTTATACTTTCAAAAGGCCATGCATCTCCACTTTTATATACACTTTTTGCTATGGCTGGGGCGTATCCGCTTGAAGAACTAAAAACTCTCCGAAAATTTGGCAGCCGACTTGAAGGGCATCCAACTCCGGCGAAATATCCATATGCGGAAGCTGCTACCGGCTCACTGGGACAAGGCCTATCTATCGGAGCAGGTTTAAGCTTACTTGCTAAGCGGGAAAATTTACCATATAAAACATACGTACTCTTAGGTGATGGAGAATTAGCTGAAGGACAGGTTTGGGAATCCGCTAATTTTGCGAGTTTGAATAAATTGGATAATCTCATTGCTATCGCAGATATTAACCGTCTCGGTCAAAGCCAGGAGACCATGTTCGGTCACCACTTGGAAGAATATATCAGCCGGTTCAAAGCTTTTGGATTTGAAGCAATTGCTATTGACGGAAATAATTTATTCGAAGTCGACCGCGCGTTCTCGCAGGCTGTAAAAAATAACCCGCCTGCCGGACGGGCAGGTACAGGCAAGCCATTCGTGATAATTGCCAGGACTTTCAAAGGCCGCGGCATTTCTTTTATAGAAAATAAAGATAGCTGGCACGGTAAGCCTCTAAAAAAAGAAGAGCTAGACAAAGCGCTAATGGAGCTGGGTAAAGTTAATGATAATTTGAAGTTCAGTTTAAAAAAGCCCAAAAAATTGGAGTTTACAAAAAAAATAAAGTCACCCGAAAATTTAAAAATTAATTTTTCAAAAGATCAGCAACATGCGACACGGGAGGTTTATGGACAGGCGTTAGCTAAATTAGGCGAATTAAACAAGAATATATACGCGCTTGATGCGGAAGTAAAAAATTCCACTTATAGTCAGGAATTCTTGAAAGTTCTACCAGACCGCTTTATTGAGTGTTTTATTGCCGAGCAGAATATGGTTGGGCTCGCGGTTGGTTTACAACGCCTTGGGAAAATTCCTTTTGTTTCTACATTTGCCGCGTTTCTAACACGCGCAGTTGATCAAGTCAGAATGGCCTCAATTGGTCGCGCCAATTTAAAATTCATTGGTTCTCACGCTGGTGTCTCAATCGGTGAAGACGGGCCATCGCAAATGGCACTTGAAGATTTTGCGATCTTTGGAGCGATTCCGGACTCAATCATATTTCATCCGTCAGATGCCGTATCAACGGCCAAAGTTATACCTCTGATCGCAAATTATGATGGAATTACTTATCTACGCACTCTTCGTCCTAAGACTCCTGTTTTATATGAAACAAATGAAAATTTTTCAATAGGGGGTTCAAAAATTCTCAAAAAATCTCAAAAAGACGTTTTGTCCGTGGTAGCTGCGGGTATTACCGTTTTTGAAGCGTTAAAGGCTTATGACACACTTAAAAATGATGGGGTAAATATCAGAGTTATCGATTGCTACTGTATTAAACCAATAGATTCAAAAACATTAAAGCAGAGTCTGAGGGAAACAAAACAAAAAACTGT
The DNA here is from genome assembly GCA_963826535.1 of uncultured bacterium. Lineage (GTDB taxonomy): Bacteria > Patescibacteriota > Microgenomatia > Levybacterales > UBA12049 > JAHIGH01. Next base: position 56,964 of record CAWGXL010000010.1, on the reverse strand, counting down.
AATTACCGTTGAAGATCATTATGAGCACGGAGGCTTGGGCGATTTCGTTTTATCTAGCCTTTCAAACACCGGCGCTCATGTTGAAAAAATAGCTGTGACAAAAATTTCTTCATCGGGCAAATCTGAGGAACTTTTAGACGCCGCCGGTATCAGCGCGAAACAAATTGTTGCGAAAGTGAAAAAGCTGATAGAATAACTAATGTTACGCAATTTTGTCATTCCGAGCGACCAACGGAAGTCGAGGAATCTCATACCACTTAAGCAACTCATTGGTGTGAGATCCCTCCACTACGCTTCGCTTCGGTCGGGATGACATTTGTGAGAAGGATAAAATAAATGTCATGCTGCTCAAATTCATAAAGCTGTGTATTGTTTTCATCATCATTGGCGGAGGTGTATTTACTTTCAATAGGCCGGACATTAGAGATAAAATTATCTCCTCAGTTCAAGGTGTTAAACCGGCTCTTCCGGATGTCAAAGGTTTGAGTACGAATAATGTTGGGAGTATTTCAGGTCAATTAAAAACCGATATTGATAACGGTATAATTCTTGCACAAAAGCAAGCGCTAAATTTAAAAATAGGAGATCTTGTGAATATTTACCACGGATATCAAAAAATAGCTAATGATTTCCGCTCTCTCCAGGAAAATGTAAAAGGTCAGGTAGAAAATTTTGGTAAAAAATAGTTTTCCTGCAAATTTTATTTAATGTTTTGAGTCCAGTTGCTAATTAGTGGACTACTTGTTGCATAGAGTTGCAAAATGTTTCCAGCTGAGAAAAACAGAATACTCATCCAATTATACTTATCCTTTAGCCTATAGTTGAGATTAGTGGATTTTTATGGTAAAATACGTTTATATTGTAGGCTTATCAGGATTTATAAGGTGGTGAAAATATGAGACCTGAATCAAAAGAGTTATCTAGGGCACAAATGGTTACAAGTGCTACTGTCGGTTTTATTGCTTTGATGAGTATGGAGGCATATGTCCTTAGTCAGTCTGAACCTCCTGCACGACAAAAAGCAAAAATAGAAGATAAATCGAAATCAAGAGGACCTGTTATGGAGTCAGATGGCCCATTAAGAATAGATATAAATTGCGGTAAGCCACCACCAATAGTTATTTTTGAATCGCCTCAGACGCCAGGTAAATAAGAAATATTCATTGTTAAAGTTTTGAGTTTTATGCGTTGTTAGGTTAGAATATAACCTACGATGGATGATTTAAAATATAGAGCTCAAAAACTTATCGAAAAAGTACAGGTAGAAGAAAAGCGCAAAAAAATCCGCGAGCTTGAAGCTGAAAGTATGCACCCCGGTTTCTGGAATGATTCCCAAAAGGCGGCCAAAAAGATGAAAGAGTTGGCTGCTCTGCAAAAAGAAGTTGAGGAAATCGAACTACTTCAATTATGGTTAGAGGATGGTGAATATAAAGAAGCGGAAAAATTATTGAAAAGTATGGAAACTCTTCTGTATTTTTCTTCAGCTAATGACAAATCAAACGTGATCCTATCAATTCATGCGGGGCAAGGAGGGGTGGAGGCAATGGACTGGGCGGAAATGCTTTTCCGTATGTATACCCGCTACTTTGAAACAAAAGGTTGGAAACATAATGTTATTGAGCAAACACCCGGAGAAGAAGCAGGTCTCAAGAGTATTACTATTGAAATTACAGGCAATTATGCGTTTGGATACCTCAAGCATGAAGCCGGAGTGCATCGTCTTGTACGGCAGTCTCCATTCAACGCCGACAAATTACGTCAGACTTCATTCGCGCTAGTCGAAGTACTGCCGGATGTTGAACAAAACGCGGTTATGAAAATCCGCGATGATGATATAGAATTTGAAGCTTTTCGCAGCGGCGGTCATGGAGGACAAAATGTAAATAAGGTATCAACTGCTGTCCGACTGAAACACAAACCAAGCGGAATTATCGTCACGGCCCAAACCCAACGTTATCAAGCGCAAAATCGTGAGTATGCAATGAAAATACTTCGCGCTAAACTATGGCTGCTCGAAGACGAGAAAAGAAGGGCACAAGAAGCTAAGTTAAAAGGTGTTTACAAAACCCCGGGATGGGGAAATCAGATTCGCTCCTATGTGCTACATCCCTATCATATGGTGAAGGATTTGAGAACCAACTATGAAACATCTAATACGGCTGCTGTGCTGGATGGCGATTTAAATTCTTTTATAGAAGAGGAAATAAGGATGCTTTAATCTTTTTCTAAACCTTAATTCCTCCTTGCTTGGATTGTAAAATCTTGTCATCCCGACCGAAGCGATAGCGTAGTGGAGGGATCTCACCCCAATTAGTAGCTAAGGTGGTATGAGATTCCTCGACTCCCTTTGGTCGCTCGGAATGACAATACACTATCAGATTGCTGTGGGTTAGCTTATTCGAATTGTTGAAGAAGGTCGAAAATATGTTTTTTATTTTCTTCCGTGACCTCGACAAGTATAACGGCGTTTAAGTCAAATTGACCGTAACAAACATAGGAACCCAATGGAGCGAGGAGAATCGCCGGTAAGGTAAGTAAATCTTCTTCTCCGTCTATTACTATTCTTTGTTTAACTTGATCCGATATGCAAGCTGCTATCGCCTCACTATAGATATTTACCGCTTCAGTCTGAATTGATCCGGCGGGGTTGTTGTACATCTTTTTTTTCTTTAATTTATAGTCTTCAAATGATTTTATGTCCATTGGGAGTCTTCGAGTTTTAAAATCTATGAATTCAATATCGGGAAATACATGAATTTCTTTCAGGGATTTTGTAACTATATCTCCTACTGTGATTAATAATGATTTTTCGGGTTTACTTGTTTTTATTTTTATTACATCTTTTATTGTTTTGCCTATTGGATCACGCATTGCTTGCCGCAGATGTGCCGGGAGTTTTAATTCGGTTTTTCCTTTGAAAATATTCATATAGACATGACCGGCGCGATCAATTTCACCTAAACGGATTCTTTCTGAAGTAATCGCATGACCTGACTCATCTTTTCTAAGCGGAACTTTAATAATTTCCAAAGGTGTTAAGCCTTTTATATTACGCTTGTCATTGATAATGAGAGCATTGGGAAGTGTTGTCTTAGTGACAAAAATCGCGCTGAAGTTTTTAATTTCTAACGTCGTTCCAAAAATATCATTTAAAGGAATTATTTCGACGCGAGACCCGCCTGGCGGCGAGGCAAGCAGGTATTTTTTTTCCTTTAAATATTTTTTAAGTTCAAGTTCACGAATTTTATATGACTCAATAATATGAGAAAGAAATTTTTGCTGATATATTTTTTTTGTAGCCAGACCAATTGTTACTTTTTCTGACTGGCTAAAAGCTGTATCAAGCAGGTCTTTGTGACCTAAGTGGAGATGATCAAATGTTCCACCTAAAACACCGGATTGATATTTATATTTCATAAGGTAAGTATTAAGTATAAAGTATTACGTATTAAGTATAAAGGTATAAAAGATTTCTCAGCGAGCTGAAGAATTTTTCTTTTTTTTCGGGGCTAGTTTTTTGATTATCAGTGTGATAATCAAAATAGTAAAACCAATGACGGTTATTGTATTTTTTATATTCCTTAGAGTTTTCATGCAGCGACGTCAAATATATCAGAATTTGCCGGCGGTGGCAAGGTTTTTCGGGAAATGTTATATTCTCTTCTTGAAAAAATATCAATCACTTTAGCAGGCAGTTCAACATTACCATTCTCAATTGGTAGATTTTTTATTACGTGTTCAAATCCATCTCGGTCTTTAATGTGTGCCGTAGCTTTATTCTTAGCTTCTTCAGCCTTTTTCTTTTTCGCATGAAAGACTTCTATTACATTTACTACCTCACCACCACTTAGTGTCGGCTTTTTCTTCTCCAAATGATGAGCAACAATATGTATTTCTTCACTTTTACGCGCTTTTATACCGTTAGCAATACTTTTCATTGCTGATACACTATCTCCCTGTGATTCAATCACAAAAGCATCAAACGCTCCTCCGCCTTCATCTATGTGTGCTGCTGCTGCAATTCCATTATAGTGAGCTAATTTTGTTATACCATTATAACCTGGTCCAGGAATTACCGAGACCTCTTCCACATCTGTACCGGTCTCTAAAGCAAGAACTGCATGACTAGCTTCAGCTTTCGCAGTATGACCTACTGGAGGGAGTGGTAGGAATTGTTCCACTTTTTTTCTTTCAATTCTAATCTGTCCGTTATCAGGCAGGTAGTGTTTACCAACGCTAAATCTTGCTGCTTGTTCACCTATACTTAATCCTTCATGGCTTGGCATACGGCCTGAATTTACACCTTTTTACCCGAAAATGCAAGTTAAGATTTCCAGCCGAGCTCTTTTTTAATCTCATTTATGGCTATATTGTATTGGTCTTTGGTTAGTTGGTTATTTAATATGCAGTATTTCTTTTTTGATAACCCAACGCAACCGAAGCAATCAGAACAGTGTGTAAGACTTAAACCGTAATAACAATTTGTACAATCTATGCAATTGTAGAGAAATGCGCTATTATAACTAAACCCACAATCCACAAGTTCATAACATCGTTCTGTAAAAGTTTTTGTACCTGTACCACCGGTAAAATAAATATCCCAACTATTCTTGATATTACTACTTAAATAAATATAGCCGGAGTTTTCAATATTGGTAACGTTAAAAGAGCAATAACTGCTTCTTGAGTTATCTATACCATCACCATACGGACACCCAACGCTATTAAGTTGTTGGCTAGCAGGATGAGGAACTTTTTGTTTTAATTCGATCATTTGGGCGAGAATCTTTTCCGGGTTCTCGTTTTTTAATTCTTCTACTTTTTTTATATATTCATCCCTGGAGTATTGACGGTTAAAAATGCAATATTTCTTATGAGTTAGTCCGACGCAGCAGAAACATTCGGTGCATGAATTTAAAAAAGCAGAGAAGTGGCAATCAGTAGAATTATTACTTTTTAATAAATATGTAGAGTTATAACACTTCGTGCAATCTATACAAATATAACTCTTTTCTGATTCGAATACAGAGGTGCAGTCTATAAGTTTATTTCCCCTAGCCATTATTGTATAAATACAATCTTCAATCTCTACTGAATCGAAGCAGTAATAACAATTTTTACTTTGATAAACATAGTCTATGTATTCACAGTTAACTGTATTTAAATCATTTGATACTGCGGCAACAGGAATAGATTTTTTCAATAGTTCGTATTTTTCAAGAAATGTCATAGTATTAAATCCTCCATCCAAGCTCTTTCTTGATTTCTTTTTGAGCTTGGGTAAATTGGTCTTTGGTTAGTTGGTTATTTAGCACACAGTATTTTTTATTTTTTAGTCCTACACAACCGAAGCAGTCGGAACAGTTTAAGATATTTTCACTATAATAGCAGTTCGTGCAATTTTCACTATCTTTTAGAAATACTGAGTCGTAGCAAGTATCAGTATTAACATTCTCATAACAGCGCTCTGAGAAAGTTTTTTGGCTGTAGTTACCACCTGAGAAAAAGACATCCCAGCAGTTCTTCATAGTACCACTCTCATAAATATAGCCGGAGTTTTCAGAATAATTTATCAAAAAACCCCAGTAGCAATTTTTTGAATCATACATATAGTCACCATAAGGGCAATTTTCGGAATTGAACTGCTGACTAGCGGGATGCGGGATCTTTTGTTTCAAATCTAACATTTGCTTAATTAGCTTATCAGGGTTTTCCTTCTTTAATTCTTCCAACTTTTCCTGATATTTTTCTTTGGTATATTGAGTGTTCAAAATACAAAATTTTTTATGTGTTAAACCTACACAACCAAAACAATTGGCACAAGAGTTCAAAAAAGCGGAGAAATGACAATCTGTGCTGCTATTACAATCAAAAAGGTAAGTAGAGCTATGGCATTTGTTGCAATCCGCAGATTGATAGCATTTTTCTGATTCTATCACTGAACGACAGTCCACCAACTTATTCCCCCAGCCGAAATTTGTATACATTCCACCTTCTAACTTGTAACAATCGAAGCAGTAGTAGCAATTCTTACAACTTACGGCGATATCTGCATATTCACAATCTACAGATGAACGCACCGAAACAGCCTGAACTGGAATGGATTTTTTGAGGAGTGCATATTTTTCAAGAAAGTTCATATTTAAATTTAGAGAAAAATTAATAATTGCTAAGTCTTCCACCCAAGTTCTTTTTTGATTTCTTTTAGGGCTTGTGAATATTGTTCTTTTGTAAGTTGATTGTTTAATATACAGTATTTTTTACTTTTTAACCCTACGCAACCGAAACAGTCGGAACAGTTTATTAGCTGGTCACTGTAGTGGCAGTTTGTGCAGTTTTTGCTTGACACAAGAAACGCGCAATCGTAACAAGTCTCTGTATTTAAATTCTCATAACATCTCTCCGAAATTGTTTTTACTCCCGGGTTTCCTCCAAATTCAGAGACATCCCAACAATTCTTTGCGTATGATACATAATAAGAATAGCCCGAGTTTTCAAAATAATATGTATTGAAAGACCAAAAACAATTCTTTGAATTATAAATATTATTACCGTATGGACAATTTTCGCTATTGGATTGGTAAGTTGCAGGATGCGGCAACTTTCGTTCGAGATCTGACATTTGCTCTAGTAAATTCTTTGGATTTTCTGTTTTTAGCTCTTCAATTTTTTTGAAGTATTCCTCCTTTGTATATTGACGGTTAAATATGCAATATTTTTTATGAGTTAAATCAACACACCCGAAGCAATCACTGCATGAGTTTAAGTAGGCTGAAAAATGACAGTCACTACTTCCATTGCAGTTTATTAAATAGGTACAGCTGTGGCACTTTGTGCAATCTACGCTTTCATAACATTTTTCCGATTCACCCATTCCATGACAATCTAATAACATTTTGTTATATGCTCCATAATATGTATATATATTATTTTCAAGATAATACGCATCGAAGGAATAGTAGCAATTCTTGCATCGATCGACAAAATCAGTATAATCGCAGTCAACAGAGGAGCTGGCAATTACAGACGGGATAGGGATTGATTTTTTCAGGAGTTCGAATTTCTCAAGAAAAGTCATTGTTCAATATTATAGCAGGTAACATGGGTTATCACGATATTTGCCAGCCTAATTCTTTTTTAATCACTATTACTGCTTTTTCGTATTGCTCTTTGGATAGTTGATTATTTAAAATGCAATATTTTTTATTTTTTAAAGCCACACAGCCGAAACAATCGGTACAGTTTATAAGCCTTGTACTATAAAAGCAGTTTTTAGACCTTTCGCAATCAAATAGAAATGCGCACTCATAATTATAGGGCGATTGGACCATCTCATAGCAGCGCTCACTATGAGAAACCCTATGTTGATCCCAACAATTTACGACTGAAGGGCAATTAAAAATGTATCCAGAATCTTCGCTAGTCCAACTATTGAAAGCCCAAAAACAATTCTTTGAATTATACATATGATTGCCATATAGACAATTTTCATTATTGAATTGTTGACTTGCCGGATGTGGCACTTTCTTTTTTATCTCAAACATTTGCTTAAGAATACTTTCCGGTTTTTCTTTTTTTAATTCCTCAACTTTTTTAAAATATTCTTCCTTAGTAAATTGTTTATTAAAAATACAATATTTTTTGCGGGTTAGGTCAACGCAGCCGAAGCAATCGGTACATGAGCTTAATAAGGCAGAGAAATGGCAATCAGTACAGCTAACACAATCAATTAAATATGTAGAGCTATGACACTTGTCGCAATTAACACACATAAAACATTTTTCCGAATTAGACGTATGTAGACTATCTACAACTTTATTATTAAAAGGAGAGAAATGAGCATAAATACAATCCTCCTGCCAGCCTCCCTCACAGAAGAAACAGTTTTTACTTGCAACCATCCCATCTGAGTATTCACAACCGATAGATTGTGTGTCATTTGCCATAGCAGGGACTGGAATGGATTTCTTCAGAAGCTCGTATTTTTGGAGAAAGGTCATTTACTCTTTTGTCAGGTCTACGGTGTTGCGAAACTCCGTATAACAGGGGATGCAATAAACGATTAACTTTTTATCGGGGTTATGGGTTGTTACCATGTCTTTGCCGCATTTGGCACAGGGATATTTATAGAATTTTCTTTCATTACGCATTGCTTCGCGGAGTTCCTGTCTACATGTCGGGCAATTATCAGGATGAGGGAGTCCCATTTCCTTATAGAATTCAAGCTCCTGCTTGATCATCTTAAATTTGGCTCCGCAGCGTTTACATGTTCTTTCCATAACTAGTTTATTAATGGTTCATCAAATGTATCGTCAGCTTCGCTGGAATCAACCTTTTGTTCTCCTGCAATGTGCGTCATTGCGTCTGAATCTTTATACATCTCTTTTTCAACTTCTTTTTTCGTTAATGAGTATTGCTGTCTTGAGTAAGCAATAATCTCTTCAACATGGTTCTCTTTCGGTGTTGGTATTTCAATTGTGAAACTTGAAAAAGGATCCGAAGTTTTACCATCAATTGAAAGTTTAACACAGGCTTCTCTAAAGTCAAGACTTATAATATCGTCCGGTGTGAAATAAGGAGCAAATTCACGACCCAAAAAATGAGCATCTTCAGAGCCGACACGAAAACAAATAATTGATCCTATATTACCAAATGCTGTTTTACGAATGGCTTCAGTCAGCTGATCAATATATTGATGCGCAATAGTCAAAAATAAATTAAATTTTCTCGCCTCTGAGAGAATTTCATCGAATGATTCTGTGGCAAAATTTTGAAACTCATCAACATACAGATAAAACGGTCGTCTTTGATTCTTCGGCAAGGCGATCCGCGCCATGGCTGCTTCCTGTATCTTGGTGATCATCATTGATCCCAAAAGCGAAGCATTCTCTTCTCCCAATTTTCCCTTGGCAAGATTAATGATAATAATTTTGCCCTCATTCATTGACTTAAAAAAGTCAATGCGGGATTTTCTTTGTCCTACAACATTTCTTATATAATCATTGGACAAGAATTGTCCGACCTGATTGATAATCGGTATAACCGCTTCATTATCGAAGCGCTCATTCCAGGAAGAAAATTCATGCGTCCAGAAATTTTTGACCATCGGATCCTGAATTTTTTTAACAACTTGTTGGCGAAAATTAATATCTGTCAGGAGTTTTACAATATCTACAATAGTTGCGTCGCCTGCTTCAATAAGTGCGAGAACAGTAAAGCGCAATACATGTTCCAGTCGGTTTGTCCAGGTTGCCGCGAAGAGCTTTTTAAATATTGACACAAATCCTGTAACAACCTGATGTTTATCCTCTGGCGAAAAACATTCAAGCGGATTAAATCCAATCGGAAACTCGCTATCCGCCGGATTAAAATAAATAACATCCTTAACCCTCCTCTCAGGTATATAACGCAATATCTCATTTACCAAATCGCCGTGCGGATCAATTACGCAAAAGCCTTGATCCTGATATATATCCGAGATCGTCAGAAGTTCAATAAGGCCGCTTTTTCCCATTCCGGTTTTACCAACTATGTAAAGATGCTTGCCTCTATCAAGTCTTTTTACTCCAAATTCCAGGCTGTTTCCTCTTGACCATGTTCTGGCAAAAGTCGAAATTTCGGGATTTGTAAGGAATTTCGCGACAGGTAGCTCTTTCGGCGGCTCAATTTTTTTTGATTTTACCTCTTCAACTGCTTCAATACCTGTAGCAGTATTTGGAAAATGGTAAAGTGTAGCTATTTCTTTAACGTTTAGAAGCATTTTGTGAGGGGAAAAAGTTCGATTGGTAAAATTATTTTGAATCTTTGCCTCCGGCATTTTAAGGGGCACTAGCTCATTAATATTGCCGTCTTCCCCAGTTCTGAATTTTTCAAAAGCTTTTTCTAGAAGCATTACATTTTGATGGAGCTCCAGTTCGTCTTGGCCATAGTATGCAATTCGGATATTTGTATAGAAAAAATCTTCACCGTGAGCGAATTTCTTTTGCATTTCTGTTTCATAATCAATCGTCTCGCGTGATATAAATGGTTTCTCTAAAAATAATTTGATGCTTTCCATTCTACCCACGAGGTGAGATAAATTCTGTCGTACAAATTCTGTGTTCCACGATTCATCACCTGGAGAAATAAGTATTTGAATTATTATGCCTTCATTAAAATGCTCCAATTTGGAAAGGACTGCAGAAAGTGTTAAATAGGGGTCGTTTTGATAAGTGAATCCCATTCTTAAAGGTAAATAATTTGAATGTTTTAATTTATACTCTTTATACCTTCTAGCAGTATTTGTTTTGGGTAACTCAGGAGGTGCCAAATCCATAATTTCCGTGTCGGGAAATCGTGTGAAAAGTAGGCTTTTTACCACATGCGCCAAAATCGGTTCAAGAATAATAAAATAATGAAGATAATTCTCCCTAAGAACCAGTTCGATACTTATTGTCTTTTGACTGTGGCTTAATTCCTTTCTATCTTTAATGAATTTATGTAGATCATTGAAAAAAGAGGTAAATTTCTCATACGAATTCTCAACTTCTTTTGGAACTTTAACCATTAATGCTGTCTTTTTTATAACAGCTAAATTTTTCTCCATACTATATTTATGCCACGTATATTATACCATCTTTGAAGATGTTTCTCCACTATAAATTAGGCTCCCAATCCTTCTAATTGCGGTAGAAGCTTTTTTGGTTCTATAACTGATACGTCTACACCTGATTCCTGGGCGATCAACAATCCATTTATAAGTTTTTTACCTTTGATCGCATCCCTATTCCACAAAAAACGCATAACAAGCGGGTCCTTGGATCTTATATTAATAACGTTTAAAGTAGAAAAAAAGAGAGAAGAATTAAGCTCTACGTTTGCTATGTCCTGCAATGGGATAGTGACTGTACTATAAGTGTAAAAAAATGAATTTAACTTTGCTTCTATTTTTGTAGAGCTGATTGTCAGTACTTTTGGAAAAAGATCGAATGGGAAAACAGTTCTGGCTTGAAAAAGAACATCAGTTCGACTCTTTGAAATTTCGCTCATTTTTAAATGGGATTCGTGCCGCTGATTTTCTACCTGTTTTGCCGATATATTTTCCACATTTCCATTCTGTGTAACATCATGCTCAAATGTTTGTTTACGAGTTATTCTGGCATTTCCCAAAGCAGGCGGAATGCCGGTAATCTCTTTATTATAAATTGTGGCTTCCCTAGGTTTTAATCTTGGCATAGTAAGTTAGTTTATTCATAAAAAGAGATAATACCGATAAAATCAAGTAAGAAAATAATAAGAAAATGAATATTTATAACACTTTGCCCCGCTATGAGAGGCTCGTTAGGTATCATAAATTTGTAGTATAAAAGCAGAGTGGTATAAATTACTCCCATTCCATAGTGGCCGGGGGTTTGGTAGTGATGTCATAAACTACGCGGGAAATGGCTGGAACTTCGTTGACGATGCGGGAGGAAATTCTTTGAAGTAGATCATAAGGGAGATGGGACCAGGTGCTGGTCATGACATCGCGGGATTCAATTATACGGAGGGCAATGACTTCACCGAAAAACCGGCCGTCACCTTTCACTGCTGTGGAGGAAGCGCCGGACATTATTGGAAATGACATATACACTTTGGTAAGCCAGCCGGCTTTTTTCATTTCTTCAAGAACTATTGTATCTGCCTGTTTTTCTTTTGCCAGACGAACTGGCGTGACTTCTCCACGGATCCTGACTGCATACCCAGGACCGGGGAAAACTTGTTTGTGGATAAATTCATCCGGGAGATCTAATAATTTACCGATTTTACGCACTTCATCTTTGTAGAAATAGCGGAGTGGTTCAAGTAGTTCAAGTTTCATATCCTTGGGTAAGCCGCCAACATTATGATGGCTTTTTATTTTGGCTGCATTTTTGGTACCTTTGCTTTCTATAACATCTGAGTAAATCGTTCCCTGCATGAGGAATTTGACCGGTATATTTTTGGCACTTAATTTTTCCATTTCAGCTTCAAACATTTGAATATAAAAACCACCGATCAGTTTGCGTTTTTTCTCAGGTTCAGAAATGCCTTTAAGTTTGGTGATCATTTCGCCCTCAACATCTACAATAATTGGTTTAATGCCTTGAGCTTGGAATATTTTTTTTACGTCGATTGCGGTACCGGGCCGCATTAGTCCATTTTCAACAAAAACCGGAATAAAACGCTTACCAATAGCTTTTGCTGTCAAAACTCCGGCGACAGTTGAGTCTACTCCACCGGAGACGGCACCTATTACATAGTTATTTCCAACTTTCTCCTGTATTTCTTTTATGAGAGTTTTAATATTAATTTCCTGTATTTGAGATTTGATTTTGCAAATGTTAACGAAGTTTTTCAGAATCAAATCTCCCCCTTGGGTATGTTCTACTTCCGGATGGAATTGTACACCATAGATTTGTTTATTGGCATTTTGGACAAAAGCGAACGGAACATAATCTGTAGAACCAATAGTTTCAAATCCTTGCGGGATTGCAGTGACTTCATCTCCATGGCTCATCCAGACAGTACACGATTTGGGTAAATTCAAAGATATTTTACTTTTGCCATTTTTCAAATTGAGCAATGCGGGACCGTATTCTTTGCGGCCGGGAATTACTTTGCCACCCAATAGTTTAGGTATGAGCATCATTCCATAACAAATACCGAGGATAGGAATATTCTGGCTAAAAATCTTTGCATTGATCGTAGGTGCCCCTTTTTCGTAGACTGAGGAAGGACCTCCTGAGAGAATGATTCCGGCAGGTTTGGTTTTTTTGAGTTCAGAAAAAGCTTGTTGCGGTTGGACTATGGATACTTGTACGCCGAATTCTTTGAGGCGTCTGCCGATGAGATGTGTAGTTTGTGAGCCGAAATCAATGATGAGGATCATAGGGATATTATACTATATTATTTTGTCTGAGGCACTTGCTTAAATATTTGTAATCTGGACAAGTGTTCCTGTGGCTGATTTAAGAACTGAGTTTGAAATACCTCTGGCGGTAACGAGCGTTGTCGGAAGAAGCGTCATTTGCGAAACCTCCCCGGGTTTATTAAGTACTTTAAAAGTTATTGTCGCAGCTGTGCCGTTCCCCTGGATCGGCGTGTGATTGGGCGTAATACCAAATGCATATGTAAATCTTCCTTCCTTCACAGAATTTTTATTAATGAGCACAACCGGATTAGTGAATAACGCCCCAGGTACAACTTGCACGTTAGAAACAACATTGGGATCGTAGGCTATTTCCAGCTGAACAGCTGTAACTTCATTATCTGAGGTATCAATATTTACTGCAACACTTCCAGATTGGCCAGGTGCGACGCTGACTGGATTAGGAGAAAGACTCAAGACAGAATGAACGGGAACCAAGGGTGTCGCAGTAGGTACAGATATTGCCTGATTCTCAAGAGGTGGTGTCATGGACGCAGGGGGCGGTGCTGTTTTGGTGCTCTTAAGCGCAATAACGAATAGAATAAATGTAATTAATACAAGCCCAGAAATAAGGGCGAGAGTCTTTCTTGGCATATCTAATATTTAGTATAGAACATGTTTTTAAAGAATTGCAAGGGGCATTTTAAAAATCCCCCTTCGCCCCCTTTAGTAAAGGGGGTTGGGAGATTGTTACTTAACCCTTACAGTCTTTTTATCCCATTTTAATATCTGTATACTATAAATAGTTTACGTAAACGACAACAGACAAAAAACCCGCAGGGCAGGCGGGTTTTTTGTCATTTGCACGACTACTTCAGATTTGACATAATTCTCTTAAAGTATATGCAATTTGCAGGATTATTCGTTTTTGAACTGTTTTTACTTTATTTACTTTCGCAAAATATTACCGTACTTTTTTCTAGTTTTTTCTATCGACTGACAAGAAATAAGAACTTCACGGCATATCTATTGGCTTTTATTTTTTTGCCCGGGACTTTTCTTCATGAATTTGCCCATTGGCTAGTAGCCAGACTTCTTTTTGTTTCTACAGGTCAAATATCGCTCTTGCCTAAGCTAAATGGAAACAGTTTAAGATTGGGAAGCGTATCTGTAGAGAAAACAGATCCTTTCAGAAGACTAATGATCGGTATTGCCCCTGTACTTATTGGGGTGGGTATTATTCTGACAACATTATTTTATGCTTTTAAAGCAGATTTATTTAATAACTATTGGTATATATTATTGTTAGGATATATTGCGTTTGAAATCGGGAATACTATGTTTTCGAGCAAAAAGGATATGGAGGGGGCTCTTGGACTACTTTTATTTGCATTATTCGCGGGTGCTATTTGCTATCTATTTGGCTTACGGATTCCGATCTCAAGTATTGAGGCTTATTTCTCACAATCGTTTGTTTTGGCTATATTCCAGCAAGGAAGTATATACCTGCTCTTCCCAATTATTATTGATACCGGTTTTATTCTCCTCCTAAAAATCTTTCACAAATAGCTATTTCTTTTCACACGCTTTACAAGTCGCGGAATGTGTAAACAACAGATATACGCCTGCTGCCCCAATTAATGTTTCCAAAATCACTGCGACAACACTAAAATCACCTGCAAAAATATAGTTTATAATATCACTTTCACCGCCCATTAAGCCAAATAACCCAAGATCTATTGCTCCGAAAATAACTAACACAAACGAAACTATATGTAACACTTTTTTATTCACTATGTACATCACCTCCTTTCAATGTAGTATATTAATTAAGACGCTTCGCCTTGTTTTAGTCAAGAGGGTAAACTCAGGTATATTTTTTGAAGAGTTCTTCAAGATTTTTGCGGACAGGAGAATTTTTCGATCAGCGGTTTAGTCGCGATTTGCGGGATTTGGGATTCATAAGATGGTTGATTTACTTGATATAAAACTCCAAGTGCGATCTTTTTCGGACCCCATTCAATTGAACGATTAAATGCTTCTGCCCTATTTGTGACGTCATGATCCGGGCTAAGATAGTATGTGTTTTCTCTGTAGAAAGCGTGTGAATAGTCTTTGTTATATGTCACACAGGGTTGTAAAATATCGAGAAGCGCGAGGCCGCGATGGTCATTGGCTTTTATAAATAGTTCTGTTAATTGTGGAATGTCTCCGGCAAAACCGCGAGCTACAAATGTCGCACCGGCAGCTATGGCTATAGTGAGAGGTGAAACAGGTAAGTCGGGATTGCCATCAGGGGTGGAAACGGTTTTCTTACCATGCGCGGTCATGGGGGAAGTTTGTCCTGTTGTCAATCCGTATATAGCATTGTCATGCAGGAAAATTTTTATATCGTGGTTGCGACGGCAGGCATGCATAAAATGATTGCCACCTTCTGCGAGTGAATCTCCGTCGCCGGTGAAGACAAAAACATTGAGGCGGTGATTTGCTAATTTAATTCCTGTAGCAACCGGGAGTGCGCGACCGTGCAGTCCTTCAAAAGCATTTAGCTTGATATAGTTGACAAGATGTCCATGGCAGCCGATACCGGCGACCAAAACAGAATTGGTATTGTCCCAGCCCTGCTTCACACAGGCGTTTTTGAAAGCTGCCCAAATTGTGAAATTGCCGCATCCGGGACACCAAGTTGGGAAATGTGGTGTTTGTAATTCTTGTAATGTTGGCATAATATTAGTTCAAAGTTCAAAGTTAAAAGTTAAAAGTTTCATAATAAAAATACGTTAAAAATTATTATACTTTAATTTTCTATTTCTTCATAATACTTTGCAGCTTTTCGGATATTTCTTCAACGAAAAAGGGGCGGCCGTCATATTTTAGATATTTATTTTCAATTTCTATACCTGTTTTTTCCCGGATCAAACCTGCCAGTTGAGCTGTATAGTTACTTTCAATGTCTAAAAGGTATGTTGCCGAAGACAAGATTTTCTTGACATCATCAGAGGGAAATGGATTCATCCAGGTAATGTGGAGAAAATTGACATTGGGAAATTCTTTCATGGCTTGCAAAATGCCGCCTTTGTTGCTGCCCCAAGATACAATTGTAACATCTGCTTTTTTAGGTCCAAATAATTGCGGTGCTGCCATATCATTTTTCTCGCAGGTTATTAACTTCGTCATTCTTTTTCTGTTTTGCTCATTTCGATTTTCTGCCTCTTCGTTTGAATATCCATAGGTATCATGTTCGTCGGAATTGGCGAGGAAAAAATTACCTGTGCCTGGGATTGCACGAGTCGAGATACCATCTTCTACTAAGGCATATCTTTTGTAATCGTCGATTTTTTCGGTTGTAAATTTCCCCCTTTCAATTTTATAGGAAGCCTCGTCAAAATAAGTGTAGCTTTGGTCGTCTTCGCAAACGTTTTTATCAACCAGGACAACTACAGGTGTCTGGTATTTTTCTGCCAGGTTAAACGCTTCCATTGTTTGGTCGAAGATTTCTTTCCCATCTCCGGCGGCTAGCACTATACGGGGAAAGTCGCCTTGGTGCGCGTGAAGGACGAAACGGAGATCTCCCTGTTCGCTCCATGTAGGAAATCCGGTAGCGGGGCCCGCACGCATACCCATTATAATGACAAGGGGAGTTTCGGTCATTCCGGCAAGTCCATATCCTTCAGTCATAAGACAAAAACCGCCACCTGATGTGGCTGTCATTGTACGAGCTCCTGCATAAGCGGCACCAATTGCCATATTGATTGCGGCAATTTCGTCTTCAGGTTGTTTATAGATGAAACCATATTTCTCCTGATAAGCCGCAAGGATATGAAGAATTCCGGTAATTGGAGTCATTGGGTACATTGAGGCGAATTGAAGTCCTCCCGCAATCGCCCCCAGCGCTGCGGCTTCGTCACCATTGAGAATCATGTTGGGGACTACATTTGGACGCGGGGTCAATTTTTTTTGCAATTTATCTTTAAAATTAGTGGTTGCAAAGTTGTATCCTGACTCGACTGCTTTATGGTTCATCTCAACTACCTCCGGCTTTTTGTGGGAAAACTCTTCGCTAATTAGTTCTTTTAGCATCTTTAAATCTCCACCTAATAACGCAGCAGCGGCACCGATCGCGACTGTATTGATAAGTAATTCAGGCCCACCTGCATCTTTGACGAACTTGGATAATGGTACGAGAAATATATTAATTTTTTTATCTACTGTTGTAAAATCGAATTTCTTATCGGCATCAAAGATAATTCCAGAACCTGCAGGAAGTTCGTGCAAATGTTTTGTAATTGTTTCCTGGTTCAGCGCGACCAATAAATCAGTTCTGGTACTTGGCCCTGTGACTTCTTCTTGGGAGATATTTATTTGCATGGCATTGTGTCCGCCGCGAATCAGAGATGGATATTCTGTGTAGCTGTAAATGTGATAACCGGAGCGGGTAGCTAGTTTGGCAAACATGAGTCCTGCCGATTTAATCCCCTGTCCTGCCTGACCGCCGATTTTAAGAGAAGTGAATTCCAGTTTTGCCATGTAATGTATTTATTATACATAAACAGAACAATTTTTCAAATGCGAAATTTTGCAACTTAATGTGTTATCAAAGGACCAATGGGGGGGGAAGGCACTAAATGCGAGGATTTTTATTGTAATTTATTTATCCCTTTGAGTCTCTGTTCGTTTCTTTTTCAAAAGATATCTTGCAGTATTACGTCGTTTATGAAAACCTTCGTCTTTATAATAAATGTCTTCGGTAGAGTTAGCCCAGTCATTCAACAAGTCATCAGGTATGTAATCGTAAATACCAATACTTAACCAGTCTACTGCGCGATATATTTTATCAATACCGAGGTCAACTGCTAATTTTTTAACAACTCCTCTTAATGTATTATTTTCAGCAACTTCTTCCTTTCTAAACAGTCCATTCACCTCCTGCGTTGTTCCAATAATTAAGCATCCTTCTAAAGCATTAAAAACCCCTTTTTTTTCTTGTGATGTTGAAAGCACAATCCCTCTTTGAATTGGCATCTCCGGTGGAAAATGACCTTCTGCTATTGTGCGTAATTGATCATTCATACTATTAAAAAATAAATAAAATTAGGCAGATACGATCTAGTTGGATATATTATATATGAGTTTTCTTACTTGTCAATCAATTCAAATTCACTTTGCTTCTATTTTCTATAAAGGTCAGAGGCTAGGGTAAAACCGAGTTTTTTATACCAGTTATCAAATGAGAAGATCGCGTCTGCATTTAATTCTTTTGCTGTTGCTGCAACTATTGCGTCGAAGAAAGTGTTTTGTTTTGAGCCTTTTGGGTTAAAGATTTCTGTTGCTAGTTTCATTATCTTTTCATCAATATACTCAACGGTAAACCTATCGTCTTTATATTCCTGGGTAAGATATGAAGCAAGCTGTGGGTTTGAATGTTTTCTAAGCAGTGTCGTAATCGTTTCGGCAATTGCAGTGCTTGGATAAATGGCCGTTACCTCTTCTTTATGAAGTTTTTTCAAAATGAGGGTTGCTTGTTCATGACTCGCATCATAGTCAAGAAAAAGAGCAATGAGACTGTCAGCATCGCCTATAACAATAGTCCTTGCGGTCATACCTCTGCGTTAGGGTCTCTTTTAGGACCTCCCCATGTATAGTGGTCATGATTTATAGATAGATCCTTGGGGCCATGACCGGCGAATTTTTTAGCTTCCTTTGCTATCTCTAAAAGAGCTTTTGTAGAGCTGGATCTCCTAGGGCGAATCGCCTTTATTCCTTGTTCTAAAGCAGTACGTATAACTTCTGCCTTCTTCTTGTGCTGAATTTTAGCAGTAAATTCTATTTCAGTAATTAACTCATCTGGTAAGTACACATGTGTTCTTTGCATATCTTCATTATAGTATCACATGTGATATGTGATTGCAATCTCTTGCTTTTAGAATTTCTCCGAGTAAATTCATTTCATAGGTAAGCAGTACTATATTTCTGTTTCTCCGGTAAGGTCTTTAAATTTACCATATAAATCGTTCTGTCTGCTTTTTGTGAGAAGCGAAGTTAGTTTTGTATCAATCTGATCATAACGCAAGTTTGCAGAAATATTAATAACTCCGGTATCGGTGCTTTGGCTTACCATGTTTTTAAAATCATCTCCGTTAAAAGTGATAATCAAACGTTTCAGTTTACCGGCAAGGGCATAGACTGGCGGATCTTTCAGACCGCTTTGGTTGAGGTCGTCACGAATATGCTTGACGTCAAACCTGCTATTGAGGCGGGGGAAGCGTTGACGAGGGGGCATATTTTCATCAAGCAGCAGCTTAAATTTATAAAACTTTCTTGGCATGAAGCTTGGTATTGAGTGCGTCAATTGCCTCATCAATCGCAGCAGAAAGAGTTTTTACATTGATGTGGGGATAATCTTCATGGATTGCCTCAAGTGTATACCCGTCTTTGAGAAGAAATAATATCCGTCCAATGGGTACACGGGTCCCTTTTATAACCGGTGTGCCGCCTAGAATCTCGGGGTCTGAAATAATATACTTGCTCATAATTCTATTAGCATAGTAACAAGCAAATTGAAAAAAGTCAACAAAAAGTCGACGATATAAAAATACTTTCAAATAGATTCTTAGAATTTCTCTGAGTAGATTCGCGATGAGGGGCAGCCGGCGGCTAGTAGTAAATTGGTGGCTTCATCGATCATATTTTTATTTCCGGCAAGATAAGCGGTGCACCCGCTCGCGTCCGGAAAATCGTTTATTACCCGGTTTGTAATATGTCCGGTCAAGCCGTGATAGCTATCATCGGGTTTGGATAGAACAAGATTGTATTTAAAATTTGGATTTTGTATTGTCAATTTTTGAAAATAATCATTCCAGAAAATATCAGTTGGGTACCGAAGACCGAAATAAAGATTAATAGAAGCTTGAGATTGATTCTTTTTTAGTATTTCATCAAGCAAACTTCGCAGAGGGGCAATTCCTGATCCGGTTCCCATTAACAACAAATTCTTGCTGTTGTCGTCCGGATTGAATGTAAATGTGCCAAATGGGCCTAGATAGGTTATTTTATCTCCAGACTTTAGATTTTCGAAGAATTTCGAGCCAATACCCCCGGGTTTAGTATCTATAAGTAGACCAAACCGATTTTGTCCCGCCACTTCGGCGGGCAGGCCCTCGTCTGCGGCAATAGAATATAGATTAATCCGTTGATTTGATACTTTTACACTTATATATTGGCCGGGTTTATATATAAGTGGAGTAGACGGCTCAATCACAAAATAATGGAATTTTGAAGCTAAAATTGTATGACTGACAGTCGTAGCTAACTGAAATTTGGGTAAAGATATAGGTTTGCTTTCTCCTTCTCGCAGCACAACTTTGCCGTCTACTGCCCAGGCATGATTTAGTGTCACAATAAGCGGATTAATTTCTATTTCTGAAATTTCAGGATTTAACTCAATTATTTTTGCAAGTCTGAGAATAAAATCATATATCTTGTCCATTGCGTATGAGGGGTCGCCGCGGTAACCTTTTAAGATTTTGGCAATTTTTGAATTATCGACCAGGGTTTTTGCCTGTTCTAAATTTATTGGAAGTAAGTGAAGATTACGGTCAGCTATCAATTCCGCAAAGGTACCACCGGCGCCGAAAAGCAAAACAGGTCCAAAAGTCGGGTCCCGTTTGATTCCGATTATCACCTCTATACCGTTAAGTATTTCTTTTTGGATTTGTACCTTAATTTTTTCCCGGGTGTCCGGATCAAAAGTCGTTATCTTGCGCTGAAAATTATCCCAGACAATTTCGAGTTGCCAGTTATTTGATATATCGGTCACAACTCCACCAACATCTTTTTTATGCAGTAGTCCGGGGGAGGAGTACTTAAGCACAACAGGCCAACTATTAATTTCCGCAAATTCTCTGGCTTCGGTTAGGTTACTTATTACTTTGGTTGTAGGCGTTAAAATACCTGAATTGGCTAGAATTTCATTGGCGTCAAAATTATCCAGGGTTTTTTGATTATTTTTACGAGCGGTACTAATAATTTCTTTCGCCCGGTCATTTTTGATCTCAAATTCAGGGGCTGTAGTCAAGACTGCAAGTTGTTGTTCATCATGGTGTTTTTTCCAGCGCCACATAACTCCAATGGCGGCTATCGCGCGTTCAGGAAAACGAAAGACAGGAATTTTTAATTCATTTAATTTTTGTTCTCCGTGGGCGATCAGGCTGCCGCCCATAAACGCGCAAAAAATCGGTTTATTGTATTTTTTTAGATTCCCTATCAGCTCGGCAGTTTTTTCTATCTGTGTCATCACTTGAGGAGTTAAGATAACTACCAATGAATCGGCCTTATTGGTTTTGAGTATTATTTCTGCGGCCGCGGCATACCGGTCGGCAAGCGCGTCGCCTAAAACATCAACAGGATTTACGACGCTGGCAAACCTAGGTAATACTTTAGTTAATTGCTCTTTAATGGTGTCGTCAAATTCAGCAAGCTCCAATCCTTCATTTCCTACCGCATCGGCGCAGATGACAGCAGGGCCTCCGGCATTTGAAATGATGGCTACTTTGGGTCCAGTTGGCGCGTTTTCCCAAGCGAAAGCCCGGGAGACATCAAAAAAATCTTCGAGAGTGAGGCAGCGAATAACGCCGGCTTGAGTGAGCGCCGCATCGAGAACCGAATCTTCGCCTGCTATTGCGCCGGTATGTGACTGCATTGCTATTGCCGCGGCCTTTGTCTTACCGGGTTTGATGATAAACAAAGGATTGTTTTTGGCTATTTCTGAAGTTATGCGCAAAAATTCACTGCCTTCGGTAATAGATTCCAAATATAAACCGGTTGGATATAATTCTGCAGAATTTTTTTGGAATTGATTGTAAAAATACTGCAGGACATCAAATTCAGAGAGAACTGCTTTATTACCCAAAGTGATAAATTCACTTAATCCGAGTCCTGTTGAAGTGCACCAATCAAATAGACTTGAGGCAATGGCGCCTGATTGGGTGATAAACCGGAGATTACTTATTTGGGTGACAGGCTGGCCGAAGGTTGCATTTATCGAGCTTAGGTTATTGATAAATCCCATGCAGTTGGGGCCAAGAAGATTTAAATCGTACTTTTTGGCTATGCTAACAATATCTTCTTCTAGCTTTGCGCCTGACTCACCTATTTCTTTGAAACCGGCTGTTATAACCACTACGTTTTTTATTCCTTTTTCTCCGATTTGACTTAGCGTTTCAATTACAAACGATGCTGGAATGGCAATTATTGCCAAGTCCGGAATTTCGGGAAGGCTTTTTACATCCGGAAAACAATGTAAATCGTTGATAGTCTCAGACTGAGGGTTTATTGGAAAAATCTTTCCAGTATATTTCGAATTTATTATATTTTTTAAAATTATTGCCCCTACTTTGTCAGGAGATCGCGAGGCACCGATGACACATACTGATTTTGGGGAAAATAGAGCAGTCAAATCTTTGGGCATATAACAAGATTAATCAATTTCTTATTTACTGTCAATTTTATAAAAGACTCACAATTGGGATATGTGCTGCAATTGCAAATAATCTCTTATTATATTATAATTAACTTACTATGGAGCGAAGAAAACCCGCCCCACAAGAAGTAAAACATAGAGAAGAATTTAAACTTACTCCAATAGTCTACATCCTCTTACGGCAAGACAACGCTGTGCTTTTACTAAGACGAATTTCAACAGGAAGGTATAGTTTACCAGCAGGTCATTTAGATGCAGGTGAAAAATTGCCTCAAGCTGCAATAAGAGAGGCTCATGAAGAAGTTGGTGTAAAAATAAAACCTGAAGATTTAGAATACGTACATTTAGGGCACTATAAAGATAATGACGGGCAACGAGCAGCATTCTTTTTTCAAACAACTACTTGGGAAGGTAAACCAAGAGCTATGGAACCTGAACAACATAATGAGGCCCGTTGGTTTTCAAACGATAACTTACCAGAAAAAATGTCTCCGCACACAAAAATGGCAATACAAAATATATTAATCGGAAAACCTGTTACCGAATTTGGGTGGTAAAGTTCTATGTATCTAAGTAACACAGGCCAGTATCAAATACAGCGTTGTTTGAAGTCAAAGAGATTCCGAATTATATTTTCATTTTCTCCACGCTCCTTCTTTATGAGAAAGTAAACTTAACTGTTAAAGTTCTTGTTATAATACAAATAAAATGAAGGTTAAAGAGATCTTTGGGCATAAACAAATACCAAACTCGTCTAATATTGCGCAAAATGATTTAGAGGCTTTTAAAATTAAAGCTCATGGAAAGATTTTAGATTATCGACTTGGAGCAGAGTTAGAGTTGGATAAAGTAAGAGACTTTTTCGAGATGAAATATAAAGTAAATGATATTTGGTCAAATGGGAGCAGGCATGTGCTTGGGTCAATTGAACATGGGAGTAAAAATTTGTTTCTCAAACTTTCTACGACGGAAGGAGTTTCTGCGGTTACAGAAACTGAATATAATTGGAATGAACAATTTAATAAGTTAGTTCCAAGAGATTCTTCTCATTTTTGGGTACCTCAGAATTATGACTCCGGCTACTATAAAAATAATTTATTCTATATTGTTACTGAAAAGTTTGATGGCGAGCTAATCTGTAAGGGACCGGATGATAAAAATTTATCAGATGTGTTTGCAAATAGTATACCGGAAATAATAGAATTTTCAGAGTTAATACAGAGCTTAAATATACAAAATCTGAATTCGCAAGATGATCTTAATTATAGTGAAAGGTTTATAAAAAAATCAAAGTCTTGGTATGAGGGAATTCCCGGAAAAGTCAGAGAAAAATACAGGGTTAATGTTTTACTAAAAATCATTGAGAATGCTTCGCTAAGTCTTCAGAGAAAAACTCGTCATGGAGATTTTACGCCTTGGCATTTAATGAGGTTGAAGTCTGGCGAATTGGGATTAATAGATGGTGAACGTGCAATGAGGAATGGGGTTGAATATTATGATATAGGATATTTTATACAAAGAGTGTTTAATCAAGTTCAAAATCCTGACTTGGCTGAAAAAATAGTTAATCAATTAAATGGAAGAGGATACAAAATTGAAAAGTTGAAAGTAGTTCTAGCTGCACGGGGAATTGGTGGCTTTCTTGATGATTCATTAATACCCGCTCCAGATTATACATTTAGTAATAAATACAAAAATTGGGTTGTTAATTTGTAGCAATTCATTTTTGGAAGGTGCGCGATAAAGGTGGTGTGGTTGACAAACAACCAATAGTTGTGATAAAAAGCTGATCTATGGCAGCGAATATAGAAACAGTTGTATCTCCTAATATAGAGGTATATAGACCCGAAGCACTTCAAGCGGAACTTGAAAGAATTGCAGCTACATATCAGGATAGGAAATTTCATAATAAACTCCATGTTTCCACAGGGAGATTTAAAGACAATATCATGAAACTATATGCTCCCCAACCGGATAGCTATATAGGTAGATTTGATAGACCTCTCATAGTGTTTGGGCAGATTCCAATCAAAGAGCAAGCAGAGCTTGCAGGTCTTGATTATTATTTGGAGGGTTTAAATGTGGGCGAATGGGAGCAAACCCAAGAAGGCTTTACAACGCCAAAAAGAGCTTATCTGACATGGATGCAAGTTGACAAGAAATATCAGGAATTAAACGGTCTGGAGGCTAGTTACTCAATGCAACCAGATGAAAGAGGAGGAAATATTCCTGATGCCATTGGTCTATATATTGCCAGCCAAAAAATCCCTAATGGTGTCGGCTATTATTTGCCTGGGACTTTGGTTGGTTATGAAAAATCAAGTGGCATTGCTTATTTGGGAGTATTGAGTAATAAGCCTGCAATATCCTACTGCGGTGTATCCACTAAAATGCCGGGGGTTGTTACTGCGACTTGCGGGAGAAATATATTTTAATCTGTGGCTCAGCTTGACTTGCGCTGTTTGAAATTGGACTCATAGCATTTCTCTGAAATAAAATTATGAAGCTTTGTTCGTCTTGGGAGGTGAGATGCCAAGCATTTTATTAATGTGTTTTTCCTCATCTTTATCTAATACACCTGCATAAAATGCATTTAGTGCGTTTATTAAATTGCGGAGGGGTTTAATGCGTTTTTCAACTATAATACGTGCGCTTCTAATATCACCCTTTACAGTCTCCCAATAAACCATATCAATTTCTCTCAACTTATTATTGACAGCCCTTCTAGCGAAGAGTACCTTCTTCTCATTTGGTAAATCTTGATATTCCGGATTGTTTTTTAATTTTTCCCACTCCCCTTCTTTTATAATGCTATTTAAACTTGATATACTCATATAGATGTTATTATAGTACGTTTGGAGCGTTAAGCAAGATAATCACACGTGGTATAATATTTGAACGATGAAGGCTGCTAAGATTGTTGATTCCTATATTAATTTTTTCAAAAAAAAAGGGCACAAGCGGATACCCAACTCCCCTCTTGTTCCGCAAAATGATCCCACGACACTTTTTACCAGTTCGGGGATGCAGCCTTTGGTCCCATATCTTCTCGGGGAAGTTCATCCTCAGGGGAAACGGCTAGTGAATGTACAAAATTCATTCAGGGCTCAGGATATTGAGGAGGTTGGAGATAACCGGCATACGACTTTTTTCCGAATGCTTGGGAATTGGAGCCTTGGTGATTATTTTAAGAAAGAGCAATTGCCTTGGATTTTTACTTTTTTGACTAATGACTTGAGAATTGATACCAAGAGACTATATGTTACCGTTTTTAACGGGCACGGGAGTATTCCAAAAGACACTGAGTCAATTAGCATTTGGCAGGAGCTTTTCCGAGGGGTTAGGATTAATCCGAAAGACAGGATCCTTACCTATGGAGTAGCTAATTGGTGGTCGCGCGCTGGTGGTCCTGAAAATATGCCAGCAGGAGAACCAGGTGGACTTGATAGTGAAGTATTTTTTGATTACGGAAACGAATTAAAAATACATGAAAATAGTAAGTTTAAAAATGAAAAATGCCATGTGAATTGCGAATGCGGGCGGTTCTTGGAAATTGGAAATAGTGTGTTTATGGAGTATCAAAAACAGCAGGACGGAAGCTTTAAAAAGCTATCACAAAATAATGTAGACTTCGGGGGTGGCCTGGAACGTTTGGTTGCGGTTACCGAAGGGAAACAGGATATTTTTACAAGTAGCCTGTTTTCGCCGATCATTCAAACTATCGAAAAACTCGCCAAAAAAGATTACGCTGACCATGCTCTATCTATGCGAATTGTGACAGACCATTTAGCTTCAGCCATTTTTATAATTAACGCGAAGGTCACCCCATCAAATAAAGAGCAAGGTTATATTTTGCGCAGATTGATAAGGCGGGGGTTTGATCATTTATCAAAACTTGGCGGAGATGATTTGAGTCCTGTGATTGAAGCGATTGTGGAACAGTATAAAGATACAGATCCGGTTTTGGTTGAGAGGTTTGAAAATATTAAACTGACTATTCTTGAAGAAGTACAGAAATATTCATCTGCGCTTGATAAGGCAAAGGCGTATATTGTTAAAAAATATCCTACAAAAAAAATTGGTGATGAATTGAAGGGAGTTAAGGAAATCTCAGCTGAAGACGCATTTTATTTATATGCTTCTCATGGATTGTCTCCGACGCAAATAAGAAGTTTAGGGTACTCATTTGATGAGCAGGCATTTGCCGAGAAGATGAAAGGGCATCAAAAGTTGTCGCGTGAAGGTGCGGGACAGAAATTTGCGGGGGGGTTGGCAGATCATCAGGAACGGACTGTTATGGGGCATACAGCAACTCACCTACTCCATCAAGCACTTAGGGATCTTTTGGGGAAGCATGTTCACCAGTCAGGATCAAATATTACAACGGAGCGTCTTCGGTTTGATTTTAATTATGATCGGAAGTTAACCAATGAGCAGATAAAGCAACTAACGAACACAGTAAACGCAAAAATTAAAGAGAATTTACCGGTTCATTTTGAGCTTATCCCAACTAAGGAAGCGAAAAACATGGGCGCAATCGGATTGTTTATGGACACATATGGCGAGAAATCAAAAATTTACTTTATTAATGGCGACTCTAAACATCCGGAGAAGGCATATTCTATTGAATTTTGCGGCGGGCCGCATGTCGATTTTACAGGAAGGTTAAAATCGTTTAAGATAATAAAGCAGGAGAATATTGGGAACAAACATAGAAGACTATATGCGGTTGTAGGTTTATGAAACTGTCCATTCCATTTGTAAATTCGAAAAGTGAATCATCAATATATTATCTTGTGCTGCTATTAACTTCGGAAAAAACCAGCGCTGTTATTTTGGAAGAATCACAGGGAAAGATAAAAATCATTAACAGGCAAGTACAAACTTTTGCTAACAGTGTTGAAGAATTATCAATTGAGGAATTAATCGAAACTATTGACCGGGCTATAAGCCAAGCTGTGGAGGTAATGCCCGCGGATATTGAAATACGAAAAACAGTTTTTGGCGTAAAGGCAGATTGGGTTGAGGAAGAAACAAAAAAAATCAAAAAAATATATTTACAAAAGCTCAAAAAAGTTTGTGATTCTCTTGAGCTTACTCCAATTGGATTTGTGGTTGTGAAAGAAGCTATAACTAACCTCATGCAACAGGAAGAGGGGGCACCATTATCGGCTATTTTCGTTGAATTGGGCGGCAAAATTGTTACCCTAACTCTATTACGAGGCGGCAAAAATGTTCAAATACTTGATGGGCCTGTGGGTGACAATTACGCGGATTCAGTTGATGCTTTATTGAAGCATTTCACCATAGAAGTATTGCCTGCGCGGATTATTTTGTTCGACTCTGAAATCAGTTCAGAGTTAGTGCAGAAGTTTATTGGTCATCAATGGAGTAAGAGTTTGCCTTTTCTGCATATGCCACAAATAAGTGTATTGCCGGCGGGTTTTGACGCACGGGCTGTGGCGGCCGGTCTAGCAACGCAAATGGGTTTTGAAATGCTTGATAATGATGACAAAGAAATAAAAACATTTGAGCACGGTACGGGATCGGGGCACACTAAGAATTTGTCTCACGAAAGTGATCCGGATGATAAACAACTGCTGGAGAATTTTGGATTTGTAGCCGGAAAAGATGTTGCTGAGACTGTGGAATCTAAAACCAGTATCAGTGCGCGTAGGGATCCTTCGCCATCGGAAAGCGAATCAGGACAGGCTATGCAATCAAGTGTGGGATTGAACACCGGTAAAATGGAAAACAATGACGATAATCCCGGAGATGGTAATAAAGATACAGATTCTGAAGAAATTAATAATGAACAGCATACTGAAAATAATTTCTCAGAAAAAAGCATTTATCGTTCAAAAATTGGAGGAATTTTGGGTATGATAAAGTTGCCGAGCATAGGCTTTCCCTCAGTCCCCTCTTTTTGGTTTAAAGTCATTTTTATTCCTATTCTTATTATTGGAGTCTTAATTGGTGCTATATATTATTTATATTTCAATAAAGTCAGCGCTACAGTTATCGTCACTCTGAATCCAAAAAATGTGAGTCAAACTCAAAATGTTGTCTTCGCATTAGACGCTTCCAATGATTTCTCGAATAATATTTTAGCGGCAAAGCAAATTGACGGTACAATTGACGGCGATATGACGATTGGCGCAACCGGGAAAAAAGATGTGGGAGACAAAGCGCATGGGACTGTCACTATTTATAATAACAGTACTGATTCGGATGTTACTCTATCCGCGGGAAGCGCTTTAAAATCTGATAATGGACTTGGTTTTGTACTGGATAAAGAGGTGACGGTTGCATCGGCGTCGGGAGATATTTTTTCAGGAACAAAACCCGGAACCGCAAATGTGAATGTAACGGCAAGTGAAATTGGAACTAATTATAATCTTCCTTCAGGAACTAAATTTAATGTCGGAAGCAATAATTCTCTGGCAGGAAAAAACGATAGCGCGTTTTCGGGCGGCTCTAAAAAAGCTGTCACAGTCGTTTCAAAAGAAGATTTGGCCAAACTGAAAACTGATCTTATAAAAAATTTAGAAGATAAAGCAAGTACTGAACTTGCCAAAAAATCGCAGGGCGAGCGCGAAATACTTCCTATTGTTTTATCAACCAGTGAGAAAGATTTGAAGTACGATAGACAAGCCGGAGATGAAGCTAAAACTGTTAAGCTTATTGCTACTATCAGCTTTACAGGGCTTTCTTATCAAAATGTAGACGAAACTAATTTTGCAAAAGATATTCTCACTAAAAAATACGCCAAGGATATGAACATTGATGAGGATAGTGTTGATGTCTCGATTAAAGATGCAAAAAAAGAAAGTGCTAGTGAGATAACTGCTACATTTATAATGGATGCATCTCTTCTGCCAAAAATAGAAACAGAGCCTCTTGAAAAACAGTTTAGCGGTAAGCCCAGGCAGGAGGTTGATAATATTATTTCACATCTGCCAGGTGTTGCCGATGCCGTTATCACGTATACACCGAACATTTCATTTCTAGCCAGACTGCTTCCCCGTTTACCAAATAATGTCAATGTCACTCTTTCATCAAATTAATAACAGATATTATAAAAAAAAGGATACACGTAAACTCAAGAAAGTAATCCGGTTTGTCGGACTTGGCTTGTCTTTGACCGGTTTGCTGTTTGGCAGTTACTTTTTCTTCCCTCTTTTTTCATGGCAGCTTTATCTTGAGCCTGTTTTTGCTTCTCAAACATTCGCTACTCCCATTCCAAAGGCAACAATTGTTACACAGGATTATATACAGAGCTTGTGGTTAAATACAGCCCGCTCAGTTCAGGGTCTTTATGATACAAATTCACAAAATTGGATTCCGGCCGCGCCGTTTAGTGAAGTTCAAATCGCAACGCAACTTTCTTATTATTTTATTTCGATTCCAAAACTTAATATTGCAAACGCTATTGTATCGACAGTTGATACCGATTTAAGCAGTCATTTGGTTAATTTTCCCGGAACCGCGGTTCCACCAGCGAAGGGTAATGCTGCTGTTTTTGGACATTCGACATTGCCTCCACTATTTGATCCTAAAAATTATAAAACTATTTTCGCGACTGTACATAATTTGGTTATTGGGGATAAGATTTTGGTTTCCGCCAACCAACTGACGTATACTTATAAAATCGTTAATATCTCAATTGTTGAGGCAACTGATACTTCATTCCTTTCACAAGAAGGTAATGACAGTTATTTGACCATCATTACTTGCACACCTCCGGGAACTATATGGAAACGATTGATTATTCGGGCAAAACTTGAGAAGATATAAGAGACTGTTTGAAAAGTCAAAAGTTGTCATCTCGACCGCAGCGATAGCGAAGCGGAGAGATCTCACGCCACTAAGTAGCTATGTGGTATGAGATTCCTCGACTCCGCTCGGAATGACAATAAAGTTACTTTTCAATTAGGTTCTAAAATAGGAGGTGATTTTTTTATGCATCAAGAATCTCAATTTACTATAGTAATGAAACGTATGTGGCCGACCATAAGTAGGGCAATAAACGGAATAATATATTTTTTAGTATCAATTATTAAATCAGTTGTTAAAGCGGCAATGGATCAATTTAAGGGGAAAATGTAATGGATGAGGCATCAGTTGCGTTAGAAGCTATCCGCGAAAAACTCGTGGGGAAGAGGCTTAATTATAATGAGATTCATGATATTATGGACCAGATCGCCCATAAACGACTTGGTCCGGTTTTGACTGCTTATTTTGCAGCTTCAGGGTACTCCAAAGGATTTAATAATGATGAAATATATTCTTTGACTAAAGCAATGATCGAAACGGGAGAAAAATTACATTTTCGAGGGATTGTTGCAGATAAACATTCTGTCGGAGGTGTACCGGGGACACGAACAACATTGATCGTTGTGCCGATTGTCGCAGCAGCCGGTTTCACAATTCCAAAAAGTTCATCAAGAGCAATTACCACACCCGGAGGAACGGCAGACGATATGGAAGTACTCTCTCCGGTGACTTTTACCAAAGAGCAAATTTATAAGATAGTTGAGAAAACCGGCGCTTGCATTGTCTGGGGAGGGGGCGTAGATATTGCGCCGGCTGATGATGAATTAATTAAAATTGAAGAGCCGTTGCTTTTTGAGAGTTTTGATAAAATATTGGTTTCAGTAATGGCGAAAAAAATTGCGTTTGGCTCAAATCATATTGTTATTGATTTGCCGTATGGAGAACATGTAAAAGTACATAGATTATCAGAGGCGGAGCTTATAAAACGGAAATTTGAATATCTTGCGCAGCGGTTTAATGTCAAGATACATGTACATATTCATAAAACCGGTGAGCCTGCAGGTCGGGGTATTGGTCCGGTTCTTGAAGTAAAAGAGGCATTAAAAATACTTGAACAGCGAGATGACCGCGCTTTGGATCTGGAGAAGAGGGCGGTGCACCTGGCCGGATTACTTTTGGATTTGTGTCTTGAGGAAGCAAACCATTCAACCCCGATCAAATCGGGACAAGTTGGCGGATTGAAAAAAAGAATACTCAAAGAATTTGGTAATAGTTTTAGGTGGGCGCAATATATTCTAACCAGCGGACACGCGCTGAAAAAAATGAGGGAGATTATTAAAGCACAAGGAGGAGACGAGGAAATAACCAGCGATAAACTAAAACCCGGAAAATTTTGTTTTGAAGTTATAGCGAAGAAAAACGGTTTTGTGGCTAGTATTCATAGTAAAAATGCTACAATTATTGCAAGAATATTGGGTGCGCCAAAGCATAAGAAAAGCGGAATCTATCTTAATCGTAAAATTGGCGAACATGCTGATGCAGGGTTTCCGGTTTATACGCTTTATAGTGAAAACGCTTATAATATGAAGGAAGCAAAAGAGTCACTGGATAATTTTCCAATTATTTTTTATGAGTAATAATAACCTACGCTCACCGTCATTCCCGCGAAAGCGGGAGTCCAGAAAATTGCTTATATAGATTCCTGCCTCCGCAGGAATGACAAGTAATATTTTAAGTAAAATTCAAAAATAATTTATAAATCAGATGAAAAAATTAATTGTCTTTCTTTTTATTGTAGGACTCGTTTCTGTTGGAGTTTATTTTTGGTGGCAAAATGGTCTTACCCCTGTAGATCCTGATGATACAGGTAAAAAAACTTTTGTTGTGCGCAACGGTGAGGGGACACGGGAAATCGTAGATGATTTAAAAAGTAAAGGACTCATTCGTGATTCTATTGTCTTTTTTCTTTTAATAAAGCAATTGGGGGTTGACGAGAAGATGCAGGCCGGTGTGTTTTATCTCAGTCCTTCAATGACAACGCACGCGATTTTAAAGGAATTACAAACAGGTAAAATTGATATTGCTGTCACAATACCCGAAGGCAAACGTGCTGAGGAGTTTGCTGATATTTTTAAACAAAATTTTACAAATTATACCGAGGAATGGAGAGGAAGATTAAACGCCGAAGAAGGATATCTTTTTCCAGACACTTACTATTTACCTAAAGATACAGGAATTGAACAAGTTATTGAAATTATGAAAAAGAATTTCGATAAAAAATATGCAGATGTTTCCAATCATACAAACTTATCTCAAAACGAAATTGTTATTCTTGCATCGTTGATAGAGCGTGAAGCTAAGCATGCTGAGGACCGCGCGCTAGTTTCCTCGGTCATTCATAACAGGCTAAACGCGCATATGAAGCTTGATATTGATGCGACAGTACAATATGCTTTGGGATTTGATACTACCGAGCAGAGGTGGTGGAAAAAAGGTTTAACTAATGAGGATATAGACATCGACTCTTTGTATAATACTTACAAAACGCAAGGTCTTCCTCCGGGACCAATCTGCAATCCAGGCCTTGCATCCCTCATTGCAGCAGCAAATCCGGCCGATACTGATTTTGTTTACTATCTCTCGGACAAGGAAGGTAATAATCATTATGCCAGAACGCTTGCGGAGCATAATAAGAATATTGAGACATACCTGGAGTGATTGATTATTTGTAAATTTCGTGCGTTCCTATTGTATCAAATACTATCGTTTGATCTTTTTCAAAATGAAATACTATTCTCCAATGATATGACACAGAAAATGAGTAAAAATCTGCCATCTCACCCTTGAGTCTATGCGTTTTCAAGCGTGGATCAAAAGGATCATTAAGGAAAATCTTTTCTTTTATTTCTAAAAACTTCAACTGGGCTTTGGGTAATTTTCTAAGAGCCTTAAAAAATGTGGAAGAATACTTAACTTTTTTGGGCATCATACCATAACTCTTTTAAAGACTTTTTTAGCAACTTCCCTTTACCTGATCTTACTTCTTCTCTGCTTTTCAAAACCTCCAGGATAGCTTGTTGTTCTTCCCATTTCTTAATATCTACAATCGCGACATCAGGCTTATTATTGCGCATAACAACAACAGGCTCTTTAGTTTTTTTTACTTCATCAAAAATCTGCCTATAATGCTGTTGTAATTGTTTTCCTGTTGTGGTTTTTGGAAAGGTAAACATAGCTTTTACATACTAACATACGTAAAATTGTATGTCAATCAAACGTCAAAGTGTTTTTGTTAAAGTGTTTCGTTTTAGTTTATTAAATATCACTTATTATAACTGTCAACTCGGGCCTATTTCTAATTTTATTGTGGCTGTTGTGTCTAAATTTATTATCTTTCAGATAAGGAAGGAAAAAATCACTATTCCAGAATGTTGGCGGAACATAATAGAAATATAGAAAAACATGTGGAGTGAATGGGTTTTGGATAATTTAGATATAAACCTAACGACCATGAGAATGTAAATACAAATTTGTTTGAGTACCAAATCTATCGACAAGTTTTTGTCTTGATATAAATGCTTCATATATATCTTTATTTTTATTCTTTATTTTTTTCCAATCTTTATTTTCCCCTGCATGTTCTTTAACCATTTGCTTCTCAATAACTTTTGGGAACAGTCTTTTTAAAGGATTACGTAATTTAAATGAATCAAAACCTAATCGCTCCGCTAAGTAGCCCGCAAAATGTGATATACCATAAAATGCTTCTACTCCGTTTAGGCGGGGATCATTGCTTTGACACAGAAAAGCAAGTTCATGTAAATCCTGGCTTACAGAATTATAAAGATGTCTTGTGGCTGTAAGTAATTTTGTATCTGAATCAAGTATTGGAATGTTCCGTAGAAGATCGATAACTCCTAATTTTTGACCCGGATGTATTATTGCTCCATCCGAAAGCTCTCTTTCTTTAAAAGCATGATACCCTGAAGGGTGTATGCTCATATGATTTCCAACATTAAAATAACCTCTAAAACCCATTTGTTCTTCAGTCATACTAATCATCCCTAACTTTAGAAGTGCAAGAGTGGCTACAGTTAATTCTATATTTAAAGGCCACATTTTTTGTGCTACTATTAAAGCTTTTCCCTCTACCCCATATTGCATATATGATTGTCTGTAATATGTGGCATCTAGTACTTTTTTTCCTAGGGTCAAAGTTTTACTAAATGACTTCGGTTTTCCTTCGGTATTTTCTTGCGTTTGGCCCGGTTTTAGTCTCTCTGACATGCTGACCATTATATTGGAAATTTACTATAAGTCAAATGAGGCTGTGGGAAATTTTATTGTCTGCTATATAATCCGACCAACTCTGCCCGCTGCAAAACGTGTCCCTGCATTTTATCCTCAACCTGATTAATATCTGCGCTTTGTGGCAAATTGAGTATAGTATCAAGTGCGATAAGTCTGAAAAAATATCTATGTGTTCCTGAGGGTGGACAGGGACCGCCATATCCGGGTTTGCCAAAACTCGTCATCCCCTCTACGCCGCTTGGTGGTTTTTTATTTTGGTCAATAAATCGTACAGAATGATTCATATCAAAAATTACCCAGTGCACCCATGTACCCCCGGGAGCATCCGGGTCATCCATGATCAAGACAAGGCTCTTCGTCTCAGGCGGAACTTCATTAAAATTTAGAGGCGGATTTATATTACTACCATCACACGTATATAGTTTGGGAATTTGTTTTTGATTGGCTATGAAAGGACATGTAATTTTCATATTATTGTTTTTGGGAGTATTGGCTACTGACCCAGCCGGTTTTACCATCAGTAAGTTTTATTTCGAACCAGTCTGTTTGCTCACTAATTAGAGGAAAAGTTTCCCCTGGGGCAACTGTGGTGATTTCGGCAGAATTGAGATTGCTTTCTTCCCGAACTCTGAGAAATCCTGTTGGTGTTTCAAGTATTAACACTTTGGCAGCAGTTTGCGTAGGTGAAGGTGCCGGCGTATTAGCGGCGGTTGGAGATGGTGCGATAGAATCATTCAACTCTTCTGAGATTACACTAAGATAGGTTATTACTGTGAGGCGATATCCCAATGGCGACCTAATACGGACTGCTTTTTCTTTGTAGCCATCTTTGTTTATTCTAAGCATATGGTCTGATTCTGTAAGTTTTTTATTGAGTAAGGGGGTGTTGCCGATTGTATTCGCATCAAGCTCGACATTTGCACCGGAGGGGAAAGATATAACCTCTAATTCAGTTTGCTTTTTATCCTGCAAGGGGCTCAAAGATATGACATAGCCTTCGGATAGTGCCCCTTTTCTGAATTTACGGTCAACAACAGTGAGGATGCCGGCGGAGATAGTAATTTTTTCCTGGTATTCAGAAAGGTTTGTATCTCCGGGCACAAGTCTGATTGTGTAATCGCCGGCAGAAATCATATCATTGGGTTCTGTTTTACTAATCGGTGTCCGGCCAATATATTTATCGTTTAAAAAAACTTGTGCAGTTGGCGCAGATGTGACTTGCAATGCACCTTTTTGCGAACGGAGGTTGTTTATATGCTGTATGAGTAAAAATATTAATAAAGCAATTAGTAGCGCCGGAATAATCACAAAGAGAAACTTTTTCATACCTAAATATAGCATAGAAAACTAAGAAATGTAACAACATTTACGACAAAAGAGTACATTACTCTAATTTATCTTGACTGCATTTAGGATTGTGTTAAACTCTCATATAGACAGATGACTTTTCTTGAAAAATATGATTTGCTGAAAAAATCTATTCCGGTACCGGCAGTAGTTTCTCCTTATACTGTAGATTGCGAATATGTTGATAATACATTTAGAAGTAAAAATTGCTACTACTGCTTCGGTTCAGTTGCACTTGAAGACAGTATGTATACATATATCGGATGGGGAAATAATCTTGTAGATTGTAGTTATGTGCTATATTCTGAAAAATGTTATCAATGTGTTGATTGCAACAATTGCCATAATTGCGCATACCTAATGGATTGCAATAATTGTACGGATTGCCACTTTTCTGCATTCTTAAACAATTGTACTGACTGCTTCGGATGTGTGGGATTGACTCATAAAAAATATTGCATTTTCAACAAACAATTCTCCAAAGGAGAATACTTTAAGAGGGTAGAAGAATTGAAAAAGACAAGTCCGGAAAAAATACTGGAGCAATTGTTTAAACTAAAACAAAATATTCCTCATCCCGCAAACCAACAGTTCAATAGCGAGAACAGTCCTTATGGTGATTATATATATAACTCAAAAAATATTTACTGGTCCTTTAACAGTTACTTTTGTGAAAATTCCGGTTATATGGGTCTGGGAAGTGGTGCGAAAAATTGCTGGGATACTTCTTACTCAGGCAAAAAAGGAGATAAAAACGGAACTATTGAGCGATGCTATGAGCTTATGGATTCAGGACCTTATTGCTATGATTGTGCATTTTTACAATACAGTGAAGGTTGTACAAATTGTTATTATGGCTCATTTATTACTAACTGTACAGATTGCTTCGGTTGTGTAGGGCTAAAAAATAAAAAATATTGTATTTTAAATAACCAGTTGACGAAAGAACAATATGTAAAAGCTGTAAAAGAGATTAAAAAAGAGCTTGGGTGGAAGATATAGGTTTTAACGTAAATTTAAAAACCTATACTGAAAGATTTTTTTGATTATTGGTTTTAGTTTTTGGATGGCTTTGTAACGGTGATTATATAGTTTTTGTTCTTTTTCAGACAACTCGCTTTCGTGATAGAATTTGTTGATTTTCGGAAGGAAGAAAAAGGAACGGTAGGGATAACCTTTGAGAATTTTTATCATTGGCTTTTTGGGAATAATTCCTTTCACAGTTCCTTCTGCGCTCCAGACCTTGTCTGCCGGCAGGCCGGCTTTTCCGTTCGGCAGCGCGAATGAAATGACGGCTCTAAAGCAGGCATTGCGGTTATTATCGGGAAGTTCTTTAGCGACTTTTTTCATATGATTAATCAAGTCCTCTTCTGTTGCTTGAGGCCCAAGCCAACGGCGGGAATGAACGCCCGGCGCACCGCCTAGAGCGCTGATTTCTATTCCTCCGTCATCGGCAATCGCAGGAAGGCCGGATTTTTTGGAATAAAAGATGGCTTTTTTTTGAGAATTTTCCTTGTATGTCAAGCCACTTTCTTCTACATCCTCTGTTATACCAACATCTTTGAGCGAAAGAAGTTTTATTGGTATATCAGAAAGAAGTTTTTTTAATTCTTTTATTTTCCCCGGATTTTTGGTCGCGATAAGGAGCTTCTTCATTTTATTTATTGATAATGATCATTTATATCGATAATTTTTGCTTCCGAATTTTTTATAACAAAAGTTGCTCTATATTTTCTATCAATGCGAAAAGAGTATAATTTACGATGTCTTGGCTCAAGTATCTCTGTATGTAAAGAAGGATGCCTTGGATTATTTTGAAAAAGATTTATCTGCCTTTTAAACTTACTTTCTAAATTGTGTTTTTTTAGATATCTGGTGAGTCTTGTGTCAAGAGGCTTTATTCTCATAAATGGAAGAATGCCTGAAACCTTCTATTAAACTATCAATAAACTTTTTGTTATATTTACCAGTTTGTGTCAATTCTAGTCTCAATTGTTCAAGAGGGATCGGCTCAAATTCTTTAAATTCAAAATCCTCCTGTTTGGAAAAATACTTGCGTAAAACAGTTCTGACAAATTCCGATCTTGTAGCAAAGCCTTGACTTTTTGCTTCAGTATCAACTTTTTTCGCAATTTGATCCGGAAGAGAGATGGTAACTGTTGTCATAATAACAATATTTAACAATATTTATTAATTTTTGTCAATATACAGCTTTTTTTCTTTCTTATTTTATCAAACGGGTAAAGGTTCATAATTCCTTAGTCTTGACTTAAAGGAAGAGCATGCTAAACTTTTAGTATATAAGAATGACCTTTCTTGAAAAATACGAACTACTGAAAAAATCTATTCCGATTCCGGCTGTTTTCTCTCCGTATTCAACAAACTGTGAATTTGTTGGTAGCTCTATAAGATGTAAAAATTGTTATTATTCCTTTGATATAGTAGGCGTAGAAGACAGTATTTATTTAACGACAGTAGGTTACGGAAATAAGATTGTAGATTGCACGAATATGTTATTTTCAGAAAAGTGTTATGAATGTACGGACGCCAATAAATGCCACAATTGTACCTATCTGTTTGACAGTAATAATTGCACAGATTGTCACTTTTCTACTTTTTTAAATAATTGTAGTGCTTGCTTCGGCTGCGTTGCTTTAACTCACAAGAAATATTGTATTTTTAACAAACAGTACTCCAAAGAAAAATATTATAAAAAGATTGAAGAACTAAAAAAAGAGAAGGCGGAAAATTTATTAGCCCAATTGTTTGAACTAAATCAAAAGACTCCTCTTCCCGCAAGTCAACAATTTAATAGCGAAAATTGTCCTTATGGTGATTATATTTATAACTCAAAGAATTGTTATTGGATTTTTTTCAGTATCGATTTAGAGAATTCCGGATATGTTTATTCACTTGGGTTTGGAAAGAAATGTTGGGATGTCTTTTTTTCAGGTAAAAGAGG
The DNA here is from genome assembly GCA_963826535.1 of uncultured bacterium. Taxonomy (GTDB): domain Bacteria; phylum Patescibacteriota; class Microgenomatia; order Levybacterales; family UBA12049; genus JAHIGH01. The sequence goes on along the minus strand of CAWGXL010000010.1, from coordinate 18,222 downwards.
GCATCAAAGAGGAACTTTTGGTGAGAAATGTTATGAAATTGTTGAATCAGGACCTTCCATATACGATTGTGCATTTCTTATCTACAGTGAGTTTTGTACAAATTGTTATTATGGAGCATATCTTAATAATTGCACAGACTGTTTCGGCTGCGTGGGTCTAAAAAATAAAAAGTATTGCGTTTTTAATAATCAGCTAACCAAAGAACAATACGAGAAAGCAGTAAAAGAGATCAAAAAAGAATTGGGGTGGAAATTGGTTTGAGATTATGCTGTTTCTGTGCCAAAGACTTCGATGGTTCCTCCGCAATATTTCAGGATAATATTACATGATTCTGTTAAGATATTCTCTACTTGCGCAGGTGTAATATTATAAACTCCGTCAACATTTATATAAAGATTTTTTGTTTCTAAGTTTACTGCAGTTCTTTGGGAATCTCTATAATTGAAATCAATGTTATAACCTCCGTTTAAATCAAAGTAAGCAATTTCTTTCTCCTTATATATTGTTGGTTCTGAGTCCCCTAATAAAAGTATTTCTTCTCCGGTTTTTGCAAAACGGAGAACTGTTGGAAATTTTATTGTATCTAAATCAAAGGCGCCAACAGAAATCCGGTGTTTCATAACTACCAAGTTATATGCATCAACACAAGTATTAATTGTATATAAGCCTTTCTTAAGCGCAACGCGGCGAAGAAGGGCTTCGGGGCTTGGCCGGCGTGAATGCCAATCAACACCCATCTCTTTGTAAAGCTTTCTGTAGCTTACAACTTCAGGATATTGGCTCAATTGCTCAGTCGATAAATTACTTAAAGAATCTAATAAATCTTGTTTTTCTTTTTCTAATTTAGGATTAGATTTTTTTATTAATACTCCTTTAATAATTGCAATTCCAATTGATATTGACGGGAATTTTTGTTTGATATCTTTTTGCAATGAAAATAGTTCAGGCTTTTTGAGACTTTTTATTTTATTTGATGATGTAACTGTTAGTGAAGTTTTCGAACTAACCTGATTAAATCTCGTTTTCACAAATTCTGCGTCTTGTGATTTTATAAGCCAAGCTGCTTTCGGTCCATGATTTTTGCCCAGGAGTGCGGTATAGATTGCACTAAATGCATCTTTTGAAGAAAGATTAATTTTTTTGGAAAGTTCGTAAATAATTGTTTGTACTTCTTCCGCAGATAATTCAGCCTGATATTTCTCTCCAACTTTTTTCAAATATTCTTTCTGTTTATCAGTAAGTTCGTTTACTTCGGCAGGCAAATTTTTTTGTATTATGAATTTTTCTGAATCAGGCGCGTATTTGTCAATCCAAATTCTTGCGTATTTGGCCCATTCTTCAAGCCCTTCTTTTTTAATTTCCTCTTGCATATTGGGCATCTGGATCCATTGCGCAAGAACGGAGAAGCGGACTTTGGGTGGTTTTTTAATCCCAATGATTTGTGATAGTTCAAAAATTCTAGCGAGGTCATGGTCCCCGATTGAATCGGGGGAACCAGTTTTGTTTCCTCCAGAGGTGGATCGAGAAAAATATGCATCAGCTGCTTTTTGATATTCATCAAATAATTTCGGAATTGTATCTTTTTCTGACGGATCAAAGTTTGTTTGCTGCTTAATGTCCGTTTTGACAATTAAAAAACGGGCAAGCTCAATAGGCAGAATAGTTAAGATGTCTGCAGCAGCAAATCCTCGTCCTTTTGAAGATGACATTTTCCTGCCGCCTATAAGCATGAACTCATACCCTATGGGGTATGGAACAGGATATTTTAAAACACGATTAGCAACCAGCGAAGCGAGATCATGTGATCCACCTCTACTCATATGATCTTTTCCTGCACCTTCGACTGTTACGCCAATCGCCTGCCATTTGACTGCCCATTCTACTTTCCAGGGCATTTTTCCTTTTATTCCGGATTTATCACTAAAAGGGTTAGTTTTGCCTTCATAACCGCAGCCTTTCGTCCAATTTACGGCATTCAGATGGCAGCGATAAAATACATTTTTTCCGTCCCAATTATAAACACGTGTAGTCGAAACTTTACCACATTTCTCGCAATAAACCTGAAAGGGATACCAATCCGATGCAATTTCTTTTTTATATAGCTCTTTATAGATTTTTCTAATTTCTTCTGAATTATCTAGTATTGTTTTTATTCCCTTATTCATCTTTCCACTTGTATATAGATCTTTAGTCCAAATTATTTTGGGATGCGATCCAAGTGCGTTAAAAGTTCGTTTAAAATCAAGTGCATAATATTCTGCGAAATCTTTATATCCTTCTACAGGTGAAGGAATCTTAAAAAGGGGCATACCAAGATATTTTTCAAATTTTGCGCGGGGCAGATAGGACGGAATATCATCCATCGGATCATGATTTTCAAAGACATATGTATATTTTGTCTTTACTTTTTGATCCTGTAAAGCTCTAAAGACTAAATCATGAAAAACAACGCCAAAGAGTGATCCCACATGGATCCGGCCTGATGGAGTTTTCATGTCATCTACCCATTCAATAGGTAGTTTTCTTTTTTTTAATTCTTGCGCGACTTTATCTGCCCAGAACATACTTCTGCATTATATAGTTTTTTTTGAATATAGAAAAGTAGCTCTTGTAATCTCATTGCATCTTGTGAAAAAATAGTAATGTTACATATGAGACATGGACGGAAGTTGTTTTTGCGGGGAGGGTTATATCATATAGCATTGATCTTTGTTTGTTTCTCAGCATTAAATTGGGGGGTGCTGAAGCTTATGGGGATCAATATTTTTGGCATGGTCTTTACAGGTGTATCAATTCCTGAAGTTGCTATTGCAGTTATGCTTATACTATCTGCGATTGTGGTTTTGTGGAATAATTGGATTGATTAATTGAACTTCTGATATTTCTTCTAAAAAGTGCTCGTATGCAATTGAGGAAAAAAGCAACAGATTACTATTGCAATAAGCCTTGGCGCAAGTAGAGTTTTAATTATTTAAGTAAGATATTTTTACTTTTTTGGGGTTATGAAATGAAGGACAAAAACTTCGCTTTTGTAGGTAATAGGCACCATGGTTATCAGGGTTTTTATATTCTTTCCGCCTTTTTTTGCACATGTAGCAGATAGGGTTGTAGCTATGAATTTTTCTGATGCATCAGCATATGCATTTATAACTTTATCGCGGTCTTCTTCAATTACATCTTCTACAGGAAATTCGTTGGCGACCCATTCTTTAATAGATGAGTATCCTAGCATGTCTGCGAATTTTTGATTGCACGATTTATGAGTGTCATCAAGGTAAAGATAGATGCCTTGAGGAGAATTGGAAAAGACCTGCCCGAGTTGTTCGGTTAGCTCTTTGATGAGGTGCTCATGATGAATGTCATGCTTCATGTCTTGCATAGCATAACTATTAAGTTTGAGAAAATTGTAAGAAGTTTAGTTGAGTTATGTATAAAGTAGTGATAACTAAGTATGTAAGACTAGAATATGAACAGGAAAGCTCCAATGACGGTTATAAGGATGGTAGCAACGGCAATAATTGTCGTTGTTTCAAAAAGTCCGGTAGGTGCTATTGAAGGAATGGGGGTGTTGTTTGCAATTACACCAGGAGGAGTGGTTGGGGTAGGAGTAGGTGTATTGACTACTATTGTTGGGGTAGGCGTGGGCGTTGGAGTCGGTGATAATGTTGGTGTTGGGGTCGGTTGCAGTGTTGGGGTCGGGGTTGGCACTCGGGTTGGTGTTGGTGTTGGCGAAGGTGTTGGAGTTGCGGTTGGCGTGGGTGAAGGTGTAGGTGTTGGTGGAGTTGTCGGTGTAGGAGTAGGCGATGCTCCTGTTGATGGCGTGGGAATCGGTACATCTGTTGGCGTGATTGAGGGTGTATTTGTTGGCGTAGGTGATGTAGACGGTGTGATAGATGGTGTTCCTGTGGGAGTGGGAGTTGGTACAGAACAAATTGAAGGAGGTCCTTCGGTTTCTTCGCTAACTGAGCAAATATTAACCGCTGATACTTTACATTGATATGTAATACCGGGTTCCCTTTCAAAAACTACTCTATTAGTTGGATAGTCAACTGTAACAGATTTTACCGGTTTTCCAGTGTCAAAGTCTATTACAGTAACAATGTATTCTTTTGCACCCGGCAGATCATCCCAAACACAAACCGCTTCATTATCCGGTTGTGCCGGACAGTAAGGAACTGTGGGAGTTGGTGTTAACGCGGGGCAATTTTTTTGAGGGCCTTCTGTAGTAACTCCGGCGCCACAAGCGTTTACACTATTTACAATACATTGATAAGTTTTATTAGGTTCAAGTAAAAACGCACTTTGAGAAGCTGGGTGTTGTAATGTTTCTGATTTAATTATGTTTCCGGATTCGGTTTCTTTGATAACCACATCATAGGCTACGGCATTTTCTTGTAAATCCCACCGGCAATAACCTTGATTTTTGGGCTGATCTGCGGGACAGAAAGGTATTGTTGGTGTTGGCGACGGACATTTTTCTATCCCTTTGTAATCCGCTTTGAATGCATCAGTGCCGGGAGATTTATCTGTCCACTTTAAATTGAAAATTACGGAGCCGTCATCTATTGTGGATAATCCTGTGTTAATTTGTCCGCTCATTGTTTCTCCGTGTTTGACTGTTCCTAAATCTACTGTTTCTTTTGTTTGAAGATCTGTCGCTTTAACATCCATGTCTTTTGATGTTTCGCTATTGGTGAAGCTCAATTGAATAGCTACCGATTCATTATCAGTGGGACAAGTTGCAACAGCAGATTGATTGGTATGCCAGGCAAATTGTCTAAAAAATTGTTGTTGTTGTAGTTGATACACAGCTAAAGGTATAGCTGCAAGAAGAAAAACCAAAAGGAGAATTAGTTTTAATTTTTTAGATGGATGATTTAGGTTTAATATATTCACGCATTATTATGGACAATTTGGACAATCAATACGGACATTCTTTACCGGTCCTAATGTCGGGCAAATGGATGGCGATGGTGTGAGCTTTTTTGTTGGCGTAGGTGATGCCGATGGTTTGGGAGTTGGTGTGGCGGTGGGTTTAGGTGATGGAGTTGGAGTGGGATTACAATTGGTTACAGCTTTATAAGTTGCGGTTCTGCTATCAGTACCTGAATGGCCGTCTGTCCATGTTAATTTAAAGGTTACCGATCCAGCATTCAGAGTTGTTTTGCCGGTTTGAATTTGATTGGACTTTGTCTGACCGCCGATAATACTGCCCATATTGACTGATTTAGAGGATTGCTGATCAGTGGCTACAACAGTCATTGCGAAATTAGGCTTGTTTGGTTCGGTATTACTGAAGGTAACTGATATGACAGCGCCGCTTCCGGTTGTCGGACAACTTGAAGATGCAGATTGATTAGTAAGCCATAAGGCTGTGTTTGCACGTGATCTTGTTTCTTGCTGCTGTTGTAACTGAATAATTGCAAAAGGAATTCCTACAAGGGCTAAGACAAAAAATACAATTTCAAATATTAACGGTTTTGAAAATGAAGTCGGAAATTTCATTTTGTGTTTATATATTAATAATAATAGGAATCTAATCTATAAGTCAATGGGGAGCGTGTACTTGACAAGCATACCCTTTATATTGTTAAAATTAAATGTAGAGTAACTTATCTAATTTCTGTCCATGAAAAGTACCCACAAAAAGAAGAGAATTGTTAATAAAAGAGTTACTAAAAACAAGCTACATAAAGGCGGAGCAAAAAATGGTGCGCTCTATGCCATTGCTATATTAGCAATAGCAGCAACATTTGGTGGGATGATGACGGGTGGTGCTATACCGCAGATTCTAAAATTGCAGCTACCTCCTCCACCGGGAGATCCTTATTCCTGCTGTGATACAGGTAATGGTGCAAATTGCCACCCAATCGTTGAGAGGCAAATTCAATTTAATGGTGCAGCATATGGTTTGCTTAAGTCAAAAATCTTTCAGGCTGAAGGGGGCCATATTGCACCGGCGGAGTTGGCCGGTTTTAGTGAGTCAGTTACTCCTGACGGGCATAAAATATTTATTAATACATCAGATCATACAGCTAATTATCCGAATAGGCCAGGTTGTGAACCGGGAAAAGACTTGATTGGTATTAAAGATCCAAGTGACCCTTCCCGCCACTGCTTCGGCGTTCCGGATGATGAACTTATCTATGTGTGTTCGGACACAGTGGAGGAATGCAATAAGCAGGTGAATAAGGGAAAGGTGCCCTTTGATGTATATTTTAGACTGAGTGATGGCGATGTACCTAGTGAGATTGCTAATTTCTGCCCTAAACCTCAACAAAATCTAACTGAAACACCACAAAGAATCGTTGGCTTACCTACCCCAAGCGGCACAGCCAATCTCCAGCTGGAAACCTTTTGGGTAGAACAGGACAAGGTTGCTAATAATTGGCTTGGAGCCTGGTGTAAACCGGCCGATTATTTCTATCCTACAGAAAAAACCGACATCCAATTTGATGTAAAACCTCAAGGTCAATTTACTCACACAATACCACAACATCAAGCCGGAGGATGGAATTTTACCGCGTCACCTGATGGTAACTTGCTATATCAAGGAAAAAATTATCCGTATATCTACTGGGATGCTGCTATTCCAAACAATTTAATTACTAAGCCTCAAACCGGTTATGCGGTGGCATATAAAGACTTATCTACTTTTCTAAATAATTTACTTCCAAAAATGGGTTTGAATCAAAAAGAAACGTCTGAATTTATAACATATTGGGTGAAACAACTACCAAGCTCCAACTACTATTATGTAGGTATTATTCCCAGAGCACAAATTGATTCGCTTGCTCCCCTAACGATTAATCCTGCTCCTACAAGCATATTGAGAGTATCGCTTTATTTTGAGCCATTAAAAGAAAAAGTAAATGTAACAGCTCCACAAATTGAACCTTTTGTCCGAAGCGGCTTTACAGTTGTAGAGTGGGGCGCGATATTTGATACCCAAAAGCACCCAGGCTTCTCTTGCCTTATGTAATCATCTGGGGGTTTGTAGAACACTTCTAATCTTATCCACTATTTCATCAATTGTGACTTCCGGTTTGATTAGATAATGTGCGGGTCTATTCCTGGTTATACTTTGCTGAATTTCATCATTGGGATTTAAGTTCGTTAGTATCAGGAGTGGAACTTGTTTTCCCCATTCGTTTTTTCTTAATTCTTCCATTAATTGAAGTCCGTTCATTATTGGCAAGAGTAGATCTATAAGGATGATGTCGGGACGACTATCTGTAGCTTTTTGTAGACCTTCATGACCGTCTTTAGCGCTAATTACTTCAAATTCCTCTTGGGTGAATTTTTGGCAAAGTATGGAAGAATACGATTCATTGTCTTCAACAATCAAAATTTTTCGAGCCATAAAATTGATTAGCAGAATTCGCAGGTTTTAGCTTTCTTTTTTGCGTCTTTTTTTAATTTGCAACAACGAGTACAGCAATACTTCTTTCCATTTTTGGTGTATTGTTCGCCTGCTTTTATTTTTTTACCACATTTGGCACATTTGAAAGTTTTACTACTCGTCTGCAATCCTAATCCGAAAATTCCCATAAAATAACTCTACACTAATATTATTATACTTGTCAACGGAGGAGCGAGTTCTTTATAGTATAAATAAGAGTATATTTATAAATTCAAAATTCAAAATCACAAATCCTAAATAATATCAAAATACAAATAATAAAATTCAAAACTTTTAGAATTTTGATATTTTCAGCCAGAGGCTGATCTGCCTTTGGCAGAGAAATTATTTGGAATTTGGTGCTTTGAATTTGTAATTTTAATATTGCTGATGGAAAATAAGCCTTACTCATTCTCTAAAGATAAAGTTCTCACGCTTTTTAATACGCAGGCGAGCGGTTTGACGGATGAAGAAGCTGCAGAGCGTTTGACTAAATATGGTCCGAATAAACTGACTGCGAGAGAGAAAATTTCTCCTTTATCCTTATACTTTGCGCAATATAAAAATACGTTGACTTTGATACTTATTGTTGCGGCATTTTTAATACTTTTCATTTATTTCTTTGGGGAGCACGAGCAATCAGATTTGATTGAAGCGGGTCTGATCTTTGCTATTGTCATTATGATAACAGTTTTGGGATTTTTCCAGGAGTTCAAAGCAGAAAAAGCAATCGAGTCACTGAAAAAACTTCTCGCCTTTTCGGCAAAAGTGCGACGCCTGGGAATAGAAAAGGAAGTAGATGTCAGTGAGCTTGTGCCGGGAGATATTGTAATTCTTGAAGAGGGTTTAAAGGTACCGGCAGATATGCGTTTGCTTCAAGTGTTCAGCTTGAGTGTAAATGAAGCCTCGCTGACCGGTGAATCCACCCCGGTCAATAAAAAAGTAGCTGAAATAACCGGAGACAAACAAATTGCAGATCAAAAAAATATGGTATTTTCAGGAACGGCAATTGCCTCCGGACGCGGGGTAGGAGTTGTAGTCGCAACCGGAGACAGTACAGAATTTGGTAAGATTGCCCGCGATGTTGCTGAAACAGTAGAAGACGCGACTCCGATACAAAAGCGGCTTAATGAGATTGGAAAACTGATTGGATATATTATTCTAGGAATTTGTGCAATTGTATTTGTATTTATCATGTTTTTCGCCCAAGAGTTTGTACATCAGCCGCTTCTTCAACGAATTATACATTCATTTATCGCTGCAGTTGCGCTCGCAGTCGCGGCAATTCCGGAGGGGCTGCCGGCAGTTGTAACAATATCGCTTGCTTTGGGGACGCAGCGGATGCTTAAAAAAAATGCTTTGGTTAGGAAATTAAGCTCTGTTGAGACACTTGGGTCAACAGATATTATTTGCTCAGACAAAACCGGTACATTGACCAAGGGAGAGATGACAGTAAAAAAGATTTATTTTGATAATAAACTTTATAATGTATCCGGAACAGGTTATGAAACAACAGGTGAATTTAGCATTGATGGTAACAACTTAGAAAAGGTACCGTTTGATAACCTGCTTGATTGCGGGTTTATTTGTAACAATGCAACAATTTCTACAGATGGAAAAGTTTTGGGTGATCCCACAGAAGCAGCACTTATTGTCAGCGCAAAAAAAGATGGACGTGAGAAGACTCAGCATGAAAGAATTACCGAGTTGCCTTTCAGTAGCGAAAGAAAACGAATGTCGGTTGTGATAAAGCAAAAAGATTCTTGTGTTTTGTATATGAAAGGCGCTCCCGAAATTGTCCTGCAAAAATGTACTTCTCAATACAAAAACGGGCGCGAAGCTATGCTGAAACAAAAGGATCGAGATAATATTTTAAAGGTTAATGCGGAGCTTTCGACACAAGCATTACGCAATCTCGGATTTGCGTATAAAACAATGTCGGCAAAAGACTATGAAGAACAAATAAGGGATGAAGCAAAGCTTGAGAACGGATTAATATTTCTTGGCATACAGGGCATGATTGATCCACCCCGGATTGAGGTAAAACAACTTATTGATGAATGCAGCAAATCAGGTATCCGCGTAGTCATGATTACGGGTGATCATGTTGCAACGGCACAGGCTGTTGCCCGCGAAATAGGTATTGCCGATAATACGCTAACTGGTGATGATTTGGATAAAATGAGTGACGAGGATTTTGTAAATAAAGTTGAATCGATCAGTATCTATGCGAGAGTTAATCCGGGTGCAAAAATGCGCATTGTGGAAGCACTAAAGAAGAAAGGTCATATTGTGGCTATGACAGGAGACGGGGTGAATGATGCGCCGGCGCTGAAAAAAGCCGATATTGGTATTGCTATGGGAATTTCAGGAACTGATGTAGCCAAAGAAGCATCAGACATGATACTCCTTGATGATAAATTCTCAACAATTATCGCGGCTATCGAAGAAGGGCGAGGCATCTTTCATAATATCCGCAAATTTGTGGTTTACTTGCTCTCTTGTAACATAGCGGAGGTTATTGTTGTGTTTGTGGGAGTTTTGTTTTTTCATAAACTTCCCTTAAGCGCAATGATGCTGCTCTGGATAAATGTTGTCACTGACGGAATACCCGCAGTCGCACTCGGTTTAGATACTGCTGAACGCGGTATTATGCGTTATTCTCCAAAAGTGTTCCAGGCACAAATTATAAGTAAGCGTTTATGGATTGAGATGATTATTTTTGGAATACTTTTGGCTATACAGATTTTGGCAATATATATGCTTAATCTTCATTCCGGAGAACAAGCAGCACAAGGAGCAGCGTTTAGCGCGATTGTGGTTTTTGAGTTGATCAATTTATACATTGTCCGGTCAGCATATAAGGTGTCCTTTTTCTCAAATAAATGGTTATTCATCTCCATTTTTGTCACGATTGGCTTACAGTTACTAATTGTCTATACTCCAAATTTAGCGCAGTTATTTGAAATTAAACCAGTTGAATTGAGTACTTGGTTTTATATTATTACTGCAAGTGCATGGTTGTGGTTTGCGTTTAGTGTAATAAGAATTTTTCTTAAAAGAATTGAATCTGCAGAGAAGAGCAAATAAATTTTATAGCTCAATAGATTTATGCTTTTGTATAGTTAGTCTCCCAACCGGAGAATTAGAATTAACAGACTCTAATGTGAAATCAAGTTGTCCGTTTCTTTTTAGCTGGCTCAGCTTATCTAATCCATGATGTAGCCTCCCAAGCGCTTCCTCGATTAATGGAGAGCGTTCGTGTGAATAATGAATATCTGCGTATCCACCGACGGAAAGTGATTGAACTACATTTTTTAAAGCTATATCCGGATACACGAAGTAACGCCAAGCCATATTCGAAAATATGAGATCAAATGACTCATAGAGACTTTTAGGCATTCTTTCTGCCGGAATAAACAAATGATTTATTCCTGACCACATAGCAGGTTGTTCGTCTAATGTAATGTTAGTAAATTCGAAATTGGGGAAAAAAGCTTTTATATCATGACATGCAAGTCCAGTTCCTCCACCTATATCACAAAAGCGTAGGTTATCGCGACCTACCCTTGAATGAACATTCTTTGCAACATCTTTAAATTCGTCAATAGTTATACCATAGGAATCGTCAATTTTCAGACCCTTGGAATCAGGATTATTATTTCTGAAGAAGTTCCTAGACCCCCGTCCGCAAACTGAACCAGCACAAGAAGCACCTTGTTCTCCCCATAACATTTCAGCTTCTTCCCATACGTTGGGGTTTCTATATAATTCGATTTTCTGCTTTACAGATAAAGGAGGATAACCTAATTCTGCGGCTTTAGTTGCTAATCCTTGAGTAATAAAATATGTAAAAGGTTTAAAGGTGCGATTAAAAACACGGTCTAACACATGGTTATCGGTTCCTTTAGGGATAAATATAACAGGATTATCGCATAACACCTGAGAAGCAGGATTATCTATCGTTCGAAAAAATCTAGAATATAACTTGCCGAAAAGAGTCCCTTCCTCCTCTCCTGTTAGTTTTGTTAATGGGTCGTGAGAGAAAAATTGATCAGATACAAGTTTTTTAACCTCTGCTGGATCAGCTTTAGGAAATCTGCCGGTAACCACACCCTCCCAAAAATTTTTGAGAAAAACTGAGTTGGGTATTTGTAATTGTTGTTCTGCAGATTCAGCACGGAATGGCATGGTTGTATTATACTATAGGTTTGAAGGAATTGCAATTTTTTTTGCTTTTCTGGGTTGATTTTTGTAAATAGCTTTGGTAGAATATTTATATCACTAGGGAGAATACGAACATATGACTAAGTGTCATATTGCAACGCCTCCCATTTTATTTCCTAAACCGTAACTTATCTTTTTCAAAACTCAAAAAAATCTTATACCTCTGGAATGGCTTTAGCAATGATGATTCTGACTTTTCATTTGGGATTACAATGTGCAATAACTTTCTGTTTTTCTCTAAGAATTCATGTAGACAACGAAAGTCCCCGTCACCCGAGACAATGATCGCCTTGTGATAATTAGGATATTCTATCGCCGCCGAATAAAGAACAAGCTCTGCGTCGACATTGCCTTTGGGTTTGCCTTGTTGATCTCTAACTGTAGGCTTAAACACAAGTATATATCCCTCGGATCGCAATTGTTTATATAGATTCTCATTCTGTTTAATATAGCCGATAAATAGAAATGCCTTTGTTACACGGAATTTATCAGTTAAATATCTTCTAAATTTCTTGAAATCCAGCTTCCATCCTTTATAGATCAACTTTTTATTCCTATATATGTCTTTACTAGTTCCAAGATTAAGATTTTGACTATCTATGAATATGTAAACTACTTGCTTCATAATGAAATCTATCCATACTATACCAGAATCCACTTAGATTTTGGGGGGAGATTGCGAAGTAACACTTGTATTCCAGTGGCGTTGTGATGCAAAATAATAATATATGGAAAATTTGGAAGAAACGATAAATGCCTTGTCTGTTAATTTGTTACTCCTCGCGACTGTTGTTTTGATAGTACTTGCTTTTATATCACTAAAAATTAAAAAGCCAAAAGAAGGCACTAAAAAAGTACTTTTTACGGGAATTGCCGCTGCCATAATCATACCCACGATCTATATGATAATTTCAACTTTATATTTAAATTTAATATCATCAAGTCGGGGGCCTGTGCATTGGCATGCCGATATTGAAATATGGGCATGTGGAACAGAAGTGAATTTGAAGGATCCAATAGGGTGGAGCAATAAAATTGGTACTCCAATACTTCATGAGCATAATGATAAACGAATCCATATGGAAGGCGTTGTTGTAAGGCCGATTGATGCAAGTCTCGGCCGCTTCTTCAATGTAATCGGTGGAGGGTTGACGCCAACGGCTATGTGGGTTCCAACAAATAACGGGATGGTCTCAATACAAAATGGCAATAACTGTTTAGCCGGAGTACCCGGGGAATTACAGGTTTTTGTCTATCAAACAGATAAGGATGAATATTACGCTCAGCAAAAACTAACTAATCCGCAAGATTATATAATCTCGCCTGACATGAATGTCCCTGCCGGGGATTGTATAATCGTGGAGTTTGATAGTCCGAAATCACGAACAGACAAAATATGCAGGAGTTATAGCGTTGCGGAGCAAATCGGGAAATTGAAAGGAGAGAAAAATAGCTACTAGCTCTCAGCTGTCAGCTATCTGATAGCTAAAAGCAAAAAGCTGAAAACAAAACTATGGGTATTGATCTGCCGACATTATCAGTTGTAATTATATCGGCGGCAATAGATTCGATTAATCCATGCGCGATCGGCGTATTAATCCTAATGGTGTCAGTTGTCCTGGGAGGTAAGGGGTCAATGCGCAGACTTTTATTCCTAGGTGGATTATATATTTTTGCAATTTTTTTGACATATCTTATTGCAGGACTCGGGTTAATTTATTTCTTATCAAACGTACCGCTTTTTGTGGCGGAATATTTGGCATTAATTGTCGGTACTTTTGTAATCTTAGCAGGATTATTGGAAATAAAAGATTTCTTTTGGTATGGCAAAGGCGTTTCATTGCAGATTCCCCCATATTTTGCAGAAAAAATTCATAAATTTTCCAAAAATGTTACTGTGCCCGGGGTCATATTCCTGGGGGCGTTTATTGCCGGCGTTGAACTCCCTTGTACCGGGGCACCATATCTGGCAATTATTACAATGCTTTCATTGAACTTTAATGTCTACGCTTTCATGTTGTTGGTCCTTTATAATATTATTTTTGTTGCTCCGCTAATAGTTATACTACTCATGGTTGCCGCAGGAACAAAGTTGAGTAAAATTAAGAAGTGGAAGCAATCGAATAAAGGATACATGAGGCTTGCGATTGGCTTCATGCTGATCGGTCTTGGCTGGTTATTGATTTTGATTGCTAATGGGACTATAAATTTTGGGTAATTTATATGAGTCATATTGTAAAAAGAAAGGGTCATAAAGAAGGTTTTGATGAGCGGAAAATATTTGCAAGTGTCTTTGCGGCATGTCTGGTGCTCAGGATGACTGATAAAGAAGCAGAGCTTATTGCAAATACCGTCGCAAAAGAAGTAACAGATTCTTTTAAAAATATTCCTGAATTGACAGCGCACACTATTCATAAAGCGGTTGCGGAAAGTCTGAAAAAGTATAATCCCGATGCTGCATATATGTATGATACACACCGGGACATTTCGTAAGAAAAAATCGAAATTCGAATATCGAAATCCGAAACAAATTCAAATGACAAAAATTAAAACGTCCAAAACGTTTTGGACATTTGGAAATTCGAATTTTGATATTGTTTCGAATTTCGTGCTTTGATATTCGAGTTTATTTATTGATATGTTTAAACTTCGCCGTAGGCATTATGATTACGACCTCATAGTTATAGGCAGTGGGTCGGGTGGCAGTGTTGGGGCGCATTATGCCAGAAGTTTGGGAAAAAAAGTGGCGCTTTTTGAGAGCGGGGATATTGGCGGGGAGTGTCCAAATTGGGCTTGTGTGCCGACAAAAGCGCTGCTTCATGCAGGTGATGTATTGCGAACAGTTGAAAACGCAAAGTTATTCGGTGTAAATGTTTCAGAGGTATCGGTAAATTACCACACAGTTAAAAGATGGAAGGACCTTGTTGTTTCAAGAACCGGAGCTGCTCATGGTGAAGATTCATTTCGTAAGGACGGGATTCATGTCATCCGGGCAAAGGCACAATTTATTTCTCCCCACGCGGTAGAAGCGGGCGGGAAAATATATAGCGCTTCAAAATTCATTATCGCTACCGGCTCCAAAGTTTTTATTCCGCCAATTACCGGAATAGAAGATATAGGATATATCACATTCAAAAAAGCAGTAGATTTGAATAAACCTCCTGCATCTCTATTGATTTTTGGGGCAGGTCCGGTTGGATGCGAATTGGCTCAAATTTTTAAAACGTTTGGTACTAAAGTAACACTTGTAAATAGATCTGAAAAAATTTTGGGGAAAGAAGAAATAGAAGTGGTTGACCTTGTGCAAGCATTGTTTGAAAATCAAGGGATCCGCGTATTGACCAATACTTCACTTATAAAAGTAGAAAAGAAGGGTGACTTGAAGATTGCGCATCTTCAAAAAGCCGACAAGCAATATTTTGAAGCGTTTGAAGAAATTTTGATCGCAACAGGTAAAGTGCCGGTTCTGAATTTTGTACCGGAAAAAGCAGGAATAGAAGTTGAGAAGGGGAGGTTGAAACTTAATAAATATCTTCAAACAACAGCGCCGCATATTTATGCGGCTGGCGATATTGTCGGTCCTTATCTGTTTACTCATACCGGCTACTATCAAAGTTACATAGCAACACATAATGCATTTTCAAATAAAAAAATAAAACCCGATTACTCTGTTGTCCCCCGCTGTGTTTTTATCACACCTGAAGTTGCATCAGTTGGTATATCAGAGAAGGACGCTCAGGAGCGGGGTATAAAAATCAAAAGGGGAATTATGGCGATTGCGGAACTTGGTAGGGCTAATACTTCCAACGCGTTTGATGGGTTTGTAAAAGTGATAACTGATAAGAAGGGTGTGATTATCGGCGGATCCATTGTCGCGCCAAGTGCCGGAGAAATGATCCACGAAATTGCACTTGCTATTAAATGCCGGGTAAAAGCACAAGAACTCGCAGACATGATCCACGCATATCCCACATATTCCGAAGGGATAAAAATTGCTTGTAGTAATATAGAGTAAAAATTTTATTGATATACTGTGGAGCGATGACCTACGGTAATTATATAAATTACTTTATCTTTTTCTTTGAGTTTATAGATTATTCTGTATGTCCCAACTTTATGAGAAAATCTTCCCGTAAGCTCACGCGTTAAGGTTTTACCAAACAGTGGATCTTCTTTAATATCGAGTAAGGCAGTATGCACTGCCTGTTGAGTGTATGCTTTGGAGATCTTTTTAAGCTGCGTTTTTGCTCTTGCGGTGATTTTTAGCTTGTACATCCCATCCTAAGTCTTTCTTCACATCTTCCCAGTCAAAAAATCGTCCTTTTGCTATATCTTTCTCCCCCTCTTTAATTGCTTTCATGAGTCCTGGATCGCTCATTATTTCCGTAGTTTCCTTCCATGACTCAAATTCATCAAAAGACATGAGAACTGCTGCAGGTGATCCATTAACGGTAATAACGTATTCAGTTAGTTTATTTTTTGCATTTTCAACCAAGGTTGTTAATTCTTCTCTTGCTTTTGTAATAGATAATGTTTGTGTCATGAATATATATTACATAATAATGTACAGAGTGTCAAGGCACATTATGAAACCCCTTTAAATATATCCCGTGTTCGACTACTTAATTTTAAAGCCTCGACGGATGCTGGCGGAAGACGCCACCGTGAAGCCTCGTCTTCAAGGTCCTCGGGGACGAGTCGACCCGGCTCGCCGCGCTCAAGCGGGGCGAGGTCGACATCGTGTACTCGATCCGCGGCGAGCTGGCCGAGGAGCTGGTGCGCACGCCCGGCCTCACGCTGAAGCCCACCGTCATCCAGTCGCCGCAGTGGATCAGCATGCTCGACCAGTGGGATCCACGCTCGCCGTGGAACGACCGGCGCGTTCGGCTCGCCGCCAACCTCGCCATCGACCGCAAGACCATCAACCAGGCCATCACGCTCGGTCACTCCCGGCTGACCTACAGCGTGATCCCCGGCACCTTCGACTTCTTTGGCAGCCACCCGCCTACGCGTTCGATCCGGCCCAGGCCAAGAAGCTCCTCGCCGACGCCGGCTACGCCAACGGCTTCGACGCCGGCGACTACTACCTGGACATCGCCTACGCCAACGTGCAGGAGGCCGTCGCCAACTATCTGCAGCAGGTGGGATCCGGACCAAGCTCCGGCCGCTGGAGCGCGCGGCTCACTGGAGCACCTACACCGACAAGAAGTACAAGAACCTGGCCTACACGGCGATTGGCGCTTCGGCAACGCGGCGACCCGGCTGGAGAGCTTCGTCGTCACCGGCGGGGCCTTCGTATACGGCGGCTACCCGGACATCGACTCGCTCTTCAAGGACCAGGCGGCCGAGCTCGACCGCAAGAAGCGCGAGGCCCTGCTTCACAAGATCCAGCAGCTCATGCACGAGAAGGTCATGCACATCCCGATCTGGGAGCTGGCCTTCATCAACGGCCACGGGCCGCGCGTGCAGGAGTCGGGGCTCGGCCTCATCCCCGGCCACGCCTACTCGGCGCCCTACGAGGACGTGAAGCTCAAGGGCAAGTGATCAGGGACGACGGCCTGCCCCATCTCCTGCACGCGCCGCCGCACGAGGTCCAGATGCACGCGCAGGTGGTAGTAGGCGTCGGAGTAGCCGAGCGGCACCCGGAGGCCCCGGATCTCGTCCTCGATGTGCTCGAGCCGGGTCAGCAGCTCGGCCCGCTCCTCCGGCGAGGGGCGCCGGGTGAGGAGCTGGTCGACGTCCACCACGTCGCGGTACCGCTTGATGATCTTGGAGCGGATGCGCCAGGCATAGACCGCGGGCACCAGGCGCGCCAGCGGCACCAGCACGAGCAGCGGCAGCAGCAGCACCTTGACGCGATCGGCCAGCGTCGCCGCCCAGAATGGCAGGTAGCGAGCCAGCAGCGGCGGTCCCGACTTGTGGTACCGCTCGGCCTCGCCCATGAGCGGGAACTCCAGGTACTCGGGAGAGAGGGAAACTGCTTGGGCTTTTCGAACATCCCCCGCTGGCCGTGCACGGAGGCGGCCGTCACCAGGATCAGATCCACCAGCGCCGGATGGAAGTCGGTCCGAACGACCAGGGTGGCGGCCGGCGCCAGCAGCAACGTCTCTCGGGGCGGCAAATTCGACTCCAGACTGATGCCGCCGGCGGGCAGGACGAGCTTCGTCAGGAACGGAAACCGCTTGGTGTAGGCGTCGGCCCGGGGGAAGCTCAGGAGCGCGATCCCGGGGGTGCCAAGCATCTCCCGCACCGTCGGCGAGGTTGTTCCGGCTACCAGAAGACGGTATCGACGGCGCCCCGGCGCAGCGCGTGGGCGGCCTCGATGCCCGTCAACGGGAGCACGCGGGCCGTCGAGGCACTCATGCCGTTGGCGGCCAGCAAGGTGAGCGCGACCGCGCGGGTGCCGCTGCCCTCCGGACCGACGGCCAGGCGTCGGCCTCGTAGCTCGCGCAGGTCGGTCGGGCCGGGATCCGCGCGCGAGAAGACCCAGAGCGGCTCGAAGTACAGGCTTCCCAGCGACACCAGCTTGTCCGGGGCCGCGCCGCTGCTGGTTCCGCCCTGGACGAAGCCGATGTCGACGCCGCTCTGGGGA
>CAWGXL010000009.1:0-50975 GCA_963826535.1 uncultured bacterium | reverse complement strand
TGAACTCCCGCGTATTCGATATGCTCGGAAATAATCGCTACTTTAACTTCTCCATCTTTGGCTACAGCATCAAGCTCAATTTCCTTGGCTCTTTCAAAGAATTTTGACACAGTTACCGGATATTCCTGAGAGATTTTCGTTGCATTTTGAATATACCTTTCCAGGTCTTTATTTGAGAAACAAATATTCATAGCAGCACCTGATAATACATAAGATGGGCGGATGACGACCGGGAAACCTACTTTTTGGGCGAAATTCTCCGCGTCTTTCAGAGTCGAGAATGTTTTCCAAGCAGGCTGTTTTATATTGAGTTTGTCGAGCAAACGTGAAAATTTACTTCTATTTTCCGCTCGGTCGATTTCATTTGGATTCGTTCCTAATATGCGTACACCATGATCATGCAAGGCTTTGGCACGATTGTTGGGAGTTTGACCTCCGACTGAGACAATGAGTCCCAGGGGGGCTTCAAACTCGTAAATATCGGTTATGCGTTCGAATGTTAACTCTTCGAAATAGAGCCTGTCAGAGATGTCATAATCGGTCGAAACAGTCTCCGGGTTACAATTGATTATGATTGATTTTTTGTTGTGTTCTTTCAATCCGTAAATTGTATTTACACAGCACCAGTCAAATTCTACTGAAGATCCGATACGATATGGGCCTGAGCCCAAGACAATTACACCGGCTTTGCCAGTTTTTTCAATATCGTTGTGGCCGGCATTGTAGGTAAGATAGAGATAATTGGTTTTGGCGGGAAATTCGGCCGCCAATGTATCAATTTGTAAGATGGAGGGGAGAATACCTAATTTTTTTCGAAGAGCGCGAATTACTAATCCTGTTGTTCCGATGAGTTCCCCGATTTTTTTGTCGGAGAAGCCCAGTTGCTTGAGGCGGAGGAGATGATTGGCTGTCAGCTGTCTGCTTTTAGCTTTCTGATTTTTTAGCTTTTCTTCTTCGTCGACTATATTTTTAATACGATATAGGAACCAGGGGTCAATGCCTGTGATTTCATAAATTTTCTTAACCTCTATTTTTTTGCGAATTGCTTTGGCGAGAAGGAATATTCTTTTGGGTGTGGGTGTTTTCAAATTCTCAAGGATATTGTTTTCTTCGATAAAAAGTCTTTCTGATGTGGCGCCTTCGAATTCGAGATCAAGCATGCGGATGGCTTTTTGATATGCTTCTTCAAAAGTGCGACCAATACCCATGACTTCTCCGACGGATTTCATACTGCTTCCAAGTTTTTGATTTGCTCCTTTGAATTTTTCTAAATCCCAACGGGGTATTTTGACGACGATATAATCGAGCGCAGGTTCGAAGCAGGCTTGGGTGACACCGGTCACTTTGTTTTGCAGGTCAGTTAATTTGTAGCCTAGGGCGAGTTTTGCGGCGATGTAAGCTAGGGGGTAGCCGGTGGCTTTTGACGCCAGGGCAGAGCTGCGGGAGAGGCGGGCGTTGACTTCTATGACGAAATAATCGAGCGTATTGGATGCTAGCTTGACGGGGTCCTGTCGCTCGTTTTCCCCGTCCGACGTCCTCAGTCGCGTTGCTCCTTGCGGGCGCTCGACGGGGGCCCCAACTCGCGCCACCCCTTCTCCTGAATTATTTTTTAATGGATTCGGGTTGAGGGCGAATTGGACGTTGCACTCCCCTACTATTCCCAGACTTCTGACTATATTTATAGAGACGGTTCTGAGGGTGTGATATTCTGCGTTGGTGAGGGTTTGGCTGGGAGCGACGACTATGGAGTCGCCTGTATGGATGCCGAGTGGGTCCATGTTTTCCATATTACAAACAGTTATGCAATTGTCGAAGGCATCACGGACTACTTCATATTCGATTTCTTTAAAATGATGGAGATATTGCTCGATGAGAGCTTGTGGGGAAAACGAGAGCGCTCGTTGAATAATACTTTTGAGTTCAGTTGGGTTTTTGGCGACTCCACTTCCTTGTCCTCCCAGCGCATATCCTGCTCTGACCATTACCGGAAAACCGATTTCTTTAGCAATTTTTTCTGCTTCTTTAAAGCTGCCTGCAGCGTGAGAACGGGGTGTTGGGACAGAAATTTTCTTTAAATGATCAGCGAATTGTTGCCTATCTTCAGTCAGAATGACGGCCGAAATTGGTGTGCCGAGAATTTGAACATTGTATTTTTTTAATACACCTTTTTTATAAAGTTCGATTCCACAATTGAGGGCTGTTTGGCCGCCGAATGATAGTAAGATGCCGTCCGGTCTTTCTTTTGCAATGACTTTTTCTACAAAATATGACTTAACAGGAAGAAAATATACTTCGTCTGTAAGTTCTTTTGATGTTTGGATGGTTGCGATATTGGGATTAACTAAGATTGTTTTTATCCCTTCTTCTTTAAGTGCTTTTATGGCTTGTGAGCCGGAGTAATCAAATTCTCCGGCCTCTCCGATCTTTAGTGCTCCGGAACCGAGGACTAAAACCTTTTTATATTTTTTCATATTTTTTCCAAAAAGTAATCAAATATCCATTGAGTGTCTTCTGGTCCCGGTGTGGCTTCGGGATGGAATTGGACTGACATAAAAGGCAGTGTATCGTGCTTTATTCCTTCATTTGATTTATCGTTGGCGTTGGTAAACCAAGTCTTGAAACGTGGCGGGATCTTGCTTACTTCAAATCCATGATTTTGTGTAGTGATGTAACAGCGATTAGTTCCTTCCAGGATACATGGTTGATTTTGACTTCTATGCCCGTATTTAAGCTTGCGTGTATCGCCACCGGCAGCTAAGCTGAGGATTTGATGACCCAGGCAAATGCCTAAAGTTGGAATTTTGTTGAGAAGTGCTTTTTTAACAGTTGTTATTGTAATAGATACTGTTTTTGGGTCGCCCGGGCCATTGGTGATAACTAGACCATCGACTTTTTTATATTTCTTTTGGAAGTCTTGGGAGAATATATCTGTATTCCAAGGTACTACAATAATATCTATTCCTCTTCTACTTAGATTTTTTTGGATATTGCGTTTTGTGCCGCAGTCAATAAGTACTACAGTTTTTTTTGTTTTGCCTTGTGCTTTTTCAAAATATATTTTTTTTGTAGAGACTTGATCTACAAGGTTATGAATATTCGGGTCATAGAAGTCAGTATCGTTTTTGATAATTATTTTTCCAAGCATTGCACCAGCGTCCCGAATTTTTTGCGTTATAAGTCTTGTATCTTTTATTTCAAGAAGAGGGAGATTTTCATCTTTAAACCAGCGGGCCAATGTTCTTTTGCTTTGGAAATGGGAAGGTGTGTCAATGTAGTTGCTGACAATTAGGCCTGATACCATAATACGATTGGATTCCCAAAGTGCTGGGTCAGGAACACCGTAGTTGCCTATAAGAGGATAGGTCAAGACTAGTATTTGACCTTTGTAGGATGGGTCTGTGAAACTCTCGGGATAACCGGCCATGCCGGTTGCAAAGACTACTTCACCTGCGGTGTTCGTGTGAGCACCAAAATTTTCACCCTTATACGTTGTGCCGTCTTTTAGAATAAGTTTTCCAAGCATATATAATTTTCAAATTGAGTTAGGCCTTCCCCAAGATCAATGCTAACAGTGCCATTCTTACGTACATTCCATTTCTGATTTGTGATCTCAAATAGACTGCACGTGGATCAGCATCGACTCTAGGGTCTATCGTAGCGATTCTGGGTAATGGATCCATAAGAATCATATTCTTATTTGCGTGTTTTTTGAGTAACTCAGGAGTTACGGTTAGAATTTTTTTTACTTTTTCATATTCTTCTAACGATGCGAAGCGTTCTTTTTGTACGCGATTCCAATACCAGAAATCAGCGTTTTTTGGAATATCTAAGGCATCCTGGATTTCAATTATCTTTATTCCGGTTTGTGAGAAATGATTGAAGTCTTTTTTTGAGAGTTTCAGTTTTATTGAAGAGAGGAGATAAACGGTGTTTCCCTTGAATAAAGATAGACCACGAATGAGTGAGTGTATCGTCCTGCTGTTTAAAACATCGCCTGCGAGAACTCCTGTTAGATTATCTAATCTACCGAATCTTTCGTATATGGTACACAAATCGAGTAAGGTCTGTGTTGGATGCTCGTTGTTCCCATCCCCTGCATTAATAATTGGTACAAAAAAAGCAGCGTGTGCTGCTTTTTGTGCTGACCCCACTTGTGGGTGGCGAAGGACAATAACGTCGCAATAAGCTTCGAAGACACGGATAGTATCTTCGAATGTCTCACCTTTGGATATTGAGGAAAAATGCTGCGGGTCCGGGATTTCAACAGTTTGGCCGCCTAATTGTTTGACTGATGCAGAAAAAGAGCCGAATGTGCGGCTGGAGGGTTCATAAAAAATAAGGGCAACTATGTTGCCCTCTAGGATATGTGATGGTGTCGCCTTAGTGGCGATTTGCTTCATCTTTTTGGTTACCTGGAGTACAGTGTTAATATCTTGAGGTGAGAATTGATCAAGGGACAGAATGTCTTTATTTTTAAAATCGTTATTTATTTTTTCCAGTTTTATAGTATCCATAAAAAGTCATGGAAATGTCAGAATTTATCTGATTTTAGAAGAAAACTACGGTTGTGTCAATGGAGCTTTATGAAATTGGATAAATTCTATTTTTTTCGGAATTTCAAATTTAGTCTCGTCAAATGACCAGGCGTGGCAATCGAATTTCAGACTATTATTAATTAGTTTGCCGGTCGGATCTTCCTCGATTGGAAAAATAACTCCAGTTTTGCCTATATCTGTCCATATAAAGACATTTTCTTCTCTAACAAGCATATGCTGTACCGGTTTTGTATAGTCAATAGTTGAACTGATTGAAGCTCTTAACAGAACATCTTTTCCGTGTCCACTTACATATAAATTGCTAAAAGTTTTTTTAACCGGATCTTCAACATTACAAACTTTAGATATAGGTGGAGGGGCTTGAGGCTCTTGAGGAGCTTCTTTTATATTGCCAGGTTGACAGGCTGCGTTTAAGCTTAATATTGTTGCTGTAGCCAATCCTCTAAAAGTTTCAATATTGCTCATGGTTGGAATTATACCCGATGATATATTACTTGTCAATATTATAGGCTTTATGTTAATTAGAATTTGTGGGTAGATTGGACTAAACTATTTATTTAGTGGAATTCGAGGCTAAGGCATTTGATGCTTCCGCCGCCTTTTCTATATTGGTCCATAGGTAGTTCTTTTGTTGTGTACCCTAAATCAGCATATTTACTTCTTAATTTTTTTGATAAACCTTTCGCGACTACTATTGTTTTTCCGATTACTTCAGCGTTGCAGCCCATGAATTGATTATCCTGCGGGCTTGTTTCGATAAAAGTTTTGAAATTTTGCCGGATTATTTTTATTCCGTCCGGTTCAAATGAACGGGGATTTATCGCAACTGTTTGAACGCTCAGCGGGAGAAAGCACATATCCAGGTGATAAAAATATGGGTCTATGAGTTTGAGTGGTATAACCTCGGCTTGCAGGATTTCGGAGAGGTATTTTTTGGCGCGAATATCTGTGCGTTTGCCCCATCCCATGAAAAATTTATCCCCTACAGGTATAAAGTCAGCTTCTCCTTCCCAAGAAATATCCGGGGGTATTTTTTTCACTGTAAATCCAAGCTGACGAAAATATTGTTCGCTGTAAGTGGATTCTTTTTGCCGCTGCGTAAATTTGAAGTTGGCTACTATAAATACTTTTTCTTTTACATAACCCAAATTGGCGGTATAAACCATGTCAGGGACGTCTTTTTTCGGAGGTATTTCCGAAATATCTGCGCCGAGATCTATATAAGTTTGTTTGAGTAGATTGTATTCGTCTTGAACAGTTTTTTTAAGGACTTTGTTTTCGACGTGCATCCAGGGGTTGATTTCGTATTCAATGTTGTAGTAAGTTGGAGGGCAAAGTAATATCTTTTTCATAGATAAACTAGGATTTTAAGTTTGGTTAATTAGCTCCTTCTCCATTCAGGAGAAGATTAGGATGAGGTTCGGTTTTCGAGCAAGTCTTGCATGAATAAACCTCACCCCGACCCTCTCCTAAGAGGAGAGGGAGTAGTACTAGATTGTTTTTCTGTTGTTGTTATGAGATTATCCATGAGCAAGCCGACGTTGACAGGGCCGACGCCTCCGGGAGTGGGTGTATAAAAGCCTGCTGTATTTTTAATATTATCTTCGTTATAGTCTCCATGTAATTTTCCGTCTTCACTTTTCGCGATTCCAACTCCAATTAAGATAGCGCCTTTTTTAATTTTCTTGGATGTGATAATGTTTGGTTTCCCGATTGCGGGAATTATGATGTCTGCTTTTTTTATGAGTTTGTCGGGGCTTAGAGTTTTGCTATCAATTTGGGTTGGATGAGCGCCGAGCTTGTTGAGATATTTGATAATTGGCCCGCCGCCTGTTGGGCCTTTGCCTAGGATGACAATGTTTTGTTTTTGTAGCCAAGGAATAAATCCGACGGGGTCCTGTCTCGCGTTTTCCCCGTCCGACGTCCTCAGTCGCTTTGCTCCTTGCGGGCGCTCGACGGGGACCCCAACGCTCGCCACCCCTTGCGCTTTTTTTAATTGATATATCTCCTCTAAAATTTTTATAACTGCTAAAGGAAGCGGTAAGGTGTATGGAGAATCTGGGTGGAAGCCGTCAATGTCTTTTAGAGGATTTACCAGTCGTTCGAGTTTTTGTGGGTCTAAGTGAGGAGGGAGGGGGCGTTGGATGAGGATGGCGTGGTTAGTTGGATCATTGTTGAGAGCATTAATTTTTTGGGAAAGTTGCCGGGTTGTTGCTGATTTGGGATATTTAAGGATAGTTATTTTGGCGCCTATAAATTCGCCCATTTTTTGTTTTTGATTAATGTAGGCTATCGAGGCAGGACTATCTCCAACTAGGATGACAGTTAAGTGAGGAACGACACCTCTTTTTTTTAACTCCCCTACCCTATTTTGTAAATTTTCATATATTTTGGCGGTGATGTCTTTTCCACTGATTTTCATAGGTTGAGGATAGCATATTTTTGAGTAAATGGAAAATATTAATTTGCTAAAGAATTAATGTTTACTTAGCTTGGAATGGGGATATAATGTTAAGATCAGGAGTCATTCTTCTTAATCTAGCTATGATACCGTTGTAGATTTGTTCTGTATTATCTCCAAATAAATTGGGGCTTTGTTTAAATCTCCAGTCAGTAGCACTAATGCAAGTTTCAATTAATTTTTTTCTATTTTCCGAACTGCCAGATTTTAATATGCCTTCTGATGCTAGCACGGCATTCATGAGACTCTCAGCGACATACAGTCTATTACAATCCGGGTCATTATCATATGCGTCAGATTCTCTTGCCCCCTCTTTTTCGTTTGATAATAATTGGGCTACTATATTCTTAGGTAATTGTTGTGCAAGTTCGCAAACCTTGAAATATGTTTTTGGCATTTCATTTAATGGTATGCGAGAGGTAGCAATGTCATCCAGGGTTTTGGGTACTTCGTGGGAAGCGTAATGGCGTATTTGTGGGGTGGTCATTCCTTGAGTTTCTTCTCTTCCTTTTTGACTTAATTTTTGTGTTTCCCGGAAAGAAAGCTCTCTATTTTCTTGAGCGAATGGAATGAATCTAGCTAATACTTTCATAGTTTTTTGAACTCTTGATTTTGGAGTATCTGGTGTTCGTTCAGCTGGAAATTTTATTTGTGCTTCCGGTGCTGATCTTTGGTTTGTTTCAGGCATATATGAAAAAAATTGCTTATCGCTTTTTGAGTGTAATATTAGTTATCTAAGCTAAGATAGCTTATTAATATATTATAGAGAGTTTAGTAACAAAAATCAAAATGAGTGGCGTCTGGTTAAAATTAATCGCATAGCGATTAGTTTAACTTCTTAAAGGGATGGTATAATTATGGTTATGATTCAAGCTGTGGTTTTGGATGTTGATGGGGTGATTGTGGGAGATCAAGAGGGGGTTAATTTTCCTCATCCTCATGGGGAGGTTATAGAATGTCTCAAGAGGGTTAGACAAAAAGGGATTTATGTGAGTTTGTGTACGGGGAAGCCGGCTTTTGCGATTAAGAAAATCGTAAATGGGGCATATTTAAATAATATGCATATTGTGGACGGGGGGGCTGCCGGAATAGATCCTATAGAAAAACAGGTTTCTTTTAAATATGTGATTGGAAAAGAGAAAGTATTGTTACTTGCCCATTTTTATCAGCGTAATAATATTTTTATGGAGTTTCATACAGGTGATGAATATATTTTATCAAAGACGCAAGTAAATGAACAAACGAAGGGGTTTATAAGGTTGCATATTAATGTTCTTGAGAAAAAGCCTGAGATTGTTGATGATAACTCTCTTTTGCGCAAGAAGGATATTGTAAAAATAATATTAATGGCCCGAGACGCGGAGCAAAAGCGGTTTATAAGTGAGACTTTTCAACATCAGTTTGCGCAGGATTTGGAATTGAACTGGACAATGAATCCTAGTTTATTAAATTGGAAGGTTGGACTTGTAACATTGAAGGGTGTGTCAAAGAGAAAAGGAGTTGAGAATATTTCAAAGTATCTTAATGTACCACTTGATAATATTTTGGGTATTGGGGATACGATGATCGATTGGTCATTTATTGAGATTTGTGGTTATGGTGGTACAATGGCGAATGCAAGTGAGAAGTTAAAAGATTTGGTTTTACAGAAAGGGAAAAGGTATGGGTTTGTGGGGCGGGGTGTGAATGAGAATGGAGTGATAGATGTGCTGAAGCATTTCGGGCTTACTTAGTTCAAAGATAGATTTTTTTATCTGCAAAAAGCGTTTGTATATATGAACTGTTGCGGTTCTGGTTTAAGTGTGGTCAAGCGAAGGGGGTTGCTTCAGAGCTTCATAAGTTTTCCAAAATTCAGTGTAATCTTTTTTACCTTCAGGCGCTTCAATAGAAATTCCTACCATCACAGGTGCTATTTTGGCTGTTCTATCAAAATTGCTATCAGAAATATCTCCTTCTCTAAGTTCTACCAATCCATCATGAATGTGAGTTTTTATTTCTTGTTCCGTAGACGAAAAGGTAAAGTTTTCCCCTTCTTTTGCTTTTACCGAGACCTTGTATCCAGTTTGATTAGCAGCTTGTTCGTAGAGTGGCAAGTTTTTCATTTCAAGTGCGAAGCTTACAGGTTTTGGTGCCTTATTTGAAGATTCTCCGGTATCGTAAGTTTTCTTAACTTGAATAACTCCATCTTTAAATACTGGTCCTTCACCGCTTTGTTCTGCCATATTTTTTTACCTCCTCCTACTTGTTTAGATAAGAATAGTTTAATATTAAATAGCTCCAATTGTCAAGTCAATTTTTGTCTACTGGATTCCCGCCTTCGCGGGAATGACGAGATTGATACTATTGACTTTTTTCTATGCAGGTTGCTGATGCGACCTTATCAGAGGGGTCGGAGAAGCGCATGAGGATTACTCCTTGGGTGTCTCGGGAGAGTTTGGGGATGGAGGAGATGGCTAGTTTGACGATTTGGCCTTTGCTGGAGGTGATGATGAAGGATTCGGAATTGGCGGGGATGACTTGGGCGACTGCTACATTGCCAGTGCGGGTTGTGACTTTGGCGACTTTGACTCCTTGCCCTCCTCTTCCTTGAAGGGGGAACTGTTTGATAGAGGTTTTTTTGCCGAGTCCATTTTCCATGATAGTGAGAAGATCCGGCACGTCACCCTTTGTTATAACATCCATGCCGATGACTTCATCCTTTGAATCAATCTTAATGCCGCGAACGCCTGTCGCGGGGCGGCCGAGAGGGCGGACATCTTTTTCTGCAAAGCGGATGGCTTTGCCGGCTTTGGTAATGATCAGGACATCATTGGATCCGTCTGCAATTTTACTCCATACAAGTTCATCATTTGAGCCGAGTTTGATCGCAATCATACCACTCCTGCGGATATTTTCGAATTCAGACAGGGAGGTTTTTTTAACTGTACCGCTACGCGTCGTAAGAAATACATAGCCTTTTTTGAGGTTTTTATTGTGGACTATGAATGATTCGATTTTTTCTCCGGCTTCGATGTTAAGCAGGTTGACTATGGCAGAGCCTTTGCTGGTTCGGCTACTTTCAGATATTTCGTAGGCTTTGAGTTGGTAGACTTTGCCTTTGTTCGTGAAGAAAAGTAGATTATCATGAGTTTGGGCATAGCGAATATTGTCAATACCGTCTTGGTCTTTTATACTCATGCCGGTTATGCCTTTGCCGCCTCGGTGTTGAGTGTGAAAGCTATTGAGTGATT
The DNA here is from genome assembly GCA_963826535.1 of uncultured bacterium. Classification (GTDB taxonomy): domain Bacteria; phylum Patescibacteriota; class Microgenomatia; order Levybacterales; family UBA12049; genus JAHIGH01. The sequence continues at coordinate 40,728 of CAWGXL010000009.1, read as the reverse complement.
GACGTTTGATATAACCTGTATTTGTTATGGTGATTACTGTCGGTTCATTGGCGATAAGGTCTTCTTCGGAGAATTCGCCTACTTTGCCTTTATATACTTTTGTGCGGCGGGGGTCTGCAAATTTTTCTTTGAGTTTTACTAATTCAGTCTTGATAACACTTAATATTTTTTCTCCATGGGAAAGGAGGTCTTCAAGATAAGCGATGGTTTCTTTTATCATCATTAATTCGTCTTCAATTTTTTGGCGTTCTAGGGCGGCAAGCCTGCGAAGTTGCATGTCGAGTATGGCGGTTGCCTGGATCTCGCTTAATTTAAATTTGATTACCAAGTTCTTTTTTGCATCTTCCTGATCTTTGGAGGCGCGGATTGTGGCAATGACTGCATCGATATGGTCAACGGCGATTTTCAGTCCTTCAAGAATGTGCAATCTTGCTTTGGCTTGTCTTAACTCAAACTCGGAGCGGTGACGGATGACGATATAGCGGTGTTTTATATATTCCTCTAAAATCATTTTAAGATTGAGAGTTTGTGGTGTGCCATTGACTAGCGCGACCATATTTACCGGAAAGGTTGTTTGAAGTGCTGTGAATTTGAAGAGATTGTTGAGTACTTTTTTGGGGGTCGCGTCTCTTTTCAACTCAACATAAATACGTAATCCCCGTCGGTCTGATTCATCACGCAAATCAGAAATGCCTTCGATTTTCTTTTCTTTGGCCAGATCGGCAATTCTCGCAATTAACAGAGCTTTGTTGACTTGATAAGGCAATTCGGTAATATTAATTGAGGATTTGCCATTGCCAATGTCTTCAATCTCGGCTCTGCCACGGATAACGATTTTACCGCGGCCGGTGATATAAGCGTTTTTGATTTCAGCGAGATCATAAATAGCTCCGGCTGTGGGAAAGTCCGGGCCTTTTATATATTCCAGCAATTCATCGATGGTGACTTTGCTTGAAAGGTTAGTTGAGGCTTCAGTAATTTTTGTTACTTCAGGCGCGTTGGTCACGATTACCGGCGCTTCTCCGGTAGCAGGTTTAATTGTAGTATTAATGATTTTAGTTTTACCTAGCATATAAATTATGGCGTCGATGACTTCGGTTAAATTGTGTGGTGGAATTTTGGTTGCCATACCTACTGCAATTCCTTCGGAACCCATTAGAAGTAGATTGGGTAATTTGGCAGGTAAGTAAACAGGTTCCTGAAAACTGCCGTCGTAGTTTGGACCAAAATCAACAGTTTCTTTGTCTAAATCATGCAGGAGTTCCATGGTGATAGGTTGCAGTTTAGCTTCCGTATAGCGATCAGCGGCAGGAGGATCGCCGTCAACCGATCCAAAATTTCCTTGTCCCCATATCAATGGGTAGCGCATGGAAAAATCCTGAGCTAAACGCACAAGAGAGTCATAAATAGCCATGTTTCCATGGGGATGGTATTTTCCCATTGTTTCGCCGACAATGCGCGCTGATTTGAGGAACTTAGAAGTTGGGCCAAGTCCCATTTCATGCATGGCATAAAGAATGCGGCGGTGAACAGGCTTCAAGCCGTCGCGTACATCAGGGAGGGCACGAGCTACTATTACGGACATGGCGTAATTAAGGTACGATTTCTTCATCTCCTCGGTGATGTCGGTGATTTGAAGTTTGCCTATGTTCATATTATAAGACGTAAGATTTATGACTTAAGATTTAAGACTAATACTACACTGTAGCACGTTGCAAGATTGCTCCAGAGGCAGTTCCCGCCTCCGAGAAATCCCTCCCAACCTCCCTTTATAAAAGGGAGGAGTAAATTCCCTCCTTTTCTAAAGGAGGGCTAGGGTGGATTTTATTTTATTGCTTTTTTTAGTGCTTCAATTGCTGTTTTTTTGTCTTTCCATTCTTTGATTTTCACCCATTTACCAGGTTCGAGTGTTTTGTAATTCTCAAAGAAGTGTTTTAGCTTGTTTTTAATTGCATCAGGTACATCTGTGATATTTTTATAGACACCAAATAATGGATCGATTTTGATTGATGGCACGGCTAAAACTTTAGTGTCAATTCCTTCTTCGTCTTCCATCTGGAGCATACCGATTATAGTACTCGGAATTATTGTTCCCGGTGCAACAGCATATTCACATAAGACAATAATATCAAGCGGATCACCGTCTTCGGCAAGTGTACCAGGCACAAATCCATAGTTGAACGGATAATTCATAGCTGTATAAAGGAATCTATCAACAAAGATTGCTCCTGTTTCTTTATCCAGCTCGTATTTGATATTGCTGTCTTTTGGAATCTCGATAAGTACGTTTACTTCTCCTATTTTTGTGTTTTTTCCCGGTTTAATTTTTGCTATATCCATAAGTTACTCACCTCCCCTTTATATAAAATTCGAATATCGAAGCACGAAATTCGAGACAAATTCAAATTATCAAAATTCAAATATTCAAAACGTTTTGAATTTATGTCATTTGTATTTTGATATTGCTTCGGATTTCGGATTTATATTTCATATATCCAGCGTCGCGGTTATGGCGTTTGTCTGGATAAAGTGTTTTCTGGGTGGGACTTCGCTTCCCATGAGCATGGTAAAGACGGCGTCGGCTTCTTCGGCGTCCTGGATATGAATTTGTTTGAGAAGACGATTGGCCGGATTCATTGTAGTATCCCAAAGTTGTTCGGGATTCATTTCACCCAGACCTTTGTAGCGTTGGATGGAAATATTGCCGGCACCTTTTATTTCTTTTATGGTTTTTTCTTTATCTTCGTCGTTGTAGGCGTAGCGGATTTCTTTGCCGCGTTGGATTTTGTAGAGCGGCGGAATAGCGACGTAGAGATAGCCGTTTTTGATTATATCCGGCAAGTGGCGGTAGAAGAATGTTAGAATAAGTGTCTCTATGTGTTCGCCGTCAACATCGGCATCGGTCATGATAATTACGCGGTGGTAGCGGAGTTTTTCCATATTGGTGGTGTCTCCTATCCCCGATCCTAAGGCAATTATGAGGTTTTTGATTTCTTCATGTTCGATCATTTTGTCAAGACGGGCTCTTTCTGTATTGAGGATTTTTCCCTTGAGCGGGAGAATTGCCTGAAATTTGCGGTCTCTTCCCTGCTTGGCTGATCCTCCGGCAGAGTCACCTTCAACCAGATATATTTCGGAAATAGCGGGGTCTTTTTCCTGGCAATCGGCGAGCTTGCCCGGAAGCGTTGAGCCTTCGAGGGCGCCTTTACGAATAACTGCTTCTTTGGCGGCTTTGGCAGCCAGACGGGCTTTGGCAGCGAGATATACCTTTTCCAGAATTCTTCGCCCCTCACTTGGATTTTCTTCGAAATAGTTTGAAAGAGAATCTTTGACTATGGTCTGGACAAGAGACTGAATTTCGGAGTTGCCTAATTTGCCCTTGGTCTGTCCTTCGAATTGGATCCTGTCCTGGGGCATTTTAATGAAGACGACGGCAGTGAGCCCTTCTCTGGTGTCGTCGCCAATAATTGAGTCCTCTTCGTTTTTGAATGCCCCGATTTTTTTGCCGTAGTCATTTATTGCGCGTGTGAGCGCCATGCGGAATCCGGTGAGATGAGTACCTCCGTTGACTGTATTAATAACATTGACGTATGATTCGACATTTTCGGTGTATGTATTATTGTATTGTATGGCTACTTCGACTTGTACTTCTGTTTCTTGTTTATTTATATAAATAGATTTGTGGATAGGTTCCTTGTTTTCGTTGATTTTCTCAACTAGTGAGACAATGCCGCCTTCAAAGTAATAATTGAGTTCTTTTATAACGGGCATCCTCTTGTCTATAAAGTGGAAATATAACTTGGGGACAAGGTATGCGCGCTCGCGGATCTGTTTTTTGATGGTGTCGAAGTCGAATTCAATTGTTTGGAAGATTTTATTGTCGGGAAGGAATGTAACGGTGGTACCAGTTTTAGGGTTAATTGTAGAGTGGAGCGGGTTTAGTTGGGATTCTTTAACAATTTCGACTTGGGTTTGAGGCGCACCAATTTTGTATCGCTGCCTATATATTTTTTTGTCCCGTCTGACTTCTACCCAGAGCCATTCTGAGAGTGCATTGACGACTGACGAACCGACTCCATGGAGGCCGCCTGAGATTTTATAGGCTGAGCCGCCGAATTTTCCACCGGCGTGGAGTTTGGTCATAACGATCTCGAGGGCGGATTTTTTGTATTGCGGCATGGTGTCGGTTGGGATACCTCGGCCATCATCTACAACTGTTGCCGATTTGTCGGGGTTTAGTAAAATCCAGACGTTTTTGGCAAAGCCTGCCAAAGCTTCATCGACTGCGTTGTCGATAATTTCACGAAGCGATTCGTGCAAACCAGTGATATCGGTTGAGCCGATATACATGCCCGGCCTTTTTCTTACCGGTTCGAGTCCTTCGAGAACTTGTATGTGCTCAGCAGAATAGTCCGAGGATTTATTTCTAGCCATCTACATATATTATACTAAACTTAAGAATAATATCAACCTTCGTTAATTTGTTGTAGAATTGTTGGGTATTTGTTGAAGTTATGTCATCTAATATATTTTTTATGTGTATATAATAACTGCACTAGAAAATAGTTTGAGGTATAAATAATAAAAAAATATATGGGAGTGGAAGCAAAGACAAGAAATATACATGATTCATCACAAGCATCAATATCTGGTGTCAAATCATCACCTGAACAGGATTATTGGGGAGGCGTTAAGCGGATGTCCAACGGAACAGCAAATTTAGTTGAGGCCCAATTAGATTTTCTTCGAAATGTTACAGGACGTACACAATCTACTCAAGGAAATGAATCACATCCTCAGATAATTATGCCTTGGGACATTGGAATGCATTTCGCAATTACTATTTATGAGGCCGGAATGAAACATTATGCAAATAATCTTAGGCATACAGAAAGATTTGCCAAAGTTTTGGAAGCTGATGTTCCGCTTGGATTAACACCTAAAGATTTGGTTTGGGAACATGAACCGGGCAATGAGAATGGAATAAAGCTGTATAGATATAAAACTCCTGAGAAGCTGCAAGCTGAACGAAAGCCAATTCCAATAATGAGACTTTTTTCATACATGAATGATGACGCTATTTATGATCTGCGGCCAGGAAAAAGCGTGACGGAATATTTGGCGAATCAGGGATATGATATTTTTCAGATTGATTTGGGAAAACCCGGACTCGAAGAAAGAAATAGGGATTTTGCTTTTTACGTTCATGATATTCTCCCTAAGATGGTAGAATTAATTAAGGATGAATCAGGTCAAAAGGAGCTTAGTATTATGGCCTGGTGTCTTGGCGGGCTCACGGCAGTAGAATTTGCAGCGCTTTATCCAAATGTAGGAGTGCGTAATTTGGTATTAATGACGACTCCGCTGGACTTAAAACCCGGTTCGGGTGGGTTTCATAAGATGGCTAATGATCCGAATTTTAATGTTGATATTTTATTGGCAGCAACTGGCGGAATTGTGCCGGGAGAGTTGATTGATTTGGGTGCGAAGATGCTCAAGCCGTTTGATAATTTTATCGGAATTTATCAGAAAGTCTGGGAAGCTACTGCTAATCCTGATGATCCGAAGAGTCAGAGAGCTGCTGAGTCAATAAGGGACATGAGAGCATGGGCATCGAAGCTTACCAGTTTACCAGGTAAGCTTTATAGAGAATTGATAGAGGAATATTATAGAAAAAATAATCTGGTAAAGGGTGAGATAGAATTACGAGGGGCGAGAGTGGATTTGGCAAATGTAAATGCGAACGTTTTGGCGATTGTCGCAAAAAAAGATCATATAGTTCCTCCCGAGCAAACACTTGGGGCATTTGATCTTTTTGGAAGCCAGGATAAAACAGTTATTGAGTTAGAAGGAGGACATATCGGATCGATTGTGGGAAGTGAAGCAAAAAATAATGCATGGCCAAAATTGGATGAATGGCTGGCATCTCGTTCGCATGTCCACAAAGGTAGGACTGAATCGCAAGTGCCTCATGATAAGACCAGGAAACGTAGCTTTACTGAATAGAAGGACATAATTAACTTGGTGTGTTAGAATAATACATAATATGGCGCAATTAAGTTCTGACCTTAAACATAAAAAATGTGTGCCTTGTGAGGGAGGGGTTAAGGCTTTGATTCCCGACGAATATAATGCTTTTTTGGAAAGGGAATTGAAAGGTTGGGATGTAAAAGATGAAAAGGTGCTGGAAAAAGAATATAAATTTAAGGATTTTAAGGAGGCTTTAAAATTTGTTAATAAGGTTGGAGGGATTGCGGAGTCAGAAGGGCATCATCCGGATATATATTTGCATAATTGGAATAAGGTTAAGATTTCTTTGACAACGCACGCGATTGGGGGTTTGTCGGAAAATGATTTCATACTCGCCTCGAAAATTGATGCATCTTAAGTATAAATTTGGAATTTATTCATAATGAATTGGTAGAAATTTTAGTATGAATCTTGAATCAACACCACCACCACCAACTGTCGATAACAAGGAAGAAGAGCAGGAACATGTTCCTCATTGTAGAATTTCATATTTTGATGTTGGGTTTGGCCCAACTGTGGACATTATAAAAAATCGTAAAGATTTGCTGGCTACAAAGGTTGAGAGAAGAGTTAGTGATAAAGTACTACGCTATTCAGTTATCGATGGTACTAAAATAAAAGAGTTCTTTCCTCAATTATGGAAATTGCGGAAAACATTTATAAATGGTGCTGAGGAAGCTTGGGGAGGGCCTTTAGTACAGCTACATGATCTCGCGAACATGAACATTAATATTGTAGGACCAGGTGAAGAGCAGGGATTTCATTTCGATAGGAATGAGGTAACAGGATTGTTATATCTTACTACGGTCCCGGGTGGAGATTTAGAATTTCAAAATCCAGTGCCTGTTAAGTCCCTTATAAAAGGGGTAAGGGGTAGGATTATGGAGCGCGAGTCAATGGAAAATAAAATTCTTGCACGAGAAGGTATATATGTGGTTCTTGTGGGTGCTAATAAAATTTTGCATCGCGTTGCTCCAGTGGAAAAGGGTTTTGAACGCGTAACGCTCGCAATTGGCTTTGGTATACCCGGTAAGAATTATGCCGAACCTGAGAGGGATGACTTTCTTTATACAGATAAGGATGTTCCTGACCAAAAAGTATTTGAGTAAAGATGATTAAGTTATTGTTATTATTTTTTTTCTCGTTCCTTTTTAATTTATTTGTTGTTCCTCCTGTTTATGCTGGTCAGCCGGAATTATTTAAGGTTTTAAAGGTTGTTGATGGGGATACTATTAGGGTTGATGTGCGGGGGAATAGAGAGTCTGTGCGGCTTTTGGGTATTGACACGCCTGAAAGTGTTGATCCTAGAAAGCCGGTGCAGTGTTTTGCTAAGGCGGCGACTGAGAAAATGAAGAGTTTTGTAGCGGGAAAGTCGGTTATTTTGGTTGATGAAAATGATACTCAGGGCAACAGGGATAGATATAGACGGCTTTTGAGATATGTGTATTTGTCGGATAGCAGGCGTACATTTGTGAATGGAGAAATGGTCAAGCAGGGGTATGCATTTAGTTTTCGGAAGTATCCGACTAAGATGTTGGAAAAGTTTAATAATTTTGAAGAGTATGCGCGGGAACATAATGCGGGTCTGTGGGGGGCGTGTAAGGTGAATAATTTTTGACAGTAGGTAAGAATTGGAGTATTATATGTTTGTAATGAAAAAGAATATTACTATGATGGACATATTTAAAAACCCTCGTTATCGAGGGAAGCATGTGATCCTGGCTGCGGGGAAAGTGTATACCGCAAAGACGGGTGAAGGCGCGGCTGAAGTATTGAGGGAAATAAGAAAAAAACATCCTGATATTACCCCGGAAGTTGCTTATCTACCTAGAGCCCACTCTTTGATCTTATGGATGTAACGTTTCCGTTTGAAAAGGGCGAAAAAAACTTTTTTGGTTCTGTATATCGCCCAATTGCAAAGGTTTCATTTAAATCTCCTAAAGAAAATCTGTGGACGGATACGTGGATGATAGTCGATACAGGGGCGGATTTCACTATATTACCTCAATTCCTTTCAGAGAATTTAGGCATATCTTTGGAGGAAGACTGTATTAAAGAGGTAACTGCCGGTGTTGGTGGAGAGCAAGCAATTTATTTGTGCAAAACTAAAATTAAAGCAAGAATTGGTTCATTAGAAAGAAATGTCCCTCTTGCCTTTTTTGATAGCAATGAAGTCCCTGCGCTTTTGGGGCGTTTGGGGTTTCTGGAAACTTTTGATACGGAATTTCTGAAAACGCATGTGGTAGTATTTAAGGATTGAGGCTCTATTAAATGATTGGTTATTTTCCTCTATAGTATTTTCTCCCTTTCAATTTCTCCGGAAGTAAGTCTTCATTAGAATACATTTCATAGTTTTTGCCGTAACCCAAATTTTTCATCAGTTTTGTGGGTGCGTTGCGGAGATTTAGTGGAATTGGTTCGTTGGGGTAATTTTTGACATCTGCCAGCGCGCGTGAATATGCATCGTATGCGCTGCGGTCCTTTTTGGCTTTGGCGAGATAGACGGTGCCTGCGGTGAGGTTGATGGCGCATTCGGGGTAGCCGATTATTTCGCAGGCGCGGAAGACTTCGTTGGCGACTACAAGAGCTGTGGGTTGGGCCATGCCGATGTCTTCTGAGGCAAATATTACCATTCTTCTGGCGATGAATTTGGGGTCTTCTCCTCCTTCGATCATGCGGGCTAAATAATATAGAGCTGCGTCGGGGTTAGATGCACGCATTGATTTAATAAATGCGCTGATTATGTTGTAATGTTCATCGGCTTTTTGGTCGTAGAGGCTGGTTGATTTGGTTTGGAATATTTCTTTAATTTGGTCTATAGTGATTTTTGAAAAGGAATTGGTTTTATTTTCTTCTGGATTCACCACAAGGGTACTATCCACTTCGTGGTGTCGCCCGCGTTCGCGGGAATGACGAGGGGATGTTGTGACGGCGATTTCTAGCGCGTTTAGCATAATTCTGGCATCGCCGCCGGAGAGACGGATTAATATTTCTTTGGCGTCGTCTGTTATGGTTTTTTTGTACTTCCCTACTCCCCTGTCCTTGTTGGTTAGTGCGTTGTTGATTATTTTTTCTAAATCTTGTTGGGACAATCCAATGAGAACAAAAACGCGGGTGCGGGATAAAAGTGCGCTGATGATTTCAAATGATGGATTTTCGGTGGTCGCGCCGATGAGTGTGATTAATCCACTTTCGACGTAGGGCAAGAGTGCGTCTTGTTGGGCTTTGTTCCAGCGGTGGATCTCATCAACGAACAAGATTGTTCGTTGATGCAAATTCGAAATTCGAATATCGAAATTCGAAACGTTTTTGTCATTTTTATTTTGATCATTAGTATTTGTTTCGGATTTCGGATTTCGTGCTTCGGATTTATAGCGTTTTTCTGCTTCTTTTATTATTTTCATTAGTTCTGATTTGCCGGTATCGACTGCTGACAGATGGTGAAATGTCGAGTTGGTTTCTTTGGCTATAATTTGGGCGAGAGTTGTTTTGCCGCTGCCGGGTGGGCCCCAAAGAATCATGGAAAAGAGATTGCCGGTTTCGATCATTTGGCGCAGAATTTTTCCTTGTCCAACCAGATGGTTTTGACCGATAAATTCTTTAAGTGTTTGTGGGCGTAGACAGTACGCGAGATTCATGGAGGTATTGTAGCATAATATGGCTAATGGCTAATGGCTGTTAGAGTTGGCCTCGCACAGCGCCGCTGGGAAAGGGCGTATTATGTACGTTTACGTAATAATTGGATGGATGGTCTAAGATATCTTGTGCTTTGGTCTTGTCAATGCTTACACAACCGTTTGATCTTCCATTGGAGTCAGGTGTGGGCAGGCCAACTACAACAGGTCCTGCTTGGCCTACTGCTCCCTCGTGAATATGGGCAGCTGTTGCCGGTTCAATGAAAAATACACGTATTTTTGCACATACTTGTCCGGTATCAGTATTGACTTTTAATTTTGCAATACCAAAACCGTCAGAGTCACCCGGACCGGGGATTTCTTGCTCGTCATTCATAAATGTAAAAAGCTTTGTGCGGGCGCCGAGAGATTGGCTGATTGTATCTTGTTCTATATTTATTTCGTGTGAGTCAATATGTTCGGAATTATAATTTTGTGCAAATGCAGCCGGTGCAAGTGAACTTAGGAGCAATGCTCCAGAACTCAAGGCAACAGCAATTTTCTTAAATATCATAAAATTAATTAAATTATATACATGTCTGATAACGTTTAAAAAAGAGTAAGAGGACGGAAAGAAAGCGAATAATTATGGTTGAGTTAATTGTAGAAGTGTATTTTCGATTGCGAATCTGGGATTGACGTTGGTGGTTTTGAGCAGCGTATTTAGGTTTTGGAATGATTTAAGTTGGGTGAGATAATTTCGACTGAGCAATGTCGTGGTATGAGATTCACCGCGAGGGTACTCTCCACTTCGTGGGGTCGTCTCGACTCCCGTTGGTCGCTCGGAATGACAAGAAAGAAGTCTTTCTCTCAAAACCAAAATTAAACTTGTAGTCCATTCAATTGTTTTATCTTTGTCTTTGGAGAGTTGTTCGGCTTTTTTGAACTTCTCCCCTACCGGCATTTTTGGGAGATTCTCTATAAATTCCGTTAGTTCTTTTATTTGATTTTCAGACAATTTTTGTTCTTCATGTTCCAGTTCAATAATTTTGCATCTGGAAATTATTGTTGGGAGAAGAGGTTCTTTGGATTCTGTAGAGAGTATTATAATAGTATGGGCTGGAGGTTCTTCGAGAACTTTGAGCATTGCGTTTTGGGCTTCAGTTGTAAGAAGCTGAGCGTCTTCAATAATAACGGCTTTTGTGGGACTTCTGATTGGTTTGAGAAAAAGTTTTTTCTGCATGAATTTGATTTCTTCTATTCCGATGCTGTTCTTCAATGGTTTTGCAACAGTTTCTCTCTCAATGATAGTGATATCGAGGGGGTCAATTGAAAGCTCATAGCAATATTTTTGGATATATTCTTGGCGTTTGGTTTTGTTTGGTGATGAGATGATAATACTGATCATAAGGTTGAAATTTAAATTTATAATGATATAATACCATAAATAAAATATGGCTACTGTTGAAACAAGTGGTAGAGACCAAAGCGAAGTAGAACTATCGCCTCTGCAAAGTGCTATGTTAGAATCAGCAATGGCACTTGAAGCAGAAAAATATGATGCTTTATTGCATGATGTTGTGGCTCCAACGGGAAAACTTGACCAGATTCAATTAAGCGCGATACGTTTGGCAGGTCGAATAGCAGCTGAAACTAAAAAAGAAGGATATTTAGAAGCATTGCGTTCGAACCCAGCTAATATTATTGGTGAAGCATTAAGAGCTCAAGATCCGGATAAAAATGGGAATATATCAGACGCTTTGAGTGCATTAGATAGGAATGTTTACTATGCAACCCATTATATAAATTGTGGTAAAAATATGGATAGGGCTGCTGCGAGTTTGGTCAACGACTCTAGTTTTTACGCGGAAGAATATATAAAGCATGTAACTTTTGATTTTGGGAATATCCATCTGACACGCGTTGATCAATTTTCAGATGAGCTTAGCTCTGAACAGAGATCATGGAAGTTTTTTACAATTCTTCAGGATATGGGTGGTGTTCCTTCCCCTGATATAAAAGATTTTCAAGCACTGAAACATGTTGTGAAATTTAGGCATAATCTTGGAGCCTCATATTATGGCTTGGATAGGAGCTCCGAGGAGTCAGGTTGGTACACAACAATTCATGGTTTAACATCAAACAGGCCTGGTCTGAGAGGAGTTGGTTTTTCAGTCCGATTGAATCCAGATGACACGCCAGTAGCTTTAACGATAAGGGGCATGCCTGAAACTGTCGCTCGAATGGCGGACAAGGGGCATTACATACCCTATAAGCCACGAGTTCAGAAGTAGATTAGATTACTTTTACCTCTAGTAGCATTGTAGTATGAGATTCACCACAAGGGTACTCTCCACTTCGTGGGGTCGCCTCGACTCCGTTTCACTTCGCTCGGAATGACAATAATGCGTAAGGGTTTTTAATAGCGATTTAATAGTCATCAAACCTCCTTAAAAGGGTTGAGAATTGTGATTGGGTATTTTTTGAAGTCTTTTTCGTTATCGGTCGCAATCGTAGTAATATTGTGACTTAATGCGGTAGCGACAAGATACGCATCAAATATACGATCAGCTGAAAGATTATGTTTTTTAATAAGTTCAAGCGTTAAAGGCTGGGTTTTATAATCAGGGGCGATGATTCGGCAGGCATTTATAATACGTCCTACTGCTTCTGTGGCTCCCGAGGGTGACATGGGAGATGTAAATTTTGTATGCGTTAATACACGTAATGTTTCAAAAATATTCTGATGTGCTAGAGTCAATTTGCCAATATTGTCTTTTAAAAACTTTTGGGCAAGTTTATGCTTTGGAGAGGTCGAATTTATAGAATAGATCAAGATATTTGAATCGACTAACATGTGCTACTTTGGATCGGAATAAAAGTCCTTTCTGGTTAAATTATCTAGAGCCTTGCCCAGGTCATGTGTTTTGAAAACTATCGTCCTAGCTTCCTTTTTGCCTTCCTGCTCAAGATATCTCTCAAGAGCTCGGTTAAAAATCTCCTGAAGAGAAGTATTTTCTTCAAGAGCGTGGCGCTGGGCATCTTTCTTTATCTGCTCTTTAATTCGCAAAGTAGTTCTTACTAATTGCATGATTTAAAAATAGCATATTTATGACATTATGTCAAATTTAAAGGTAGTTGACTTCGCTACAGTAATTTTTTACTATAGATGTATGGCCGATTTGTCTCAATCGTCAGTTAGTCCTGTTAATTTGCAAAATAAACCAGTTGCACACCCCTCCGCTCCGCAGGCAGTAGCTCCTGCGGCGGAGCTAGATTTGAGTGAGGCAAAAACTGCAACAGATATTCTTTATAGCGAACATATTTTGACACGCGCACAATATGAAGATATAAAAGTTAAAAGCGCGACCAGCGGACAAACTCAGGATGAAGTTTTATCATCTTTACAAATTGTCGGAGAAGATAAATTAATAGAAGCCAGAGCCAGGCTTTTAGGGGTTCCATATATTTCACTGCGAAATACTTCTTTTTCTCCTCAGGCTCTTAATTTTCTTCCCAGAGGTGTAGTTGAGCGTTTTTCGCTTATCCCCTTTTTGTATGATGATAAAACAAAAACTCTATCTATTGCGATGGCCAATCCAGTAGATCTTGACTCGGTGGCATTCGTCCGACAAAAAACCGGTTTGAATATCCGATCATTTGCGGCTGTACCTGCTGAAGTCCGGGAAGCAATCGGCCAGCAATATACTCAGGAGTTAGTCGGTCAAGTCGGAGAAGCCATAAAAGAGACGGAGGAATATACAAAAAAGAGAGTTGTTGACAGTAAGCAAATAGCTGAGATCATAACTGATGCACCGATTGCTAAAATCGTAACAACGATCCTTGAATATGCAGTGACGAGCAGGGCATCTGATGTCCATATTGAACCACAGGGAGACCGGGTACGCGTGAGGTATAGAATTGACGGTATTCTTTATGATAAGTTGAGTTTACCTATCAGGGTGGAAAACTCACTAATTTCAAGAATAAAAATACTTTCAGAATTGAAAATTGATGAACATAGAATACCTCAAGACGGAAGATTTAGTTTTAAGGCTGGAAATAATGAGGTTGACCTTCGTGTATCAACTATACCAACTACAAGAGGCGAAAAAATCGTCATGAGGCTACTTCGTAAATCCGGCGGAATTCCTTCCCTTAGTGAGATGGGGATTCGAGGGACAGGTTTGAAAAGTTTGGAAACAGCAATTTTGCGTCCGCATGGGATAATATTGGTTTGCGGACCTACCGGTAGCGGTAAAACTACTACGCTTTATGCCGTGCTTTCACGTTTGAATACAACCAGGGTTAATATAGTATCGCTTGAAGATCCGGTTGAATACGAGATTGTTGGAGTCAATCAAGTCCAGATAAATCCGGCTGTTGGTTTGACTTTTGCTTCGGGGCTTCGCTCATTTTTGCGTCAGGATCCAAATATTGTTCTGGTCGGAGAAATACGGGATAAAGAGACAACAGATTTGGCAATTCAGGCTGCATTGACAGGACATTTAGTATTCTCAACTTTACATACATCGAGCGCTGCGGGTGCTCTTCCACGCTTACTTGATTTAGGCGCCGAAAATTTCCTGCTTGCATCAACTGTTAACGCAATTGTCGGGCAGAGAATTGTGAGAAAAATTTGCGAACACTGTAAAGAGAGCTACATACCTCCAGCTCAGATCATAGAGGAAATTAAAAATGTTTTACTAACTCTTTATCCAATTAATACAACGGACGTAAAATTATACCGCGGGAAAGGTTGTGCCGAATGCGGCACGTCAGGGTATTTGGGAAGAGTCGGTATTTTTGAGGTACTTCCGGCTTCTGAAAAAGTTTCGCGGATTATTTTGGAGCGGGCTGACAGTATTGCTATTGAAAAACAAGCGATGGCAGAAGGTATGATTACTATGAAACAAGATGGTTATATGAAAACACTATTGGGGGAGACAACGGTTGAGGAAGTATTGAGAGTGGCACAGGAATAATGAGTTATGAATGGTGAATAGTGATTGGTGATTAGAAATGGGTTGAGAGTTCTATTGAAATTTTAGGGTTAAAGTAGTTAAACTTTAATTATTAGTATAGTATGGAAATTCAAGAATTATTGGGATTGGCTATAAAAAATAAGGCATCCGATCTTCATTTGCTGGTCGCATTGCCGCCTACTTTTCGCATAGACGGAGTCCTCCGTTTTGCTACTAATTATCCCCCATTACAGTCAGAATTAATTGAGCTGATGGTATTTGGGTTACTGACGCCGGAACAGAGAGAGTTGCTGATTGCAAATAAAGAATTAGATTTTTCATTTAGTTTTAGTGGTAAGGACGGTGAATCCGGGCGATTCCGCATTAATGCTTATTATGAGAAAGGAAATCTGGCTGTGGCATTTCGTTTCCTGGCTCCGCTAGTACAGACAATAGAGGATCTAAATCTTCCAAAAATAGTTCATGATTTTGCTACATTAAAGCAAGGATTTGTTTTGGTGACGGGTCCTTCAGGGCATGGTAAGTCCAGTACTCTGGCGGCGATTATTAATGAGATTAATTTAAATAGGGCATGTCATATCCTGACTATTGAGGATCCGATCGAATTTGTTTATGCAAAAGGCAATAGTATTATTTCTCAGAGGGAGATGGGAATAGATACTCATGATTGGCCTATGGCGCTGAGGTCTGCGCTTCGCGAAGATCCGGATGTAGTACTCATCGGTGAAATGCGAGATCCGGAAACAATGCAAGCCGCAATGACGTTGGCTGAAACAGGTCATTTGGTATTTTCGACTTTGCATACTAATTCCGCAGCTCAAAGCGTTGACCGCATTGTTGATTCGTTTTCATCTGACCGGCGTCCGCAAATTAGATTGCAGCTGGCTGCGACGATGCGCGGCATTATATCGCAGAGATTGTTGCCGCGAATAGGAGGCGGTAGAATTCCGGCAGTTGAGATACTTATCGGTAATTCAGCTGTTGCAAATAATATCCGGGACGGGAAAACGCATCTTATTGATACCATACTCCAGACTTCTAAAGATTCGGGTATGATAACACTTGATGAGTCTTTGGCAGAACTTGTCCGAAGCGGCACAATTACTCTGGATGATGCTAAGGCATATACATTGAGGGAAACTGAATTTTTGAGAATGATAGGGTGAGATATAAATTCCAAATTCAAAATTATCACTGGGATCCCTGTACCAGGGACAAATTCCAAATAAATACAAATGTTTAAATTCTAATAACAAAACAGGTTTTTGGATTTAATTATTTGAATTTTGATATTATTTGTGATTTGGTGCTTTGGATTTGGAATTTTTAGAATAATAATTTGAATAGACATGGTTCTTTATGAAGCTATATTATCGCGCTGTTACTCAGGATGGGAAAGTAATTCGGGGATTAATTGAAGCGAAAGATGTGAAAGAAGCAGGTTATTATCTTCGGAAACATCAATTGCTTCCGATAGTTATTTCGAGTGGCACGAAATTTAGTCTTGCCCGTTTATTTCCTTTTATCAGGCGGGCGACCGGTAATGACCTCATATTTTTTACACGCCAGCTTTCTTCAATGCTTAGCTCAGGACTTACGCTTATGCAGTCTCTTACTATTATGAAAAATCAAATTAAAAATCCGGCAATGAATGATATCATTCAAGGACTTATTTCCAGGGTTGAGGAAGGTTCTTCTTTTTCCGGCGCACTGGAAAAATACCCTAATTTATTTTCCCCGATCTATATCGCATTGATGCGAGCGGCTGAGTCTTCAGGGCTTCTCGATAAAGTTTTAACGCGACTTTCCGATAGTCTGGAGAAACAGCAAAAGCTGCATTCGCAAATCAAGGGTGCATTGGTTTATCCAATTATAGTTATAATTATGATGCTTGGGGTTGTGACTATTATGATGGTTGTTGCAATACCACAGTTGAATACTTTTTATAAGACAATGGGGCTTACGCTTCCTTTGTCAACAATGATTGTTATCGGTATGTCGGATATATTAATAAAGTTTTGGTGGTTGTGTTTAATTGTAGTTTTTTTAGGCTTGAATATGTTTCGGAAATGGTACCGGCAAGAGAGCGGACGACGTATAGTTGATACTTCTTTATTAAAAATTCCACTTGTTGGTAATTTGATTTCAGAATCATTAATGGTTGAGTTTGCCCGTACTTTGGGGTTACTTGTAAGTACGGGTTCTCTGGTAGTGGACTCATTGTTGAAGAGCGCGGATGTTGTAAATAATGTCTTTTACCGGAAAGAAATTATACTTGTCGCAAAAAGGGTTGAAAAGGGAATCTCAGTTGGCGATGCATTAGAAGCAAGTTCTATATTTCCACCTATCCTTGTTCAGATGGTAAAAATCGGGGAGCAAACCGGTAAATTAGATGAATCGTTGACGCGGGTAGCTGAATATTTTGAGCGTGAGGTAGAGCAAACGGTGAAGGCTCTTACTACGGCAATGGAGCCTGCTATTATGGTGGTACTTGGATTGGGTGTGGGTTTTTTGATTCTTGCGGTTATAACCCCGATTTATAAGGTGATTTCCGCGATTCAGTAAGTTTTTTCGTATATTTGTTTATTTCAATAATTTTATAAAATCATCCACTTTAAGACTAATTGGCTTTAGAATGCCGTTTCTTAAAGTTCCTTTTTTTAATACACTATGCATTGGTACTGTAACAATTTGTTTTTGGTTATTTATCGTTCTTGCTAATTTTACATGGCTTCCTTTTTGCTTGACTGTTTCAAATCCAATTTTATTTAGCGCACGGATGGTTTCTTTTCCGGAAACTTGAGGTAATTTACTCATCTGATTAATTAGGTAGTAACTGTGACTGGAACCATAAATTGATTTCTACTATTTACTGCTTCCTCTTGTCCTTCTTTTTCATCTTCTAAATACAAAGCAATTGCTTCTTTGATATTTTCCATTGCTTGCTCAAAAGTTTCTCCTTGAGAAGTACAACCTGGAAGGGAAGGAATCCATACTGAATATCCTCCTTCATCTTCTTTCTGAAAAATAGCATTGTACTCTAAAACTTTTTTTCTCATAATTGTATAAGCATACTACCAAGCAGGCCTTAAAAAGTCAATTTTCCTTTTTTATAATTCTATGTATATACCATTTATTTTGCTAATAGTATAATATTAGTGCTATTTCCAGTAGCGAAATAATATGGAATCTGAATCAGCTCCCAAAGATATTAAGCAAAAATTAGAGAAAAAACCTGCGGCGACTGAAAAATCGGTGGATGAGAAACGCAGCCCTAGTAGAATATTGCCTCCACTTAAGAGGAGAGTGGCCGCAATGCTTGCAGGATTAATAGCCATAATGACACCATCAGATACAGTTCATCAAAACCATGAAAATACTTTATCTCAGCCAACGGTACATGGAGAAGTTAAAGAAGCTCAACTTACCGGAGTAGCCAATCCTCAAGATATAAAACGACTACTTGAATGGGCAGAGCAAAGAGGTGCCTACAGAGGAGAGAGGTATAGTTTTGAACAAACCCCCACTGTACGGGTCGCTCCAGGATCTCCTTCACCATCTGCCTTATCTGAAATATCACAAGTAATAAGCGCACATAATCCTCGCGATTTTCTTGATATCGCCAAATATTTAAAGAAAAAGGTGCCTAATTTAACAGAATTAATATCCGAAGCAAGTGAACGCAATCCAGTGGACTTTCTTTATAACGCCAAAGATCTCAAGGAAGTTATTCCTCAGTCGGAATGGTCAATTTTAGTAGAGAAACTCTTTCAACAATCTCCGGAAGAGGGAATGTACGGCGTTGACTATACGTTAGCTAAGAACTTATTAAATGAAGTTAAAGAACCGCAACTCGAATCAACCAGCATATTAAAAAGAATAACTCATCCACACACCGCCCTACTTTTAAACGATATGGTTAGACATGGGTTATCCGAAAAGGATGCTTATGAAATAATAAATGATCAAAATAAATTATTAAAGACTCTTATCAAAATAAAATCAGAACCTGATCATTTAGGACGAGTGTCGGTTGATGAGAAATTAAAAGACATTAGCCTGAAAACAATACGACATGTAAATGATTTACATGAACAGGCTGATTCAGTGAGATTTAAATCAGTCAATAATTTAAAAGCTGCAGAACTGTATACTCTGATGGTCTATGGTGAGGAAGAAATTTATACTTCCTCATTTAATGGCATGCTTAACCGTTTAATGGATAAAATGAAGCAGGAGAAGTTGGATGGCAAAAAACTTCTTGAACAAGTCGGACAAAATAAATTCCGAACCTTTATCAAAGAAATGGCTGGTTTTAATCGTTTGAATGAATTTTTGGGCACAATGGATAAAGACAGCTCGCATGAACTTTTATCAAATGTTGTTAAAAATCTTGATAAAACTGAAGAAAAGCTGGCCCAGGCAACTACTGTTGCAGATATTTTCAGCATGGTAACCGACGCAGAGATGTTGAAAGTGCTACAAGAGCAGATCAAGCAAGAGTATGAGAGAGTTACTACTATCCCCGATGCAAAAAAAGAAGATAGGGTTATCTATGGAATTTTATCCGGTATGTTTGGTGATAAGGCTGTCGTGAATGAGGCATGGCTTAAGGAGATGTCAGAGAAATTTAAGTTACCGAATTTGACTGAAGTAAAATCAACTGATCTTTTTAATCGGGATAATACTAATATTCAGCAATATTTCTTCTACAATGACGAGGATGGAAAAGCTTCATTTGATAGTTTTCTAAACCAGTACCAGAATAAACATGATTGGAGAATCGATAAACAAGATCATTTTGTACGGATTGCATCAGAGAAAAATGGTAAAAAAATGGAAATTTTCGCTAATTACCCAAATTCTGAAGAGGAGGGGCCGGAAGATATTGAAAAAAAATTAAAGGATAAAAATATTCAAACAATTGTGGTGGTTCACCGCGGTCATAGTTTTCATGCCGCTCAAACGATAGAAAGAATTCCATCGATTGCCAAAATTGTCTCTCTCGGCTCATGCGGTGGATACAATAATGTGGAAAGAGTTTTACAAAGAGCTCCGAATGCTCATATTCTCTCTACAAAAGGCACAGGAACTATGCATGTCAATGATCCATTAATGAAATCCTTGAATGGTGAGATTTTGTCAGGGCAAGATATTGTATGGCCGGAATTTTGGGGGGACATGGAAAATAAACTCGGTGGTAATAAAGATTTTGGAAATTATGTGCCTCCACATGAAAATCTAGGGGTAATGTTTTTAAAGGCCTATCGCCAAGAATTAAAAAAAAATTAGTCTTTGCACTGTACTCAAAAACGAATTCGTGTTGGGAATTATTTCGTGAGGTGTTTTTTGACTGTATTTAACATATCGTATATATCAAATGGTTTCGGGAGAAAATCATCGGCGCCGGCTTTGTAGACGCGTTCTTTGACATTGTAATTTGCGGAAATGACGATGACCGGTATGTGTTTTGTTTCACTTTTTCTTTTCAATTTTTTTGTAATGTCTCCACCGTTTTCTCCAGGAAGCCAATAGTCAAGCAGAATCAAATCCGGTCTTGTTCCGTTTAGTTTTTTACCCACAAAACTGCCGTCAGCGCAGGTATCAACTAAAAAGCCCGCTTCCTCTAAGAGATACCGTAGACATTCTACAATTGAATTATCATCATCGACTACTAAAATTCGCTTTGTCATAGATATTTATCTTTTATAAATAAAGGGTTAAAAATTAATGTTACTAATATATTGTGAAAAATAAGTAAGAATATCTAATTTACCTGACTTATCTCTGACTTCTAGAGGTACTTCATTTAACTTTTTTCAAAGGCAATGAGAAATAAAATTTTGACCCTTTCCCTTTTTGACTTTCTACCCAAATTCGGCCTTTGTGGCGCTTGATTATTTCTGAAGAGATGTAAAGTCCCAATCCCAGTCCCGGATAGCTCTCCTTACCAGAATTATCTGCGTGATAGAACCGTTCAAACACTTTGAGTTGGCCTTCCTTTGATATCCCGACTCCAAAGTCCTGTACGCAAAGAGTCACCATTTCCCGATCCACTGTAGTTTTGACAATGATTTTCTTTGACAGAGACGAGAATTTTATGGCGTTTGAGATAAAATTGGTAATGACCTGTCCGATGCGGTCGCGGTCTCCATATACTGTTTTTGAAGATTGTAACTCTTTGATAATTTTGTATTTGTTTGTTGTGCGCTGCATTTCTTCTGCAATTTCTGTGACGAGTTCATTAAAGTCAAAATAGCTTTCATGAAGTTGTAACTTTCCAGCTTCAACCTTGGTTATATCTAAAAGATCTGAAACAAGATTTATTAATTTATCAAGCTGTCCATCCATTTTATCCACTAACTCGGCTGACTTTATATCCATCGCCTTTCTAAAACCTCTTTGGAGTATTTGTGTATATACTTTTATACTCGTAAGTGGTGTTTTTAATTCATGCGAGGCAATCCCGATAAATTCATCTCTATGTTCCAGCGCTTTTTTCTGTTCATCAATATCGGTGCTAGTTCCAAACCATTTTATAATCTTGCCTGTTTTATCTTTTATAGGTAATGCGCGTTCTAAAAACCAGCGGTAAATGCCTGGATTTTTCTTATCCTTAAAGCGGTATACTATCTGATATGGCTTACCGGTTTTTATGGAATGGTTAAACACGTCTTGTGATTTTTGCACGTCATCAGGATGTAAAATCGGTTTCCAATTTTGCTTACCTTTCTTAAATCCTGTATAGTCATACCACCTTTTATTATAATAATCCAAGTAACCATCCGGTCGCGCTGTCCAGACAATTTGCGGCATTGAATCTGCCAGCTGGCGGAATCTTGCTTCGCTTTCCTTTAGCGCTTCTTTTCTTTTCCAATCTGTAATATCTTCAATGGCAAGAAGTATCATTGATTTCTTGCTCTCTTCCTGGATTAACCGGCGTGCATTCAGCAGCATTATTTTTTGTCCAATTGATGGAAAATTATGGGTAACCTCAAAGTCTTGAAAAGCATTTTTCTTAGGAAGAATTTCGTTTAAGAGTTTACGAAGCCGGGGAATATCCCATTGCTTATTTCCTAACTCATAGATAAAATTTCCCTCTGTTGTCTCCGGTATTACCTGAAATGTGTCGTAAAACATTTTATTTGCTGTCCTCACCCGTAAATCTTGGTTGAGAATAATAAGCGGCTCATGCACTGTTTCAACAATTCCCTCAGCATAGTCCCGGGTTTCTTTTAGCTCAATATTTCTATTTTGCAGCTCATCGTTAATGGTTGTCAGTTCCTCATTGGTTGACTGCAGTTCTTCTTTGGAAGTTTCAAGCTCCTCATTAATGCTTTGTAACTCCTCATTACTGGAGAGGACTTCCTCATTGGCAGATTGCAGCTCTTCATTGGTTGCATCATGCTCCTCATGCATTGACTTCATCTGTTCCCGCGCTTGGGTTTGCTCTTGTTCCAGTTGCGCAATCCGTTGGCTTTGTACATCGCGTTTCCCAATGGGAGAAATCTTTTCCGGTGTATCCTGTGGCGTAGTATCCTTAAAAAGTATGAGGAAATGATCCTGTGTAGTTTGAGTTTTTATAGGAACCACCTCAAGATCAATAGTATGCGTATTGCCATTAACATTTATCTGTAGACTGGCCTTTTGTATAGGACGTCTCTTCTTTTTTGCCTGATAGATGGCGTTTCGCAGCTCAAATTCCAGTTCATCTCTGACCATTTTCAAAAGATTTAGACTGGCGCGTCCGCTTGAAGGCTGAAGGTAATGCGCTGTCTCTCCGCGAAACTGCAAAATTTCTAAATCGCTATTTATAAGTACATTTGCAGGCACGTATCGGGAGAGAAGAAGTTTTTCTGCCTCTTTTTCTATATCTATTTCCTTTACCTGACCTTCGTGTTCCAGCCCGGCTGACCGGAGAGGAAGAGTGGTCTGCGGCAGGGTTTTTCCAACAAAATCAAGATTCAGACGGGAACTCTTTGTTTTCTTTCTATAGATTTTGTGTTTTTTGTCAGCTGAAGCAAATAATTCGCGCGTCTCACCGACGGATTCTGACTTTCCAAGCAGAAGAAAGCCGTCCGGCTTGAGACTATAATGAAAAGCCGTGAGTGCCTTTTTTTGCAGTATAGATTCAAGATAGATGAGTACATTCTGACAACTAATAAGATCAATCCGTGAAAACGGCGGGTCGCGGGTAAAATCATGGGAAGCAAAGACGCACATCTCCCGCAATGACTTACTGATTTGATAGTTCCCATCAATTTTAGTAAAGAAGCGGCGCAACCTCTTTTCTGAGACATTCGCAAGAGCATTTTTGGGATATATTCCCACTCGCGCTTGTTCAATAACTTTAGCGTTTATATCCGTCGCAAAAATTTGGAAAGGTGTGGTATACGACTTATTATCTAAACATTCTAAGAGAGCTATTGCAAGAGAGTAGGCTTCCTCGCCTGTCGCGCACCCGGCGACCCATATTCTGATAGGATCTGTTTGTTTTCGCTTCTGCAAAAGTGTCGGGAATACCTTTTGTGTTAAAGCTTTGAAGATCGCCGGTTCACGGAAAAAATTGGTCACATTGATCAGTAAATCCTGGTACAGAGCATCCAGTTCCTTCGTGTTTTCCATTATGAATTTAGTATAGTCTTCGAGTTTTTTGAACTTGGCAAGCATAACACGCCGCATGACGCGCCGTCTTATCGTAGCTTGCTTATAATACGTAAAATTAACACCAAAGCTCCTGTTCAACATGAAAAGAATCTTTTTTAGTGTATCTCCATTTGGCAATTCTTCTTGCTTTGTGGCAACTTTGGCAAAGGGGTGCTTGCTGATGTGTAAAAGTTCGCGGGCGATTGCCTCAGGAGGTAGGACAAAGTCCACGATGCCCGCGCTGATCGCGCTACGGGGCATATCTTGATATTTCGCCGTTTCATCTTGAGCCATAGTAATACCGCCTTCTCCTTTAATTGCGGCAAGCCCAAGCGTCCCGTCTGTTGCCGTGCCGGAGAGGACTACTCCAATAGCATTGCTCTGACAGGCTGAAGCAAGAGAACGAAAAAAAGAATCAATTGGATGAAAGATCTTCTCAGTCTTGTCGCGGGGTGTAAGCAGGAGCACTCCGTCTATTATGGTCATGTTCGTATTGGGCGGTATAACGTATATGTTGTTTGGCACAATGCGCTTATTGTTTTGCGCCTCCCGGACTCGCATTTTAGTTTTTTTCGCTAGTAATTCCTGCAAAGCGCTTTCGTGTGCCGGAGCAAGATGCTGAACAAACACAAATGCCATACCGGTATCAGCGGGGAGTGCCTCCAGAAGCTTTGAAAACGCCTCAAATCCGCCGGCAGAGGCTCCGAAGCCTACAATTGAAAATGTTTCTTTTTTCTCAGATTTCATAATTATCTAAGATTATGTTATATTTTCAATATATCATATTTTCTTTTTTTTAGTAGGCTCATATTAACATTTACTTACTATATTCATATATTAAAAGACTATACTATAATTAATGGTAAATATAAAATCAAAAACAATATTCTCTAAGTTCTCAAGATTCTCTAGAATTCCCATTGTCCCTACAGACAAATCTGAAAAAGATATAGAACGCAAGAATATAAGCTATTGGCTGGAAAAATTGTTTATACAAAGGGAAAAAATTAGGACAGATAAAAATAGAAGGGACGAACAAATTAAGATTGACATAAGGAGACAGCCTTTAGGTGAGCCAGCTTTGCCGGCTAATCACTCCGCTGAGCGAGGCGCACAAAACGTTATTAAGAAAGATCAAGATCTTACCCAATCGGGAATAAATGAGTACACGAAAAACATAGCGACTAAAAAAGAAGTTGATATACAAGAGGTGAATGATTTAGTAAAAAAATCGAATAGGTCCATTATTAGAATTTCGTCATTTTTTCCCTTGGATCTCTTTCCTAATACAATAGATGTTGAAGAAAGTAGGGTTATCTTCAGATTCAACCAACTTCTTTCATCACAATCCCACAGTGTTGATATAAAAGATATTTCAAATGTTTTTCTAGATTCATCAATCTTTTTTGCTTCCCTGCAAGTAGTATCCCGAACTTATACACAAAATGAAATAAAAATTGGAAAACTAAATATTGATAAAGCTAAAAAAGTGCAAAGAGTTATAGAAGGACTTCGGACATTTGCAGAACATAAAATCAGTACTTCAAATTATAATATTGATGAGCTAATTTCGAAGATTGAAGAGTTCCACACTGGCGATGCGATAGAAAAACTCAACTAGTTTTTTTACCAACATATTTAGAAACTTTGGACAACAGATCATCCATTTCAAATGGTTTGGCCAGGAAATCGTCTGCTCCTGCAACTTTCGCGCTTTTTGCAATTTCGCGTCCTGCAGAAATTATTATGATGGGAATACTTTTTGTATCCTCTTTAGCTTTTAAGTATTTAGAAATATCCCTGCCATCCTGACCCGACATCCAAATATCCAATAATATCAAATCAGGAAAGGGATGTTTCAATTTGCTTATTTTTTCTCCATCGGTCATTGTATCCACTATATATCCTTCCATTTCTAATAGCATTTGTATTGAGTCTACAATCGCCGGGTCATCGTCTACGACCAGGATTCTTCGGTCTTGTTCAGAACTCTTTGACTTCTTCATAATGTGTGAATCTTATTACCGTGAGAATAGGTTTTTATCTTTTTTAAAGGTAGGGAGAAGTAAAAAGTTGAGCCTTTTTTTTCTTTGGATTCAACCCAAATACGACCACCCTGTCTAGTAATAATTTGAGAAGATATGTACAACCCTAGGCCCAATCCAGCAAAAGTCTCCATGTATGGGGCTGATACACGCACAAAACGATCGAAGATTTGATCCAGTTTGTCAGGCGGAATTCCTATCCCGTAATCCTGCACACCTACTACTATTTCCTGTTTGTTTCGTGTTAAGTGGACAACAATCTTATTACTGTGCGGGGAGTATTTTATAGCATTTGATAAAAAGTTAATAAGTACCTGGCTTGTCCGGTCTCTATCTGCTGTAATACTTACGCGGGAGTTACCAGCTATTTCAATTGTATGTTTCTGAGTAGTAAATTGCATATTTTCAACAACTTCTCTAGCTAACGTATCAAGATCAAATTTTTCCCGGCGCAGATCAGGGTTTCCAGTATTAGCTCTGGTCACATCAAGAAGGTCTGTAATAAGAGTTGTGAGCTTATTGATCTGGGTATCTATTTTTCCCAAGCTTTCTGCCGCGAAAACATCACCTTGTTTTTCAAATTTTCTTTTAAGTACTTGAGTATAACTTTTCATACTGGTCACAGGTGTTTTGAGTTCATGCGAGGCCATGCCAATAAATTCGTCTTTTTGCCTCTCTAGCTCTTTTCGTTTTGTTATGTCCTGAAACTCGAGTACTGCTCCATTGGATTTACCATTCTGTTGTAATGGTGCAACTGAAAAAGAAATTGGAGAAAATGATCCGTCTTTGCGGATAAAGAAATCTTCCTGATCTTTTACATGTTGCATGTTACATAGAGCGGTGATAATGGGACACATTCCTTTCGAGAACGCAGATCCATCAGGATGTGTGTAGTGAATAACTTTATGTAAAACCCGGTTTTTAATTTGATCCAATGAGTATCCTGTTATGCGTTCTGCTGAGGGATTCATAAAAGTAGGCCGGCCCTGCGTATCGATCATGAATAAGCAAGACGCAGCATTGTCTGTAATTGTTTTTAATTGCTGAGTTTGAGAAACTACCTTTTGTTCGAGCTTACTCGTATACTCTTCTAAAAGAGTATCCAAGTTTTTACTCTTAGGTAAATTATTTGATTTGTTAATAATTTGAGGCAGTTTATTTCTCATAGCGATTATTTTTTAAGTTTGAGAATCCGTTTCGTAAAATCATCGACCATCTGTTTATCCTCGGTTAAGATGGCGATAGAAATTTTTACCCATTCCGCAAGTTGAGGAATGTCTTCCTTTGCTAAAAGTTCCGGGTTTTTTTGCAAATGAAAGGTAATTTGACGAAAGATAAACCGCTCAGCCGCAGGTCCAAGATAGTCTTTGGTAATATTAAGTGTTTGTTGGTAAATGCTTGCTGTCATATTTTATACTTCTTCAATTTTAGTCAGTTTATTGGCGCCGCGGGCAATAAGAAAAAATCCTATTACCTGAATAATTATAAAAAGGTAGATTATCTGAAGCACGCCGGATAATCCAATTTTGAGAAGGCGTTGGGCTCCGAGAGACAGTAATGACTGAAGTAATATTGAGCCTAAAATGACGCCCATAAGTCCATATATAAAAGATGTTAATGCCTGTCTATATATTATGCCTTTTACAATTTTGTGATACACCCAAATTTTCAAAATAGTTCGCAATCCTATTACCCATGTTACTAATGAGGGAATGACAATAGTTAAAACCAGTAAACTATCTTTGAGATAATATGATGCAAATTTACTTACTTCTCCACTGGTTACCCGGGACTCATTCGTGAAAATTAATTCAAGCCAAATAAAAGTAAACAAAACAAGCGGTATGCTAAAAATCAGATATTTTGTATATGGAATCCTGAAATTTTCATATTGACTTACAAGCTCGACGGTACCGCGCATAAGTAAGAAAAATGCAAAAAGATAAGGCAATACAAACGCATAATTAGTTAATATAGTCAGTGCAGGTCTCCATTGTGTATAATCGACCAAATAATTACGAAGCGAACTTGCTATTGTAGATAGAATTAAGCTGATAAGTAAGAAAAAAATTCCGTTTGCAATCTTATCAAACGCGGAAGACTCTACGCTTGGTTTAATAGCAATTGCATAGCGTTTAATTTTGGTATAAGAATACATAGCTGCTAACCAAATTAATAAATAAGGAACTGCTACAGTGATCCGAAGGAGATCTAGTGTTTGTTGAGGAATTTGTAGCTGGTTAGACGTAGTGTTTGGGCTATTGTATAAGAGGTAGAGATATAAGCCCCATATAATCAGTACCATTATATAATATGGTTTGGCTGCGATTCGGCTTGCAGCGAGAACAATTGATTCGTTTTTTAATATTGTTTTTTTCTTCAGAAGTTGAGCCACCATAAAGAGTTAATACTAGAGCTAGTAGAATCCGATGTGAGTTAGTATAGCATAAGAGAAGTTTCAAGAAAAGCTGATTTAGTGTGTTTGTCTTAAGGGATCAGATGATTCCAGTCTTGGTCTCACTTGTCAGGCCACGGATTCGGCGGTGGAGGCGGGGGTTCTCCTGGTGGTCCTCCCGGTCCTGGTTCTCCTGGTGGTCCTCCCGGTCCTGGTTCTCCTGGTGGTCCTCCCGGTCCTGGTGGCCCTGATGGTCCAGGTGCACCCGGGGGATTCAATTGCTGTTGTCCTTTTTGCTTTTGTTGCTGTTGCATTTGCTGCGTTTGATCGCCACCGTGAACTTCAATAGATGTTCTGTCCCGTCCGCGAAAAGCTTGTCCAATAGCATAAGGTACTCCACCTGCGAATGCAGCACCCACATCTCGAAATAAAATCTCTGCTGTCGAGGGTCCTTGCCCACCGGTGGAGTATACTATCTTATAAGTTGGTGGTGGTACTTCAGGAATTTCAACATAGGTTTCTTCAATACGATCACCTTTTTGCAATCCGAATTCTCTTATTCTATTACTCTTTTCTCTAGCTATATTTATCTTTTTTTGTCTCTCTGCTAATCTATCTTCATAAGCCTTATTACTTAGACGACATAAGAGTGCGCCTTCCTTTATCACAGGACCTAATGTCTGTTTTATACCCAAATCACTATTGACCACAACACATTTACTATCC
The DNA here is from genome assembly GCA_963826535.1 of uncultured bacterium. Classification (GTDB taxonomy): domain Bacteria; phylum Patescibacteriota; class Microgenomatia; order Levybacterales; family UBA12049; genus JAHIGH01. The sequence goes on along the minus strand of CAWGXL010000009.1, from coordinate 12,287 downwards.
GGTGGGGTTACTTTATTCATAAACGCTCTCATCCCGTCTAAGTCATTCTGGGTCTGTGGTGGTGTCAAGTTTTCGCCTGTATCACCGTTTACGGCATTTAACCCATCTTGATCAAACGCAGAATATGTCTTATATGCGCATGCGTTAATTAGCGCGAATGCAAATACAACAGCACGGGTCAAATTTTGTGTTTTACTTATTTTACCAGTTTTATTTATATTTTCGGCGTCTGATTTTATAGGAGATGGCTCTGGACTATGGCTTAAAGCTTCAATCATATCTTTTGGCAGATTTATCTTTTATATATTTTGAAGAAATTGTTTAAAAATTATACAAAGATAGGTTATATATATCATTCTTATAGAAAACTGTCAACGCCCTGTAGTATATTGATAACGACATATTGACAACTTTAATAACTAGTGTTAGCATAGTTAGACTTGGACTGCTAATTGTATGGTACATCCTCAGACAGGTACGCAAAGTGATAAGGAATTGCTTGATGCATACTCAAATGCAGTTATCAGCGTTGTTGATTTAGTTGGACCTGCAGTTGTAAAAATACAAGGGGTTGGAATGGGATCTGGTGTAATTATTACTCCTGACGGATTTGTATTGACGAATAATCACGTTATAGAGGAAGCCAATAAAATTGAGGTTGTAGTCACAACCGGGAAAACGTATAAAGCGCAACTTGTAGGACGCGATCCGGCTACGGATCTTGCGCTATTACGTTTACTTGATAATGGATTGCCATTTGCAGAACTTGGCAATTCTGAAACTCTAAAAGTAGGTCAGCTGGTTATAGCAATTGGCAATCCGTTTGGATTTCAAAGTACGGTCTCAACCGGTGTGGTTTCTGCTTTGGGTAGGACGATGCGAAGTACTCAGGGAAAACTTATAGAGAATGTTATTCAGACAGATGTCTCTTTGAATCCCGGAAATTCCGGTGGTCCGCTTGTTGACAGCAGGGGGAAAATTGTGGGGGTTAATACTGCTATTATCCGTCAAGCTGCCGGAATCGGGCTTGCAGTACCTAGTAATACCGCAACTTGGGTGATCAGTGAATTAATCAGTAATGGACGCGTCCGGCGGGGAGTATTCGGAATTACTGTTCATACAATCTCAATAGGAGTACAAATTCAGAAAATACTTAAGCTTATTATGCCGACTGTGGTAGAGGTCATGTCAGTGCAAAAAAATTCTCCAGCCTACAAAGCAGGTTTAATGAAAGGAGATTATATATACCGGTTTAATGATAAACAAATTTCAAGCGTTGATGAATTGAATAGATTGGTGGGTCAACAAAGGACTGGCATGAAATATACAGTGACATTTCTGAGGGATTTACATATTAAGGAAGTATTGGTTGTTTCTCAATAGTAGTAATAAAAATTTTATTGATAATTAGATTGGGCTTAATTGAATCAAGTAAATAGTATCAGTGAATCTACCCAATTAAACTCTAATGCCATGTATCAAATGTCTCAATCATTTTTAGTCTATCTTGGTTTCCATCATATTTCGCATTAAACCACGCTTTTAATATTTTGTTTGTTTTTTCTTGATCAATATCCCAACCAGCTAAACATAATACATTACAATTATCATATACGGCTGCCCATTCGGCAATTTTTTCGATTGTCGCTAAACATGCTCTAATGCCACTAAATTTGTTTGACCCTACTTCGACTCCTATACCTGTTCCACATGCAAGAATTCCCCTATTAGTATTATTTTCTTTAATTTTTGTAACAACTTTGGGGATTATATCTTCTAGTTTCATAGCTTGGTTTTTATTTTGAACTCCAAGATTATCATATTCTAATTTATGGGAAGTTAAATAGTTTTTAACATACTCTATAGCCTTATAGCCGAATTTATCGCCAGCAATATAAATCATAAAAGTATTATAACATGTGCTGCCGCTATTGTTATAGAAAATTACAGTGTTATTCAAGCCCATAAAGTTTCGTTTGAAATGATTTGGAAGGATGCATCGGATTAGGGCTGCATGGTGAAAGTTTAAAAAATTAGGTTTAATAATTATCGAGGTCTCTGAGCTTGTTTCGCTGCTTGGAATAATTTGCTCATTGCTTCTTGTCTGACAAGTGGGCCAAGTACATGTTGATGAATATCAGCAGAATATCTTTGAGCTCTAAAATCCTTAATAATTTCACGACTTTCCTCCTTAACGAATCGTTCAGGAGTTGTTCCCATAGCGTTAAGACGTCTAACTAATTTTGGATCTACTTTCTTTTGTTCAGCTGTTACTATCTCTTTTATTAAGTTTGAATATCCAGTATCGCTATATGCATCTAAGTAAACAGTACGTGTATTATCTTCAAATATTACTTCAGATCTCGAAATAGGGCCTACTTCTGTCATAACTTCATCAAAATCAATAACTCTTACCACCGATATTTGTTTTTCACGCTCACTCATAGCCGATAGTATATAAAATTATATTTAGAAAGTCAAACTATAATTTTAACTTGTAAAATTAGCCATGCATTTTTTATTCATTTGTGGTATAATAGTTTTAATGTATAAATCATTTTATACAAGTGGATTACTTTATCACTTACCTACTCAACAGATTCTTTTACAGCAATTTAATAATTTAGATTCATTTTGGTCATTATTTGGACAAGAAGGGCAGAATGATGAGGATCCGGTGCGTATATTCCAAAAGGCTATTTCCCAACAATTACATATAAAACTTGCATTGGAGTCAATTTATCCTGTATATGATTATTTTAATAAGGGACTCGGGGGGAATTGTTATGTGTTTTATGCTCAAGTCGATCTGGAGAAGAAAGAGTTTCCTAAGAAAGATGATTATGCCGCAGAGTGGTTTACATTTAAGCAAGCAACAAAATTATCTTTCTCCGATCAATTAAAACGAGATATAATTGTTGCAGAGAGGGTTATTAAAGCTAAAGCTAGGGATGATGAAGCGATACTTTTTTCTACAGTAGCTTCGTAACTTAAACTATTCTATAAAAGTAAACGCAGTACCTTTTTTTCCAGCACGTCCGGTTCTGCCTATCCTATGAATATAATCATCATAGGACGCGGGAGCGTCATAATTTATAACATGCGTTACATTGTCTATATCCAGGCCGCGGGAGGCAACATCGGTTGCCAGTAAAATATTTATTTCATTTTGTTTAAATTGCGAAAGTGCTCTTTGTCTCTGTCCCTGGGATTTATTACCATGAAGCGCTGTTGCTTTAAATCCGCGGCTAACAAGCGAATGTGTGAGTTTTTCAATCCCCCATTTCGTCCGGCCAAATATTAAAACTTTATTAAATCCATCTTTTACTAAAAGGTCATGCAGCGCCTCTAGCTTTTTCTCCTTGCTTACTTTTATTACATCCTGGTCCACGTTTTCAGCTGTGTCTTGTTGTTTTACCGAGACTGTCACCGGATTATTAACAAAACTTCTCACAATTCCCTGTACTTTATCAGAAACAGTTGCGGAGAAAAATAATGATTGACGTTGAATAGGTAACAGGGATATAAAATATTTAACATCCTGAATAAATCCTATATCTACCATGCGATCTACTTCATCCAGAACAACGCTGCGGAAAAGATTCAAATTTAATCTTCTTCTTTCTATCAAATCCCTCAATCTTCCGGGTGTCCCGATTACAAAATGGGGATTGTGCCTAAGCTTTTGTTCCTGACGGAACATGCTTGCGCCTCCAATGCAAAGTACGGATTCCAAATTCATACCTGTCGTAAAAACATTTAATTCATCAACGATCTGCATTGCTAGTTCGCGGGTAGGCGCGACAATCAATACACGTTCATTTCTATTGCTCTCGGCTTTATTAACAAGAGGAATGAGAAAAGCTGCAGTTTTGCCTGTTCCTGTATTGGCAATTCCTATAACATCGCGTCCTTCAATAATCGCGGGAATTGTTTTGTCTTGTATAGCTGTTTGGTTATTATATCCATGAGAGGCAATGTTGCGTTTTAGTTTATCTGATAAGGGGAGATCTGAAAAAGTTTTACCGGATAAGTATTCCGTATCCCCTATTGTCTGTTGTGCTTTCTTAACGAAGAGTCTTGAGTCAAGTTGTTTTGTATTTTGTCTGCCACGTTGTCCATAAGATGATCCGTTTCTGCGTCTGTTGTGAGAATTTGAAAATGAATTATTGTTGCGGTTTCTGAATGAGTTATTGTGCTGGTTTCTGTACATATCTTAAGTATACTTACTTTTGAAATAATATGCTAATATATCTGCTTAATAATGGAGTTGTTTTATACAGATTGAAGATACAAATTGAAAATTACTAGTGAGGTATCTTTATCTTAGTGAACAAAACTAATTCTAATTTAAGCAGAAGTATTAGGATACTATCTGCAACTGAATGTATTATAACCTAAAATATACCTTAAAGTCAATAAATCATCAATTTAGCCTGCGTGTGGGAGCTTATTTCTCGTTGATAACTGTGGTAAACTACTTATTATGAAATATGTTGCTTTAATACGAGGAATTAATGTAGGTGGAAATAATCTTATTAAGATGGTAGAGCTCAAGGCATGTTTTGAAAAAGGCGGATTTAAAAATGTGATAACTTATATTCAGAGTGGAAATGTTGTTTTTGAGGTAGATGAGAAAAACAACGAGAAGATTGTAAATAAGCTTGAGAGTGCTCTTTTAAGAACGTTCAAAGTAAATTTGCGTATTGTGGTGAGATCGTATTTACAATTAAAAAAAGTCTTGTCCGGCGTTCCGGGAGAATGGAGGAAACGGGACGATTTAAGATGTTATATTGCTTTTGTAAAAGAACCGGTAAAAGCGAGTGAAGTTGTTCAGGAGGTTGTATTAAAAGATGGAATAGATTTTGTAAAAGTTGGAGAGGGAGTAGTTTATATGACTACACTTCTAAGAGGTTTGACAAAAAGCGGATTTACTAAGCTTGTAGGCAAAAAAATATATCAAGATATTACGATTCGTAACTATAATACTACACTAAAACTTCTTGCGCTTATGGAGCAGAAATAATTTGATGTTATTTTCTTTTTGCTAGATATTGGATAAAAAGACTTTTTCCATTTTTTGATTCATTGAAATCATGGTAGACTTTTTCAACTGTAAAGTCTTTATTAAGTATTTCTAACATATCGTTTTTATAAATTGGGTAAAGGTCGAGTTTGCTCCATTTTTTGGTTTCTTTGTCGTAATAATGTAGGACAACTACTGTCTCGCTTATGTATGCGGGAAACACGATAATCTTTTTTTGAAATCCATGATAATAGATGGATTGTTCGAAGGTAAAGTTTTCAAAAACCTTTTCCTTTGGGAGGTTCATTAAAGATTTTATATAGTTATAATTTCTTGAGTCAATAAATAAATATCCGTCTTTACGTATAAGCTTTGCAAACTTGTCTACAATACTTTGTTGAGCTTTTTTGGTGTATTCCCTACTCCCTCCTCCGATATATGTTAATGAATTACCGGTTAAAAATCCAAAATCGAAAAGATGATTGTATTTTGGTGACGCAGATGGTAAATCTAACCAATTTGCTTTATGTATAAGAATATTTTGTTTCTTTTTATTAAAGAGAGTCTGCGCTTGGATTATAAAATCTTCATCAACCTCATTTGCTTCAATAAATTCATAAGAGTAATTTTGTTTTATAAGCGTTTCTAGAATACCGCTAATTTCTGTTCCTCCGCCTACACCGAAATCGATAATGTTCTTGAGATTTTTTCTGATTATCATATTAACGAAAAAATCTATTTCGATTTGTTTAGTTCCACCTTTAAACTTGGGGTAAATATCTCGCTCCCAGCTTACAAATTTATAACCGGCAAATTCTTCAATTGGGTTACTTATGTATGGTAAGGTATTTACAAAATCTCCTTGTGTCATAATGGTTTTGTTGAGCTAATTATAGCATTTGAAGTGGGTGGCTACTACTTGAAAAAAAGCCTGTGTTTATAGTAATATCGAGCTATGAAATTAACGGTTCCCGAATATTTAACCTCAAGGTTTGTGCCTAATCTTGAAGCAGTCACTCTACTTGAGTATTTTTTAATTTCTGCTGTCAGTTCCCTGCTTATTATAAGAGCTTATCTTATCTTAACCGGATTTCCCCAAATAGGAGGGGGTGATTTGCATATTGCCCATATGCTTTGGGGAGGGCTTTTTATGTTGCTCGCAATAATTGTAGCAATCTCTTTTATAAACACCGAAAGTATGGTTTTTGCTTCAGTTTTAGGTGGTATTGGTTTTGGAACTTTTATAGACGAGTTAGGCAAATTTATAACATCAGATAATAACTATTTTTATCAGCCTACAATTGCGCTAATTTATGTGATCTTTATTTTTTTATTTCTAATACTCAAGTATTTATCGACAATTGCGAAGTACTCTTCCAAAACATACACGGCAAATGCCGTTGAAGGTCTAAAAGAACTTGTGATTTCGGATCTTAATAAAAATGAAAGACAAAAAGCCCTTCAATATTTAAAATACAGTGATAAAAATGATGCTGTGGCAAAAATGCTGTATGATTTGATTAAACATACCCGTCCTGAGAAGAATAAATTTTCGTTCTACAATACTATAAAGAATTTTACACTACAAATATATTCAAATACGTTGCGTGTAAAATTTATTTCAAATTTTCTTATCGGATTTTTCATTGTCTCTACATTATCGGGGCTAGCTTTCTCTATCTATCTAATGATGGACCTACATGTAGCGCAACTGTCTCTAAAAAATTACGGCTATCTATTATCGACCGTCACAGTTGTTATTTTAGTATCCATGAGCATCTATCATTATGTTCGAAAAAACCGTTATAAATTTTTTACATACCTCCAAAAAGCAACCCTTGTACAAATTTTCCTATCCCAATTTTTTCTATTCTTACAAGACGAACTCGCCGCTATGATCTGGCTTTTCTTATATATTACGGTTTATATAATTCTAAAATATTCTATACAAGCTGAAAAACAAATCCGCTTAAATAATACATCTCAATTGTAAATATATCTATTTTTTTTGAAGATAACTAATTTGTAACCGTCGGGGTACGAATGATGAATATGAATTTATTTTATAAAACCTATGTTTCGTTCTAATATTTGGATGGCCGGTTTATGAAGTTTCTCTTTTGAGGTTGACCCGGTAAGTTTATCTAGTATTATTGGTTTTATACCATTATCAAAAAAGTCATAAGCCGTAGCAAGTACACAACTTTCAGTATCAAAACCACACAAATAAACTTCTGTTATACTTTGAGCTTTTATATCCGTTTTGATCCCTGCTACTTTATATGCCGAAAGTATGTTTTTATGAAAAATATTTTTATCATTGGTAAATTCTTTTATTTCATCGCATACATCTGTATCCGGTGAATTTGTGCAATCAGTCCATCCAGAGATTTTCCATAATGGAGAATCCGGATCATTTTTGAAAACAGTAAAATACACAGCAGAATATTGATCTGCATTCTCTTTCAAAAACTTTTGAATTCTTTTTGCAATTGGTTTCGTTTCAACAGTTAGGAAGTATTTTTGTACGTCGATAACTATAAGAGCTTTATTCATATGCTTATTACTAATTAAAGATTCTTATTTTGTTTCCTCCTCAATTAGGAGTGTAGGGTCTTGATTTGTATAACCGCCGTCAAGGGTGATTGTTTGACCATTTATATATTCAGAATCATTGGATAATAAATATTTGATCAATTTAGCTACATCGTCCGGTTCACCAATTCGATCTAGTGGATTAGTTTCTGCCAGTTTTTTATAGAATTCTTCACTGTTTCCCTCAATCATTGGAGTGGAAACCCAACCCGGGGCAATTGCATTTACCCGGATCTTTTTTTTCCTAAACAAAAGAGATAATGATTTTACTAAAGAATTAACACCTGCTTTACTAGCTGCATAGCTGGCTGTAATAGATCCTCCATAATATGCATCGGTAGAGCTAATCATAATAAATCTACCGTTTTCTATAATGTTCTTCTCAAACAGGGCTGAGAGGTAAAAGTTACTTGTTAAATTGACAGCAATCGTTTCGTCCCAGATGGCGATATCATTTTCCGGGGAATTTCCTTCATATTTAACGATCCCTGCACAATTTACAATGGCGAAAAGCGCTATATCTTTTAAATTCTCCTGAAGTTTTTTTAGAGAATCTAGTTTTTTTAAATCAACCTGAAATTTTGTGAAATTTTTTCCTTTAGGGTCGGGTTTATTGGTCTGATTGTTAAAAGTGCCAAAAACCGTGTATCCTTCATTAAGTAACATTTCTGCAGTTTTATAACCAATTCCTCCCGTATAACCAATTAGTAATATATTTTTGTTTTTCATAGTAAATTATTTATACCACTCCGCTTTGATTTTGCATCTGTTTTTTGTCCATCCAAGGGACTAACGCAAAATCAAAGCTGCGGGTATTATACATTATTTCAATTTGATTTAAGAGGAGTATATACCTGAAGTATATCAGAAGTTTTAACAAAGTATACTGGTCACCACTTTTGATATATATGGTTTCTAACTATTGTGCGTGAAAATTTTCTTTAGTATAATCCCATACATGATCGAGCGTTTAAGGCCAGAAGGTTTCTCTATAACTGAAGGGGAACTTAGGCAAATAAAAACTTTAAGAGTTTCTGAAATTCTTGAAGGAAGACACCTATTAACTTATTCTGAATGGTTATTGAGAGGATCACCCGGTGAGCCGTTTAGTCCCACGGCAGTTTTAGCATTTTTTCCAGTGCCTGCTGCAACAAAAGAAAAATTCGTCTATGAAGGTGATGCATTTATAGAACACGATACACAAGAAATTAGAGATACTTATTGGAGAGAAGCTGCTAAATTGTCACTTCCGAGAAGAGTAGTTGAATTAGAAACGAAACAATATCAAAGATTGGCTGAAAAAGGAGATGTGATGGTAAATCAACTTCGATCCTCACTTATGAGATGGTTATTTCCTTCCGCAATGGTGGCTTTTAGTGAATCATCCAAATCCAAACAAGAGTCGGCATATTTAATTTGTCCAACACTTATCCCCCCGACTGCAGCCTTTAGACATTTTATTTCCCATGCTCGTAGTGAGCTATATTTTGAATAATAAGTAATTGTGGCTAAGCTGGCAAGTTTTGATAATGTCATAATTTTTTTATCATTTATAGCTCAATATCAAAATTGTAGGATTCTATTTGTTTAGTATTTAAAGATCTATAGAAAGACAGTGCTTCTTTATCATTCTTATCAGCTTGAACAAAGATTGTATATGCACCGTGCTTTTTAGCGATACGCTTAAGATTTTCTATTAAAGAAGTGCCTATGCCTTTTTTTCGATAAGGCATTGAAACTGCTAAGTCATAAATATAAATCTCGCTGCGTTTTTGTTCGAATTTTTTTAATTCATATGCAACTAAACCACCTACAATGAAATTATTTACTTTGGCTACCAAAACAATATGTGAGCGGTCACTTAAAAAGTTTTTTATGTAATTATCACTTGGTTTTGTATCTTGATATGTTTGCTTTTCCTCAAAAACTTCAGCAAATAATTCCATTAAAGCCTTGAATGAAGATATATCAGTTGAAGATAGCTGTTTATAGGCGTAAGACATAGATAGTATTATATCAGTTTAAGGTTAGCAGTCTATTTATATTCTCTTTGAAAATTCGATAATTCGTTCATCGACGATTACGTCATTCGGCCAAATTTTTTTAGAAAGAATAATCCCTTCAATGGTACGGCACCTGCTGAGTGCTACATATGTCTGGCCATGTGCGAATGGAGATTTGGAGAAATCGATATTTACCCGGTCAAACGTCATTCCTTGGCTTTTATGGATTGTGATTGCCCAAGCTAGGCGAAGAGGATATTGTTTAAGTACTCCTACAACATTCTCTTTTAATTCATCAGTATTTGTATCCAACTCATATTTTATATTCTCCCATTTTTCTTTTGTAACTGTAACGATTTCCTGTCGTCCGTTTTCTTCAATTTTTACTTCAATATTATCATCCTTTAAAGCATGAACAGTTCCCAGAGTTCCATTTACCCACATCCGACCTTTGTCATTCTTAACAAACATTACCCGTGCACCTTTTTTAAGACGCAATTCAAGTTCGACAGGAAGGGACGTATTGGTCGTTGGGAAATCTCCTTCGATTTCTGCCGAATAGGTAAACACCGGCTTATTAATTTTATTCAACTCCGATTCATTGATACTGTTCGCAACAGAATTTGTTGTTGTCAGGGTAATATATTTATTTCTCGCAACTGCATGCTCCGACAGTCGTTTATTAATCCTTTCAAGCATCTGTATATTAACGTTGCCGGTTCTTACTGTATTGAGGAGTTCGACAAAAGCGGGGTCATTTTGGCGGAAAATATTTGTGAGTTCAATATAAATAAAATCCCGCTCATTAAATGCATCCGCGCTGAAGAAATATGGGGTATCATACAACTGATAAAATATTTGGAATTCTTCCTGTTGAAGTACCGGCGGAAGTTGGTACACGTCTCCGACAAAAATCATCTGTACTCCCCCAAACGGGAGATTTTTGTCTTTTCCATGAATGCGTAAAAATTGGTCAATTCCGTCAATCAAATCCGCGCGTACCATGGATATCTCATCTATGATCACCGTATCGATATCCTTAAAGATCCGGTCGTTATAGACACGCTTTATTGAGCTCCCGGTAATGAGCCGGGGTGGAAAGTGGAAAAAAGAATGAATAGTTTGACCCCTTACATTTATCGCTGACAACCCTGTAGGTGCCAGGACAACGATCCTTTTATTCACATGTGACCTTATCAACTCAATCAAAGTAGACTTCCCTGTCCCCGCCTTGCCGGTAATAAATAAATTTTGACTTGAAGTCTCAATAAGTTTGAGTGTTTGTTTAAACTCCTCGGTCAAATTAAAATTACCGGACCCACTAAATATTTCCTGAATTTTCTTAAACAAAGCCATGAAGAATTCCATTATAGCAGGAAAGGAGGTGGAAATTGTGCAGGGCTAGATGTCAACGGTGGAGCTTATTATCAAAACAATTTTGTAAGTTAGAATTAAAAGTCGGATTAACTTCCGAATGATCCTGTTTTGATTTTTCCTGCGCGTTTGAATGTAGCAATAATCACTCCAGATGGTGAAGTTTTAGAGTCAATTAGTTTAAAGGCAGCAGGGATTGTTTCCCTGTCAAATAATCGCTTTCCTTTTCCTAAGGTAACAGGAAATATTTTGAGCCAAAATTCATCTACCAAATCATGTTTCAATAAAGTCTGAATGAGATTACCGCTGCCATGTACGTACAAATCGGGCCCATTTTGTTTCTTGAGTTTCTTAATTTTATCCGCGACGTCACCATCTAAAAAGACCGTATTTTTCCACTTATGTTTTTTAAGCGTTTTCGAAGTGACATATTTTGTCATCTTGTTAATGCCAGGCCAACTTTTTTCATGATGCGGCCAATACGCTGCAAAGATTTTAAAAGTCTTTCTCCCCAGGAGTAAGTCAGATGGCTTGCTCATTTGTTCAGTCATTACCTTGCCAAGAAAATCATCAAAGTATGGGACTGTCCATCCGCCATATTTAAAGTTGCCACTTGTATCTTCTTTGGGTCCGCCGGGTGCTTGCATGACGCCGTCAAGTGTAATAAAGGATAGGACAATAATCTTTCTCATAGAGATATTCTACCAGATTGTTAATTCATTGAAAACTTTTAACTTGATAAAATAAATTGGGATAATGTGCTATATTAGAGTAATGACGAAACAGGAAAAAGTACTAAAAATAATTGATCGGCTGAAGAAAGTATATCCTAATGCCAAAATTGCTTTGGATTTTGAAAATCCTTTTCAGCTTCTGATTGCAACTATTTTGGCTGCGCAATCAACAGATGTGGGTGTCAATCAGGCGGCGCCTGCGCTTTTTAAAAAATATCCAACGCCTGAGAAAATGGCAAAAGCGACACGAGAGGAACTCGATGCCTTTATAACGAAGGTAAATTTTCATTGGAACAAAACGCGGCTTATTAAAGAAGCGTCGCAAATGATCGTTGATAAATTCGGCGGGCGCGTTCCTGAGAATATGAAGGATCTGGATTCGCTGCCGGGTGTAGCGAGAAAAACAGCAAATGTAGTTCTCAGTTGCGCGTTTCATAAGCCTGAAGGGATAATAATTGATACACATATGATCAGAATGTCCAACAGATTAGGTTTAACCGATTCGAAAGATCCGGTAAAGATTGAACGGGATTTAATGGAAATTGTGCCAAAAGA
>CAWGXL010000008.1:0-66951 GCA_963826535.1 uncultured bacterium | reverse complement strand
GACGGTGGCCCGGGAGTCCGGCAGCGGCTGGTACGTCGACGACCGCCGCGGGGGACGCCATCGCATCGCCGAGGCCCGGGCGCCCCGCTCGGACGGCACGAGCTCGACGAGCTCTACGGCCTGGCGCTCACCGCGGGGCTCGGCGCCGCCGTGAGCGTGCTCTCCGGACCGAACGACCCCTCGCTCGTACCCGACGACATGTACCGGCGCCTGGCGGCCGACCTCACCACGCACGGCGGGAGCGTGGTGGCCGATCTTTCCGGGTCCATGTGGACGCGGTCCTCGACGGCGGGGTGGAGTTCCTCAAGGTCAGCGACGAGGAGCTGCTCCGGGACGGCCGGGCGCCGACGACGAGGCCGACCTGATCGCGGCGCTGCACGAGCTGCACGACGCGGGGCCGAGGCGCCGTGGTGATCAGCCGGGCCGAGCAGCCGGCGCTGGCCCTGCTCGACGGCGAGGTGTTGGTCGTCGACCCGCCCCGGCTGGAGGAGGCCGACCACCACGGCGCCGGCGACTCGATGACCGCGGGCGTGGCGGCCATGCTGGCCCAGGGCGGTGACCTGCGCGAGGCCGTCCGCACCGGCGCCGCCGCCGGCGCGCTCAACGTGACCCGGCACGGGCTGGGTACCGGACAGCGCCGAGGCCATCGCGGAGGTCACCGGCCGCGTCGAGTTGTCGCCACGATCGGGAAGGACCACATGACGATGCTTCTCATCACCAACGACGACGGCATCGACGCGCCGGGCATCCGCGCTCGCCCGCGCCGCGCAGCGCGCCGGGCACGACGTGGTGGTCGCCGCGCCGGCCAAGGAGGCCAGCGGCAGCAGCGCGTCCATCTCGGCGGTGGAGGAGGACGGAGATCGTGGTGCGAGCAGCGGGAGCTGCCGGGGAGGACGTGCCGGCGTACGCGGTCGCCGCCTCACCAGCTTCATCGCGATGCTCGCCCTGCGCGAGGCGTTCGGCGACCCGCCGAGGTCGTGCTCTCCGGCATGAACCGGGGCGCCAACGCGGGCACGGCCGTGCTGCACTCGGGTACGGTCGGCGCCGCCCTGACCGCCCGACGCCGGCTGCGCGGCCTGGCGGTCTCGCTGGACGTGCTCACCCCGGGCGCCGCGGCCGCGGCCAGCGGCGGCGCGGCGATCGCGGACCTGGACCAGTGGACGACGAGAAGCGGCACTGGGAGACCGCGGCCGAGCTGGCCGTCGGCCTGCTGCCCACGCTGACGCAACGCCGGCCGGGACGGTGCTGAACCTCAACGTGCCCGATCTGCCTCCGGACGGCATCCGCGGGCTGCGGCGGGCCGCGGCTGGCCCGGTTCGGTCAGGTGCAGATGAGCATCGCGGAGGCCGGTGAGGGTTTCGTCCGGACCGCGGTGCAGGCGGCCGAGGAGGAGCTCGAGGAGGGCACCGACCTGGCCGGTGCTGGCGCACGGCTACGCGGTGGTCACGCCGATCCGCTCCCCCGACCAGGCCCGGGACGTACGGCTCAACCTGGAGTCGATCCGGATGCGAAACCCGGTGCGCTGAGCGCGGCGGCGATTTGCGCGACGGCCACCCCGGCGGCGTCGAACAGGGCCAGCTTGCGCGGGAAGTTGTGGATCAGCCCCTGGTACCGGACGGCGACGACGGGGACGCCGGCCGTCCGAGGCGGGCCGCGTACCGCTCGCCCTCGTCGCGCGAGCACGTCCAGTTCGGCGGTGATCGACGACGGCCGGCGGCAGGCCGGCCAGGTCGGCGCGCAACGGGTCCAGGTCGATGCGCGCGGTCGACGCCGGGCGGGGCGTACGCGTCCCAGAAGAAGCGCATCTCGTCGCGGTGCAGGCCGTAGTCGTCGAGCGGCGGGTATTCGCCGGCCGGGTCGATGACCGGGCAGATCAGCAACTGGCCGGCGAGCCGGACCCCGCCGTCGCGGCAGCGCCGGGCCAGGACGGCGGCGAGGTGCCCGCCGGCGGAGTCGCCGGCCACGGCGACCCGACCGGCGTCGAGCGGGCCCGCGGCGCCGTCCCCGCAGCCAGGCCAGCGCCGCTCGCAGGTCGTCGAGCGCGGCCGGGTACGGGTGCTCGGGCGCGAGCCGGTAGTCGACCGCCAGCACCGCCCAACCCGACTCGACGGCGAGCCGCCGGCACAGCCCGTCGTGGGTGTCCAGGCCGCCCATCACCCAGCCGCCGCCGTGCGCGTACACGACAACTGGAGCACCGCGACCGCGCGGTAGAGCCGGGCCGGTACGCCGCCGGCGTCCACGTCGACCACCGTCCGCACCGAGGGCCGGGGCCGACCTCGGCCGGCGCCGCGTCGACCATGCTGCTGCCGCACGTCGGCCAGGTTGTCGCGGGTCAGCGGCACGCGCTGCTGGACGCCCGAGCGCGGCGCGGGCCTGCGGATGCAGCGACCAGAATCCATCGGCCGATGACGAGACTGTACCGACTCATGGCTGATCTGCTGCCCATGCTGCCGGAGGACTGGGAGCGCTGCCTGGCCGTGGTCGCGCATCCCGACGACATCGAGTACGGCACCGCGGCGGCCGTCGCGCGCTGGACCGCACAGGGCAAGCGGGTCACCTACCTGTTGGCCACCCGGGGCGAGGCCGGCATCGACAGCATGCACCCCGATCAGGCCGCGCCGCTGCGCGAGGCGGAGGAGCGCGCCGGGCGCCCGCGAGGTCGGGGTCGACATCGTGGAGTTCCTCGACCACCGGGACGGGGTCGTCGAGTACGGGCTGGCGCTGCGACGCGACATCGTCCGGGCCATCCGGCAGCACCGCCCCGAGGTCATCGTCACCGGCGGCTCACGGTGCGGATGGTCGGCGGCATCACGAACCAGGCCGACCACCGGGCGGTGGGGCTGGCCACGCTCGACGCCGCCCGGGATGCCGGCAACCGGTGGATCTTCCCGGAGCTGGCCGACGAGGGACTCGAGCCGTGGGGCGGCGTGCGGTACGTCGGCTTCGCCGGCGCGCCGAGCCGACCCACGGCGTGGACGTCACCGGCGAGCCGCTGCAGCGGGGCATCGCGTCGCTGGCCGCGCACGCCGAGTACACCAAGGGGCTCGGCGCGGGCGGCCCGGACCGGGCCGTTCCTCACCTGGATCGCCGAGATGGGCGGACCCGCGATCGGCGTCGAGGCGGCGGTCCTCTTCGACGTGCACGTGCTCGCCTTCGAGGGACCGCCGCCCTGGGTGCAGACCGCGGCTAGTACGACGGCCGGGCAGCCGGTCGCCCCCGCGATCGAGCATCACCCACAACGACAGCGCGACCTCGCGCCGCCGGGCGGTCACTCGGGGTTCTTGGCCATGCAGGCCCGGACCAGCCCCCGGACCCCGCCGGCAGGCCGGGCACGGCCATCACCGGGGTCGGCGCCAGATGCGACACCCGGCCCGCGGCGAGGATGGTGGCGGCGATCGCGGGCGGGTACGGCGACTCGCCGGTGAGCATCTCGTAGAGCAGCGTGCCCAGCGAGTACACGTCGTCCGTGGGCCGGGCGAACGCGGTCTTGGGATGCGACGGCAGGCCCGGCCGCGGCTCGCCGGCGCGCACCATGATCGGCCGTCCCGGGGCGCCGGCGTTCCCGCGCCGGCCGCGCGGCCACCGGTGCCGGCGCCGGTCTCGAGGCGGCGATGCCCGGTCCGGTGGTCCCGTCCCCGGCAGTACGCACGCCGCGGTGGCCAGGCCGAAGTCGATGATCTTGACGCCGGCCGGGGTGACCATGATGTTGCGCGCGGTCAGGTCGCGATGCACCACCCCCCGGCGATGGGCCACGGCCAGCACGTCCGCCGCGGTGGCCGCGATCCGCACCGCCTCCGGCCAGTCCAGCGGGCCGTCGGCGAGCATCTCGGTGAGCGGCACCCCGGCCAGCAGTTCCAGCACCACGTACGGGACCACCGTGCCGTCCGGGAGCGGCGCCTCGCCGTACTCGAACACCCGGGGCACGCTCGGGTGCCGGAGCCGATCGGTGATCAGCGCCTCACGCCGCACGTCATCGCGCGCCGCCGGGTCGTCGGCCAGGCTCGGCGCGAGCACCTTGACCGCCAGCTTGCGGCCCCGGCGGGCATCGACGGCCGAATAGACGGTCGAGACGCCGCCCTGGCCGATGGCGCCGATCAGCACGTATCGCCGGAGGATGGCGGTGCCCATCGGAAGTCGCGCCACGATGGGGCACTATTCCGTATCGGACACCGGGTAACAAGTCACCACAGGAAGGCTAAAGGTGAGAATCACTCGCGGTCATGCGCCGGACACCGCGGGCTGCTCCGCGAGGATCCGTACACTCCGGGCACGGGTCCGGGTTGCCGAAGAGACCGAGCAGGCCGGTCACCCAGAGTTGCCGGTGCGCGAACCGGCTGGGACGCGTGACCACCAGCTTGACGCCGCTGATCCCGGCGAGCTGGTGCGCACTCACGAGGGCGCTGATGCCCACGGAGTCGATGAATCTCACGTACTGCATGTTGAGCTCGATGCGCTCGGGACGGTCGTCGGCGAGCTGAGCCGCCACCGCGTCCTTGATCGAATAGGCGTCTCGACGTCGATCTCGCCTCCGGCAAGACCTCCACCGCGCCACTGGCCAGCGTCGACGTCGTTATCGACAGGCTCACGCCATTACCTCCACCCGCCCGGGACGCCCCGCCGTCTGTTCCTGTCGCGGCCGGCGGGCCTTGGCGTGGTGACGCCGTGACCCGGTGATCGCCGTCCGCCCGGGAGTGCCGATGGCTGCTACCCCCGTGGGGTTCGGTGAAACTCCGCCAGCCTATGCACCGAACCTGGCAACCGCCTGTGTACCGCGGCTTGGATCGGCACCAGCCTACCGACGGCGTCCACCGCTTTATCCGGGTGTGACGCTGTCCACACGCGACCCCGGCCGCCCGGCCGGACGTTTGCCGCCCGGTGCCTGGGCAGGGTTAGGGTTGCACCGGCGAAACGCAGGAGGTACAAGACATGTTCGCCCAGGAAGAACAAAGCCGAGCGGACGGCCGCCCAGGCGTGGGACTACCTGTCGTCCGCCATGACCGCGGCGGGTGACACCGCCCGGGAGGCCGGCAAGCACACGGTCGACGTCACCAGCTCACGGCCGTCGCAACTGGCGGGCCGCAGGCTCCAAGAAGAGCTCGAAGTTCGCCACCGGGCCGAGCAAGAAGAGCTCGAAGCTGGCGGGCCAGGCGGGCAGCACGGTCGGTTCGGTCGCCGACGAGGCGTGGGCGCGGGCCAACGCGGCCGCGAACGCACTGGCCGGTACGCAAGCCCGGGCCTGCCCTGGGGCCTGATCATCGGCGCCGGCCTGCTCGGCGCCGCGCTCGGCTGGCCGCGGCGACCGCCGCGCGGGCCGCGCTCGAGCGTCAGGCCGAGGCCGAGGAGCTCGAGCTGGCCGAGACCGCGGTCGTGGTCACCCCCAGGTACGACAGCTGACTACCGGTCGAGGAGCGGTAGTGGCCGCCGGCCGGGACCCTTTGCCGCCCGGCGGCCCTACTCTGCCGTCATGACCGATGCCGTGTTCTTCACCACAGTCGCCGAGCTGCGCGCCTGGTACGAGGAAAATCATGCCGAAGCGCCGGAATTGTTCGTCGGCTACTGGAAGAAGCACACCGGCAAGCCGGGCATCTCGCACACCGAGGCGATCGAGCAGGCGCTGTGCTTCGGCTGGATCGACAGCATCGGCCGGCGCGATCGACGAGGACCGGCACCAGGTGCGCTTCACGCCGCGCCGCAAGGGCAGCGTGTGGAGCGTGGTGAACATCGCGGCTGTGGCGCGCCTCACCGAACAGGGGCTGATGCGGCCGGCCGGGCTGCACGCGTACGAGACCCGGCGACCCGATCGGGTGGCGACCTACTCGTACGAGCAGCCCGATGACGCCCGGCCTGACGACGCCAAACTGGCCCTCCTCCAAGTGGACACCAAGGCCTTCCAGTGGTACTCCGCGCAGTCGCCGTCGTACCGCAAAGCGGCAGCTCATTGGGTGGTCAGCGGCAAGCGCGCGGACACCCGGGAACGCCGCCTGCAACAGCTGATCACCGACTCCGCGCAGGGTCGCCGGGTGCCCCCGCTGATCCGGCGCTGAGCGGCCCGCTCGATACAGTGAGCGTCACTCGGCTTTCCCCCGAGGTCCCCCGAGCAGATAAGGTCCGCTGGTGCTGGATGCCGGTCATCTCCTCGACAACCGTTACCGGTTGGACGAGCGCATTGCCACGGGCGGCATGGGTGACGTGTGGCGCGGCACCGACGTCGTGCTGAACCGCGTCGTCGCGGTCAAGGTGCTGCGTCCGTCGATGATGCGCGACCCGGAGTTCGCCGCCCGGTTCTACGGCGGAGGCCCGGATGATGGCCGCGTTCCGGCACCCGGGCGTGGTCGAGGTCTACGACTACGCCGAGCGCCGCGACTCGGCCGACGAGGATCAGTGCGCCTACCTGGTGATGGCGCTACGTGGAGGGCGAGCCGCTGTCCACCCGCCTCAAGGAGGTCGGCCGGCTGACCGTCGCGGAGACCATGTCGATCGTGTCCCAGACCGCGGACGCGCTGCACGCCGCGCACCAGACCGGCACCGTGCACCGCGACGTCAAGCCCGGCAACCTGATCGTGAAGCCCGACCGGCGCGGTCCATCCTCGTCGACTTCGGCATGGCCCGGTCCAACGCGGTGACCAGCCTGACCGGGGTCAACTCGATCGTCGGCACCGCCCTCTACATGGCACCGGAGCAGGTGGCCAAGGGCAACGTCACGCCGGCGACGGACATCTACGCGCTGGGCGCGGTGGCATACCACTGCCTCTCCGGGCATCCGCCCGTTCGACGGTGACACCGCCCTCCGGTGGCGCTGCGCCACCTGGACGAGGATCCGGAGCCGCTGCCCGCCGAGGTGCCGGTGGCGGTCCGCGAGCTGATCAGCCGCGCCATGGCGAAACACCCGGAGGACCGCTTCGCCAGCGCCGCCGAGTTCGCCGAGGCCGCGCTCGCCGCCAGCACGCCGATGGACTACCAGTCGCTGACCAGCACCGGCACCACGCAGACCGGCACCGCGCTGACCAGCGCGGCGATGACCGGCACCGCGCTCACCATGCCACTGGGCCCGGCCGCCGCCGACCTGGACCCGCACCGGCGCCGCACGACCTGCCGTACGTGCCGCAGGCGCCGGGCCAGCGTAAGCGCACCGGCGCCGAGCTGGCCGTGCTGCTGACCGTGATCTTCCTCGGTCTGGCCGCGGCCTGCTGGCCCTGCGCTATTCTTCCAGCCGGACCGGAGCGGCACCGCGGAGCAACCGGTCACCACGCCGTCGGCGCGGGTCACCGACAGCTCGGCGCCCGGCGTGTGCCCGGCCTGCAGGACTCGTCGGACGAGAACACCGAGCCCGCCCGGCCGAGCGGCCAGTCGCTGCAGCCCAGCCGCACGCCGACGGCTCGGCCGCCGACCTCCGCGCCTGCCACGACCAGGCCGGCCACGACGCCGCCGACCACGGAACCGACAACCGAACCGACCACCGAGGCGCCCACCGAGCCGGCGATCACTGCCATACGTTTGCCTTTGTCAATGTCCTTTAATTCAAAGTTTATAGATTTCCTTTCCATCTTTCTTTTTCTTTATCTTCTTTGATTTAACATTCATGATTTTTACTTCGTATCCATTTTTAACCTTTTTCTTCCTACCAACATCTTTAGTTAAAAATTCACTAACAATATTAGGTAGGTAATTAAAATTTAATTATATCTTTATGGAAATTCATAAAAATGAAAATGATTGAAGGTTGTGATAATTATCTTATAACTACCAAAAGGAAAATTGGAATCTAACTACGAAAGAATTTCTTAAATATGGTATTACAAGAGGATACTATTCTACCAACTTGAAACAATCTAATGGATAACGAAAAACCTTTAGAGTTAATCCGATTGTTGCTAAAACTTATATCCCAAATCCACAAAATAAAAAAGAAGTTGGCCATCTTGATAGAAATCCATTAAATAATAATGTAGAAAATTTAGTTTAGTGTACAAGATCAGAAAAATATAAAAGATATGTTACATCTAACTGGCAGACTTGTTTTAGATACTTCAAATGGTATTTTTTATGATTCAGTTAAAGAAGCTGCTGAATCTAAAAATTTAAATTAATAACATTAAAGTGTGCACTGAATGGTAATTATGTAAATAAAACCACTTTTGTTTATTGCTGAACACAATTTGCCTATCCATGAAACAACCTGTAAACAGGGAGTAAAAGATTTAATTACCGAATATTTTAAAATTGAGATTTTAGATGTAGAGCCCTTAACGGATGAAATGAGGGAAAACATTATCGCCACTTTCACTTATGCTTATAATAACCATCATCTATAAAAAGTATAGCAAAAGAATTACAGAGTAGTAATCTTTCAGAATTAAGGGATAGAATTATTAAACGTATGGGAGTAATTATAACCCGTTCCCGGTCGGCTTGGAACCATTAAACCAGCTTTGCAAAAAGAGGCTATGGAATGTGACAAGTCTTGCATGGCTATATTTTAAGTTTGCTTAGAGGAAGATAGAAATTAAATTATTTCTGCATCAGGGAATATTTCTTTCATCCGCTTAGTTGTCAAATAAACATCTTCGCCTTTATTAAACTTTTTAAGTTCTTCGCTGACAAGTATTTTCTTAACCCACTTATTAGATGTTTTATCTTCCTGCCAGTTTTTCATAACACAAAGATTTTCAGGATCATTCGCTTTTCCGTTACGTGACAATCTAATATCCCCCGCTGATAAATCAACGATACCTTTACACTCTCTGGTAAGAACTTTTTTACACTTAGCATGGTAAAATATTTCAAAAGCAGCACTATATGTCCATCGCATATCAGAGTAACCTTTTCTTTCCTTGAATTGATTATATAAAGTATTGCCTTAGATAAAGTTGTTAAGCCGCTGGTACTCCAAATTGAAATAGTCCAATCATCATCTGAATTATCATTGGCAAACTGGAAAAACTTGTTTAAAAGAACTTCGTCAATGCGGCTATCTAAGAAGAAATATTTCACTTTGGCAAAAATAACAAAGTTGCAGGTTTTTTGTAAATTGTAGTCACGTTAACAATGGAGTATTATGGCAGAAAAAATTATTTTATTAATTATAAACTTAATTTGATAGTGATGTAAATTGGACATACCATCAACTAATTACGCTATTAAAATGATTAATAGGAAATACTAAATTGAATGTATAAGTGTGGAAGTATTATAGGTGGGAAAAGAACATTGCAAGTACCAAAGCCAAAAAACCGTAACTTACTATACACAAAATTTTTTCTGACGTCTATCTTCATAGCTTCTCTATTTCTATTTTAATTTGTTGCCAGTATTCAATTATTTCCGATACATAAATACTTGTATTTTTTTTATTATCCCACAAAGTGCATTCATCCAAAGATGCCAACTGTTTTACTATTTCATCCACCGCTATTAAGGCAGCTTCCTTTGCATGATAATCTGGATAAGCACTATCAGCCGTAATATTCTGATAAAACTTATTTACTAACTCATCAGCCTTTTCTTTTGCTGTCATAACTTAATTTACGATTTTTTTTACCTCAACTAATCATCAACAGGTATCATTAAAACTGAACATCTGCAGTTGCATAAATTTCCGGCACTTACTTTTGGTTGCCCGTTATGTCCACCTTTATCACCCGGATACAACATCAAATCATTCCCTACAGTAAAAAAATCATCAACACCTATCACCTGCCCATTTTCATTCCTATGATGAAATCTTACCCTACTGTCACGTGCCGAAAGCCATCCCTTGCGTAATGTTAGCCCGGTTTCTTTAGCAACGAACATTGCACCCTGATTTGCTGAAGTTACAGTCTCCGGTACGTGCAATTAACCGCGCTCTTATCCGGCTTAGTTCAGTATTTTCTAATTGTTTTATGATATCATCAATGCCCAACCCTTGAGAATAAGCATCTGTAAAAACCTGCCTTATTAAATCTTTTGTGGTATCTGTAATGCGTTCAGAAGTATTTAAAATATCAGTGCGGAAATAATCGGCTATCAATTGAGCCATACGTTCACTAAAGCCCATAGGCAAACGTGCCTTAATACTTTTATGGAATGAATCGCCGGGGTTAGGTAGTCTATAGGGCACTGTTCTATTTAAATCGGACCTTACCTTAGCTCCATAATTAATACCCGCATCCATGTATAAATTCTGTAATACACGTACTATGCCATTAGAGCTAATTCTATTTAAAGCTTCCAGTTCACCATAGGGCAAATTATCAATAAAACTTTTGTATTGGGATTTTAAAGCGGCGTTAATTTTTGGAGCGAAGAACTTTTCCCGGCTTCTTTGGAACCTGTGAAAGCGGTTGAGGTAATCTCTTTTGTCCATCCCATTTAATCTTTTTTTTCTAATTTTCTAATTCTAAATACTAAATGAATTATAACGAGTGAAAGTAATACTAAACTAATTGACTGTAAAATATCTATTGTCATGCTACTTCTTTTGCATTAAACTGCGCTTCTAATTGTTTAGCTACATACTCTTTTATTTTCCTCATTAGCTTATCCCTTCTATGAATATCATAGTTCCTTTGAATCTGACACTTTGGGTCTAATGGTATAGCTTCCTCAACTATTTTTATTAATTCTTTATCTGCCATTGGTAACAATTCCTATCATATAATAACAAGATGAACAAGATTTAATTAATCCTTCTGGCTTATCATCAACAAATACAAAAAGTTCAAACATCTTACCTGCTATTAAATCATTACATAAATCACAATAACTTAAATCTATTGGCATCTCACACCATTCTAATAATACGTCTATTTCTAATGTTGCCATTGCTATTTATTCACCTGCTTTTATATAACACGGTTCACAAAATTTAAACTTAGTTGGCGTAGGTTTTAAATTCGTTCCTTCAAATAAAAAATATTGGAACATTTTGCCTGTAATAATTTCTCCACATTCAAAACACTTTGAGCCATCAGGCGGCATCTCCTGTACTTCCATATTTAATTCAATACCGGTCATTAACTTATAAAAATATTTACAACCGTATTTCTTATTTCACCAAGTGTCGTTCTATGTACTTTATAATCAATCTTAATTATTAAGTCATGATCTGGATTATTGTCTAAAAATGTTTGAATAAGCTCACGGATATTTTCAGCTAATTGATTTTTTTGTTCTATAATAGTTTCTGTGTCAAACCTTGTTACATCCATATTGTTTTTTAGATACAAGATACTAATTTCCTTCCTCAGTAACAATATCTAAGGGCTCTACGCTCTGAAAATCTTCTGTAGTTTGCATACCTGTAGGAATTAACGGTTCATTAAACAATGGATTATCTATTTCATCATATTTCATCATTAACCTTTTTTCATTAGGTAAAATCCACCAGGCCTGTTGCATCCATGCTACCATCTTACCCATATCTTCCTGCAAAGAATGTATCTCTGAAATATCTTCCCGTATATCCCGCTTAACACCATCCCCTTCTATTACTACCTGATTTTCATTACCGTTTTCATCTATCTTAACGTATCTTCTTCCTTTTTCAAAGTCTTCCAACAATCCGGCCTTTAAGGCATCCCTTACCCTGTAAACATTTGGTAAAACTGTATTGGTATAAGTCCTTTTCTCCATTACAGTTACATTGCTCTCAGTACTGGCAACATCTGAATTAAAAAGTATATCAGAAGTACCGTAAGCATTACATAACTTCTTAAAATCTATGTTACCTATTTCTAAAATCCCCATTTCATCAAGTGTGCTGCCAATATCGATAACACCCATTTTGCCAGCTGCAAAGAATGGAGCCCCATAATTACCAGGGTTCTTCAGGAACCTATAAAAATTATCTTTCCTTGCTCCTGCAATTGTTACCTCTTTACCATCCTGAGTAAATGGAACACCGGTATCGTTTTCATCCCACACAATTTTTTGCACACCTCCATTTTGCATCTGTGCAACAGATGTATTAAGGTTGGCATCCATTCTACCTAATCTTTTAGCTAAAACCTGTAAAGGTGAAAGTCCTCTTAATTCGGTACCCAAATAATCCATTGTTGGATTAAAATACTTCAGGTGTATTATATCTTCTACAGGTAAATTCTCATAAATAGTAACTCCATTTACTTTATAGTCATAGCCTGTTATTCTACGTGGTAAATCACCACTTACTTTCAAAATAATGTTCTGGGGATATAAAGGGTGGAGAGATACTGTAAGCCCTGAGTTAACACCTACAACCGGCCTTTCTTTTAATATAAATGCTTCACCATATAAAAAAAGAAAGGTATAAATAGCCTCATAAAACTCAAACTTGCTTTTATATTCGCAAGGGTTCTCCATTAGCATTTCAACCCTGTCATCACCTGGTAGTTCTTCTAATGCTTTTACCTGCAGAGCTTTTACTTCATATGGTTTATTATGTGGCTGCTTTATTCTGTTAAGTTTCTTTTGTGCCACCTCATCAACTACCTGGTAAGCATAAATAGGTATCATTGCTGCAGTAGTGGCAAGCATACGAACAATAGAATAAATATCATCAGTAGTGGCGTAACGCTCAGAGTTAGTATGTATATCCCATTCAGGGAATAGAGCAATGTTGCGGTTAAGATTATTAAATCTTAGAAAATTATTGGTATTATATTGTTGTAATGCTTTAACCTGGGCAGACAAGTCTTTTATAACCTTATCTTTTTTAAAGAAGTCAAATACACCCATCCTTATTTTTATGCTAAGGTATTATTAAGGGCAAAGGTGAATAGTGGGATAAGTATAAAGTTTAATGCTTGGTAGTAACTGCTTGAATTTGTTTTTTAATAACTGTTGGAGGTTTGCCGCTTACAAATGTTGTCTCATAGCTTGTCCTACCTTCACAGTTTGCCCAATATATTAAATCACCAGCATCTTTAAATCTATACATTTTACACCCATCTTTTTCAAACAGAAATTCTATTTTAAAATCTCCGCTATGCGTTGTTTCTTGTGCTTCATGTTTACAGGCGCTAAAGAATAGTACAAGGATTATAAGATACTTTTTCATGTATAAAGTTTTTAATATCTTGCATCTGAATAAACCAGCTTTGGTGTTACAAGGTTTGTAAATATTGCATAACGTAACGCATCAATTAAATGGTCATCAGCTTTAACCGGCTCTTCAGTTATATTATCGTTTTTATCTTTCTTCCACTTGTAACCCTGCAATTCTCTTATTAAATTATCTGAACCTTTCTTTATATAAAGTGGATATGATTTTACTCCTACAATACCTGCCCACACATCTTTATCACTTGGTTTAATATTTATCCCGGCTTTATAAATCTCATCAATAGTTTTAGGCTCTGCACAATCAGCATAAATTATACTTTTGCCTATACCTAAACTTTTAATTCGGTTAATCATTTCCGGTACGGTTAATGAAGACTGATATAATACCTCCTGCACGTAATTAGCGCCTTCATAATGCGTTACTTTTACCATTGCCGAAGGATTAGTATATCCAAAGTCTAAACCGTAAAAAACATCTCCATTAAGCGGATCATCGGTATAATATTTCCAGGTAGTGTAAATTAGTTCTTTGGCTGCTCCTCTTTCTCCTAACCCGTAAACTTTCCAAAGGAAGTCATCAGGTAAATTTCTATAGGCTTCTATGTAATCTATTTGCGATTGGCTTAAATTGTGAATGTTGTCTTTGTAGGTAGAATGTATTCTTTTATTCTTTGGATCATCGGCCAACTCATAACACCATGAATTAAAGTCAGCAGGATTCCAATCTAAAAAGATTTTACCTGTTGTCCTCATTGCCAACTGATCAAATAAAGTTTTAGTTATCAGGTTAGCTTCATTTACAAATAGAATATCCCTACCTGGTCCTCTTGCTTTAGATTCATCCTCTAAACCAAATAATTCTATATAACTGCTATTCTTAAAAGTATAAATAAAGTTTGTCGCACTCCATTGTTCTTCATACCACCAACCAATTTCCTGCATGATCAATTTAAAATCTCTTAATACCCCCCTTTTAACATGAGGTAATGAATGAGACACTATTGATATTCTTTTGTTTGGTTCATTGCCGGCTATGCCAACACAAAGTTGGATTATCCCAAATGTCTTACCTGATCTACTACCACCTTCGTCACAAATAACATTATATTTCGGATTAAGGTATGCCGCCAAGTTTTTTTGGAACACCGGGGTCGTTAAGACTATCTTCTCTGAACTTGTCATCAAGTTTAAATATTATTGGTGTTTCTATGCTGCCTGAATGTTCTATATGTTGCTTAGGAAGACCATACCCCCTGTTCATTAGCATCTCTGCTGCCCTTACGTCACCTTTGGCTGCTTTCGCCCGTAATGCAGCCAGGATTGCGAATGCTGCAGTTTTACCGTCTTTCTCTTCTCCCATTATTTCTTCCATAAGGAGTTTGAGGTCAGGTAGTTTAGGCCTGCCTTCTTTATTAATACGCGGATCATTTTTTACAAATGACTTTCTTTTTCTAAGTTTTGAGGATTAGGCATTTATCAACTGTTTATCAACTGTTAGTATCTTATCTTTTATAGTTAAAGCTATAGCCTGCATCATTTCTAAAACTGTTTCATGGTCATCTACTACCATCGGACGTAAAGCCATCATTTTAGGGAAGTTTTTTATAGAGGTGACGAGTTTTTTAAATTTATCGTCTTTGATGATCCGGGGATTGTCAGGATTAGATTTTATTGTAGAAAGTTTTACCATTACTGCAATTTAATCTTTTATTTTTTTAGTTCTTTGTTTTCCCGATTCTGTTTTAGATTTAACTGCTACTAACTCTAAAACTTTCTTTTGTAACCTTTCTCCTTCTCTTGTTGCACTGCCCAGTAAATCATTCGTCTCAGTCAAACGCTTTTCCAAATCCTGGATTATACCCCTTAAAGCCCATATTCTATCATTATCTGAAATTGGCATGAGTGTGTATCTTAAGTTGAAGCATTGTTTTCTGTTCTAAGTATAATTCGTATATTTTATTGATAGGTTTTATCTCAATACCTAACTTTTCCGCTAAGTCAGGTCTTCCGCTAAGAGTAAATAAATCTTGTGGGTTAGTTGCGGCACTATATTCTTTCCCATTATACTTTACAAAAACATAGTTATCATTTTTGGAAGTTACAATACCGAGGTTTTCATCCAGTATCATTTTACCGCTATCCCCGTAATAATAAATGCTTTGGGATATACACTACAGCGTCACCGATTTGTATGTCTGTTATTTCCATTTATTTGTTTTTAAGATGAAGCATTGCTTTTGCACCTTTGATATAGGCTTCTCTTTTTATATTAACCGCATTTTGACCTTCAGGATATTCCTTCTCTGCCATTGCCTGTATATCGGCATCAGTTATGGGTGGTGATAATACTTCCTTTAATTTATCCAGAAAGTTTTGCATACCTATTTGAAAATCTATAGGCAATTCTTCATGTACAATATATTCCCTGTATAACTCATCTATTAATGTCGCTGTATTTTTCATAAATTTCATTAAACTGTTCGTAAAGTAAAAACGCCATGCAGGAACAACATACAAGCATGCCAACATATCCAAAATGGTTGATTTTCTAACTCACTTGGTTTGTCAATCCATCTACTATCTACCATTGTTTTTTAGTTTTTGGGTTAATCCCTGCTTTTACGCCTGCTACAAATCCCTGCCTATGCTCCCAACTCACAGGTGTTTCTTCATTTCGGGCATACTCGTCTGCCATTGCCTGTATGGTTTTGTCATCAGGTATGGGTTGCCACATTGCTTTTAAACACCTCATATATCCCCCTATCATATAACTTCTTACCAAGTCAGCATTTATTTGTCTCATACGGGTATCAACTTCTTCCTCGCCTTCCTTAACCTCAACAACAAAAGCAGGTATCGCTTTTTCAGCTATGGCCTCTACCTGTTCATCTGTTGGCTGTACAACAGGGGTGCTTAAAGGTTGTGAAAATTGTACTGCAAATTCCAACATAGCTTCGTATATCCAATAGTGTTCATCCTCATCTGATAAGTCTTCCGGCATAACCTCTTTATCATTCTTAAATGTTCTGTTTACCCATCTTGCCCAATGTTTCCTATAAACATCCTCTGCACTTTTAATATCCTGTACAGGTTGAGATAAGACATATTCTATGTCAGTATCGCTTTCCCTTTTATTGCTCCACCCATTAAAGAAGGCATCGGTTGACTTGAACCGATGCAGGTATATCTTTTGTGGTATATTATCCATGGTTATAAGTTAATAGATTATTCATTTTACCTGAACTTATTTTATCATAAAGTGTTTCATTTTTTTGGGTATCATAAACAAATGGCAAAAACATCTGTAAGGGTGTTGCCTGACCAAGCAAAATCATTGAGCATTGTATTTCTGTCCAATCGCTGAGTATTTTCCATGCTGTTTTATTTGCCTGCTTCATGCAGTTTTCTTTCTGCGAAGGCGTTTCTTGAACCCTATCTTTCCAAAAAATATTAAAACATTCCTGCACTTGTGCCTTCAAATGAAAGGCAAGTGTTTGGTTAATGGCTTGATCAAAATACAAGAACGTAAGCCCTACACATATTTTATCAACATAGTTTTTATTTATATTGCTTGCGCCAATTTCAATGAGCCATCTTTCAATGTTTGCCATTGATTTTGTTGGTTCAATATCTGATGTGTAGTTTTTAAGATTCATAACTTTTTATACTTATATTATTTTTTTCTTTGTACATTTTATAAATTAATTCTAATTCGAAACGTGACCACTTTTTAACCCTATTTATTTTTACTGATAATTCAAGATCATTTAATCTTTGTTCGCCTATTCTAACTAACAAACTTTCTCTATATGCTAATAAATTACCTGAAAGAAAATAGTTACA
Organism: uncultured bacterium; assembly: GCA_963826535.1. Lineage (GTDB taxonomy): Bacteria > Patescibacteriota > Microgenomatia > Levybacterales > UBA12049 > JAHIGH01. Next base: position 50,085 of record CAWGXL010000008.1, on the reverse strand, counting down.
TTTAAGACAACTACCCGCCACATTATCTTCGTGGAATCTTAATGCTGAAAATTGCCCTACACTGAAAAAATGTGACGCTTGCTGTACGTTATATGACTGACATGAAATACAACCTTTTTGAGCATCCCTGTTACGAATAAACTTATTAAATTCTTTTTGAGCCTTATCTAATAATTTTTGTAGAGGTATTATTTTTTTAGTCTTAAAATCGTTGAGATCTGAAACATGAAGAACCGACTTAACATTAACCCTAAAACCTCTTGCTGAAAGTTTTTCTATATCGCCTAAAGTCCAATTTTTACTCATAAAAACCTTTATTAGAATTTAAAGCCAGCCAGATAATAAACAAATAAATCACTGCTATCAGAATTAAAACCAGCATAAGCTTTAATATTGTTTTTGTGTGTTTCAAAATGTTCTATCTATTTGAATAGGTACAAAACCATTTAATTTAAACTCAGATAATGCAGCATATTGCCGAGTATAAGTGTTATACCTAAATTGGCATAAACCAGTATTACCTAACCAGCTTTGCTTTACTTTCTGAACATGAACATCAACCGTATCAGCATCTCTATAAACTGTTATTCCGTTATGAGTCTTATTAAAAAAATTTGCTGATCCGTTAATTGAATAAAGAGTTGGTACATCATATTTTTTCCCATCTTTCTTACTCATTTTTGTAGGATGTGCCATTAAAAAAAAATGCACCTTAAACCTTCGTGAAAATAAAATAACCTTAGTGAGCGCATGACTTACGTATTCTGTTTCGCTTATGTATGCTTCTCTAAAATGCTCAACCCAATTCCAGGGATTAAGGCAAAAACCTCTTATCCCAAAACGTTTTACCATTTGTTCTGCTTTAATTAAAATACCTTCAAGATCGGTTTCAATATCTTCTGTTTTTATGAAGTGAAAATATTTATCAACAAGTCCTAACCCAGTTTCATACTCACTTTCATTAACTCTTTGTGATTTATCAATCCTAAAATCAAAAGATTTTCCTGTAAGTTTTTCAATGAGTTTTGTAACCGTTTCTTCCGGGCTTTCTTCAAAGGCACATATCCCCCAACTCCAATCTTCATACTTAGCAAGGGAGGTCATAATAAGATTTGCAAACTCGTCTTTACCATGGCCCGGAATCCCTGTTATCATAGTTAGTTGGCCCGGGACAAAAGTTAGTAATTCGTCGAACCCACTTATACGGGCCCTTGCTCCTTTTGGATAACCATGTTCGTACCAATCACAAATCTGTTGATACATTTCATCCATTGTTTTTATTCCTTCAAGTGGTATTTCTTTTGCTGCGGCTATGATTTGAATTACTGCTTCTTTACCATGGCTTATAAGCACTTCATTCACATCTTTGCATCCTTGCGGATATTCAACCGTAAAACATTTTTCCTTCCCTAATCTCCGCGCCAATTCATCCCGTAACATAACGCCAGCTTCATCGCTATCAACAGCTAAAACCACTTTTGTTTTATTCTCAAACCATTCCCAACAATTATCCAAATATTCAAGCTTTTGATTTCCTTTGCTTGCGCCATTTGGTACAGATACAGAATTATAAATTCCGCATTCATGGCAGGTAAGACAATCAATTTCACCCTCAACAATTACACATTCATTTTCATCTTTTATCGCATCCAGGTTGTAAAAAATTAGCTCTGCGTCCTTCGTCATGCGAAAGGATTTTGTTGCTGTATCCCTGAATTTGATATTTACCAATTGTTCATCCCTGAAATAATTAAAGCAAATCCATTCTTTAATCTCAGTAATTTTAAATCTTAGCAAAGTGTTGTTAGATATGCGCCTTATTTTCTCAAACCATTCCACCGTTTTGGCTCTTAAAACTTCCAATCTCGGTATAGGTTTAACAAATTCTTTTTTTGGCCTATACTCAACTACGCTTCCCTTAAATCCACAGTTGTTGTTGTGGCAGTTATAAAGCCCGGTTACAACATCAACACTAAGGCAATGATCATTTTTGTTTTTCCTGGTATGGCTACAGTTAGGACAAAGCATTTTACCGCCTCTTTGTTTAGAAATATCTATGCCGTATTTAAGCCAATTTAAATTCATATCACAAATTCTTTTTTAGGCTTAGGAATAATATTATTTGATCCCTTATTGAATGAGTTTGTAAAATATCTATAGTAATTATCTACAAATTCTCCTTTTAGCTCTGCGTCTTTTATAAAAGACTTTTGAAGCGCCTCTAATTCAAACATTGAAATGTTTTTTGCCATACAGAATTCTTGTTTCCAAATCTCATTTTTTAAAAATTCTTGCTTCCTTTCTTCTTCTTTTACTTGTACTGTTTCTTTTACTTTTACTTTAACCCCATAAATGGGGGATATATGGGGGATAAGATTATACTTTAAAAGAATAGGCATTATTGATTTATACATCTTATTAGCTTCGTTAAATTCACCGTACTGGAATGTAATAAAATCAGGAATGAACCACTTGGTTCCATTATCAAGCACAATTATTTTATCGGCGAATAACTCTTGTGCTTTTTGGGATGATAATCGTAGACCTAATCTTATATCAGCCACTTCCATATCTACGTGCCATAAGCCTGCATGATCGCAGTCATCTAAAATATAAAACCAAAATAATTTATACTCCTTCGGCAATGATCTAAAAAATGGTTTTTTCCATTTATCAGTATCAGTCATTCTTTTACTCATTAGCCCTCATAATTTTTAATAAGAAATTGGTGAATTTTTCATTGGTATCAATAAGGCAGGATAAAATAAGCATATCATTTACTAAAAAACCTTTCATCTTTAGTGATTGTAGTAAATAGCTTTCATGTTTAGGCCGCTCATTTTCTTTTGCATGACAGTCACTGCATAAGGTAATCAGCATATCATTTGGGTATTCCCAAGGCTTAATATCATGGATATAATCTAAGTGGTGTACATGCAATTCTTTTTCAACCGCAAAGCATTGGGTACACTTCCAATTATCACGTTGGAATATTTCAAGGCGTTTCTTTTGCCAAAGGGGCTGATTAAGTTTTTCTAAATAACCCATTTTATTACGATATATAAATTATTCTACTCTTTGTTCTTTAAAATGCTTTTCTTCTTCCTTGACATTTAAAACTATACAGTCTTCCGGGTGAACTATATAATTACCCTTCAACCTGTAAACCACATAACCTTTTGCTCCCATTGATAATTCGGCTTCAAACTCCTGCCCTATCCGTTTAGCATACCAGATGTTTGGATGAGAATTATTAGAAGTTATCTTTATTGTATAAACCTTTTTCACGCTGCCGGTACCGTTTCATTAATTGTATCAAATAAAGTCGGCATATCAATATTATTTTCAGCCGACCTACAATAAACTGCTCCATCTAAAAAATACGTTTTGCTAAGCTCAAATCCTATCCCGTAACGTTCCAAATGTACAGCCTCTGCAGGTACGGTCATTAACCCTCCAAATGGGTCAAGCACTTTCTCGCCTTTCATTGAAAGTTGTTTTATAACCCTTCGTGCAAGATCAATCTGCATAGGGCATAAATGCATCTCTTTACCTTTGCGTTCCTGTGTCATGTTATAAGTCCTCATCCTTGTAATATCTGTCCATACATCAGGGCTCCAACTTTGAGGCTGTAAAAGCATGAATGTTGTAGGAAGTTTCCCAATAGCCTGAATAGCTTCCCCAATTTGAACATGATGCTCAAAATCATAAATATTGTTAAGTGAATAATCCCTGAATATTTTAAATATTTTATCATGATCTAATACAGCAAGTTCTTCCGGGTTCAAATATCTGTCGCCGGAAGATCTGGTAAAACCATGAGCATCAATTTGCCACCTGGAAAGAGAATATTCAAAACTTTTATTTTCATGAAAAAATTCTTCTTTAAGTTCATTTTTGCAAACCGGACATACATATCTGTTATCAACAAAATAATCCTGAACAAGACTACTTGAATAACAATACATACATCTTGCTTTAGATTTTTTCTCTTTTATAACCGGTTCATCTGCATAAGCGTTACTTCTATCTCTAGGAGGTTTTCTAAAGAGTAACAGGTATTCAGGCATACCTACTCCCATTTTTGTTCCGTCCTTGCATTGTTCTGTCCATCCTAAACGATATGTTTGATTATTTTCCCTTACAACATCAGTAACGATAGTTTTCATTCCTATGTAACCAAAACCATATTTTGTGTAATGATCAATGCAATGTTTATGAAGTGGATAAACAACTTGAAAACCCATGCCGCTTAATCCCATTGGTACTATTCTATCTTTAACATGAATAGCTGCTATCCTGCCAGGCTTTAGTGATCTGTATAATTCAGGTGTTAAAAAATCCATTTGTGCAAAAAACTCTTCATTGTTTTCTGAATGGCCGAAATCAGCATAGTTAGGTGAGTATTCATACTGAGTAGAAAATGGGATAGAAGTGAGTATTAAACCGATGCTGTTATCTTCCAAATTTTTAGCTTCTAATATTGCGTCGTTGTTTACCAGGTGATAATTATTTCCTTTAATTTCAACACGCTCAACACCCATTTTCCGTGTTAATACCTGAGCCATAGCAGATTCAGATAAACCATATTCTTTAATTATTTCTGTCATTTTTTGCACCATTATATTGTGTTGTTTCCATTTTCTTTCTAGTGTTTTTCTTACTTGCCTTTCAGCTTCTGTGTAGATCAAATCAATGCGTACAGTTTTTGTTTGCAGAAACCTTAGAAGTCTGTGAATACTTTGAATAAAGTCGTTGAACTTAAAACCAATACCTAAATAGATTGCCCAATTACAATGCCTTTGAAAATTACAGCCCGAACCTGCTATACGCGGTTTTGCTCCAAACTCCCGGATAAGACCATCCGAAAAATCAATAATCGCTTGCTCACGTTGATCAAGATCTTGGGAACCATAAATATTAACTATATCAGGAATTACTTTTTTGAGTGAATGACGCTCATCTTCTAAGTCATGCCAAATTATTCTATGTGCGCTAATATCTTCTTGTCTCAATTCAATCATTTTATTAATCCTTGCGTCCAAGCTTTCTCTTTTCTCTTTTGCAGCAGGACTTAATCCTAAAGCTGAATCTTTAAACATTTTAAATTGTCCATTCTTCTCAGCGCCGGCATTGCTGTGGTCACTTGGTAATTCATGCCATCTTATATCCAATGGTGGCATATTATATCCGATATCATCTTCATGGTTTCCGGTCAAGTCTGAAGGTTTTGTAACAAATAAAGCCCATGAACCTACCCATAACCAAAACTCTTCTTCTTTATGTGCATGAAGTGTAAGTTTGTCAGCTTGTGTACTGTCTCTTTTAAAGAACCTTGTCTTAGCCTGGGATACATCCATGATGCCTAAGAAATCCGCGTATGAAAGCAATTCAATGTATTCGTTGGGACTCGGACAAGCCGTAGCAACAAAACGATATTTTACGCATTCCGTTCCTCTTCTGTCACCAAGCGGACCGGCATCACCTGTAAATAGGCGCATAAATTCCCTGAATGTTTTTGAACCTCCCAGGCCTCTTAAAACAGATGCTTCATCAAGTGATACCACATTAAATAATCTTGGGTCAAGTTTACCATCTCTTACAGTTTCATAGTTTGTAAGATAGATACCTGTATCACCGGCATCGTTAATATTTCTTATAAATTTTGGAGGTTCATTCCAACCTAATATATTAACAGCATCTCTTTTAAATTCCTGTCGCACTCCAAGTGGAGCTATGACTAAACCCCGGCCACCAGTTTTAGTTAATATGCATCTGAGTGTTTCAAGTTGTGTAACAGTTTTATGAAGTCCGAACGCTGCAAAACAGGCTCTTCTGCCACCTTTTACAAGCCACTTAACCATTAATCGGTTGAATGGTTTTATGGCAGGATTTATTTCTGATATTTCAATATCAAATCCAGTACTTTGCGCCAGCCTTACCTTACTTTTTAGGAAGTTTATATATGCTTCGTGGGTTAATTCCATTATGCTCTGTTAAATTTGCTTATTGAATGACCGTTTTCTTTTGCCCATTCCGGAAATTTTTCTTTATAATCCTGGCATGCATTGCAGGCTCTTTTTAAATTATTCCTTATCAATAAATTAAGTTCACTTCTTTTCTGGATATGATCTGCACCCTGCATCCTTCCTGTACATACAGGGCTATGTATTTCACATAAATCACTTTCTTCATGCATGCTTTTTACTATCTTCCGGTAAACCCTCTGTTTAGTTTCACGTTTCTTTGAATGGAAGGCTATTTTTTTTACAGGCCGCTTTTCTTCCGGCTGCTTAATGCCTAACATTCTTAGGCGCCGTTCTATGAGGTATTGTGATTCCATTATTCTATATCATGTTTGGCAATACAAAATTTTTCTCCATAAACATTTTTTGCTACAACTACATGGCCTAAGTCTGCAAATACATTTACCCTATCTCCCTGGCGCGCAAATATTTTTTTTGGATCTTCGAAATAAGAAATATCAATCTTTACTTTTACTTTTTTCTTTATAAGATTTTCCATTTATGCCGTTTGATATTGTGATACTTTAATTTCTTCTTTTAGTGCCGATATACAGGTACGTAGTGCTTCCAGTGTATGCGTTATAGTCCGGCTGCATCTTTCACACAAATCATAATTATACTGTTCATCATGGCACTTTGCTGCTGTATATTCTTTGGCCAAAGAAGGAGCGAAATACGTTTCATTAGCAATGGATGAAGCAATCATGTCATGATAAGCCTTAACCTTCGCAATGTTTAAACTTCGCTTTGCTACTGCCATTTGATTATTCACAAAAGCCATTGAATTACATAAAAGCCCTACTTGGTCTATTAACCAGGATATACTTTGCGAAGCAGTGTAGTCTTTAGCCGATAGCTCCAGCCATTCATTACAATCTTCTACTCTTGCTATTTGTAATTCAGCTTTCATGCTATATCCCTATTTCTTTTTTATAACTTTCCAGTTTCTTTCTGTAGTTGTTCCATTTTTCATGAAATTCCCATTGTTGAGCCCTTGTTGCCTTCTTTGAGATACTCATGTTCCCGGTAATCTTCCACCATGCGCTCAAGATGATCTAACCGACCCATTTCCTCTTTGGTTAAATCTTCTATATCCCTATAGTTGTTTCTTTGTTTCATATTATTTATAATAGAGGCGTTACTTAAATCTCTTATTTCCTGTTCAGCGTCTTTTAATTGTTTTTGTAAATCAGATATTTCTTTAACTGCTAAATCATATTCCCGTTTCCATATACTATCATTTGTCTCACTAACTAACTCTGCATATTCTTCCATCGCCTCAATAATCCATTTAACTTGCCCGGATAAAAAGCCATCATTATTTTCAGTTGCCTTTTCGTGTAAAATTTCTTTTGCTGTTTTCATTGTACAATTGTTGCCGATAATTCAGGTTCGTGATTTGCAATCAAAACAGATATTTCATCAGGGTTAATTATTTCATCCAATTCTTTTAAATAAGCCCTTGCCTTTTTAATCTTTTCATATAGCTTTTCAATATCTTCTTTATTTTTTTCTACTATAAACTCTATAATCCTTTCTCTCATAGGCACATCATCAAAAATCATTGCCTTTCGTAGTTCTTTACAGGCCTCTTCGTATAAAGGATTTTCTATTGCCCCCATTCTATAGAATAGTTTTCTTTCTTCATCCTGAATAATTGGTTCAGGAGTATTTATCAGGCAATAACACAAAGAAGCTTTTGCAGCATGTGTTAGCGCCATATAGCCATGTAGTTGCCAGTAATAAAGAGGATTAATATCTTTAGTATGAACTCTGAAAAAAGTATATATATCCCATGAGCTTTTTAAATCTATTACCTTATCAGCGGCCTCAATTTCAAGTCCGGTGTATAAATCCGGTGTACCTTTTATAAATTCATTTGAAAGATGCTGTACATTCTTTTTAAAGAATATTTTTTTAACCCGGCTGTAAAGAGTAATAGAATCTTCTTCAACCATTAAACCCTTTTCGATATACTTGTTTGAAATATCGGTTTGTCGCCTGTATTTATTTTGAATATATATATCTATCAAATGTGTTTTGGCACCTTCTGATAAATTACCAGCTTCTTTATCTGCTTTACTTATAGGATTGGTCATCAGATACCCTAATGACGAACAACGGAATAATTGTTTTGAAAAGTCCATATTTATGCGGCCTCCATCGCCTTTTCGCTCAGTTCTGCAAATTTTGTTTCATATAATTCTGCCTGCTCAGGAAGTACAAATTCTTTTACCTTCATTAAATCGTCAATTGTTTTAGCATCCCCTATCAGTAGGCTTATTCTCTCGGCTTCCTTATCCACAATAACCGGTTCATTATCTATGTAGGTTACATCTTCTGTATCTGCATTGTTAATGATAGCCTGGTCTGTAATAACTGCCCTTTGCATATCAACCGAAAGAGGTGCGAACTTTGAAAGAAGGAGTTTTAAAACTGTTTTAGATGCCATGGCATCAAAGTTGTCTTTCCATAACCCAAAGCCTTTTTTAAATGACTGGCTGTATTGGTTGCCATGTTTTTTAAGTTGTTCCACTGTCATGTAAAGCGTGGCTTCATATCCATTAAGTAATTTGAATTTTGCTGCATACCCGACAAGCACATCGCTTTTTTTAGTAAAGTCAAACAAATAGCCTTCAAGCGGATTTTCAGAAACTATTTGACCCTGATAAATCGGAGATGCATAAATGCTTTTAAATTGCCCGCTACGTTGTGCCAGTTGAATAAACCCTTTGTACCCCATTTGGAATTGCGCTACCTGTCCTTTGTTCTTATCATTATAAGGTACTATGTAAGCAAAGCCAAGATTAGAGTTAAGAGGAAGATCAAGGGTAGCTGCTACGGCTGCGGCCTGATAAATGCTTACAGGATCGGCTTTTGCAAGGAGTTGATTTTGCACCGCAATTTGTAAGACACTTGTAATAAAACTTGTTGATCTTTTTCCTAAAAGTTCATGGAACTTCTTTTTTACGTCCTCCCGTTCAAAGAGAGACTTTACCGTTTGAGATTGTGTTGTTAATTCTTTTGTCATAACTTTGTTGTGTTTATTTTGATTGTTTTAATTTTTTTAATGTCCATAGAGTTAATGGTTTGGTTCTTCATTCGGATTAGCAAACGGGCTTATTTTTAGGTAGCTCATAAATACACTATAGACAAGATATCGCCATTTGCATACCACACATACCAGTTTGATACATCGTTGTAAAAACGGTACATGATAAAGTACATTTCCAACTCGCGCCACACGCATAAACTCTTGACTTCATACAGTCATACCATTTCCTCATACCTGTTCCAGTACCGAGAATATAAAGCGGCAATTCGTTTTCTACTTTCAATTCTGCATAATGCATATCTATTTTTCGCACTTTCATTGAATAATATAATTTGCCTGTTAATGATTTCAGACTAAATAGTTTTATACCTAACGAAATAGTGGAATCATTACTAATTGCCTGTACATATTTAATATTATCCCTTGTGAATTTGACAAGGTGTTTTGTCTTGTCGACAATAGAGGGAATATTGTAAGCAATAAGTCCACTTGAAAATGTTGCTTTTTGTACTATCCGGTAATCATAGATAGGTGCAGAGATAGAAGCTGTTAACTTGTTCTCATTGCTCAGATCAACAGTTTCAATACTTACAATTGCATCATTGTTGTTAGGTTCTTGTGGTGGTTCTTTTGTTTTTGAGCAGCTAAAAATTAATAATGTTGATAGAGCGAATAATAAATTTTGCATTTGTTATGGGGATTTTAAATTGTTACGTTATTGAATTTTACTTGTCAAATAAACCGACCTGGATAATAGTTGTCTTTTATTACTTTCTTTTTGTGCCAGCTTTACTACATACTTCTGGATATATTCGTTTGTCCTGCCCTTTGGCATTATGCCAAAAAGACGGTACATCATTATTGCTTTCAGTCGTTTCATTTCAAAAGCTTATTTACTTTAATAATTGCAGCATCAATAAATTTTGGATAGTATACTTCATTAGCTTTACTATCAGAGTTTGTTAATTCAATAATGTATGTTTTTGCTTCCTGTAAAGCATCTAGTAATATTTCTATACACCTATCTTTTTTATCCTTTGCCATTATAAATGTTTTCTAACGTCATATGGCCAGATTTCTTTATACTTTTCACGGCTTACTGGACGCATTACAAAAAAATAATAAACCGCTATCACGATAGCTGGTATTAATAAAAAAATTATCATTTTGATTTGTGTTTTTGTATTGAAATAACCTTTTCAACATTATTATATTGGCCCCTTATCCAATCAGACCAATTGTTAATAGGGCATTTAACAACGATTGTTTTCCCATCTGTATTAATAAATTTTATCTCTGTCATTTTATTTTTTTGCTGTACCATCTGAGGTTTAAAAAGTGCCGGTCTTTCCCGGCTGCCAGAAACAGTTACCCTCTGTTTCAAAAATTACAAACCATGAAAAAATCTTAAAAAATTTCTGCCTGTTCCTTTGGTGTTAGCGCCTTTCCTTCTGGAACCATTTCATCCAGAAGCATCAGATTTAATTTTGTTAATGCGGTTTGGTAAGCGTTATTAAAAACTACCTCACTAACCTTTGTACCATTTTTTAATAACGTGTCAACTACCTGGTGAACCTTATAAAATCGCATTATACCAGATTCCCATAAGTCGTTGTTTACTTCTATGTAAGTTTCTTCATCCTCAATTTTTCTGATACCTAAACCGTGAGCTACATAAACCGGATATTTTTTCATATGATTTCTTCTGTATTTAAAATTGTTTCGATTAATCTGATAGCTTTATAAATTTCTTCTGCTTGCTTTTCTGTTATTTGTTTATCTTCTTCCATGTTGTCTATTTCATCAATTAATTTGTTTATCAGTTTTTGTGCATCTTTTTTCATTGTTTTAGTTTTTAGAAATAGTTTTCATTTATTTCTTTTATTGCGTCAAAAAATTCTCCTACCGCTTGTGTATAATAGTTCACAATTATTGTGTTTTCTTCTGGTGTGTATTTTTCGTTTTCCCATGTTACCTCTTTGAGATAATAATCCGGATACTTTGCCATTAGTGAATTTGTCCGCACTTTCCTTGCTGTAAATGTTACGTTTTGATCCATTTCGTCTATCCAAATATTTGCCTGCATTATTTAGTTTTTTATTTTTACGTATAATCCGACATTTAGGTATGATAGTTTGCAATGCTCTACACTGGCAAACAGGCCACCCAAGCCAATTGCTTTTTGAACTTTCAAACCGTACAATATTTTAAATTGAACAGGATTTTGTATTACTTCGTAATCATAGACGTGTTGTGTGTCTAATGGATTTGGTACTTCACTAATAGTCTTTGTAAGCATTCCTGCGCCTATAAGCGGCATGATTTCAATATCACCTTTACTTATATTTAACCCGTACCTTAAAAACAAAATTTTAGGTATTGTAGCATCCGCCTTATGAAAAAAAACAGTGTATCCCGCTACAAGTTCGCTCTTATACAAACTTGCTCCTGCCGTTAACTGCACCGGGATAGCACTGTTTTGGATTTCAAAACCGGAACCAAAAGACGTTATAAATTGTGCCTGAGATTTATTTGACATGGCAATAATTAATATTGCGAATAATATTTTTTTTGTCATTGAATTATCTTTGTGGGTACGAAGCTTTTTGGGAGGTGGCTACTAAACCTTTTAAAAGTGGCACTATCGTAGCCTTCACGCCTGATGAACTTTCAGGGAAACACCAAGAATTTTAATATTCATACCTGCAATCATCAACACCCTCACAACCGTAATATTCTTCGCTTCTCATTGCATTTACTGCATAAGCATTTGAATCAGCCATTGCACTTTCTTCACTGTTGCTATATTCATTAGCCTCTTTTTTAGTTTCAAACGATTTACAGTTGCCTTCGTTTTCACATTCTTCAAATGTCATAGGACAACCATGAAAACGTATTGTATCCGAGGGGTTACTATTATATATATTTCCGCAAAAAAATCTGTCTGTTATACTTTTTTCTGTGAACAAATAAAATCGTGTCATGTCTGAAAGTTTTTGATGTGTTAATTAAAAATTGTAAGAGTTAAACCCACGTAGTGAGAAGAACCCTTTAAGAAATTTTATTAGTTTGTTTTTCATTCTGAAAGTTTTTGTGAGTGATTGAATTATTGTTTGTTTTTTATAAATTTTTCGTCTATTGATTCCAGCAAATATTCTATACCGTTACTGCCTCGCCTATGCCTTATTAATCCGTTCTCCCTGGCCTTACGCATCTGCTCCTTATTCCAATTAGTAAGTTGTTTCACAATTCCAATTTTTACCCATGATTTCTTAGCTACTGTAGGACGGTTGTTTTTAATAAGCTTTTCAATCTTATCTAATCTTTCTATGATCTCTATTATATTTGATTCGGATGCGGTCATGCTGCTGACATTATAGATTTTAGCAACTTTTTCGTAACTTGTTCACGATTGGCAACAATCTTTATAGCTTCATCCACTATATCTTCTCTGAAATAATCCAAATCCGGATTTAAAACCATTCCTACATATTCTTTAGATACACCAACCTTTTTCGCAATAGCTGTAATATCCCCACGCCTCAGTTTTCCTTGAATGCCGTATAATATTTTAATCTGTGTCCTGCTTAGTGTCATTTATTAATTACTTATCTTTACTTAGTAAGTGACAAAGATATATTGATATTATCAATAATCCAAGGCTTCTTTATTGATTTTATAAATATTGATACTGATTAAACAAATAGCCTAAACGATTGAAAACTTCTAAAGAAATATTAAAAGAACTGGTTGATTTTTTACGAATCGCAAAAAAATTTGAGACGCAGTCTGAGCTTTCTGTAGATGCAGGGCTTAGACCGCAAACTTTAACGCAGGCAATATCTAAAAAGGATGGGCACGAAGCAGTAATTAAAAAACTGAAAATTATTTATAGGGATTTGTTGAAAAAATCAATATGGGATGATCAAAAGCCGTCATTACAAAAAAGTAAAATAGCATTGGAAATAAATGATCTTACTTTTTATGAATTGTTGAGTGCGGTTATTAAAAATGCAGATACAATAAATAGCCAACAACAAATGATTAAAGACTATGCAGAAAAAGAACGATTGCAAACAAACATAACTAACACATCAAAAAATGGCCACCCCTCAGAGCAATCAAAACCAATCAAACGTGCAAAGTTATAAACTTGTTTGGATCGAGGCAGTTGAATTTATTTGAACATTAACAAAAGAAATACTTTCTAATATATATAATTACTTCTTAAAATTAAAACTCATGCCAGAAGAAATTACACCATTCTATGTTATAGTATTTTTAATGATTCTTGCTGCTATTATTGCCATAACTTATTTTTTGTACAGATGGATTTTTGATGTAGATAAACACACAAAACAGAATAATGCAATCATAGGGCTGCTAACAAAAATTGCAGAAAAGCAAGGCGTTACTAATGAAGAAATTCATAGCGCAACAAATGTCTTGGTTAAAAAATTCAACCTATACCGCTAATATGAAAAAAGCATTATTAATACTATTTTTCTCTGCAACATTTTTGGCTGTAAGAAAAATAAAGATTGCTGGTATTGTACTTTTGGTACGTTCAATGGGCAAAATCCAGAGCCTAAAAAATGGTGTGGCGATGATCCAAAAAATGCAAGATTTCAGGATGCACAAGGCAATGATTTAAGTTATCATTGTACACCTCTTTAAGTCAATACTTCCCAAGCTTCAGCGGTTTCTTTATCAATCTTACTTTGTGTTACTTGGCTGTAATTCTTAACGTGTTTTTTTATTTTGATCTTCTAAATGCTTTTGTAAAAGCGTTTCAATATAATTTTTAAGGCTTCTGTTTTCTAACTCTGCAAGACGTTGCAACTCCTTAACAATTGAAGGCATTAAATGTACTTCAATCCTTTTTGTTTCCGGGCTTTTTGGCATCGTTGCACTAATATAAGACATAACTATTTATTTACATGAAAGATACTGTGAAGTTACGTAACCTTTTCGTAACTTTATTTCATGAAAATAATATTACTATCAAAAGGAGAAACATCTTTAGTTGATGATGAAGATTTTGCTTATTTATCTAAGCACAAATGGTATTTATCCAATGGATATGCTATAAATGAAGATAGAGTAAAGATGCATAGAATGATTTTAAAGCCTTTGCCGGATCAATTAGTAGATCACAGGGATCATAATAAATTGAACAATCAAAAATATAATATAAGGATTGTAAATAAAGAGCAAAATGTACATAATCAACACAAAAGAAGAAACACAAACAATACTTATAAGGGTGTACAGTTTAAAAAAAAATTAGGGCTGTATAATAGTAGGTGCCGAATAAATCATGAAGATCACGATTTGGGGTTTTATAAAAGCGAAATAGCCGCTGCATACGCCTATAATAAAAAAGCTAAGGAATTATCTGAATATGCTTTATTGAATGAATTAAACTACAGTATTGATGAATTGGAAGAAATGTTATCTAATGATAGGTCTTCGCCATGTGCAGAAAGAAGAAGTGGGATTAAAGGTATTTATTGGAATAAAAACAAAAAAGTATGGGAATCATATTTAAGAATTAATGGTAGGCATACTTATATCAAAGGTAGCAAGGAATTATCTATTGTAATAGAAGCTCAATTTAATTTTTCCCAGGCCTTACTTGTTTCATGATCTATTTTTGATTGAGTTATTTGAGAGTAATTTTTTACAAAAGTATCTAATGTTATTCCCATTAATTCTGCTGTTGTTTCACTTGAAAGACCGTTAGCAAGACAAATGGTTATCCCGAACGAGTGACGAGATGAATGCGTAGTTAAATGCTTGCTGATACCTATTTTAGCGGCTATGATCTTTAGTTTTTCATTTATAGTCTGCTCCTTTAATTGAATTGGTATTTGCTGCATCCTTAAAAGATTTCTTTGCAAAGGTTTGCTTATTATCATCTCTACCCATTTGTGTTTAGTCTTTGCCGGACGCAATCTTATTTTATTTCCTTTTACATGCTTATCAAATTTGAACTGATACCAATCTGAAATTCTTAATCCTGAATAGCAACCGAATAAAAAATAAACTGCACTCTCTTTTAAAATAAGATCCAAAGATTCATCCGCAAAATCTTCAAACAATTTTAATTCTTCGTTTGTTAAATAGTCCTTATCCGGTGAAACATAAACAGGATTCTCATACTGGTCAAAAGGGTAGTTACTTATTATACCTTCTTTCTTTGCAGCATTAAACCAGGTCTTAAAAGTTTTCCAAATAGCATGGATATAATTTGTACTATCTGCTTTTCTGAAGTTTATGTTTTCTCTTAACCAGGTTTCATACTTATGCAAAAAATTTGCGTCTATACTTTCAAATTGAAGTGCCCGGCTCTTATTAAAAGTCTCAAGCTTCAGCAAATGTTTTTTATAGTTTTCTAAAGTGGCTTTAGATTTTTTACCTTTTAATCTTTTAATAAATCCCTCAACATAATGAAAAATATTATGCTTATCACTTATAAAACTTTCTTTCAATTCTGCTGCTGTTAAATCAGTTCCCTTAAGTTGAGTAGTAACAATTTTTTTCTCCCATTCTGTCTTAGTAAATGAAAGGTGAGCATTAATTAACTCAGCATTCGGATGACCGGCTTTAACCTGGCTATTCTTTTCATCCCACATTTTTTTGCTTACAAAATGCCCTGTAGCTTTATAGGAAGTTTTGCGGTTTATTGTTGTTCTTATATAGATAGGGAATAGCCCTTGTGTGTTTACCTGATAGGTGTAAAGCAGTAATTTAAGGGTGTATTTTGTCAATGACTAAAACTTTACTAAAACAAATGTACCCTTTTAAACCACTTTTTCGCAAAATATTACACTATTTTACACTAAAAAGCTCTAATAATTAGAGCTTTATGAATTTTACGTATTAAATAAAGAGGTCCCGAGCGGATTCGAACCACTATCGTTTTCCCGTATTAAATCAATAAATTTTAGAAATTACTAAAACATTACTAAAATATATATTATGTTTGTCCTGTAATTTAATAGGGTTTTATGTAATTTAAGGTAATTTGTAATTGAAAATGGAAATTGGGAGCCGGTGGAGTTATGACCACTGGCTTTTGTGTTTATAAAAAGAAAGGCCATCCTGAAAAGGGCGGCCTGGTTTGCTGTAATGACCTGTATGAAGTCTGCTTTGCAAAGTAAAGGTATGAATTTTACGTTTTTGTTATACGCTGAATAATTTTTTTGACCTGTTCTACGATTATTTCTTTTTTTGATTCGGGTACAGTAAAAAATATGCGCTCTGTAGGTTCCCCGTATTTTAAATTACGTCCTGCGCCTGGACGAGCACCCCCATGAGACTTTTGTTTTTTCATAATCATTATTCGCTCATATTGAAGTTATCATAATGCAGTTTTTGTCTGCGTGCTATGAGATACGATAATTTAGCTTTTTCATGAATATCGGTTTCATTATCAAATAATACCTGCAGTTCTTCTATTTTTTTGAGATTAAGATCAACAGCATGTGTATACAATGATGCCCTTAGCTTACCATCAGAGGATAAATTTTTGTCTTCTTCGTTAATTAAATTATTGTTCATTTTATTTATTTTAATTGTTATTAATAGATCAAAGATAAGGTGTAAACTTGAATATTGCAATTAATTCATAATAAAGTTATGCACATTTGTAAAATAAAAAAGCTGCTCTAAGAATAAAGCAGCTTTGCTTACAAAATACACATGAAAAAATCCAGTTAATAAAAGCCCCCCGTAAAAACGGGGTGGCTCGTCTTACATAGGAAAATAATTTTCCGATGCAAAGCTTTTTATGTTACCATATCCATCTCATTTATTATTACTAACGTTTCTTTAATCGCTTCCTCAGCTTTCAAATCATACAGTGCGGCCAAGATGCGGGCTTTTGATGTTAGCTGCTGATAATGGCAATTGTAACCATCGTTAATTTGTACTATCCTTACTTTTGCGTCAAACAATTCCACAAACGCTTCTGCCTCTGCATTACCTTCTATGCTTATATCTTTTTTTCTCATTCCGCAATGACCAAAAACGCAATGAATATCATTTTCGCCATACTCAAATGTTGTCCATTTATTTTCCGGTATAGCAGAAAACTTGCGTATGAAATAATTAATATTGTATTTTATCCTTCCCATCTTGCTTTATTTTTCCTAATATCAACATGAATGAACGATTTATAAACACCCATTCCACCAAACTTTAATTTCTTTTCACTTATTAATTTTTCTACAATAGCGGCTAATTGTTTTGGTGATTTGCTTTTAACAATTATATCAGCTGCACTTGCTGTAAGATGTTGGCTCTTTGGTTTGCCTCCTATCTTTTTATTATGCGAAGGTGTACGATAAGCAGAAAGAATATGTATCGGCTCGCCTAAATAATCTCTTAAAATTTGAAGTTGATTCGCAACAGTTATGACGTTAATATAGTACTCTTCAGGAACAAAAGTTCCATCTTTGCAAATAAATTCAATAAGATGAAAGCTTTTTGTAAGCTGAGTATTTATAAGTTTAGTCATTATTTGAAGTTTCTGGCTTAAATTTATTATCGTAGAACCATTTAATAACATATTTTAGTTCATCCCATGTTACTTTTCCATCGGCATAAACAAGCCCTATCTGGACAGCTAAGGCATCATAGAAATCTTTTTTGAAATCTCCCTCAATAGATTGCAAAACTTTAATTGCGCACAACACAAGTTTATCCGGTTCGGTTTCATTGCTGCATTGTTCGGCAAGCTTTAACTTAACAAGAATTACAGGAAGCTCTTTACGCAATCTTTCTTTTATTTTATCGTCAAGATCGCCGGGGATTATAGATGTAAGTACATCGGCTGTACCACTTTCAACAAATTTTTTTAAGTTTTCGGTTATGATAACTCCAATATGTATAGCCTCTTTAGCTATAGGAGTTAACCCATTGAAAATCTTTTTAAAGAAAGTGCCAATACTTTTTAAGAATGATTTTAACGACATAGTTTTAATTTTTAATAATAGATTAATAAATAAAGAAATATTATTGCAAGGCCAATCAATCCTAATAACACCAGTGCAGTTGAGATTTTTTCGTTATTATTCAATTGTTGTTTTGTGCTTTTTGCTTTAGGTTGTCTAAGGTTTCGATATCAACCTTCACTACAGGCTTATCCTGTGTGAAAACTTCACCTACATTATTAGTGAAAAAGTTTTTCCCTATATATGCTAAAAACACAGTTAATGCACTTTCGGCATAAGGTTGCCATTCAACCCAGGAAGGCCAATGGTCTTGACGAATTAAAAAAATTAAAGCTGCTGCTAAATTGCCGAATAAAACAAATCCTAACCCTTTTACAAAGTCGCTTACTTGTAAAGTGTAAAGCCCTTTAGGAGGAACTGTTTGCGCTTCTTGTGTCATAATTTTAATTTTTAATTGGTTACTTAATTTATAAAGCCTGATTTGTAAATCTTGCATATGGTGCATCCGGTAATAATGTAATAGGAATGTCCAAAGAATTATTATTGTAATTCTGTTCTATCCATATACGCCTGAAATTAACAGTCGGAGTAACAACTATTTCACTGGTTCCGGTTAGTGGTATAAGGTCCGTTATATCTGTATAGAGAAAATAGAAATCTACTGACCAGGCCGGCTGAATCATAAAAATTTTTCTATCTAAGTCAGGGCAAGTGACACAGGGAATATGATCTGCATGACAATCCGATAAAAACCGATATGTAGTTTTTTCTATAAAGCCTACTAATGTATCGTTTCTTGTCACCTCAACTGCTAACATGCTTCCACATTCATTTTCGTTATTAACTGTATCTTGGTAGCATTGTGTTTGTTTGTTAATTATCCATGCATAATCGCAAGTTTGTTTCGGCCGTCCTTTTTGCATTTCAGGCATATTAACAATAGGGCAATTTGTTTTCATTATTAACTTCATGCCTGGTTGAATCTTGTACACATCATTCAGGTAGTCGCCTAACTTAACTTCTTTCCAATACGTTTCTATGAATTGAAAAGCACCATGACTAATGGGCCACCAACTCTCATCCCCAAGTATGCTCATGTCTGGTGCTCTTAACCCTCGGTTTTTTGGTGCATTAATTGTCAATTTACCTTCAATTTCAGTTTTTGGTAATTCTGTTTTCGAACACGAAAACAAAACAATAATTAATAATAAGTGTTTCATTGATATGGATTTTAATTGGTTTCATAGGTTTTTAAAAGCCCTTCTTTCTCATTTGTAATCTTTGCAGATTTTCTTTTTCTTTTAACATACTATCCCGTTCTGCTCTTAGCAACATTCTTTCCCTTTGAATTTGCTTAAATACTAATATATCTGTCTTTGTAGGACGGGTGAAGTAGAAAATGAAAACTATAATAGTTGCTACTGTACACATAGCTGTGAGAATAGATTGTATTAACTGTCTGCGAGAGTTTTGTCTAAGCATACCAGCAAGCTCCTGTTTAACTACAGTCTGAACCTCCAGCCTTGTTTTTATTTCTTCTATGCTATTACTTTCAGCCATTTTAGCTACTTAGATTTGTTGGTGTTATTAATGGAGCAGAATTAATTAACTCATTCAATTTTGAAATAAATTCCTCTAACTGTACTTGTGTTAATCCTTCCTGCTTTAGTTTTAGCAAATCTTGTAATTGTTTAACTCTTGCTCTTGTATCAATACAATGCCGTTTCTTAGTTTCAAGTAAATCTTTAGAGTATTTTAATTGGTGATTTAATCCTTCAATTTCTTTTTTATGGTCTATTTTAGACTTTTCATATAGTTCTGATATTTTAGCAGATACTTTTAATAATTTTTCAATCTCGTCTCTTGCTTCATCCAAATCCGCTGATAATCTATCAACAATCCTTAGTGCGCCGTCTGTAATTAATACATCGGCTTTTGCTCGTATTTCCTGTGCTTCAGCCTTTACTTTCAGTGATTCGGCATTTATCTTATTCGTAGCGGCACTATCTCTATGCCTGAATCTTATCCATGCAAGTACAAAAAGTATAACTCCTCCTGCACCTACCAGATATGAAATAATGTCTGTTAAATTTTCCACTATAAATTCTCCTTTAAATTGGTAAGTGTAATATTTAATTCTTTAAGTGCTTTTCTATTTTGATATGATTCAAAAAAAAGTGATTCAATTTTAGTTATCCTACTAACAATATCTTTTATATAAGTAAGCATTTTATCCATAAAATCTTGTGAGCCTTTTTCGATATACCTGCTGCCATGTGTGTTGTTCATAAAGTCTATAATAACTTGTAAATCTTTTTGTCCTGAAAACATAATAAACCAGCAATAAGGATTAGTTTTAAGTACCTGCTGAATTAGCGAAAGACCGTTTTGCCTGTGCAAAAAATAATCTACTATACAAATGTGTACATTAGGTTTTAATGCCGAGATAAACTTACTTACGTCTGTAAAAAGTTCATATTGTGGAATGACATCCTTATGCATACTAAACATAAGCTCAAGTATTTCTATAATACCTTCATCATCATCAATAGCCAATAATTTTATTTGTGATATATCTATCATGGTTTCAAGTCCTCAATAATTTTATTTTTATGTTCAATATTTTCTACTTTTAAATATCGTTTTTGATAACCAAGTGCGACCAGGTGCGTTAAATTTCTTGCATCCCAGTCAAATTTTAAAAGCTCAACTTTGCCATAAAGAGTATTAACGCTTAGAAACATTAAGGCAGCGATTTCTTTTAATCCTTTCCCGTCTTTTAGATGATTCAGAATTATTAGTAGTTCATCATCCCGGTATTGTTGCCTTGTAACCCGTTTCTCCTTTTTGTCAATATTTATTTGTTTGACTGTTGTCATGGCTTTAAGTCCTCCCATGCCAAATGATCTATATTCCCCGCGCTGCTACCGATAGCCGTTAATCTTATTTTATTATCACCTGCATTGAGGTTTGCCGGCAGTATTGTTGTTGACCATTTAGCCCAACCTCCTGTCGGCGGAAAAGCAAGTCCATCGGCTTTAATCATACCATTAATTTCCAATCTTAACGGACGATTAGCAGATCCGCCATTAGCATACCGAAAACTAAGTGAAGCCGATCCGGTATTTTTTTTGTTTAGCGTGAACTCTACGAAATCACCTGTAGTATTTATGTAATCCGCAAAGCCTGTTCCTGTAAAGCCTGCATGATTTGATGCAACAACAGCATTATATAAAACAGCATTTTCAGATTCTAATATTCCTGATTCATATTCTATAGGAGGATTAATAATACCCGCACCTACTTTTATTAGTACAGCTGATGAATAAGGTTGTAATGTTATCCCCTGATCATAAATATTATTTTTAACGTCGGTATATTTTCCATCCAGTGTAATCAATTTTGTATTAGTTGATGCATTGTATTCAAACCGTATAGAATCTTCTACGTCGGTTACTGTTGCGTTTGCTTCATAGAGTTGAATGTTGTCTAAATAATAGGTTGCTCTTTCTGCTGCCGTGAATACAAGTGCAGCACTTGATTCATTTGTAAACGGTTGAAATAAAATCTCATTTTCAGATCTGTTAGGAGAAATTGTGCGTCTCATAAGCAAGGTGTTAGGAATATAATTAGCTGCCCGTAAATTGGCTGCTATGCTCATTGTAGCTGTGCTTTTCGCACTATACCTTAATATATACCTTTTACCGGAAGTAAGCCCACCAATACTCATAACAATTGTTGATCCTTCACCGGATGGAACTACTTTTAAATGGCCTCCATCCATATTTGAATTACTCCATGAGACAGCACATTTATTTGCAAAAACACCTGATACGTTTGAATTGAAACTGCTATTTGCAAACTTGCTTGATCCTATCAAACCGATAAGTTTGTAAGGTGAAATTGATTTGCTGGAAATGTTGCTACCTTCATCATGTGGGTACTTACTTTTCCATGCTTCCAAATCCATATAATTGACAACTTGCGCCGATGCTAAATAGTAAATTGTTGAATAAAAAGTAACCCTATCATTTATTGGACGTACATAGTAATTATTATCTAAATCTCCGATGTGAGCGATATCATTATCCTTCGTTATAAATGATGCTACATTTTGCGTCAACTGCTTTGCAAAAAATATATTGTTTGTAATTATATGATCTCTGAGGGCAACCCCTAAAGCATCATGTTTCATAAACAGCTGCCCATTTATATTTGAAAAAACAGTATTATCTTTTACACCTATACTTTTGGTATTATGAAGAAATATACCCCTGTTACAATTAGCAATAGTGTTACCGGAAATTTCAACCCCGTTAACATTATCATCCATGTAAATACCCTCCGCTGAATATGCTGTTGAAGGAGTGCCAGCTGGCGCACCTATAGCATTTAAAATAATGTTGCCTATTATCTTTCTTCCTGTGTATGTATTATTCTCACCATTAGAAGTATATACGGCTGCACCATCATCTTTGACAAAGCAAAAACTGTCAATAAGATTGTTTTTAACTATTGCATTATTGCCGCCAAGTTGCACACCTATATAACCTGAATTGATAATTTGATTATATTCTACAAGTCCGTTTGTACTATTTCTTACACCTGCTCCTTGCCCATTTCCGCTTCCGCCCATACCTGCAATGAAATAATTATTTTTTATCAGGTTATTTCTTACTTGTGAAGCATAGCAGTTACCAACATGAACACCATTGTTAAGCGAGTTAATTACCGTTGAATTTTCTAACTTAAAATAACTGCCTGTTACGTTTAGTCCGTCTTTGCCTGAAAAGTCAACATCACAATTAGTCATAAAATTATTTACCCCACCAACAATATTTATATTGTTACCGTTAGCTCCTTTGAACTCTATATTTTCAAATCCCACATAGCTTCTGTTTGATGAGTAAACAAGGTTATCAGATGAAGCGGCCTGCACATTATAGGATGACGGATTATTACTCCCGAAATACATATAAATCCTTTTCGTTGAAGGATTGTAATACCACTCCCCTAACTGATCAAGTGTCTTAATATTATTCTGAATAAAGTACCCATAATTATTTACCGGTGTGTAAGTGTTAGGTGTGGGAGTATAAGTAATCCGGGTCCCTGAATGATTTGTTATTTTCCCTTTGTCAAGTGTCCATCGTGAAGTTCTTATGATAACGTCGGCTCCCGTCCAATTTGGAGAAGAAGGTAATTGATTATCTGTTATGGAAGTATTGCTTACATGACTTTCCAGATACAAATAAGTGTCATTTGGATAACGGCCAATACCTTTTATAACACCATTCAAAAGGACCACATTTACGGCTGCATCAAACGAAGAATTAGAGGCACTTTCATAGACACCATTGCCTGCATTATTCCATCCTGAAAGTGTAACAAGGGAAGTTATAACAGGCTTTGCGCCTTCACCGTAATCGCTAATAACAATAGGATTGCCTGAAGTGCCCGATTTGTTTACTGTGATTGTTCCGTAAAATGTTTCACCTCTTCTAAATAATACTACATCACCGGCCTGAAGGCTACCGAAATAAGAGTTTAGTTTATTTATCGTTCTCCATGGTGAATTAATGGTACCGCTTCCTCCATCATTACCACTTTCAGAAATGTAAAAAGTTCTGCCTGTTGTTGATGCTGTTGTACTTCTTGTAGTGACTTTTGGTTCAGACTGATTGCATGAAATAAATATTAATATCGTTAACAGGTATTTCATACTTTAAGTTTTTTTCTTATCTTAATTTCTATTACCGGATTTGAAAGATTAGCTACTGTAATTGATTTTGAAGATGATGTAGTGATACCGCCATCATTATCGATTGCTACTGCTGTTAATGAATAATTACCCGCTCCAACAGGTGTCCACGTAAAAGAGTATGGTGAAGTATTATCAGTGCCAATTAATGTACCTCCGCTATAAAAATCAATGTGGTCTATTGTTCCATCTGCATCTCCTGCGGTAACATCTATAACCACAGTACCAGGAGCCGTATAACCTGCACCGCTGGAAGGGCTTATTATACTTACTGTTGGCGCAATATTAGAACTACTGCCATCTACTGCGCCTTTCATTAGAGCGACTGAAGAATAAGGTTGTAAAAGTAATGACTGTGAATATTGGGTACCTTTTCCATCCAACCAATAGAATCCACCAAAGCCGCTTATTGTTACAGGTGAATTAGTTGCATTATATTCAAATCTAAATATTGTTGAAGGCGCTGTAAGCCTCGGATATGATAGAGGTGATTTGGAAGTATTATTATCATATATGGTAGCGTTTCTCCACTGAGTTAAATTATAATAAGCAATAGCCGAACCCGTACGGGTGATCTTAATAATCAGGTTGCTATCAAGTGGCCTGACATAATAATTACTGTCTATAATACCCAATAGATTTATATCGTTAAATTCCGTGAACATAGTAAGTATATTTTCCTGACCACTTGAATTTGTAGTTGCAAATACAATGTTTTTCTTAAAGACATTACCCCTTGATACATCATTTGTATTTTGCTGAAAATATAAACCGGCTCCCTCCGGGCTACCTGTACCATTACCGTAAAGTGTGTTATTATACCAGGTGTTATTTCTTCCGCTATGTGAGAATAGCCCATATTGATAGTATGCAACAGTATTACCGCTTATCTCTGTACCACTCGCATAGTCATCCATATAAATACCTTTGACGCTTTTGTTTACCTGTAATCCGCCGGCACTATTAAGCGTCCCATCCGGGGCACCAATACCATGTAATATGATATTGTTTCGCACTTTTCTACCTGTGTTTAGTGTTGATGTACTGGATGATTCATAAATTGCTCCACCATCATCTTTTGTATTACCGATACTATCAATTAAATTATAATCAACTATTGAATTGTTGCCACCAATTTGCACACCTATATAACCGGAATTAATAATTGTACAATATTCAATGAGTCCACCGTCTGAGTTACCAATTGACCTACCTTGTCCATCACCACTTAATCCCATACCAACTATTTGTTGAATGTCTCTTACTTCACAATTTCTTATTATAGAGTTGATACTCCCTTGTGCTGCCTGTGGTGAAAGTTCAATACCACTATTATTGTGATTGTTAACAGAACAATTTTCTATTAGAAGCCCTGTAGTACCCGGTGCTCTTATTCCATAAGCTCCACCATATTGTACATTACAACCTATGATCTTATTATTTATAATCCTGTTACCTGAAGTGCCAAACAAATAAATTACCTGGTCATTAGCTGCTTCTAAGTTTAAATCCTGGAATGTTATATAATCAAAACCGGCATTGTAAATCACCTGTTGAAGTGCTGCTACCTGAACAACGTTTGAGCCTACTCCACCGCTACCGAAATACATACTTAACTGCTTTGTAGCTTTATCATAATACCATTCTCCTAATTGATCAAGGGTTCGCGGATGAGATTGAAAAAAGTAGCCCCAGCCAGAGAGTGGTGCGTATTTAGAGGTTGAATAATGAGCTGTAGAATAAGTAATAATATTACCCGAATGAGATGTAATAGGATTTCTATCTATGATCCATGCCACCCTTTTTAATACAAGCTCTGCACCCGTCCAGTCTGCAACGGAGGCACTTGGTGAATGAGTAATAGATGTATAGCCGTTTATTGGGCCGGTTAACGATAACCATCCTTTTGTAAGAGGTGTTGGATAGTCACGGTTTGGGAACCTGCCTATAGGCTCCTGCAGTCCATTCCTTAATACTATATTAACTGTAGTAGAAGGTAATGCTGAGTTAATGGCACTCCTATATACACCTGTATATGTTGGGTCTGCTGTCCACCCTGATACGGTTATCAGTGATGAAATGAGAGGTCTGTTCCCTGTACTATAAGCGCCAATAGTAATAGGCGCACTTGAAGTACCGGATTTATTTACCGTTATTGTTCCGTAGAATGTTTCACCTCTTTTGAAGTAAACGTTGTCACCTGGTTGAAGACTTGAAAAAAAGCTATTTAGTTTCGCTATGGAAGCCCATGGTGTTGATGTTGAAGTACCGTTGTTGATATCGCTTCCCGAAGAACTAATGTAATAATCAATTGCTCTTGCAGGTATAGCAAAGAGTATAAGAGTTATTATTATGAATAACCATGCAAAACCTAATATTGTTTTTTTCGTCAAAACCATTCATTGCTCATTTTTTATTGTTGTAATACCTTTCTTAATTTATCCAATTCACCCTGCACCCGCTGATTGTATTGAGCCGTATATGTGGCATCCATATCATCAATCTTTTGCGTTAGATAAGCGTTTGATTTAAGCGCGGTATTTATCCGTGTATAAGGGATTGCCACCACCCCATATTCTGAACCTTTTAGTAGTTGTGCAAGCCTTACTATTTGGTTCTGCCTGACAGAATCCACTTTGATTACTGTGGTTAAATTTGGCGCAACCGCTACCCTTAACTTTACTTTCATAGAATCATAAACATTTTCAAACTCGTCTGAAGAAGTGGCAAGAAAACTGTTGAGGTAAAGCCAGTCTCTTACCTGGAGCGATATAGAGGTTTTTATTTTACCGGAATCTATTTGAGCAAAAGAGTTTACACTTACTAAAATCATTGCTGCTAAAAGTATCTTTTTCATATATTTTTATTTTTTTATCCGGTTTGTTTTAGTTGTACAGGTTTTCTCGGATTGTTTTCTTTAAATAAGTTCCATCCATAATTTTGGTGACAAGGTTTACATAGTGTTCTACCGTTTGATATTTCAAATCGTAAATCGGGATATAGCGAAAAGGGTTGAATGTGGTCGGAATGTAATTCACCTCCTTTTTTATTGCATATCACGCAAGTATAATTATCCCTTTCTTTAACTGCCTTAGCCCAACCCTTATACTTCACTGAATTTCTTATTAAATGATTTTCATTTGATAATCCGTTTTGCCAATTCCAATGGTTTTCTTTTCTATTAAAAACATCAAAACATTTTTTACATCTCACTGGCCGTTTATCTTTTCCTGACTTTTTAGATAACGGGATATGGCAGTCAATACAAAGTTTTGGCTCTACCCAATTAGGGTGATTTCTGCCTGTAAATCTGCCAATTAGTGCTTTTGATATTTGAATCTTAGCAGCGTCCGTAAATCTGTCAACGTATCTACATTTTTTACATTTACCATTCCACTCTTTAATACCATCACTTCTTTTTTGCCACTTAAATTGGCAGATTTTATAACTCACTTCAATATATTTCCTATAGTGTTTAACCATTTTAGTTTACTATTTTATAAGCAAGCCAGTTTGCCCCGTTGCTTGTGATCTTATAACCTGTGAATTGAGCAATAGTTAAAGTTGTCGGAGTGCCCGTAACGTTTACAAAAGTTTGAGATGAAGTTGTTGCAAGCGTTATAGTTCCTGAGCCTGTATTTGTTATCCAATATTCGCGTCCGGTTATGCCAACAGATGTAGGGACGGTAACAGTAAAAGTATTGGCAGTACATTCAATAGTATAGTCTGAGATAGTCGCTGTATAAGTGGCTGATTTAGCAACATAGCCCGCACTAAATGATCCTAATGCTTGTAGTGTAGAGTTTGGAGTAGTTACATTGATACCTACCGTTCCCGTTGTTTGTGCTGCAGCCTGCGGTGTAGTGCCCGTAGCAGTATTATTCCCGTAAAGAACATTGCCGATATTAAACGTGTTTGTTGTTCCTGCGGTTGGCGTTGTTATTCCCTTGCCTATTAAAATATTGTTAGCTCCGGTAATTGCATGAGTGGCATTACTCCCTGCTACATAGCCTATGAAAACTGAATAAGCGGCTCCTGTTGCACCCTTTCCCACATCAGCACCAATAAAAGTTGAGCTGCTTGCGTTTGTTGCACCAAGTCCTGCCTGGTAACCAAAGAAATTTGAAGTACTTGCATTGGTGGCGTTCTTGCCTGCCGTAAAGCCCATAAAGTTTGAGTTAGAAGCAGATGTGGCGGTCATGCCAGCCTGTTGTCCGAGGAAGTTTGAATTGTTTGCACCTGTAGCGGTTTCACCTGACTGTGTTCCGAGGAAGTTCGAATTGTTTGCACCTGTAGCGGCTGAGCCTGCAGTATTGCCAAGAAAATTTGAGGCGGTTGCAGATGTGGCAGCAAAGCCGGCATTACTACCAAAGAAGTTTGAAAATGACGCCGAAGTAGAAGTCTGCCCGGCCCTGTAGCCAATAAAGATTGTGCTACCAGCGGTTGGCCTTGCAGCACCACCATTGCCATAACTAAAGTTCCAATTAGAATCCGCATTTAAAAAGCCCAAATTCAACTTCATTAAATGATCTGCTACATTTATATAAGCCCCTTTGTTAAATGTGTTATGTAGTTCAAGAGCTATTAATGTATCTGTACTGGCTACGGCTGTAGTTACCGGGTTAATATATAAGGCTGAATAATTTTTAGCAGAAGTAAGTGCAGCTGTGGAAATGTATTTAAACGTAGAACTTGCACCAAAAGCACCCGCATTATTGTATTGTATTTCTGTTGTTGAGCCTGCAGGAATGCCACCTACAACTAAATCACCACTGCCCAAAACCGCTGTTCCATTTACAGTTTTAATATTTGTACCACTAATTAAAAGCGGCTGATATGTTGCTCCAGCTACATTACTTCTGAGATAAGGTGATAGCATTGCCGCTGTGTCTGAAATATTATTTTTTAGAGCAAGATTTGCAATAGTGGCATAAGTTGATGCTGCCAAAGCGGTTGTTAAGTAATCATTCGCATCTACTGTACCATTTGCTTTTAGAAATTGAGAAGCTGTGCCCCCTGGTTTTATAAAACCAAAAGCAGTCGCATAACTTGCAACAACCAAAGAACCGTTCACTGTAGAACTTCCCTGCACCCATAACTTTACACCCGCGCCACCAATACTTACATTATTATGATTAATTACAACTTTTCGGTTCGCCGAATCGTACAAAAAATATTGATGACTTTTAATTTTATTTCCTGCACTCCATAATATTCTTTGACCGGGCTGCCCTGTACTATCTAATACAGTTTCAAATATTGTTGTATCGCCTCCAATTAAATCAGCAAACTTTTTCCATTTTCTTCCACCTGCTCCTGCAAAAATTGTTATTTCATCCGCCGTGCAAACTGTACAACGAATGTAATCTTCATTAGTAGCGAAAACATGAACTCTGCTGGATTTGCCATAATAAGTTTTCATATCTGCAATGGTAGAAGCAGGATAAATAGTCTGCACTGTTTGCGCTCTTGCAAATGAAGAAATAATAAGAAATAGAAAGAATAATTTTTTCATTACGATTCAAGTTGTTCAGTTAGGTGTATAGATTTTAAAACGGTTCCGTTATGTACATAAAGGGATATATCATCATTATTTGTTTCATCTGCCAATACATATATTAGTCTCTTTCTTGTACCTGGATCAATTGCGGCATAAGTGGCAGCTATTTCCATAAACATTACGTTGCCGCTTAGTCTATCATCGTCAAGCGTACCTGTTATGAGGTCGCCTGCATCGGTTGTTGACGCTGCCCCCCCAGCGTTAAGAAAAACCTCATCACGTAATTTTGCTACAATTTCTTTTGCCGTGTGCCCATTATACGACATATCATTAATAGTTATTGAATCGGTAGAACTAAAATCAAAGTCTCCAATTGCATCCCGCAATAAAACTCTTGTGCCACTACTGTTTAGAATAATTGGAGAGAAAATTGTAAAAAGCTCGCCATTGTTTCTTATATAAGAGGCTACTCCATTGATTTCTTTTTTAATTGCTATTGTTGCCATTATTTTGGTTTTATTTTATTTTTTGTCGTATCATTCAATTGGTTGATAATAAAATCTCTAACAGCTATTCTTTCTTTTGCAGGAGCTTCACTAAAATCAATAACTCTAAGTATTGTATTCCATGTTTGTAAATCAGCTTCAACTTTTAAAGTTTTTGTTTGGTTTGGTGTAAAAGCAATAAGAAAAGTAATTGCCAATACCATTAATATTTTTTTTATCATAAACTTGTTACAGCCTCCCAACCTGTTGTATATACATTTATTTGGTTAGTTGTTGAATTGTAGATTATCATTCCAGCTGCAGGGGATGGAATTGCATTCCGTTGCGTTGTAGTCATAGAAGATAATTTAAGAGCCCCATTAACCGTGATAATTTGGTTTGATACTGTTGCGTTTTGTTGAATGTAAATAGGCGAACCCGTTTGATCTCCTGTGTAATTTGAACGATTAATGGTATTTATGAAAATCTGATTAGATTGCGTCGTAGCATGACTGCCCGCCCATGCACCTAAATAAAGATTTGATTCCCCCGTTGTATTTGCTGCTCCTGCATCTTTTCCTAATGCTGTATTAGTTGCCCCTGTACTTAGATTTAATGCCTGATGGCCTACTGCTGTGACATTTGAACCTGAAACATTATCTAAAAGAGCAAGAGACCCTACTGCAACATTTGATCCACCAGTTGTATTATCCTGACCTGCGTTATATCCAATAAAAACATTATGCGCTGCTGCTGTGTTCTGTCCAGCGTTATACCCTATAGCTGTATTTTGATACGCAACAGTACCAGCAGACAACGCCTGATATCCCACCGCTGTGTTATATAGACTTGTTGTACTGGCTTGCATAGCGTTAAAACCAATAGCAGTATTGCTTGAGCCGCTTGTCATTGCGTTTCCGGCCTTAAATCCTACTAAAGTATTTAAATCCCCCCCTGCTAATGCTGCTCCTGCAAGGTGCCCAAAAGCGGAATTGCTAACACCTGTTGAAGCATCCGGAATTGCTCCATATCCGAAAGACGTTTTCCAGGGCGTCGCATCTGTGGGTATTCGTCCGGCGGTAATATTGTTCACTCTGAAATTAAGAGCAATGTTATCTGTTGTGCCTAAAAAATTTGTTCCTGCTGTTGTTCCTGCATTACCGGTTAAAAGCCATCCGCTGCCACCACTTGAAGCCGACCATGAGGGCGCAACACCAGCACCACCCGAAGTTAAAACATAGCCGCTTGTTCCGGCTGTGAGCTTGCTCCATGTGTTCACGCCTGATCCGTAGAGTAGATCTCCAATCGCAACTGTCCCTGTACCTGTACCACCCCTTGTGGCTGCAAGTGTGCCAGCCCATCCTAATGTTAGCGAAGTCGCCTGCAGTAAAGCAGTTGAAGGCGTGCCGCCTAAAGTCAATGTTACATTAGCGTCATCTGTTTTGGTTAGTGCTGCAGGAGTAACGGAACTACCCACATATTGAGGTATGTTCAAAATAGAGCCAATTAAAGTTGCCGCTCCGCTTGTGCCAGTTGTAGTAAGCGTAATATCATCTTGCTTCGCATCTAAAGCACTTTGTAAATCTGTTTGTGCTGATAGCGTTCCTGTAATAGTTCCCCAAGAACTGCCAGCTATCACTAAGTCACCACTACCAAGTAATGAATTACCATTTATAGTTTTAATATTTGAGCCGCTTATAAGTGTTTCTTGTTTTGCATCTATGGCGCTTTGAACATCTGTTTGATCTGATAGTGTGCCTGTAATAGTTCCCCATACGGCTGCGCTCCCAGTTGGAAAATCATCTCTTATTGCAGCCGCCGTATCGTCTAATTGTTCTTGTGTAATACCTGTGCCTCCTATATCAAAAAGAACATCTGATGAGTCCCCATTCGATCTATAAAGCCTCAATGTATCAACAGCAATATTGGTATGTCTTACAAAAGCGGAATCATTGGAAATATCGGCATATCTTAAATCCAAAAAACCTAATGAATGATGCAAAGTTGTATCTAATGTAATTACAGGCGTAGTGGTAGGATTAATAACCGTTATATCGCTTGTAGATGATGATACATTTGTAACTGTCCCCGTTCCTATTGTTGGAGTATAATATTCAAGCGCTGTTCCTGATGCAGCTACCCTCATTTGTTGCCCTACTGAACCAATTCCGGCTAAACCTGTTCCACCGCGAACAATAGGTAGCGTTCCTGAGATTATATGACTTGCATCATGTGTATGTGCCAAAGCAGCAAAAACAGTCTGTAAATAGGCATAAGAATGATGTTTATTCGTATCAAGTGTTAAAGCCGGTGTAGTAGTACCATTAGTGATAGTTATATCACTTGTAGTGCTTGTTACTTCTGATACACCACCGCTTGCTCCAATGTTTCTATATACAAATGTTCCTACCCCACCAATATAAGTATATATGCTATCTGTGCCCGCTTTCTGTACAACAGAATCAAGTTTATTTATTTGGATCCCGGTTCCTAATCCTGCCTCCCAATAGAACAGATTATTCCCTACTATACTTAAAGAATCTACATAGGTTCCTGCTGCGCCGCCACCGCCTAATGGTAACCATGCTGTACCATCAAAACCATAAAAAATATTATCTGCTGTGTTAACTACTATACTTCCCGCTCTTACTACTCCCCTGCCTGTGCTAAGATTTCTAAAAGGAACGGCAAAGCCTGAATCGGCTTTTAAATATCTAAAAGTATAGCCCCCTGCCGACATAGGGGTATAAGTAATCGATTGACCTTTTACAAAGAAACAAGCCAAACACAATAATATAGTTAATAGTTTTCTCATTGATTCTGATATAGTATTGAAATTTCTTCCCCGTTAACCAATTTCCCCCATATTAAAACAGTACCTAAAACACTGTAAAATGTAGCCTCCTTATTTTCAGGAATCCCATCGGTTTTTATTCTTGATGCTGCTACTCCATCCCTGTAAATTGATACCACACTCTTGCCTTTCAGAGCAGAAAAAAACATATGTGAGTATGGTAATACTCCCGCCTCTACTCCTGTTGCTCTATAATTAAAAAGTTTCATTTTATATATCCTGATACAAAACATAAATTTCTTCTCCTGGCTCTATTGCCATAGCCCATATAAATTGACCTGTTGCACTTATATATTTTACTTCTTTATTTATCGGTGTGCCACTTATTATAATTCTGCTATTACTAATTCCATCCTTGTTTACCTCCAAAATATCCTTACCGATTAATTGTGTATCTGTAAAACCAAACTCACCTCCAATACCTGTATATTCATATCTCTTAACCTGTACTGCATCCATAGGTATAGGCGGCTGCGTTACGAACACCTGTGATATTTGCCCTATCCCTATAAGGTCAATTGTAAATACTGCCATATCATCCCAACTCCCTACATCACTACTGTTGCTTATGTACATTTCACATTCATCAGTATACACATGCGCCCCGTCATCTGTTCTTTGAAATCGACACAACAATAGTTCATGTGCAAGCTGCTTTGCTCTGAGATCAGGCAGCGTAAGCATATCGGTTTCCTCAAGTGCAACAATGCCGTCTATTGTTGCCGAAAATGAATTTTTTGTGGGTAAAAAATAGGCGCTCTTCCCTGTGCCCGGGCCACTGGTTTCAATGAAATCAGTTTGTACATTAAATGTGATACTACGGCCGCAGGCGTAACCAACCCATACACCACCTTCGTATATGAATAATATAACATTTTTACCCTGTACATTCATTTAGAATCATATATAAAATCAAAGGTGTAAAGGTTAGTTAGTTCGCTATCTTGTTCATTATCTTTATACATTTCGAACAGGGTTCCCGAACACTTGTTATTTCGGTAATCTATTTCAAGCCTGCCAAAACAAAAATTGATATAAGGGACGTAGTTATGTTTCACTACTGTGAGTAAACTAACATGATCATGTATGGTTGGGGTATCTACTATTTCTGATATTAGATTATAAAAAGTACCTTCCAAAATCATACGGGGTGTTCTGCGAAGAAATAAATTTTCTCTGGTGGTAAGCTCTCCTAAATTCATAGCTGCACCTGAAAACATTTTCCATTGATTGCAACGTTTTTGTAATATGCCGTCCAGCTCATTTAAAAACAATGTACCGGCTAATGAATTACGGGAAGTGTTATCTACAAAGATTTCTTTTTCATCATTGTTTTTAATTGTGATAGGATGCTCCGAGGTGTGTGTGTGACCTATGATTTTTGTGGATTGATTGATAGTAGGGATATATTCAAGCCTCACATCTTTGTATTGATTTTCACCATTCCCGCTTGTACTATATGCCCGCAAATAAACCGTTAATATTCCGTCAAAAGGGATCGAAGCGGTTTCAGTTTCTACGCTTGTCCATTCGTTAGCCACCGCCGTAACGGTTGCATTATAACCCACCGTAGTAGCCCATGTAGGTGTACTTCCGGGCTCATTTGCAAAAACAGTATTAGTGCCATCTGTTAATTTGATATAAACAATTATTGTAGTAAAGCCGTCTGGAGTTTTGAAGCTAAATGAGAACTTTACTTTATCCCCTTTATTAGCTTCTATTCTATAGGAGTGAATGTCATTATTTTTAACAACCATATACCGCTCAACTTCATTGCCTAAGCTGTCCAGTATAACCCTTATAAAAAATACGGCTGCACCGTTAACGCCTGACCCAGTAGGAGTTTCATCTGTATAGTTCCACCATTTAGCCTCATATTCAGCTATGAGTTGCAGGTCATCCCCGCTGCCTGTTGTATATGT
This sequence comes from uncultured bacterium, assembly GCA_963826535.1. Taxonomy (GTDB): domain Bacteria; phylum Patescibacteriota; class Microgenomatia; order Levybacterales; family UBA12049; genus JAHIGH01. Next base: position 15,522 of record CAWGXL010000008.1, on the reverse strand, counting down.
CTGGATTAATGGGCCTAATTGCGTAAAGTTTGCATTGCGCAATAATTCCGTTGGCTGCTTATAATTGAAGGTTTCTTTTACGTGCTCATACGGTCTTTGAATCCTTTGTAATAAACCTGTCTCAGCCGCCGTATGTTCACCTGAGCCAATTAAGAATTTAGGGAACCCCTGGAATGTTACACCTTCATCAACAACTAACCTTCCATCTAAATAAACCTTATCCGGCAATAAATTAAATTCTGCATCATATGCATGACCCGGCACATCATAGTCATAAACTCTTGCTTCATGCCATCTAACCATATTCCAAACACCTTTAGCCTGGAAGAGGGTAAAATTAAACCTCTGTAAAATCTTTTCAAGCACTGTATAACAATCATCATAATTATTTTCACCCTTCAAAAAAGTTTGCGGATCAATTAAAGTTTGCTCCAAAAAACATACTGTGTTTTCTGTAACAGTTGATTCATTAATGTTTGAGAAAATATGAGTATTTAGTTCCAGTCCTGTAGCACTTATACACCTTTTAATGATCATTAAAAGAGTAAGTAAATTATCTAAGGCATTACGGTAAAGAGCTAACTCACCCGTTGTTGGTGCTACACTTGCTACATTCTCAACTAAATAAAGATTGTAAACAGTCCCGCCTTTTTCAATACCGGCTATTTCATATTGCTCTCCGCCATCTATGCTTATTTTATCACCTACCATTACTGTACTGCCATAACCTAAACTAACAAGTAAATCAGATGTTGCGGCTACTTGTGTTATTTCATAAGGTTCAATGGAAGTGTATAAAAGACCATATCCTGCAGCCGCTTTATTGAGTGCAACATCTTTAAGTAATCCAAGATTATCATTTGCTGATATTGTTACTTCATGGTTATAATCCACCATTAACTCACTGCAATCATCTTGCACCACAAAGCCTTCAAACATTAATATATCTACATCTGCGTGCCAGATTAATTTTGCCTTAAACTCTTCGTCATCTGTGGAGTAAATTGAAAGAAGTGGGAATGCACCTTCATTAATTAACGTAACTTCTAATGATGAACCTTTAATTGGAGCTATTGGGTTATCTGTCTCCCACCTATGTATAACTACCGATGCACCACCTGTTAATCTTTGTGCATCACCTTCATAATTTTTTTGGAGTATTTGAAATGTATAGTCCGGGTAGTCAAGAGTTGTTAGCCTGTTGAAATCGCAAATATATTTTATACCATATGCCATAACTTTTTATCCATTTCTGCTACGTGAGTTTGTTGCCCTATCAAAAACTAAAAGCAAATCAGAGCCTTTAATTTTAACATCTGCTACAACTAATTCATGAGATAGTCCGCCTCCTATATTTGCGCCACTTACACTGCCTCCTGTATTCATTCTTGGAGGTATAATGCCTTTATTCAACATATCAAAAAAGTGTGTGCCGAAACGGTCTACTGTGTCAGCTTTGATAATATACTCTCCTGGTGAAAGCCGTGCTAAAATTGAATCAGGCCTTCCTGAACCGGAAACGGGACCGCCTTCAGCAAACTTTGGTATAGATGCCTGTAGCGCCTGAGCCAAAGCAATTATTGCAATACCGGCAGTAACAGTTACTATACCGGGAGCAAATTTGAATTTTTCAATGAAAATTTTTGCAGTACCTAAAGCAACCATTGCCTTTCCCATCTCTTTTAGGCCATGTGATATAACCTGAAATAAACTACCAAATATTGCCTTCCCTAAATCGCCACCTTCAGCAATAGCACTTCCTATTGCTTCCCCAATTCCTGCTAAAGCATCGATTAATCCAACCTTTAAATTATCTGCTATCGATTGGTTTAGTCTTTCAACATTTTTTGCAATATCAAAGGCTTCATTTAATTCTGGTAATATTAATCCTTCAATAGATGTTTTTATTCCATTCTGTAATGCTGTTCCTATACCTTGCCCTTTTATAAATGCCACCTTTGCAGCGTTATCTAAATCACCAGTATTTATAAATGGATTTATATCAATCGTTACTTTTTGCTCTGTTTGTATTTGAGGCAAATCAGAAAATGGTAAAAGTTTTTCTCTTAATTCCTGCCTTGCTTTACGTTCATTAATAACAAAAAGTATTTCTGTAGGAATAGTCGTTGTTAATGTTCTATCACCTTTTAAAATCTTATTGCTGAATTCTGTTAGCTTAAATTCTGCTATCTCAAATTCTAACCCTATGATGTATGGGCTTTTAGTCCCTAACTTGAATTTTGAAAATAACTCTTCAATAGTTTTTTCAAGAAGCTTTATTTTATTTTGTGTTTCATCTGTGCCAAAGGTTAATTCAATCTTATTAAGCACCACTAACTCGGCCCTCATTTTTGCAAGCACATCATTTATAGTCTCAATCTCTTTAGCTGCTTTGTCCGCGCCTTCTGGCTTATCAATTGTTAGTGGTTTGAATCCTAAAGAAGCAGTAACAGCATCCTGAATTCCTTTCCTCAAATCACTGTATTGTGTGGTAAGAGTATTTGCTATATTATTTTGCTTAGCTAATTCTTCATTAGCGTCTTTAAGTTTGCCGCTTGCATCAGTAGCACCGGCCGCAATTCGTGCATATAATCTTGCAAGCTGTGCCGGCCCTTGTTTAGTAGCGGCTGCAATTTCTTCCCCTACATCTCTTTGTGCACTTACTAATACTTTATTCGCATCCTTAACAACTTTTTGCTGATTAAAAATTGCCTGCGTAATATTTGAAATCCCACCCTCAAATCCTTTAATAACAGCTTGCTGAGTAAGTGCCTGTGTATATTCATTTACAAGCCCTGTAAGTGTAGCCAACTTAGAGGCTTCAAGGGTTAGGTCTCCAAAATAAGCCTCATTTGTTTTCTTTAATTCTCTTAGTGCTCTGTTTCTTTCTTCATAAGATTTATTAGTGTCTAAAATTGTTGCTGCTAAAACATTCACTACAGCAATATTCCCCTGAACAGAAGCTGTAGATTCACCGATAATATCCATTACCGATTTTAACGATTCTATTTCTTCGGTTACCTTTTTTGCTGATTTGGCTGTTGCATCCAATGCGGCTTTATTTCCTGTCAACCCCCTTGTCCAGGCTCCGAAACCTGAAGTCATAAAACCGATAATAGGAATAGCAAGACTGAGTGCAAGCCCTATACCTCCCGCTCCCATAACAGAGCCTGCAAGAGCTTTAAGTGCACCCTTTGTGCTTCCGCTTTCTTTATTTAATCTTTGAAATGATTCAAGTAATGGATTAAGGTTGTTGGCTATACCAACAAATCCAAACTGTGCATCCTGTGCCACACGGCCTAAGTTTGTTAGAGCAAATCCGGCTGTGTTAGAAGATTTTGATAGATTATTTAATCCACTTAGTCCCGCACCACCTATTGTCTTTATCTTAGCATTAGCTGCATCTAAAGCCCTGGTTAATCTTGCTATTGAAGTTGGATCAGTAGCTTTATCCAGTGCTCCTTTAAATCTTCCAGCCTGGTCTTTGAAATCCTGCAAAGACTTATTGGCCCTTGCCATTCCGGTAAGCAGCCCGTTTATATCTACGCCTATACCTACCTTTAAGTCTTCCATTATGTGAGATGATGAGCCTTCTTTATTTGCGCCAACAACTCCCTGCTTATCAAAGGCTCTTTTTTATCAGTATATCTTTGAACTTGTGGTATCTTATCAGAGGGCAAAGGCCAATATTCTTTAATATTAAGCGGCTTCTGAACGAGGCTTTGATGGATGCGGTATGAAGCTACACGAAGCATTGATGCAAGTCTTTCCTGCTTATCTTCATACCCTTTTATTTTGCAGTAATTTGTATAAGGGGAATTGGTATAATATTCATATTCGCTAAGCCCTAAAACACCAAAAAAGAATTTATGCAACTCAAATAAATCAGTTATACGATCTTTTTTAGTTTGCTTTTTTTTTCTTCCTTATCTTCCACCTCAAGCAAACTTTTATAAAGCTGTGTTTCAACCAATGCCTTTTCAACTTCAATAATTACGTCTAACCTCTTTGTTGCATAAATCTCGTCTACCCAATCACAAACTTCCTCAAAACTGTAGTCCGGCTCTTCCCTTTTTACAAAAGAATTTCCTTTTAAGCCTCCCCAAAACATTGCATAAATATTAGACGTAGCAGAATCAGAGTTAAAAAGCTTTGTCATTTCTTCCAAAGCAAGCTGATTGAATTTTAGACCCCTTTCTTTGCCGCCTAATTCGATTTTGATGTAACTCATAAATTAACTTTCAGCCTCTACTACCTTAACTATATTGCTTGATACTGCAAAAGCACCTGAGAAGGTACCATCACCGATAGGGTAAGTATCGCTCAAGCTCGTTAAATACCCGGTAGCTGAATAAGTTACATCACCGGCAATAGGGACAAGCCTGCCAATTTTCCACCCAAAAACAGTTGAAGCATCCCACAAATCATGCAGCCCTGAACCTGAAATGTTACCCGAATCAGGATCAAGAGCTAAAACACCTTCAAAACTTACGTCTGCTGATTTTTTGCCAGCGCCTGAAGATACTCCGCACTTAGAGCCTGAGTCCAGAGTTTCAGTAGTTCGGTTAAGTGTTTGTGAGATAAGACAAACTATCATACTGTAGTCTGTTCCCCCTGCAGGATCAATGAAAAGTCCATAATTAGTTGCATCTAAATTCCGTTGTGCCATAGTAAATATTTTAGGGTATAAAAATATTTAAATGGGTAAGGCATAATTTTGTACTTTGTATAAAGATTTAATTATGCTACTATGATAAAAGCAAATGAATTAAGGATTGGAAATTGTGTATTTGCACTATTTAATAGTTGTACTATAAAAGAGGTTTTTGAGAATGGTATATCTATTGAATTTAAATCAGGAAAAAGAGATATTGAAGTATTTGATCATATAAAACCCATTCCACTCACACCTGAAATACTTGAAAGTTGTGGGTTTAAGTGTAATAAAGATTTTGGTATTTATTCCATCCCAAATCTTTCGTTGGATACTGATTTTTATTACGTTCATATAGATTATGAAGGAACCCATGATAGGATTATTCATATTACATATTTGCACCAATTACAAAACTTATACTTTGCTTTAATCGGCAAAGAATTAGAAGTAAACTTATTGATGGAAAATAATGTGAGTAAATGTTAAGTGTCGGTCAATATATTCTCTTTCGTTATTTATATTATAATTCTGTGTATAATCAGAACTTAACCTTGTATTTACAACTTGCAAGCTATCTTCCGAAAGGTCATGATTAACCTGGCCATTCGGATAAACTCTTGCAAATATTTCATTAGCGATTGAATCCGCAGATTCGCCGGAATTATAAATACTTTTATAAGTATGTATTGTTAATCTAATTGAAGTTTCGGTTTCTGCCTTGTACTTACTTGAAGTATCGTTACTACTTATTTCTCCAAATACTATATAATTTTCGGTCACCAAATCATTTGGAGCTTTTTGATAAAATGAGGGCACTAATACATCATTATAAGTAATGCCGGTAAGTAAAGAATAGTACTTTTTTCTTAAAGGGAAATTAACTGAGCGCATGGAGTAAAACTAATCAGATATGAGTTATCTAAAATTATCTTTATACTTTAAAACTAAATAATATAAAAAGCGGCACGTTTCATGCGAGAAAATTTTATGGGTGGCCTATTGAGAAAGCTATGACAGAAAAAGTAAGAACAAAATTAACATCACGCATTTAATCTTTGCTTTAATTTTATTAAGTTCTTAGAAAAACTTGGATAAAGAAATGGCTGAGGTTTAATACCCGTAATCATAATCTTACGGGCAAAGATATAAGCAATCTGATCTATATCATCTCCCTTTGCAATGCCTTTGCGTTTAATCCAGCCAGTTAATCTAAATATAAAATCATCATAAGTTCCCGGCATCCTATTTTTAAATGAGGCTGCGTAAGTTTGCCACTCTGCCGGCAAACTTGAAACATATTTAGCGGCAAAAGCCTTAGTCCCAAATTCTAAAAACGGGGCATAATCAGCCGCTACAACTACATCAACTTTCAGAGGTTTTGAATTAAAACTTATTGAATTTCTTAGGTGTCCTTCATCAACAGGAGCCAGCCTTTTGGCATCATTAACGACATTGAGCGCAAAGGTTTCTAACTCTTTTTGAATAAATGTTTTGGCTTTATTCTCAATGCCTTTTAAAGCTACATTAACTTTATTTGTGTCAATATTTATTGTGAATCCCATTTTATTGTACTTCGGTTAAATCAAACGTACTTCCTATAAAAACTGTTGATGTTTCAGTATCTGTACTGCTTGCAACCTGAATAACAATATTGCCAGCCGTTACTGATGTTGTAATATACCCTATAAATGTTACTATTCCATTAGCGGAATTAACCCTATTAAAAGCTGTACCACTAAGAGTCCCCATAGTGGTAAATTTAAGTTGTTGGTTATTAGAAATCGATGTTGCTGACCCTACCCAACTACCTGTTAGTATTGCACTCCCTGCAGGACCATTAAAACCAATTTTTATACCTCCTGTACTATTGCAACCTGTATTAAGTGAAGCTAAAACCCTATACTTTCTATTAGCTGATACGGCAATGGAAAGCCCGGTAACATTTGCTGCTACATTGGAAGTAGTTGTAAAATCACTACCTGATACACTTGCAGAAACTGGCTTTCCGCTTGTTGGCAAATTCGATACAGGTGTTTTTTTACTTACTCCACTCTGAACTAAAGCAATAATTTCAGCGCCTGTAAGTGGTAAATTAGCTGCAACTAATTCTGTATATTTTTTATCTGCCATAATGAGCTTGTCGAATTATTCTTGAATTAAATGATCGCCTTCCTCTGTTAGTAATAAATTAGATTCACCTGGTAAAATGTTTTCATCTGTTGTAGTACATCTTGCTACACAAAATTTTCTATTTCCTTCCTCTAAAAATGAGATGGATTTAATAGCCATCCGCTTATTATCATAATCAATGGTCATGTTAGATTTTACTACTCTGGAGGCTTCATATCTGAATGTTACCTTATAGTCATAGTTCCATAGTGCCTGCTGTTCACTTGTGTACATAGCGCCTGATCTTGCTTCTACTTTAGCCCAAATAGTATAAGATACACCGACTACAGAAGAAACGCCACCGGCTTCATCGGTTTCATGTGTCCATGATTTTATTGTTATACGCCTGTTTAGTTGTCCAGTCATTTATTAAAGTGATTTAGTAAATTTTCAAATTCATTAATTGGCATATGAATAATAAAATTTTCACCGTTTTTTAAGATAACTGTTGTCTCCCCCGTGAGTAAACCGCCCTCTGAATATTCTCTATAAATAGAAATATCTAAAGGATTAATTCTTACGAGTACAGTATTAGTTTTGGAATCTTCGTTATATCCTATAAGCTCAGCGTTTATTGAATATAACTCAACAGGAACCATTATAAATCTGTCTGTGAACATAACTTTATATATTTGCATCGGTTTCCCCTTGCTTACAGGTTTGATTGGTGCGCACTGTTCAAATCATCAGAGGGGTAACCTTTTTTTAATATACTCTCCTAACTTTATTTAAATCTTCTAAGGCATTAGAAGAAATTTTAGCTGACCTGTCACTACCCCTAAAAGAGTACATATAATCTATTTGATTAAGTAATGCTTCTTTTAAAGAAGCAGGCAGTGTTGTAAATCCTGCTGAATAAGTAGCTGTCATTTCTGTAAAAGGTGTTTTTATTGCTTTGAACTGCACACCTACAACTTTATAAGTGTCTTCTGCCTGTTCCGCGCCTTCATCATCGGTAAAAACTACAGGATCATCATCCTCCGTGACAACAGGTCCATAAGGAAGGTAAATACCTCCTAATTCATTTTTCAATCTTGCTGTAACTGTCCGGGGAATAAAACTAATATTTGTATATTGCTCGCAAATGATACGGGCTGCTGTAATAAGTTCTTCAATTATATTATCGTCATCATCTACATCTATCCTGCACCAGGCTTTAGCCTCTTCAAGCAAAACAGGTTCGGTTTCTTCTTCGTCCGAAAACATCACATCCAAAACGGCATTGTAAGCAATCTCGCTGCCGCTACCAATCCTCATTATCTGGTTTCTTTTTGCCAGGTCTGAATCTTCTATATAGTAATTCATTTTTTACGTTTTTTAGTTGTTGTAGCTTTTTTGGTTACAGGTTTGCCACTGGATGGATTAATTACCATTGGTTCGCTACCAGATTCAACATCTTCCATTCCTTCTACACTTCCTTTTGCCAAATATTCAACCTGTTCATTAGGTTCTTCCAAGTTCCAATCCTGCTCCACATCCGGCTCATCTAATTCAGGTTCCTCTTTAACTTCTTGTGCAACATGAACCTTTAGAAGATAAATACCCCTGCCTTCTTCCACATCTATAACTTCGTCTTTTTTATACGTCCAGTGATCTTTTATAATTTTTACTTTCATAATAATTAATTGATTGACTAAAATTAATACTAAGGAAAAGGGGTAAGTATAAGTTTATACTTAGTATCTTAGAAGTATGATACAAGCAGAAGAATTACGGATAGGGAATTGGATTACAACAATTATAAATGATAATTGGATTAAGGTTGATAAAATATCAAAACAGTCTGTAAAAGACGGTTTTTTTTATTTAATTAATGAATTTATTCAAGATCACGTTCATCCCATTCCACTCACACCTGAAATATTAGAAGGATGCGGATTTAAACCAGAAGGATTACAATGTGATTTTAGTAATAATGAAATAGACTTAGATAAAACAGATAACGGGTTTAAAGTTAGTTTTAATGGTTCAATGGAAGGGGTTGAACTTAAATACCTACATCAACTACAAAACCTTTACTTTGCTTTAACAGGCAAAGAATTAGAAATTAAACTACCTGTTTTAACTGATTCTTATAATGCTGAATACAAGAAGTAAACATTTCAGGATGCACAAAATTTAACTGGTAATCTATTTTAAATTTTTTTTTAGTAAATAAGATCATATTGTTTTTATACCACATTTCTACGTTTTCATTATTAAAGAACGCTTTTCTGATATCTGTTTTATAAGGATAGAATTTATTAGATGCAAATTTTTCAGCCCAATATGTCTGCCATTGTTCATTAATATGACCCGTACCTCCCTGATTTGGTATTGCTGCACCAAATAAAACTTTATCCGATAAATTACACAACATTTCAATTAAAATATCTGATCTTTCTTCGCTGATATGTTCCGCGACTTCCAGGCATAAACACAAATCAAATTTTTCTTTTCCTGTTGCCCATAATATTTTATTTCTTACAGCATCATCTTTTTCAAGATCAATATCTATATAATTTTTAGTGTCTATCATTAAACTTTTCCTTGGTATATTATAATCAACTCCAAAATAGTTTGGATTGCCATCATTCCACTCACCTATACCGCAACCAATGTCTATAATTGTTTTAAACCTAATATGTTTTCTTAACTCTTTGAAAACTTCACTGGCACTTTTAACACTCCCGGATCCTATTCTCTTATAATAATTACTCGTGTATTTGTGTCGCCAATGCCAGGTATCAACATAAAGTCTTAATTCATCAGAAGTCATTGTATGTATCTTATCCTTTTCAAGATGATTTGAATTGAAAAACGGATTTCGTGGAGAGCTATCAGGCCCTACCCAATGATCAATATGATAGAGGCATCCTCCACCCTGTCTTTATCAAAACCTAATATTGCAAAACGGTCATTGCGCTCCCCATCCTCAGGTCCAAAACTTATCATATTTTCGTTTTCCATGCCCCCATCAATGAACGATTCTTTGTTGAAAAATACTGCGCCTCCTACCGAACCTTCGGGAACAGGACGACCCCTTTTTCCTTTAGGTTCTGTATCACCTATTGCGCCTATGTCAAGAATTTTCTCAATAGGCTTAAACCATTCCTTACGAGGTAACCTTGCAAAACGTCCATCATATGGGAATACCATGTCTTTGCCCTTTCTTAGCTTCTCTACAGTCAGATAAATCTGGAAAGGTGGTATTATAACATCTGCGTCCCAATTGGCTAAATAAGGCGTATTTGCAGCAGTAGCCATATCATTAAGCATCTTTGTACGATGAAAGTATGGAAAATCAAAATGAATATATTTAAACCACTTGCTCATATATTCAAACTTAGTCCCACCCTGTTCTCCTATAGTAATATTAGTTTCAAAGTTTGTTTGTAAAATACACACAGATAAATCTAAGTTTTGCTTGCGGTCTGAATGATCAAAAAAAACCGGGATAGTAAATGTGACATCATTTAAATCAATTTTATAATCTTCCCGTTTAAATTCCAGCCATCTTTCAGGGTAATAATCCTGTTCATTAGATTTTTCCAAGAGCTTGCCTGCATGAAGTCTGCCTGAATGTATTACTTTAGAATTGGGTTTTTCACCTAACCATGCTGCCCACCATCCAAAGGAACTATTTGCAATTATAAAATGTGTGCAAAGTGTAGCAAGTGCCATCTGTTCATAATCCGGTATATCTGCAAACGTAACATTAGGTAAACATTCGAAATGTACTTTGGCATAAGCAATATCATCACTAATAAAAACAATATTATAATCCTGGTAATTGGGAAAATATTCTATGAGAGCCCGGATAAAATATGTTACTGGTAACTGCCAGTAGTGAGGACAACCAACATAATCAGTCCTTCGGATCTGTATTAAAATAACTTCTTTATCAAACAGGTTTGGAAATTTATCTTTTACAGATTGCAGCACTTCCGGTTTAAAGGTAAATTGCTCTTTTATTTTATCTTCTATCCATGCAAAATATTTTTCTGATTGCATGTAACCAAGTAAATCACTATCCTCTGTAAGCTCCCAATCATGATAATGAAAGTGCTTCTCTATTACCTGGTTTTTTACTTGTTCACCATGAGGCAGAAGTTTTACGAAATATTTTTCATAGTTCCATTCGGGAAATACGGCTTCGGCTTTGTATGTAGCCATTCCTAAAACACTTGCCACTTGAAATAATCCGTTCCCGAAACGCCCGTAGTTCCCTAATTTGCTAAAAGATAATTTCATTTACTATATTTGTAAATCTTGGCGAGGGATCTACTATTCATTAAAATCACGGAAGTTGAAATATAGCCGTGTCCCGCCTTATCCAAGGTAAGGCGGTTTTTTATTTATGTAATCGCTGCCAATATTTTAGATTTATAAAACTTATTGCCGCTTAAATTTTCATCATAGAATTTAAACTGATAATCAGAATTAACCTTTAAAATCATATCAATATACCTTTGCGAAAACTCATCTAAGCCCTGCATATCATCAATTATAATTATATGCTTGTTATAGTCGGCTAAGATTATTCCAAGTTCCGCCTTAATAATATTGTCCTGGATATTTGCTTGTGTAGCTGCCCATTCTGTATACCCATAACTATCCGTAGCGGAAGGGTGAGCATCCAAAAAAAATACTAATGGTTTCCCTTTTAGTATTTTAGGCAAAACTTTTTTAGACTCGCCAAGTAAAATACTTACATTAGAATTAAATCTCGATTTGGAATGAATAAAATACTTATTACTGGCCTCAATGCTTATCACTTTTTTAAATCCTGCATCTAAAGCCCGTTGCACTCCATCTCCCCATGCACAACCCGTCTCGATTAAAGTATTGCTATATTTTAGGAAGTTCTTATAATCAAATAACTCATTTATAAATTCTATATGTGCGTCCATGTTTTCCAAAGGGGTTTAGCTTTTTCATTCACCATCTAATTTGCAAATTATTTTCTAAAGTTAGCGGCTTCTCAGGCCTTATAATAAGATTGTGTTTAAAATTTACCTCATTACTTGCCCCACTGTGAGCACTCCATACCACAAAACCATGTTCACATTTATTTACAACATTTTCTATATACCACTCTTTTGTTGCATCATCAAATTCACCTAAAGCATAAAAACTTAAACACATTTCATAATTACTTTTTACCAAAGGAAGTTTGAGCCCGGTCATATTCTCCACTTCCTGTAAATACTTCTTTTGGAATTTCTTCACTTCTGGAAGATCATAAATGTAGTAACGCCCTTCATATCCTAAAGCCCGTAGCACTGCGTAAAACTGCCCAACGCCTCCGCCTATTTCACAAATGCTTTTAGGATTTGATTTTAATACTTTTTGAGCATAATAAACCATACGAATACAAGCCCCGGATAAATAGTAACTATGTAACCGACCGATATTATCTATTTCAACCAAAGTATTATATAAGTCTTTATTTAAAAAGCCAATAAAGAATAAATTACCGTCAACTTCTCCTAACATTCTTTTTACCTGTCGATGTTCTTTGAAATTATATACTGTAGAAGTTTGCAGGGCTTCTACCCATAATTTATATTCATTATCTAACCAGTCTTTATGATTCATAATCCTATAAAATGCGAAACCTTCGCAATTAAGAATGCTACGGCACTTAAGGCAACACCAATTAAACAACCTACTATTAAAATCATAACCACTTGGCGTATGGGATGTTTAAATTGATTATTTATAACTTCAATCTCTTTATATTTCATATTTACTTTTTTCAGGATAAAGACTATTTAAAATATTAATCATCGGTCTATTGATAGCATGGTTCCCCGTTGAAAAATATTCCCTCCCTGCAATCAGTTCTTTTATTTTTTCTTCATCTAAACAATTCCTGATTTTCAGATCCGGATATTCTGTTCCTTCAATTCCTGCCAAATAACAATACATAGATTTTATGCAATAGCCATGCGGTTTATTCCAATCAACATTAATTTTTTTTAGTATTTCTTTTCTGTAGTATATAGGACAATGAGTATCAAAATTCTTTATGTCCCCTAAAAGGTCAAATGTGTTTTGTAGTGTATCCTGGTATGGGCTGCCCCGGCTTCTTTGTCAACTCACTTTTTATAGTGCCTGAATAATGATAGGTATTTTCATTAAACACTGAAAGTAGAAAATGGTCATCATTAAAAAATAAAAAGTCATGATCTACAAGCATTATCTTTTGATAAATATTCTTTGCTTTAAACCTGGGGTTATGAATGTCTTTAAAATGAATATGAGTTATGTTTTTTATTCTCTTTGGTTTATCACCTATTATCGTTATATCCGGGTCTATAATAAATTTATCAATACCTCGAAGGCAATATTTTAATTCAGGCCCATTGAAATCAATAAAAGGAATAACTATTGTCATATTAAAAAAGGCGGCATTTTTACAGCCGCCCTTCCACCTTTATTTGGATTAAAAAGCAAAAACAGAAAAGCCTTATGATTCTGCAGGCTCTAATGTACCCTTCACTAAAGCAGCATTATTAAAAATAGCTAACGTAGCTCTCTCCTCCACACGAAACATAATTTTGTTTTTCTTTGCCAAAGCAGCGTCTTCAAACATCCTTAATTCAGGTTGCATCCTTCTGATAAACATCAAAGCGTTTTTATCAAAGGTTATAAAGTTGCCTGTTCCGACCTGGGTTGTTTTTACAACACTAAGGCCACCTACTGTTAATTGACCTTGCGCAAAAGCTACTGAACCAGCCGGAAGATCATATTCTCCGCTACCGCTGGCTTTATTAAGACCAATTGAAACGCTATCTCTTGGTGTAAGGATAGTATGAGTAGGATTGTAGAAATCAAAAGTATCTTCTACAAGCTGACCCCAACCGGCATCTATTATTCTATCAACAGCGGCGGTAAACGTTCCATCATAGGTTGTGGCTGCATCTAACATACCGTCTACAGGGTTGCTATCTGTTGATCCATTGAGAATAAAATCATTCTCTGCTATCTTCAGGGAGATAAGCATTTTATTCCTTATGTAAGAAGTAAGGAACGCTATATCATCAAGCATTTCCCGCTCAATTATTACAATACCTGCCAACCATTTGAAGTAAGCAGATTGACCAGTTAAATCAAAATCCATCTGTGCTTTATCAGCTGTTTTATCTGTCCACAAAGCTGCACCACCTTCGCCGCCATTTTCTTTCGGATAAAGGATAGATGAACCTGTTGAAGTACCCTGAGGCAATACATCACCCAGCCAAACGCGGTTAAAGGGCGCTTCAATTAAATTGTTTCTTATATCCACATTAAACGTGCCCGCAGTTGGAAAGTTAACTGCTACACTCATGTCACCTACTGCCTTCATTTCAAATCTTTTCTCCTGGTCGCCTTTCTTAAATTCCCTAATTTCAGTAGCATTAGCCTTTATAGTTTCTTCAAGTACATCATTGAAGGATTTAGCTTCTGCTTTAATTGGTGCATGAGAGCTTTTAACCCGAGCCTGTACTATATCCAAAGCTTTTATTGTTACCTGTAAGTCATCCTTTACTTTTTTAAGTTCTTCGGCTGTTACTTCTGGTTTTGCAGATTTAAGCTCTTCAATGCTTGTGTTAACCGCTTCAAGTTTTTCATCAATAGCTTTTCCTGTTTTGGCTTCAAAGCTTTGTTCCAGGCTGCTTTTAATTTCGTTGAGTTCTTTCAGCAAATCTGCTGAGGTTTGAATTTCTTTATCTTCACTGCCTTCTTTGCTATCCTTGCCATCGGATTTATAAGCTACACTTTTAAATGCAACCAAAGGGAACCTACGTGAAGAAAGTTTTGGCAAATAAGATTTAGGCTTATTACCAAATTTTAAATATGCTTTTGTCATTCTATTGTAGTATTAAAGATTTTTTAAATGTTGTTAATGCATTAAACAAATCTTTTTCCTGTATCCTGGCATCCGGCTCAAAAGTGACCGTCCGGCTTTGAGTGACTGCGGTATTATATTCAGAAATCAATTGTTTTGCGGTTTCTATTTCAAGTAATATAGATTTGATACATTCATCTGAGGCATTTGTATCAGCTACAAATTTTTCCATGCCTTTAACGTGCTCAGATAATTCCTTCATCTCACTGGAATTATACCTTAACTGGCCTCTTATGTCGCTCATCAATTCAGCCCTTCTACTAATGTTATATGTTACCCAGGTATATAGATCACTTTTTATATCTATGTCTGCAGATAACCTTATAAGTTCTTCCAATACGCTTTGATCACCTGCCATTATATTTTTTAATACCTGTTGCTCTGAAACTGAAAGAGCTTTTACTTCTGATAAATCAAAAAAAGATTTTATTACAGACCGTACACCGGCTTTCGGATTTGCAGGCATCTTAGTAAGTACACTTGTTTCTAAATGCCTTACCTCTTTTAACTCTCTTACTTTTTTACCCTTAATTGTTAGCGGATTGCTTTTGTCTGTTATATAACCAAAGGAAGCTTTTTTTATAACGCCCTCATCCATCATTATCAAAACATCATTGCCTAATGTATGAGTACCTAACCAGGCTTTTGTATAAGCGTGCTCATCGTCTTCATAAACATCTGTGACTTTCCCGGGAGCTTGCTCATCATTATGATTCAGATAAAAATTAATATTCTCTTTGTTTTCGCTCCATGATTTAGTAAACATTCCTTTACGGGAAATATCATCGGTTAAATCGATATTATTATAGGCAGCATGGGC
>CAWGXL010000007.1:0-3919 GCA_963826535.1 uncultured bacterium | reverse complement strand
GGCACTGGGGGGTGTGGTTGTTATTGATCACTATGTGGATACACCTGAAAAACTGGCACAGGATATACGAGATTTAGCCATAAGAAGTGGGGGAAAGGTGATGCTGGGTGAATTCGGCGCGCCTATTCCCGATATACATGGCAAAATGACTGAGGACGAGCAAAATGCATGGATAAGTCTAACGTTGAAGGAAATTGCTACAATCCCTGAACTTATTGGCGTTAACTATTGGGTGAATATAGATGGAACTACGGCTATTTGGAATCCTGACGGATCCGAGCGGAGGGCTGTAAAGTCTGTTCGTGATTATTATTTATTTTTTAAAAGGACTTAGTGCAGCTTGTATACTTTTATAGATTTGATAGAGTTTCGCGTACTTGTTTATTGCTATATACAATTGTTTGCGAAGATTTAGAAGTGTCTTAATATATACTTTGGTTACTTTGTTTTGGGTAAAGAAAAGATCATAGAGTTCATGATAGCTTTTAGTGAAGTGTAATTTAAACCTGTCCAATCCCCGTCCGAGTTCTATTACGGGGAGGCTATTTGGGTTTAAGTCATCAATAAATTTAGTCATTAACAATTTGCCGGGATTATAAAACTCGAATCCAGCAAGAAAGGCTTTTTGCGATGCCTGATATACATTATTTACCCGAAATCCGATGAGATATGAGATGGGTTTGTTCTCAAAATACAAAATACTCACAGGAACGTTTTCCGGCGATCTTACGATGAGTGCTTTGTAAAATTCAAGTACCTCATGACGATAGAATATCCCTTTCCCTTTTTTTTGTTTCAGACTTGTCATATCGATTTGAATGCATTCTTCAAGAGCTTTGATGCTCGTGTTATCTGTCGAAGTTACGATATTTGCATGTACGTTTGTCTCTTCAAGGCGTCTAATAAGGGTATTTCTTCGACGATTGGGTAATTCACCGTATTTTCCAATGGAAAAGTCGATATATGGATTTACATCACTTTTCCAAACAGTTATATTAGGTACGGATAGTTGAATATCTTGAATTTGATCTAATGTGTATTCAGTAAGATAACAACTCCTAAGTTTTTTTATTTCTTGGAATAATAGGCTCACTAAATTTTGATTTTTAAAATCTATGAGTATTGAGGTTTTATCTGCAAATTCTCTACCGGGCGCTGTCCAAAAAGAAATACCAAATAATTTTTTTTTAACAAAAGCCGCAATTGCCGCAATATTCTCTTCCCGGTCGTCATAGAGTGCAATAATACACATATTTTTATTCGGAAAAGCAGCCTGGGCTGCTATGGTCCAGGTTGGAGAATTGACCATATTAGCATTTGCAGAATTCTTCCAAAGAGCTTCCCAATCAGCAATTAATTTGTCGGACAGAGCAGTAAATTTTAGAATTTTCATATGGATATTTGCGAAATAAAAGTCTCGAATTGTCTGGCAGTATTATTCCAGCTAAATTTTTTCAAATATTCTTGTTTCTCCGGATTTGTGATCCTCTTTTCTATTTTGTAGGAAAATATATTTTCAATGCAAGTGGCTAATTCCGGAATATTGAAAGGTTTTATTTTAAAAGCGTACTTTGCGGGTATCCATTCAAGTTGCGGTATGTCGAAACAAATTACGGGCTTTTGGTGCATTATTGCTTCTAAAGAGGTTAAACTAAAGGTTTCAAACCGGGACGGGACAATCACTGCACTTGCATTTTTTAGTAATGTCTCTTTTGTTTGTCCTTGTACCCTGCCAATTCTTATAATTTTTTTTGTTACACCGTACTGAGTAATTTGACTATTTAGCTTATTTTCTTCTTGTTTTGAACCACTTCCGGCAATAACTACTTTTGTGTTAGTTCCTGTGAGTTGTAACGCTTGTAAAAGCAAATCTAATCCTTTTTGATTTACTTCTACCCTACCAAGAAAGAGTATATAATTGCCTAGGCTTGTAGTTTTTTTTAGCGGTTTATTGCGAAATTCCTGTTCGAAACCATTTGAGATTGTAAATATTTTGGCTTTTTTATTCATTAACTTGACTTCGTTTTTTACCCAATCTGTAGGCGCTACAACGTATTTATATAACTTACAAAGATTTTGCTCAATGGAGCTGAAATTGAGTTTATATTTTCTTTGCATATCAGGAATACATAACATGTTTATCCAGGAAATCACCGGTTTTTTGCAAAACAGAGGAAGAAGAGAGAACGTGAAAGGCGGCGTAGTTGACTCTATCCATAAATCGCACTTTTTCTTATTTGCATACTTAAGAAGTGCACATTGGTAAATTAATTGCCCGATTTTGTGCCCCAGGATATCAGAGCCGATTCTAACATATTCTATATTGTCAACTATTTCATTTTTGGCACCTCTATAAGTGCCTGTAAGTACTGTGACTTCATATTTCGCTGTAAGTCTTTTTGCTAATTGATGGACTGAATATGCCCCACCGCCTGAATAAACGGGATTTTTTTGGTCATCGTATGAGGAAATAACTAAGGTTAATTTATTGTTATTGTTCATAAGTTATTAGACTTATAGCAATTTTACGCGTATTTTTTAGTAATTAACAATATATAGACAGTATTGTAGCATATTTAGTCTAAAAACACTATAAGTCTTTATTTTGGTCCTTGACAAAAGGTCTATAGTAAGATATAAACATAACTCTGGAATCACTATAAAATGATTTCAGCTCATATTAATCAAATTACTGCTCAATAACTGCCAAAGTTAGTATTATAGTATTTTTCTGCCTAGAAAATAAAATATGAAAAGAAATTATAATAAGAGGTCGTTTATAAAGCTATTGAGTGCATTGAAGATGAATTTTTTATCTTCACAGGTTACACCGCTTGGTCCTAACAACTCTAAAAGAGAAGGAAATGGATTTTATTTTAAAGGTAAGCTTTATGTTCCATATTCAAATCTCTCGGAAAATGAAACAGCATTAAGAAGGTTGAAAAAAGATCATGTACTATTTGTATTTTCTAGTGTCTACCTGTATGTGGCTTTACTTTTTTTAAACTGGCATCTGGTACTGCTTTGTACAATCGCGTTACTTAGCCTCTTATATTTTGCAGATTTACTTTTTAATTTGTTTCTTATATTCCGAAGTTTTACGAAAAGCCTTGAAATTAATATCAGCAATAGAGAAATTAGAAATGTTGATGACAGTAATTGGCCGACATACACAATATTTTGTCCGCTATATAAAGAAGGAAATGTAGTTCCCCAATTTATTAATTCTATGAGTAAGCTTGATTATCCCAAAGATAAATTACAGGTAATGCTGCTTCTTGAAGAAGATGACACTGAAACAATTGAGAAAGTAAAAGAATTTGAATTACCTAGCTTTTTTACTGTTGTAATTGTGCCTGATTCCATGCCTAAGACCAAGCCAAAAGCGCTTAATTATGGAATGAGATATGCAACCGGAGAACATATAGTGATTTACGACGCGGAAGACATACCTGAGGCAGATCAATTGAAAAAAGCCGTACTCGCGTTTGAAAAAGCGGGGAAGAATGTTGTTTGTATTCAGGCTAAACTTAATTTCTATAATCCATATCAGAATTTATTAACCCGTGTATTTACTGCCGAATATTCATTGTGGTTTGATTTAGTATTAACCGGTTTGCAGTCGATTCAGGCCCCAATACCGCTTGGAGGAACCAGTAATCATTTCCGCAAAAAAGATCTAATCAGTCTTCGTGGTTGGGATTCGTTTAATGTCACTGAAGACGCAGATTTAGGTATGCGTTTGGTTAAAGCCGGATACAGAACAGCGATCGTAGATTCGACTACATACGAAGAAGCCAATAGTTCATATATAAATTGGTTTCATCAACGAACCCGTTGGATAAAAGGATATATTCAAACTTATTTCGTCCATATGAGAAACCCGAGAGCGCTTATTGTAGACAAGAAAAGGAATTAT
>CAWGXL010000006.1:0-30561 GCA_963826535.1 uncultured bacterium | reverse complement strand
TATTCATTGATTAATAGTTGATTATTTTCGTTAGTGGAACGTGACTCTTCCAATTGTTTTAAGGATTCCTCTTTTTCCTGTTTTAATTCTTTAATAGAGTCCTGGGCTTGTTTCAATTCCTCAATGGCCACTTTTGCTTTTTCTTGGTATTCACCAATGATTGCTTCTTTTTGATCTAGCTTGTCAGTTACTTCTTTAACTGCATGATCTTTAATGTAAGTACAAACGCTGCACCATGTTAGAAACTAATTCGTAAATTCTTGATGTATGTACCTCTAATTCGGTTAAATCTTGCTGATAATCGGATGCACCTTGTTTAATTGATTGTAATTCGGTTAAAGCAACAGCTTTTTCAAACCATTCTTTAGAAGATACTCCCGAATTTTCAATCATGGCTTTCACTTTGTCGTTTAATTCTTCGCTAACTTTAACACCAAATGTCTTGTCTGCCATTTTTATTTCTCCTTTTTTAGTTAACTTTAAATTATTGATATGTTGATGGTTAACCTAGTTAACTGAAGTTAACCATTTAGGCAAAAAAATATTAAAGTAACAATCTAAACCCTTAAATATTCGCACCATCTAAAGCCCACTCTTTACAATCTGGACAATAGTAAACCCATACTTGTGCAATATCTTCCAATCTTCTTTTTCTTCCTCGTTTAAATTAGGAATAACTTTAAGAAGATAGTCCGAATCAATCATACAAATATAATCAAAATACTTACTTTCCCTTTCTTCATCTATCCGATAAAAAACTGTATTCCCTCTTTCATATCTGGAATCAATTTCACAACTATTACAAAACCCCGATGTATTAGAAACCACATTAAAATCAAGATCATTCTGATTCTCCAAAATCCAATTCATTACTTTTTGATTGAAATAATTATGCGGAATACGTTTTTCGGATTTTAATTCAATCATTTTTTCACTTCCTTCGAACTTAATATTTTCATTTTGCAATAGAAAGTACTTCAAGCCTTTTTTGCTTTTTCGCCTTGATTTCCTCGTTATTGGTTTTTTCTAAGTCGGCATAGGTTCTATGGATTTTTGTTTTAATGGCTTCCAGTAGAATAACCTTTTCCTCTCTGGTGAACATGAATTAATCATCATCCTTCTAGTCCTTAAAATACTCTCTAATGCAATTTTGACGATAGGTTTCATCTTGTATTTGTTCAAAGACTTCACCACGATGGACACAAACTTCATGACCATCTTTTAATAATCCTTTTAACCGTTCCAGTAGTTTTTCTTCTGTACTTTCGACGGATGTTTGAGGAGCTCTAAATGTTAAAGAGCGGTTAAGCATTTCTAATTCTGTATCACTTAATTTAAGAGTCGTTTCATTGTGGTAATATTCAACAATATCACGCAAAATAGCAACAAGGTTGATTCCTTCTTTTTTCTTTTCTTCCTCGATCCTCTCCCATTAAATCCTCTGGAAGAGTTAAAGCGACTCTTTTAGTAACACCTATTGGTTTACGTCCTGCACCTTCACGTTTTCCGCCATGCTGATTAAATTTTAAGTGTTCTGGTAATAAGTCTTCTTGATAAGGTGGAATGAATATTTGTTCCAGCATTTCATTAACTTTTTCTAGGTCTATACCTTCCAGTTTGGCCATGCTCATAAATTCCTTTTCTAACAGCTCTGGATCTCCCTCCACTCCATTCCAACGAACGTCATACATTTGCTTATGAAGTTTTAATAATTCATTCATTTGCTCATCTCCTTTCATCTACAATCTTATTGTACTTGAAATATGTGACATTAATCAAGTGTTATTTTGAAGGAATTTAAAAATTTTTGTAGAACGTATAAAAGAACGCTAATGGGAGACGAATAATAACAAATGAATGAAAAGATAGAAAAGGCTTATACATCTAAAGAAGTATTCACGACATAGATATTGGAGATAGCACTTTAAGGAAATGATGTCTTGCACTTGAAAAGAACGGTTATGAATTTATAAGAAACGATAAAAATGTTCGTATTTATGCTGACGGATCTTAGTTGTTCTTAGACATTTTCATAACTTAGTAAAATAAAATATGCCTTTTGATAACGCTGCAAAATTGTTGTAGATAGGTTTGGAAAAGGTGCGTTCGAGATAAGCACGGCATCCGTTCCAGTTGAAAAACAAAAAAACGGCATGAATTTGACCGTTCCAATGAAGATATAAAAGAATTGAAAGGGTTGGTGGAGAAGCAAAATGAATTGATTAAAGAACTTATATCCCGAATGGATCAGCAACAAAAATATATTGACGAACGACTGGAACAAAGTGATCTAAATTAATGGAATCATTAAGAGAATCACAAGAGGAAAGAAAAGCATTATTACAACTTGCAGCTGCACAAGAGGAAGAGAAGAAGAAAGGTTTCTTTTCTAGATATTCCGTAGGTAAAAACAATTTTGCTTCAGCAAATCAACCCTTTAGGGTTCGCAAATAATCATAGAATGAAATCTATGTATAATTGCACAATGTAAAAAAACATAGATACAAAAGGTACCCCCTTTGTATAGGGGTAGCGAAGAAAATGCGGATTTTTTTTAAAAAAAAGTTAATTTTTTATTGGATAACTTAGAGAGGCCTAGAACTTCAAAGTAACAAAATAGAGATTTTGTTACTTTGAAAACTTACTGAAAAAAATAGCTTCTCTTAAACACTAGAAAACATCAATAAAAATAGCCTATATTTTTATAACCTTTTCTAACAAATAGGCCTCAGGTCTTCATATTTGGATTTTAAGTGGTGTTAAGTTTTTATTCGAAGTTCAATAAATGAAAGTTTAAAAATGGATTGTAAAACCCTTTACGGCGTTTTAAAAAAGGGGGGCGGTTTTTATGAAACAAAACTGTACCAACGATATTAAAAACATGGTACAGTTTTGTTCCAAATCTTTAAAAATGAAGGTGCAAGACTATACCAACGGAAAAATACTGCAATCATTAAAACACTAAGTTATGCCTAGTCCTGCCACGAAAGTGCAAGCACGTTTTCCTTATGCTCTTTCCTAACTATTTGGGGGAATCAGGGTTTATTGTTTTCTAGAAAAAAGTGACTGCTGCGGTTTCTTTTTTAAACTTCGAGTGGAGCGACAACAAATTTCGGGCATTTATTTTCGTAGAAAATGAGCGCTGGAATTCGAGAAGGTTGTAGGGAGAAAACCTACCAACAAAAAACAGAGTTTTTGGGGTTGTGGTCACACATCCGTAGCTTGCCCTTCCCACGTTACTCATTTTTTCTCACCTTAAAAATCCTTCTAATACCTTTTTTTCTAGTAACTTGGTTGCCTTGACGGCTAACGACGGAAAATAAAAAAATTAGACTTGCAAAACAAAGGACGAATTGCTATTAAATATAGAATGAGAAGGGAGAGAGTTGAAAAGGTATAAAAAAGATTAATATATCAATGGTTTCGGGATTTTTCGTAGTTGTCGATTTTGACAACTACGGATTTAAACAGAAAATAAAAAAAAGCCCCTCGTCAAGGGACTTTTAAAATAATTGTTCAAAGTAAAAAGTTCAATATAGATTGCTCAAATCAACTAATCTAGAATCTTTTTAGTGAATCTGTATTGTTTTAATAGAGTTAAAAGTTTACAATTAAACCAACAATTAAATGAATCGGATAAAGCAAAAAGAGCCTTAAAGCGTTTATAAGTAGGGTTGCAACCCTCTTATAACGTCCGTCGTGCTAGTACCACGACAAACACCTGCTCAAGACTCTTATCTGCTATATTATGCCCTTATTCTAAGGTATATAATATAGTTTTTCAAGAGGGAACTACTGTCTAATTTTGTAGAGCGCTGTTTGTCGTACCTATTTTTACGACAGGCAGCGTTCTTTTTGTTTCCGAAAAAGGAGACAATACATAATGGCTAAAAAAGAACAGGAAATAAAAGTTGAAAAAGGAAATAGAATCACTGGAAAAAAAGCATCTGCAGAACGTTATATACCTTTCCATGAGTTTTTATTATTTGACCCTAAATATCGTGAAATGAAGGATAAAGCAAAAATCTTATATGCCTTTTTAAGAAAGAAAAGCCTGGACAATGAAAGTTATACGAATAAGTATGAGGAAGGTGAAGAAGGTTTCACCAGATCATATAGAGATGAAAATGGAGAAATATACATTATCGCTGACAATTCGGAGCTATCTATCATCCTGCAATGTCATCCAAACAGAGTAAAGGATTAGAAAGACGAACTAAAACATTACGGCTTACTTGATGAGGTGCCACAATTTCAAAGGCAAGTCGTTTATATATCCTCACTCCGAAAGAAGAACAATTAACAGAAAGATGGACTTACATTGAAGAAATGAAACAACTAAGAGCCAAAACTGAAAAAAGTAATAAGGAAAAATTTAAAAAGCATAAAGAAAAAAGGAAGTCAGAGCAATCCAGTAATACCAACGATTCTTGCCATAACTCACAAAATGTTAGTTATAATAACTCACAAAATGTTAGTTATAATAACTCACAAAATGTTAGTAAAATCTATCTTAAAGGTTTTAAATCTACTCCTGAAGGTTTTAAATCTACTTTTAATCTATCTATCAGTGAAGATATTGAAAAAGCAGAATTACCTATTAAGTTGAAACAAACATTAATAAATAAGATTGATAGATTGATTGAATTTGATATTCAGATTTCAGATATTGATTTACATTTTAATGCCAATAAGGATACTCACAAGGAAGCGAATATAATTTTGTCCTGGACAATCTTCTTTCAAAGATGGAATTTTCCCCAGATAGCTTTGCTGCTGTTATGGATAATTGACTTCAACGTAATAAAAAAAGCTAAATGATTTGATTGATAAAGCTAAAGAAAACAATCGACCTATTCGAAAGGAACTCTTGCCAGATTGGTTTGATGAAGATGAATACAAAACAGTGAAGTCAGCTGCACAACAAAATGAAATGGATCCGGGACAGAAGAAACAGGAACTTGAAGATATGCTTAAAAGATTAAGAGCCTAATTTATTAGAATACCTTCTAAACTGTCATAATTGGCTTATTTCGCGTTTAAATGAAAGTCTAATAGTTAAATGTGAAATAAGCCTAAAAAACTCTGCAAATGAATGAGTGTTGATTTAAGAGGTGTACTTAATATCGACTAGATAAGTCAAATTCGCGGTTTATTCCTGGACAAGCAGTGGAATATAAACGTTCAACCTCAAGGAATTTTTGGGCTTCTTTCTTTTGTTCTTGTTCTAATGCTTGTTTCTGTTCACGATACTTTTGGAGATCCACGACAAGAGCGTTTGGCTAATAACGAAAAATAAATTAGGAGTTGAATAATATGCCACATAAAATTACATTAACAGGAAAACCAGTGAGTTCATTACGTCAAAAAGGAACTTATCACACTTTCGATATGGAGGAGAATGGATCCCCAGCAGCTCCAAAAGGGTTACCCAAGAGTTCAACTATTACATATACCGTATTTATTAATCAAAAACAGCTAAAAAAAGCTGGGTTAACAGAAGATAATATACAAACACAAAAAATCATGGTACAAGGTGAGCCGACTTTGGACGTATCTGTTGATGATTGTCCAGGAGAAATTGGTGTCGTCTGTTTTCAAGTATCGATTATTCCTGAAAAACAGAAAGAAAAAGAATTAAGTAAAGATAGTCAAGAACCAGAAAAAGACGAGGTAAAAGCAGAAGAGAAACCAAAAGGACCAGATGGAACAGAAGATTTCATTTTGCTTGAACAAATCAGTGTTCCTGAAGCATTTTTAAATTCACGTCCTAATCCTGAAAAAACGCAGCAAGTCGAGGACTATGTTAAACAGATAGGCTACTTAGATGAGCCTATTGTAATTAACCGAGATACAAAAGGACTCACAGACGGTTACAGACGCTATATCGTGGCTAAAAAGATGAAGATTGATTTAGTCCCTGTTACATATGAAAAATAAGCCTTTAAGGGGTAAGGAAACGATTTATTGATTTTCAAGGCTTTGAAGCTTCTCAAATACACTTATCAAAATTGATTAATGGTACTTACTCCCATAGTGGCCCCTGAAATCCAGAATCGTCTCCATACCCCTAAGGGTAATTAAATTTAATATCGAATGAAATTTTTTAAATAAATTATTAATATTGATGTTTTTTTATATGTATTTATCTATGTGTTTAAACTAGTCAATCAGGGTACATATCAAACATCAAATAATATACTACTCTTCAACACAAATCATTTTTTTAGATAAATAACTCACTTACCGTCCCTCTCGTTAGGATAGTAGTCGTACGATACTTTAGTGTTATAGTTAAGTAAATAACACGGAGGTTGATCGATATGACAGGAAAAAATGGAGTACGATATTCACAAGAGCAAAAAGAAGCCATTATCAAACGTATGATGCCCCCAAATAATGAATCTGTGACGCTACCTTAAACAGGAAGGGAAAAGAGTAAACCTAGGAAATAAAGAAAATAAAAATCCCCTATATAGGTAGGGGAACTGAGCAGTTACCTTCTTCCAAATTCAGATAACAGAGATTTTTTTAGGTTAGGGGATTAAAAAAACATCCGTGAAGTATTTAATATTAAATAAAGCCCTTGATAACGCATACTAGAGTAATCAAGGGCTTAAAAGTCTGCAAACAAGCAATCAGTTGAGTGGACGAAGATTTTTAACCAATTACTCGAACCAAATTAAACTTTTCCATAATAATGAGATATTTGTATCTTTAAATTACTTGAGCTGATAGAGCCTTTGTAAATAGCTAGTATATCCTTATAATAATATGCTTTATAAGCATCTTTATAATGTGAATACTTTATATTATAAGTATAACCTGTAGCAGTAAGAACTAATATTTGTGCAGCAGCTGCGATTAATGCAGCGCTTTGTATGTTTGGTTTTTTCTCAAGATAGAATGTAGCCAAGGATGCGGCTATAGCAACTACTGACGCTCCAGCAACAACAGTAAACTTGAAATTTCGAGAATACTGAAAGGAATGTATTCCCGAACCTGGAGTACCAATGGTGTAATATTTAGCACTTGATGATAATGTTGAGGCAGTATTATCTTTAGTAATTAAAGACTCTTCGGTGATATTAGAGCTTGGAACTTCTTCAACTAGTGCTACTAATTTTCCATCAAAAAGAATTTCACCACTCTCTTTATTGTATTCTGCTAAACTTGTTTTTCCGTCACCGTAAGCAACCTCTACACTACTAACCTTTTCATTATCAACAATAGGGTTGAATTCAACATTGGACAAATCTTGATTAATTGTTTCGGTCGTTGATAATGAAATGTTCTCATTTTTATTTTCTTTTGCAGAAACATTATTGATTGGAACAATAGCCGTCGCAAGTAGTGATGAGACTAATAAGGTAGAAACAATTTTTTTCACTGTAAACTCTCCCATTTTTAATAGTATCTAATCTTCTTTTCTAAATGCATGGTAAACAATAAAGGCTATAAGAATAGTAAGTGTAATTTTGCCAATATTATTTATAATCTCAAGCGTACTAACATTAATAGAGTCAGATGAAAAGTTCATTAAAATCCCACTCAATATCAGAAAAAGAGCAAAAATAAGTTTAGTGGCTTTTTTCATAGATATACCTCATATGTTTACTTAGAAGATGACGGTGTAGCTACTCCTATTATTTGCAAATAATTTTGAAAAATAATATTACACAACGATCCTACCAGTATTTTCCATACAGTTCAATAACATTTACAATTTTTATACAATTCTATGCATTTATTATTATTTTGTAAAAGGGGTCCTACCACATGCCCATCAAGCTAGTAAATCAAATTTCCCCCAAAGTGAAAAAAACGTTATTCTTTTCAGTAAAATACTTGAAAGGATGACGTTTTTTCATAGATCTTTCGCTTTCTGAAGAATTACATCTGTTTTCACAAGAATTACAACGCCTTTTATCTCCAATCGTCCTACAAAAAATAGCTAAACAAATGGGTTTTGTGAAACGATCGAGTAAGTATCAAGCAAACGAACTCATAGCCCTTTGCGTTTGGCTTAGCCAAGAAGTCGCTCATACATCACTTACGCAACTGTGTAGTCGGTTAGAGGCTTCGACGGGTGTACGGATGAGCCCAGAAGGTCTGAATCAACGCTTTAATCCAGCAGCTGTCGCATTCCTTCGGAAAATCTTTACTTCTCTTCTCACACAGAAACTCTGTACAACACAAGCGCTATCTTCAGATATGATTTCTATTTTCGAACGTATTCGGATTTTGGATGCGACCGTATTTCAACTACCCGATGCCTTCGCAAGTGATTATCAAGGCTCTGGTGGAAGCAGTAATACAGCTGGTGTGAAGATTCAGCTTGAATATGACTTACTGAGTGGTCAATTTCTCAAGAACGATCTTATATTCAGTCATTTTCACCCTTAGCTTGATGGGTATGTGGCAAGACCCCTAGTACAATTTATTTCCTCTTTGTAACCTCTTATTCTTTTAAAATATGGGGTTTTCTTAGGGTTGGTTGGTCAGTTGGTCACCGATCTTACTTTTTAAAAAAATGGAGGGAGGCAAGAAAGAGGAGACGTCACCCCTCTTTATCAATAAGTTCAGTTTTTTCTTTGGATTTTTCGAAATCAATGGCCAGTATTTTTTCTTTATTATTTTCCACATATTTCTTCAATGCAAAAGCTATTTTTTCAGCTTGGTCTACGTCCGCAACATCAAAATATTTCTCGAAAATAGCTCCGACTTGAATTAATCTGCGTGTCCGTTCTTTTCTTTCTTTTTCCTTCAATCTGCTTTCCACTTGTTGTTTTTGTACTTTTATCTGTTCTATCTTTTTCTCTAATTCTTTTAAACGTTCTTCGTCCGTCTTCCTCGCCATTTATCTACCAGTCCTTTTTGATTTTATTCTATCTTATTTCGGAAAAATTTACCATAGGATTATGGATAATATTGGGGGCGTGTGCTATAATGATCCCAACGAATGAAATGAGGAAGGGCGCACTTACACAAACTATCGTTTGTCGTGCGGTTGCTTTCGCAACGATGTTGCCCTTCCGAATCGGAAGCGCAACAATACGGAATCGCCTATCAGCGAAACTGAAATAAAAGAGAATCATCTTCGATGTTCCCTCTTTTATTTCAGTCAAAATGGGATTCGCGTGGCGAGTTTAAAAGGAGGTTCGAATCATGGCCATCTATCATTTTTCAGCACAAGTTATTTCCAGAGGAAAAGGTCAATCAGCTATCGCTTCAGCTGCTTATCGTTCTGGAGAACGACTTCAAGATGAACGTACCGGAGAAACGAAATATTATAAAAGACAAGTGCAACCAGAAACCATGATTCTGTCTCCTAGTCATGCGCCGGAATGGGTCCACGACCGGGAACGTCTTTGGAATGAAGTGGAAGCATCTGAAACGAGAGTTAATTCCCGTTTAGCTAGAGAAATTAATATTGCTTTGCCTCGTGAATTATCGAAGGAGCAGCAAGCCGAATTAATTCGTGATTATGCTCAAACTCAGTTTGTCGATCAAGGGATGATTGCGGATATTGCGATCCATCGAGACGATTCAGAAAATCCCCATGCTCACATTATGTTGACGACTAGAGAAATTTCAGAAGAGGGTTTTACTGTAAAGAATCGTGACTGGAACAAAAAAGAGTTATTAGAGCAGTGGCGTGAGCAATGGGCCGAACATGCCAATAAAGCTTTAGAGCGTGAGGGGATTCAAGATCGTATTTCTCATCTTTCTCATGAAGCTCGTGGACTCGAACAACTCCCAACGGTTCATCTTGGCCATGTAGCTCATGAAATGGAACAGCGTGGTGCAGAAACTGACAGAGGAACGATTAACCGTGAACGCCAAGAATATAACCGTTTGGTTGTGGATCTGCAGAAATATCGAGAAGAAAAACAAGCTCTTGAAGAAGAATTGGCACGTAAACAAGCAGAGAAGCAAAAAGAAGAAGCATTCAACACTCCTGAGGAACGTGTGGTCTTGAAGGAAGCTGCCAAGATTTTAAAAGCTGAACCTTCCTTACAAAGAATTGACGAAAGGCGTGAACAACTCGATAAGTGGGAAAATCGAGTGAATAATAACAGCCAGTATATTCGCTGGAAAGATGAAAAACTAAAAGAAGCTGCCGATCATTACAGCTCGATCCATACGTTTGAAAAGCAGATCCAAGAAGCACAAAAACGAGTGGAAATGATCAATTGGGTCAACCCATTGAAAATAAAAGAAAACCGAATGGTAAAGGATCAAGCCCTTCAAGAGATTGCCCATGCGGAGGCCCAAATTCAATTCCATGATAAAAAGCTAAATTATCATCGTGAAAAGCTGAAATTTCATACAGAAACAGACTTTAGATCCATTCAAACTCAACATCAAACGGAATATCCAGGTCTCTTGGAAAAAAATCGAGATATACGTGGGCGAATTCATCATGAACGAAATGTGATTCAGAAGGTCGAGGATGCCTTTAAAAACGCTTTTGTGCGTCAAGTGGCATCTTTGTATCCTGAACGTCCTGAAATGCGTTATATGAGCCTTGAAACGGCTAAAAAGATTGTAGAGATCAATAAACTAAATGGTACTGTTGTGCCTATTGAAAAAATTGAAAAAACGCTGCATAACCGTCAAGAGGAAATTCAAAGGCTTCAAGGGGAGCTTACTCATTTAGAACGTAATCAGTCACGTTTGCAGCGCGCTGAAGGCTATTTGAAGAATTACGAAGAATATCATGCCGTTGTGGAGAAAACTGAATGGAATCCTTTCCTCAAAGGAAAAACTCTTATTTCCACATCAGCCAATCAGGAGTATGAACGTGCCGTTTCTGGACGTGATCATTACCATGACTTGATGAAAAAAGAAGGGGTTTCTGGAAGAGGTGACTTTGAGAAACAGGCTGGTATTTTAGGGGGATTGGAAGCTCAGGCCCCTCAAATTAAAGAGCAGGTTCAAGCTCAACAAGCAGGGATAGGTATCCTTGAAGCCGTTATAAAAGGGATCGAACAGGCAAGTAGAGACATGCAGAGAGAACAAAATCGACAGCAGCATCAATTAAAAAGAAAAAACAAACGTCAATGGAATTTAGATAGATAATATCACTATAGACAAGGTTCTGGTTGCCTTTATGGCAACCTTTGAACCTTTACGGTTGATGGTTGTCACTTAAGATTTTTAGGAGGAATCCGTTTCATTGACTTGATGGGGATATATCTGTAAAAGGGGTATCGACAACATTTCGGACATTTTGTACGCTAAGCAAATTTCGACGCAAAAAAAGCCCAAAACTTTCTAGCAACAAAAAAGATCTCCTCAACGCTCACTTCATTTTCCAAACATTCTACTTCTCCACCAAATCTATCAAATAGCTTTTCATCTATCTCTTTAAAATTTGTTCAATTGATTCCTTTCTTTTTTTGTTCCACTCTTGTTTGTAGAAATTTTGTAAAAGGTTGTTATTTATGTTCTGGATCCTTCTTTATAAATAATAAGAAGTTTATAAGAGAGGGGACCTAATGACATCTATGAAATTGTTACAGTATTGAAGGTTAATCTATTCATTAGAATTAATCAGGATAATAGTGTAAAATTTTTTTACACTATTATCGAACATACGTTCCGAAGAAGGTTGGTTTTGAATGAAAAATAAAGAAAATTACTGTCGGAAGTTCTTTGAGTTTATCAAAGAAAATGAAGAGTTTTTGAATAATCCAGTAATCAAAGAGTTTTTATCAAAAGAAAAGAATTATCAATTATTTAAAAGTTCCATTTGTCATCCAACTTTTCAAAATCAAGAACAATTAGATCAAGCGTTTCGAGCTTTTTACTTTCATATACGTTTTACTGCGTATGTATCTTCAACAATTTACTTTCACGGGGTAAATTTAGATAAAAAAGTTCGGGAAACAAATTTTAAGTTTCCTTTGACGCTAGATCAACCTGTAGGTGATGATTCAGAGATATCTTATAAGGACTTAGCTGAGTATCACGACAATTTCGAAATAGAATCAGATAATATTCTAGACTATGTAATTGATCCTAATCTTTATAAGGCATTACAGGATATAACATCTAACCAAAGGACAATTTTGTACCTTGTGTATATAAAAGGGTTTACCGATTCAGAAGTTAGTATTCTTTTAAAAAAATCACAGCAAGCTGTTTCTAAGTCACGTAATAAAGCATTAAAGAAAATTAGAAGATACATGGAAAGAGATTCGAAAAATTTGCTATAAAACCCAATAGGGAAGGGAGCATTTATTTACATGGATAAAACTTTATATCAATTAGCAATTGAATCAAAAAATGATAATGAAGCAATTGAAAAGGTATTAAAAATGTTCAGACCTAAAATTAAAAAAACCCTACTACAGACAAATTTACAGAATAGGGACGACCTAGAACAAGAACTACAACTTAAGTTGGTTAATCTAATAAAAATGTATGACTTAGACGAAGTAGTTGGATTTTGGGGATTTTATGAAAGGGTCAAAAATAAAGTGTCCTAAAAAATGTTGTGAAAATTAGGGAATTCTTATTTATTACTAACTTAAGGAATTTTTCACTATACCATAATTTTTCTGATACTTTATAGCAATACAAATATCGAGGTAATCACTTTATTTAGAAAAGAGGTGAGACGATGCCCCCTGCTGAAATTCCTCTTTGGGTAGCTTTACTTGGAAACTTTGGGTTTCCTATAGCAATTACAGTTTATCTATTTCTCCGTTTCGAAAAGAAGCTTGAAAAATTAGGAGATATTATTATGCAATTAGCTGAAGTTATAAAAACCAACAAATAACAAAAAATACTAAGTGATTACAACTTACACAAAGAATCAAGACTCTCTAGAATCTACGAAACAATCAATATTGATGAAGTTTTAAAAAACGTCAAAAGAGGCGTTTTTTTAATAGTGTTCCATATATTCAAAACGATAGCTGTACCTTCTGTAGATTATCATAGATTTTTCTAGAAGGCTTTAGCATCTGGAAGAGTAAATCTGAACACTACGTATATTTCTCTATCAAATTAAGGGGGAAAGAAAAAAACAGCAATGGCTACTGTTAAGCAAAGATATCTTTTAAACTTACCTATTCCATTCAGATAACGAGACGCCACGTTTTCCACTGCTGTTTTTACAAACCAGATTAAGATCACCAAAATGGACCATTTCCTAATTATCTACTCCTTGAATGGTGATAATTAGTTTTTTCTCTTCGATTGGTTGTTGTCCCGAAAATTTTATTGGTTTATATGGTTAATTTTGATTCTTCATTAACTTTAGATTAATTATTCTCTTTAGAACAAACGCTGAACATAAAATACCACTAGTTAAGAAAATGAAGAAGAAAATTTGGCCCCCAAAAGTAGGAGAATTAAAAACAAAATAACTTAATAAAAGTAAACATATACCTAACAAAGATATATATATATCAAGTAAATTATCTTCTCGTTTCAACAAAAGGTATCCTACAAGAACTAGTAAATATAAGGCGCTTATAATCATAATTATTGGAAAAGTGGGTTGGAATTTAGCTGCATAGACAAAATAATCCAGTTGTGATATGTCACTTGGTTTACTTACTTCTCCATACAATAGCTGAGTAAAAGGAGTGGAATATCTCCATTCCCAAGGATTATCCAAAATCGCACTTCCCTCATACCAAGAAACAGCAGTAGAAAACAACATTAAAATAGAAGCTATACCAAACTGAATAAACATCCGAAAAATATTAAACACCTCCAAAATGGATTTCCTTAAATAGCTCATTAAAAATTAGTACTTTTATTAACATATTATCATATTGTATTTTATAGGTCATTTCTATCGAAAAGGGAGATTTACTAAAAAGTATGGGGTATAATATTAACGCAGATGGAAAAATTTTTTCTGTACGTAATTTAATAGGGCAAAAAGACTTCCTGCTATGCATATTCAGAAGTCTTTTTTTGTATTGAAAAACAACAATATTATTTTTATATAGACAAAAAGAAAAGAAAAGCACCATTTGTTGAATCTGAACTTTATAAGTTCACTAGGTGCTTTCCCTTCCCTTTCCTTTATTTCATCAAACCCATTAGACAAGGTTTAGTTATTCCATCTATGCAATAATCATAGGTGAATAAGATACATTTCCGTGTTTAATTTGTGCTGTTCCACCACTACTATTAACAAGTTTCAGCTTGTAACTCATTCCTCTTGGTAACCAACTTAAATCCACTGATGCCCATCCTGCTAATCCATTTGTTACACCTTTCCCCATATAACGGTTGTTTCGATCATAAATTTCAACAGTTATGATTACCTTATTTACTCTTTCAAAATCAATATAGCTGGGATTGTAAAAAGGATTCCCACTGTTTACCCAAATATAATTAGAAAATGATGTACTACCAAAACTATAATATGCCATCTATTAACACTCTCCTAAATATTTCTCTACTAACTTAGTAGGTATAATATAAAGAAGAAAATCCATTTGAAATTACAACCTTAAAACATAAATATAAAGAGCAACCCTGTTATACACCTGAATTTTATTAAATAAACGATGTTAAGATATTTACGACCCTTCCTTCTCATAAAAAGACGATTTTTAACCAGATGACCAACCAACCCAAAGATAACTTCCCATTTTTAAAGATTAAGAGGAGAAGGGAGGTAGGCGTAGATGGGTTGATAGAAAGGGAGGACAGCTGTACCCCTTAACCCCCTATTATTACAGCATAATTCATTCCTGCATGATTTTTATGATACTTTTTTAACCGTCCTTTAAATTTTCTTAGCCAACTCAATTCCTTCACGTTGTCGCATACGACTGAGATCTCTATCTAAGGTCAGAGCATACACATAACAAACAATTCCTTGTTTTAATTTGCCTACCGAACAAATTTATGTTCTCTCTCGAAATATTTGTTCATAGAAAAAGGCACTGTGATTTGACCCAGTACCTTCTTTACTGCTAAAAAATAGTAGTAATCTCAATTTTATTCTGTTTAAATAGATCAGCCAAAGTAATTCCTTCTATATAAACCCTTTATTCATAAGGTGTTCAGTAATTCTTTATTTTAATTCCACAATTGCCTACTGAAAAACTTCTAGTATGTTACTATTTTAGTAAACAATGATATTCCAGAATTGAGGTAAATAAATGGAATTAAATTTAGAGCAGTTAAAAGAAGTAAGAGAATTAACGATAGTAGCATTGTTTTCGGATGATGATTTAATGGAGACCTTAGTTTTAAAAGGTGGAAATGCATTGGAGATTGGATATGGATTAAATTCTCGTGCTTCAATCGACGTTGATGTATCAATGGTTCATGACTTTTCTGTTATAGGCTTGGAAAACATTGAAGATGTCGAAGCAAAGTTAGATAAAGTTTTAAATAAAGCTTTTGAACCTAAAAGATTAAAAGTCTTTGATGTAAAAGTAAAGGTAAAACCAAAAAAGGTCGATGAGGGAAGAAAGGATTTTTGGGGTGGATATGAGGCGAACTTTAAAATCATTGAAGCCAATAAATATGAACAGTATCAAAACAATCCAATTTCTTTAGGAGCAAAGGCAATCGCAACTAACAAGGGCAAAAAAAATGTATCCATTGATTTTGGTAGATTTGAATATTGTGGATCAACAATTAATAAAGAGATTGATGGTTTTAACATTCAGATTTATACTCCTGAATTAATAGTTTTTGAAAAAATACGAGCTATATGTCAACAAATGCCTGAATACCTTGAAGGTATTGATAAGGATGTTAGATTTGGAAAACCGAGACCTAGGGATTTTTACGATATATATACAATTTTAGAAAGTGATAAAATCCCTGAATTAGATTTAAAATCAGAAGAAAATACAGAGCATTTAATAAAATGTTTTGAAGCTAAAAGGGTTCCTTTATCTTTAATAAAAGAAATTGAAAATACTCGTGAATTTCATCAACAAGACGAGGCAAAGTTAAAAGATGCAGTTTTAAATAAAGTTGAATATAAGGGATTTGATTTTTATTTTGACTATGTGTTACAAGCCATAGAAAATAAAATACTAGTCCCTGAGCTAATATAAAAAAGAACGGAGTTTTTCCGTTCTTTTTTATAAGTTTTTAGGATAAAAAATCTGCCAACGCTGATTGTAAGCTTTATCGGGTATATTATAAGTAAGGTAAAAATCACCCTTTAAAGGAAATTTATTTTCTAATAACCTAATTGCATTTTCTTTATAACCAGCCTTTTCTAAATAAAAGCCTATAGCCTGGTGATAAGGGTATGAGTAATCTAATTTTTGTAGATATGCTGCTATTCTATTAGCAGATGCTTCACCTTTAGCTTTTTTAAAAATATTCAAAACTTCATATACACCGCCCGAATATTGGGGACGAACAGTTATATCGATAAGAGTTCTTTCAATATCAGTAACTCTTATCCCTTCTCGTTCAATTACACCTAAATTATTAGTGTACTGCCCGTTAAGTATGTAAATCCTCTGATTATTATAATCGAAATAATTGTTCGTTGTTCTCATTGGTTTAGAGAATGCTTTATCAATATTTTCTTGAGGAATCACCGTGGCTCTTTTGGTCTTTGGTGATTGTTCATGATTAATATATATCGATTTTATAATCTCATCAGTCAGGTCGTGATATGTAACAGCTGAATAATGACTTAAGTAAGAATTTTTATAGAGTGATGAGGCTAGTGTCAGGGGATTTAATTCATTGTTAGCATACAAATATCGTTTTTCTCTTCGGCTTTCTGGACCGAATTCAATAACTTTTAAAATTTTTCTTTTTGCCATTAGGTATTCTAAAAATTGTTGGAGTGTAGTGGAATTAGGAAGCCTCCACTCAACCCTATTTTTAGATAGAACATGTTCTATTTGAGTTAAAGTTAATATTGAATTATTTTGGCCATTTAATTCGGAGATAATCTCATTTTTATATAAGTCCATAATTTGAAATCTATTAGGACGTGCCAAGTAAATAACCACCTATTTTAAATTTTACTCCATTGTATAATGAAATATATATATTTCATTATACCGTACTTTTTTAAAAAACATACCTAAAATGCGAATTTGTCATGAAAATTTATTGTTACAAAGTATAATGAGGTGTATACACCTCATTATACATGCAAACAAATCGAAAATCAAGTGTTTAATTCCGTTCTCCAAATATCATATAACATTCATAATTCATTTGAATAAACAAAGTCCCCTGTGGATGCTCACAGGGGACTTTATGCTATGAATCTCGATTTAGGTTGTTTTTGCCCATCCCCTCGATTTGGGTGAATAACAATATCAGATAAGTGTTTATTAAGTTGGTAAAACCTTAAGGACGTTTGTAAACTAAAATTCAAACATTTATAAACACATAAACAGCATCAAACTGACATTCCTTAAAAGTATACCTTTAAGGCGACTTAGCATAATAATCACCCAAAACTAAGTTGTACCAATGGTTTCAGCCTATTCGCCTTTTTCGGGGCGTTGGGCAAAAACACCCATTTACAAATAATCCTTAAGTAGTTATTTTGTTATGTTCCTAAAATCCTTCAAATTGTAAGCTCTGCAAAATCTTTGGAGATATCTGAGGGAAAAGGAGATAAAGAATAGTCTCCTTTTCAAAAGCTCTTTAAAGTATCGGCAAAATCATAAGAAATGAGATCTCTATCTCTCGTGTTTATATATGCATCTTCTTCATGTGAGTAATTAGATATCTCTACAGTACTAAAATCTCTAAAAAATTCAGTAACACTTTCTAATGTTTCAAGTTCTTCAGGAGAAAACAATGATAAATCAAGATCGGAAAGGGGTTCTATATATTCCCCTTCATAATTATCAAAAGGTTTTAATTCAATAATTTTGTTTTCTGTAAGAGCATCTAGCATTAGCCAATGATGGAATGGTACGGGACCATAAGGTAAACGCTGATAAACAATACCACTAACAGACACCCCATATTCTTTATAGTTCTTAAAATCCGAGTAAAAAAGTAACTTCATTAATTTTGTTTTAGATACTTTGGGAATATTCTTAGTAAAGTATAGAACTATGTTTGAAAACTTATTGAAATCAAAATTACTGAACCCACTATTTATATGGTCGTTAAATTTTAGATATTTATTTGTAAGTATGTTTACAATGTCTTGGTCAAAGATTTCTTCTTCTATTTGCTGTAGTTTTTCCTCCACTCTTTTTTTATCTAAGCGTCCCAATTGATTATGTTTCCTTTCAAATAATTCTTTAACATATTCAATATTATCTCTCATCATCGTTAGAATAGAATGATGTGATGGGGATGGGATTGCACCAGTTTCATACCTAGCTACAGTTGCAGGGCTCCAATCAAGTAAAGTTGCCAATCCCCTTTGAGATAAACCATATTTATTTCTAATTACTTCTATTTCTAATGGAGATAAATAGTTATTTAATGATCTGTATTTTTCAAATGCTTTATTTATATTTTCGGTATCTAGATCTTCATCAAAAATTACTTCATTACATTGTTCACAATATCTGACCATGGCATCTACTTCTATCTCTTCTCCTCGGACTGGATAAGTTTCTTTAATTTCTTTTATCTTTAATATTTGTGTATCTCTACAATTTGGACAAAATTTTTCCACTTCGATATTGGCGGGCTTTAAATTCACCTTTTTAAATTTACTCATTGCTTGCCTCACCTCTTAATTGAATTATTATTGATTTAATTTACTATTGATTAAATTAATTGTTGGATTTTAGTTATTATTGATTTAATTATTATTATTTTTCCTATGTTATTTGTTTTGATAAATACCTCGGAATAAATTCAATAGCACTTCATTCCGAGATATTTATGTATTACCAATTTTTATAAGGTAGTGTAAAAGGTCCAGTGGACTCCTTAAAAGATAAACACTTACATCCTTGAATAGGATGTATCTTTAATTTAATGTAGACTAATCGACCTTCAAATAGTTGACCAAATTCCCATACATCTGTTCCGTCTTCATTGAGGTCAGGAGTGGGCCCCCTATCATATTGAAAGTACCTTAAATTCTTTATTATTTGCTTTGCATCAGGGATGTTTAAACCTAAGTTTGTTATTCCGTCAAAAGTTCTAGGCTCAAAATGGAACTTATTAGGTTGGAACATTAATTTCCGATATTGCTTTAAAAATGTATTTATTTCATGTGGTGCTGCAATAGGCATTAATTCACCCCCTTTGTCTGTTAGTACAATATATTATATATCACCTCCTTTACTTTTGATACCAATTGATAGCATTTTCTCGATTTCATTTTTTTATACCTATTTTTAAAAATAATTAACTAAAAGTTCCAGTTAAATATTCAATTTCTCTTGAGACCCTTCTCCATTAAATTTGGCACGATTATGGAGCAAGAAAAAAATCCTGCATATACAGGATTTTTAGTCGAACTTTTTTAAAGCTACATATAAGTGAACTATTCTTATTTTCTTTATTAATTAATTAATTTTTGAAGAAAGCTTTGTTGTGGTTTAAGGATCCTCATTTTAATTAATGGTTGCTGCATTACAGTATCTAATTTAATAAGAAAGGATGCCTCAGTACTCATTTCCCAGTTTGTATTAGGATCTTTCGAGCATATGCATACATCTGGATTCATCATCCCAAGAATATAAACTTCACCTACATTTGTAAGGTTAACCTTGTATTTAAAATGATGCTTTATAAAAACTTTTTCAATTAGTCTTAGGATTGACCCTAAAGAAAATAGACAGCAAACAAAAATAATGATGGCCAAAGCTATAGCCGAACTCCAGTCATTCATTTCTAAAATTGTTGTTCCCTTTTTAATATAGACTTTCCAGACAATATAAATCATAGTACCAATAAAAGCCATTAGTCCGGACAGTACAAACAAATTATAGTAGTACATTTTTAACTTTTGTTCATGTGTTAGAAATACTTTTTCCAAATCAGATTTTGAGTTTAAAGCATTTCCTCTCAAGATTAGTCCAAATATAATCGTGACTATTGATATAAATGTTAAAATACTTCCCATAAACTTCATTCCTCTCCGTTTATACTAATAACTTATACGCAGGAATTTAGTCATGGTTTCAAAATTAATCAACCCTGAATTTATCTATTTTAATTTAATGTTTAAGAAGGAAGAGGCCCTTTATGAATGTACGAAAATAGATAAAATCATACATCAGAAAAGTTTAAAAAATGTGCGCATCATTTATAAATATCGTGTATATACTATGTATATACACATAGAATGGAGCGTGTTATAATGGAATGGAAGGAAATAAACAATGAAAAAGAGGTGGAGATGATGACAATGGCCACGACTGTTCAAAAGTGGGGAAATAGTCTTGCGGTACGAATTCCTAAAGATATCGCTGAACGAGTTGAGATTCATCAAGGGTCTGAAATGGAAATGAGAGTTGTAGAAAACGATGGAGCCATCACATTAGTTCCTAAAAAACAACAAAAGAAATATTCATTAGTTGAGCTATTAGCACAATGCAAACCAGAAAATCGTCATCAAGAAATAGATTTAGGTATAGAGGGGAATGAATTAATCTAATGTCAGCACCGGAACGTGGCGATCTTGTTTATGTTAACTTCAACCCACAAGCAGGACATGAGCAAGCAGGTAATCGCCCTGGAATTGTTTTATCACCAAAATCATTTAATGACATAACAGGTTTTGCAGCTGTATGTCCGATTACGAACACCATCAGGGAATGGGGTTATGAAGTGAAGCTCCCTGATGGTTTATCTTTTCAAGGTGTTATTTTAACGGACCAAGTGAAAAGTTTGGATTGGCAGGCCCGTAATCTCCAAGTAAAAGGACAGGCTCCTGAAGAAATTGTGAATGATTGTTTAGCTAAGATACATACCTTTTTGTAAAAAGCATTCTGTATGATGCTTTTTATTTGTATAAAACTAGCCTTTTTTATGAAGTTGAGAGGTTTTTTCAAAAACCTAAAACATTGATATAACAATGATGTATAAGATCATGCATAAACAATAAAAACGAAAGACGTTAAACTCCTTAGTACTCAAGGGGTTTTTGGCCTAATACCAGCGAAGTTGCTATGAACCGCAATAAGAAATCAGAATCATATTAAACCCTTGATTTCATTAGGTATTGTAACAAAAGGGATCTATTTAGTTACGACTATACGCTTGTATAAATTGGCTGAAAAATGCCTAAAAGACTGTGTAACAAAATACTGTCACATAAATTTCTTGTAACAATATTTACTTCAAACATTTTTGAGACAAATCATCATAGGAAATATCTTCTTATTGCGGGTGGTAACATCTTGGCTGGTACTACCCCGTATACAATATCATCCTTTATTATGCAAAATGTTACTTTGACTTAGTAAGGATTAATGTAAAAAGGACCGTCAATAACGGTCCTTTTTACATTAAAGTGTCCTAATTTATGAGTTATAAAAATATTTTCTTAGTAAATGTTTTAATAATATTCTAAAGTTGTATTAAACTTATCTAGAACGTATCCTTCTATTAGCCACTTTTCATCATAAAAGTTTTTATTTTTATATATTTCAGGTGGATAGAATATAAATCCCCTTCCATTCAGACTCTCATCCAGGATAAATTGTTCCTCACCTTTTTTAAAGTTAATAATGATTTTATCAGCAGCATTACTAGCAATAAATCCCCAAACGACATTCCCTATACCTTCTATCTTACTAACTCTAATTGTAAAAGGTATTCTACTATCTAATGCATTTACACTTATTGCTTCTTCTCCCTTTGTTGAATAAAAGTAACGATCATATAGTTTTTTGTAGTTATTTACCATAATTAAATTTGAATTTTGCTCTTTAAATAAGACCAGCTTTTTTTTAGGTTCTATTATAAGAATTTCAATACTTGTTGAATGCTTATTATTAATTGCCTTTTCTAAACTATTAGAGGTAAATATATTAACTAATAGGATAATTAATATAATTAAAAGCACAATACCAATTAAGACTTTTTTCAATTTATCACCTACTGAGTAATGACAATAAATCATTTAAAAATAATTGTTCATAGTACATTCTTACGTCATTTGAAACAAACCTTTAAAAAGACCTGATACATCACAATTGTTAGCCTGTATTTTTCACGTTCTATTGTCTCAATCACTTTATTATATCAAATATGAGTTTATGAATGGTTTTATTACGGATTAAAAATTATGTTACTAAAAAAGCCTCTAGATCTAAATAAATCTAGAGACTTTTTGTGCTTTAATAAGAGAAACCAGTGTCCCATGCGACCTGATTATTTCCTTTGTTACCACTAATACTTACAGACATTGGTCCCCAACCAATAGACCAAGAGGTTGAATTACCTGTATCTTCAACATATTTACTTAATACTCTAAGTTGTGCACTTGAGCTTGTTCGTTTCATATCTAAACTTGCCCAACCTTTATGCCAAACATAATCTGTTCGTGTCAAATTCCAAACTGCTCCATAGAAATCTAAATCATAAGTTCCACCGCCACAATTAGCTTTATACGTGTAACCATTTGCTGGCCATCCACTTTGAAATTCTTTACATTCGTAACTTTGTGCTTTAATTGCCCATCCTGATGGAACAGCAATGGCTAACTTATCTCCTTTTGTACCACCATGTTTCGTATTTACCCACGAATAGTTTGCATAGACAGACTTATATTTAACACCACCAGAATGCATAGACCAAATATCATGTGAAACTTTTAATTTGTCTGAAGGTATTGTGGCCATTGTTGAGAATTCACCTGTTGGTTGCTGTTGAACTTCAGAAGCTTCCACTAGTTGACCCGTACCTTCATCTCTAACAAAATCAGTTGTTTCTGTAGTATCAAATACTATTGTGCTATCTTTCCCTTTATTATAAAGGTCTAATTTTTGATCATATTCCCATCTTTCTAATAACTCGTCAGGTGCTCCAGCCTTTACCAGAAACTTATCAATCTTTTCTTCAGGTACTTTTTTACTTTTTTCTTCTGCAGATACGACAGACGTACCAATAAAAAATGCCATAACTAAACCTAGCAACATAACTAGTTTTTTCATAATGCCCTCTCAACCCCTTTATTATTGATTTTAGTAAATCAATAGTTTCGTATACTACTCCTTATTACTAAAATTATTTTTAATAGTAGACTATTTAATGAATTATGTAAACCTAATTTACACAAGATTCATTATAAAATAAATTTTA
The DNA here is from genome assembly GCA_963826535.1 of uncultured bacterium. Classification (GTDB taxonomy): domain Bacteria; phylum Patescibacteriota; class Microgenomatia; order Levybacterales; family UBA12049; genus JAHIGH01. The sequence goes on along the minus strand of CAWGXL010000006.1, from coordinate 7,353 downwards.
ATAAACTTTCCTTGTTTCAAAACGAGCAAGAGATGAAAAAGCAGGCATGCCAGGTTATACGTTAATTAATATACATTTATATTCTTCATTTCATTGACCTTTCTATTTTGCAGATCAGTGATGCAGCCATCTCATTTTATATAAAAACTCTCTAATCGGTTTATACATAGATTATTGCGCAAAATAGGGCTTTTACGTAATCTAATTTTTACAACTTTCTTAATGGTGGTAGCATCCAGAAAATCCTGATGCTACCACTATTAAGACTTATTTTTTCATCTAACCTTTAATTTTAATTGATGGTAGGTGTGCGGCACACTCTAATATCCATACACGTACTTCTTTGAAAGTGATTTGCTAATAGAAAAGTGGATTTTCTCACGGTCATTTGCGGTATGTACATGATTATGTGGTTTGTCTACTTTCAAAGTGTTTTTCATTTCCTGGAGCAAACCTACTTCTTTATCTATCTGATCATATACTAGTCTAGCTTCTTTACCCAGTAGGGAATAAAAATAATCGCAGTATTCAAGATAAGATTCCCATTTGTCATCTTGCAAAAAATCAGCCTTCGATACTGTCACTTCTACAATGACAATGTGTCCAGATTCATTGTATCCTATCACATCAGCCTGTTTTCCGTTTGGTAAAGTGACTGTAAATGAGGTCATTTAGAGGTCTAAGAACAAAAAATGTACACCACCAAATAAATAGTGATGTATCTTCAAAAAATATAATGTGTAAAATTAAAGACAAGTTATTGATTTAAAGAGCTTCTGGTACCATCACTTGTCTTTAATTTTACAAAGTAGAGAGGGGTTTTTCTACTTTCACTGTGTATTTTGTATACAAAGAAATTCCATTTAGTCCGTACGAATATCTATGTTTTCCCCAACTAAAGTTGTTGATTTGCTAAAGCAAAATTATTTTTTTAATTTTATACATTCGAAGGGGTGCGAAACTTTATTTAACCCCCCTTCGAAACCTTGATTTACAGCGTTTCGGGACCTAGTAAACTACGTAAAAAAATGAGCTACTCCCATATCGATATTTATGATAATTTAAATAGTAATAGGTTTTCATCATAAATCGTTATAGAGGTGAACATCAAATTTTTTCCAATTTACACTGATTAATACGATAAACTTCGTCACAGATATTTATATCTTCTTGATTGTGACTTGTTAGCAAGATAGTTCTCCCCTCTTCTTTAAACGCTAGTAATAGCTCTCTTACTCTTTTAACACTATCAATATCTAGAGCATTAAAGGGTTCATCTAATATTAACACTTCTTGTTTTTCCATAATCGCCTGACAAATAGCAAGCTTCTGCTTCATACCTAAAGAGTAATTCTTTGCCTTTTGAGTAGAGTGAGCATCCAAACCAACCATTTCCATCGTTTCAGCTATCTGCTCATCACCTATAGTACCCCTTATGAGAGATAATTCTTTTAAATTTTGAAAACCGGTTTTATTTGCAATATAACCAGGCCGATCAATAATAACCCCGAAATTTTCTGGAAATCTTTTAACCTTCCCTATTTCCGATCCTTGAATAGTTATTGCCCCTTTATCGGGAAATATAAATCCACATATCATTTTAAATAAAACCGATTTGCCTGAACCATTCGGACCTACAAATCCATATATTTTTCCATTCTCTATATCTAGATTTACATTTTCAAACAACGTATTTCCCTTAAAACTTTTACTTACATCTTTTATTGAAATTAAAGACATTACTACCGCCTCCCCCTACATTTTTAAGCTTTTCGTAAAAAGATATTTTATTGCAAAATAAACTATAAAATTAACTATTAATAAAACTAAGGTTATACGGTATGGAGAATAATCTACTAAGTAAACCAAGCTATTTAATCCAACAGGAATTACCCCCTTCTGATTAATTCCCGGTAACATTAAGACCATAAATACGCTGATTAATATCAATCCATGCGCTGCTTCTTTTCTTGTCCATGAAATTATGAAAATTGACAATATGTAAAAACAAATTTGCAAGAAGCCATTGATTAAGAAGTGGTAAAAAACTGTGTAAGGCTCTGTATGAAACACCGTCACATTAAAATTGATTTTCATCCCCACTATTGCTCCCACTATGATGGGCAATATCATAAACAATATAAGCAAGAAGATAACTCTCAATAGAAGCTTTTTAAACCAACTCCAAAACCACTTTTCTAAATTTCTATATCTTATAATTTTGTAGAATCCCATACGTTCTATCTCTCTGCTTATTTCGAGATTAATTAAATACACTAATCCGAAAAAAGCTATTGAATAATAAAAATATGAGGAATAGGCAAAACTCTCTGAATTAGAACCTGCAAAGGACATTATCCAAACGTCTAGTATCGTACCTTTACCAGACTCTATAGAAATAGATGTTGAAACAATTCCCAACAAACATAATGATAAGTAGATTACATGAGAAAGATATGGTTTTATTAATTGAAAGTACTTTCTTTTATTTAAATCTACCAACAGTATGTATAAAAGAAAGATTGTACTAAGTCCTACAAGAACAACTAATCCTTTTAATGGCGAATTAAATGAATCAATATATTTTGTAAGGGAGAGATAGGTGGTCGGAGATAAAAACGCATATTCACTAGGTAATAATTTAAATCCTACTATACCTCCTATAAATAAACTGACACACATGATTAGAAGGAAATTTCTGTTTCTAATGGTTACATATAACAATGACAAAAACAGATGTAACATGGATATCGCAATAACTAACAATACCAATTGAAAAATAAATGCTGATAATGGTGTTGTAAAAATCACAGCAATTTCACCGAGCATATTATAAAAATTATTGGATTTACTAAACTGGCTCCAGGTCCAGTGCCAAGAAAAGGGTACTCCGATAGTTAAATAGAAAGACATAAACGCCCAAAGTAGCAATAAAATGGAGGTTTTCTTCCAGAATTGTTTAAGTGAGCGAAAAATCCACTTTTTTATCGTTCCTAAGCGAATTAATGTTACATAATTAAAATCGCTCAGTATAACGGTAGTCGAAATAAATAGCACTAGAGGAACAACAAAATAAACAATAATGTACATATCATTTAACAAATTCATAGAAACATCCCAACCATTTATCATTAAACCATCACGAATGGCGTTTCCTATGATTTGATTTTTCAACACACTACCGTAGAAATAGATAACAACCCCTAATACTACCCATCTAAAACTTATTAATTCTTTTAAATAACTAACCATACTATATTTTATATTTGTCATCTTTATATCATCCAGTCTTCCCTTTTACGATTAACTCTAAAATAAAGAATAGATAAAATGATCAGCAGAAAAATCAAAGGAACCATTACTGTCCATAACTCCTGCCGTTCAATATTGAATGGGAATATAGTACTTAGTGGAGAGAGTTTCGCTACACCGAACACACCGGCAACAAAGTTAAAAATATGATAAAACAGGAACGGTGCGGATAAAGCAACGAAAGGTCTTCTTATAATAAGCATTAGTAAAAATGCAATGGTTGTGTATACGACAGCGTTAAAGGCTACCCATAGCGAATAAACTAAAACGTAAGTCCATTCTCCATAATCCATAAATTGAGAAAAAGTAACGCTATTATCATAATTCCCTTGAAGCGGCGGTGAATAATTGACGATATGTAAAAGATTCGGTTCAATGAATAATGCGAATATATATGAAAAAAGCATCATAGAAAGCACGGTAAAACCTGTTATGAATGCGTTCATTATACCCTTGTTGAGAATGTAATGATTTAAGGATATTCTAGGGCGAGTGTATGTAATAAAATGATTTTTCTGTTCTTGTAAAAAATTAGGCAGATAAATGAAAACCACCAGCACCGGAAAAATCAATGGAATAAACAATCCGACCATTCCTTGAAATAATTCTACAGGATGGAAAAAATAGTAACCTCGCGAGATTGGGAAAAAAGATATTAAGGGTATTATAAAAATAATAAATAACCATTTTAATAAGTTTATCCTTGTAATCGAACGTTTGAATTCGATCCAGAGTTGACCAGTTAACATTAATTATTACCTCTTTCTATTTTGAATAACGTTAAAACAATAGTATTATACTATATCATTGTATTCCAGTTTTTTAAAATTTAAAAGAACTTGAAATATTCAATGTTATATAACTATAATGATATTAACCTTACAAAAAAATTAAGGTTAATATTAAAAAAGGAGATGTACATATGAAAAAAACTAAAGCACTTGTTCTCGGTTCAGCTCTTGCGTTACTCGCTACCGGAGGGGTGGTTCAGGCAGGTTCAAGCTATGAAGCCTATAACAAAAATGTAGGTGAATTTAACGGATCTGCATACACACACTACCAGCAGCAAACTGGTCTCAATGGTACTGAAAAGATTACCTTTAATAATGAAAATACCGGAGGAGATTACACAGTTGATATAAGAGGTCAACGAAACTCTGGATATTCCCCAAATACCAATTGGGTTCAGAATGTCGGGGATAATGAGTGGTGGGATATCACCAGAAATATTAGACAAGATGCAGATAGTTCATATAGACTTCAAATTAGCAATGATTTATCTACACCTGTAAAAGTAAATGTTTATGGAAAGTTTAAGACTTATTAATCGGAATTAATTGATCTTAGACATTAAACATTTGATATAGTTTTCTTTCCCCCTTATTTAATACAATAACTTTTGCGTCTGCCAACACAACGTGGAAAACCTTTACTAGAGCATCAGTAATTTATTAAATGAGGGGGTTAAATACTGGTCTTTTTTTAAGAAAATGGATTATTAATTTTATGGTAAAATTTATATAGATGGTAATTCACATAAATTTATTGATTAGTTGTATGTGATTTGGGATTTTCAATCGACTATCGTTTTTATTAAAGCACCCTTTAATTCAATAAAGGGAATCAAATGCAGAACTTATTATTTCTTAGTTTTTTTAATAAAGGTTATATAAACCCAATATAAGAACAAGGAAAGAAACCAGAGCGAAAATACAAATTCATCTATACCAGCAGCAATTTTTAAAATTGGGTAACTCCCTCCCCGAAAAAATATTTATTCCATCTATATTTCTCTTCAAAGGAAATTACGAAACTATCCTGCCAGCTAGTTTAAGTGTTTTCCTTCACATTATTGATCATAATACATTGGAATTACATACCGAATAATCAGTATCGCAACTCTTAAGTTATAACAGGATGAATACAATATACATAGATTATTACGCATAATAATTTTTGATGTAGTAACCACTTTCCGAACAAAAAAGATTACCTTTTCAGATACTCTTTACGCTTACTGATTTTGTTTTCTCTTGGCTCTAATCAATGTACTTTTGCTAATGCCCGTCTTATCCTCTACTTGCTTATAAGAATTGTTTTCTAGTAGCTTCAAAGCATGTTCAATTTGTTTTTTACTGTATTTGTTTGGTCTGCCTTCTCTAAAATCCTCTTTTTGCTTTGCTATCGCTTTCCCCTCTTGAGTACGTTCTACAATCATATCCCTTTCAAATTCCGCGAAAGCTAACATCACATTTAATATAAGTCGCCCTGTTGGTGTATCCTCTACAAGGCCCATGTTTAAAATGTGAACCTTATACCATTTTCAAATAGTAGCTTTATAGTGTTGATTCTATCTGCTGTTGTTCTGGCAAATCGATCTAACTTAGTGACTACTAATGTATCCCCTTCCTTTAGTACCTGAAGCAACTCATTAAATTTTGGTCGATTTGTCTTGTTCCAGTGAACTTCTCTGAGTAAATTTTATCGCAATTTCCTTTCTCTAATGCTTGTAATTGTGATTCTAAATCTTGATGCAGAGTAGATACCCGGGCATATCCAATTTCATGGTAAACATTCCTTTTATTTATGTAACAGGGTATGACACCACTTTGTGCCTTGATATTACTACGTCTTTGTGTCACTTTAGGAGTTATTTTGCACCTATTTTAAGCACTATTTTGCACTATAAATAAATATAAAAAGTCCAATTTCTTAATGAAATTAAGAATTTGGACTTATCATTACTTCGGTATAGCGCCCGATTGTTTAAGACCGATTAATTTATTTCAACTGGTGTTTATTGCAGCATTATTTAGAATCAGATGTTTAAAAAATTTCTAATTTTTTAGTTAATATAATGAGATATTATCGGTATAAAAAAAGAAAGAGTATCACTCTTCCTTTCTGTCTGTCTTAAGCATATCTAATTTCTCTGAGATTTCTCTTAATATATTGTTTCTTTCTTTTTGAGTTTTAGAAAGCTTATTAAAAACCAAACTACAAATACTGTTGGAATCAAATAAAATAGAATACCTAAAAGTGGCATAATGTCAAAAAAGTCCATCATTTCTCTCTCCAATCATTATATTGGATAATTATAGCACGCGTAACTCTATTGTATAATCTATACATTTCTAGTTAACATAAAGCCAATTTTAGAAGTACTCAAAATTGGCAAATCCATATGTATCAGGGGTTTGGCGTTTGTTTATTTTTATCATTTATGCATGAATTGTACAACCTTGATATATAAACGTTTTTAGCTTCTTAAAAAGCCCAGCAGTTGCATAAAATGTGGAATTTTATGCAAGCTTTGTTTCAATATAATGGTCCGATTGCTGAACAATCGGTAGATGGCTTTTTATATTTACTTGATTCCGATTATTAAACTATCCCGTGCGGCTTCAACAACTTCTGTTGTTATCGTTTCGAGCTTATTAATTTCAAGTATTCTTTCAATCTGAGTGAACAGTCTCTGTACGAGCCTAAAGTTTCCACCAGTAATCTTTATTATGCTGGTTATTGCTTCATAATCGGAAAAATCCTCAAGCTTTATAGAAAGTCCTAACTCTTCCCATTTATACTCCAAGATATGATGGGTTTCATCTTTACTAAGTTTATCGAATTCATGAGCAAATCCAATTCTAGAGTAGAGTTGGGGATATCGCGCCAATCGCTTCTCAATACCAGGCATTCCAATTAATATCATTGCTATATCATTTCGATCATAGATATCCCTGAGTTGTTCTAAATTTTGCACTTTCAATCGATCTATTTCATCAACAATAATCAAGTCGATATCTACATAATCATTGACGGGATAACTTTCTTCCGCCCCTCTGTGAGTACTTTATACGCGATTTTTTCCGTATTCATTCTATATCCAATAAAATTGATCTGCTCAGTCATTTTAGTCGCTCGTACTGCTGGAGCTGTATAAAAAATTGTTTTGGCTTCAAGATTTTTCTTTATTTGCGTCTGAGCCTATTTCTTTTGCTGTTTTATAAGCTATTTGTTTTTCGATGGAATCCGAATTTGAAT
>CAWGXL010000005.1:0-20857 GCA_963826535.1 uncultured bacterium | reverse complement strand
CCAACAATATCATGTTTCGCTGGATAAAGACTCAATAAAACTAAGACAAAAATTAAATCTTGAAAATATGAGTAATAAAGAACAAGTCATAGCTCAAAGCACACAATTGCCGGAGGAAAAAAGAGGCTTATGGAATTTGTTAAAAATTCTGGTTCTAAACGACTCTATAAATGTTTACCTTAATGATATCCTTAAAATCAAAGCATCAAAATCTCAAATTACCGAGGATTTTAAAAGTGTATCCAGTATTGGAATTTCAGCGAATGAAAACATATCAATTTGAACCGTTAAAAATAGGTTATCTCTCTGAGTCAGCCTTAGAATCTTATCAAAAATCCCGTATTACGGAAACTTATTACCCATATTATTATCCACTTAGTGCGCTCGCACTAGCCAAATTGCAATATGATACATATATAGATGACGATTTTTCTGTGTTTTCTAAAAAGAACGTTATATTAACGTCAGATCCTAAAATACAGTTTGAAGCAGATGTCAATAGTAAGGTAGAAGATGATGAAAGTCAAGACCTCCATGTAATATCGGAAAAAAAATTCAATAGTTATTTAGAATATGCAAAATCGGGGGGAACACTTATTGTGATTAATTCGGACAGTAACAGTAAAAACACTGCCAAGAGTAAATCAGAAGAAGGTGCATTTAGTAAATTTTTATCTCTTCGATATAGAGATAAAATTAAATTTAACAGTATTGTCAGTAAGAGTGAACTCGAATCACAAAACATATCCAATCCTCATAATTTAGTAAATATTTCAGGAGTTGCAACTTATATTGAATTGACTAACTCTTCAGATATTGATGTAAAATCATATTATGTAGATGGAAATAAAGTTAACAATGGCAAATACAAAGCATTTGCGCCTTTTGCAATTGAGAAAAAATATGGTGAAGGTAAAATAGTTCTTGTTAATATTGCCGGATATTTTGACAGCCTATCAAAGACACATGACAAAGACTTCATAACAATCAGGAACATCCCAAAGATGATTGGTATCGAACTTGAAACTAGTTTCCATGATGATACTATGCCAAAAGATATTACAATATTTACAGGCGCAAGAATTAAAGGCGACATGAAAATTTCGGATCACGGAGGTGTTATTACTAAAAGTTCTTCTTTACTCTTTAATAGTATCAATGACAAAATCCATTTTTACAATTTAACTATAGACAATATATCTACTTCCTCCCCCTTCACTCTAATTGAGGTTAATAACAGCAATTATGTTGGTAACCTGCGTCAAAAATATTTAGATGAAAATAGTACATACAATCAAAATAATATTATTAACAATGTAACAATAAAAGACTTGACATTATACGGTCCATACAAGGCAATTATCAATTCAACTGATAAAATTTTTAATGCATCTCCAGAGTCGTCTTATTATGGCTACACCACGGTAATCATACCAAATGGGTTTGATATGTCATTAAAACTTTCTCAAGGGGCATATGTAGAATTTACTCTAATCCCATGCACAAACAATAGTTATTGTCAGAAGCAGATAAGAATTTCTGATGGCGGTGATTTATACTTTCACAAAGTAAAAGTTAACTCTCAATTGGTATCATCTTTACCAGTTTTCGTAAAAAGCCCTGAAATTAGGATTGTTAATGGAAGTGTCAAATTTAATGTAGATCCAAACATTAACAATCTTGCTCAACCGTCAGGAAACATAATAACTAGGGGAAATATTATAGCGAATTTTGATCATGTTGAAACTTATACTTCTACTTATAACAATGAAATAAGAACAGACTCTGTAACCTATCTTAAATCACTAGACATAGATGGCGACTATGAACGAGAAATGAGAGAAAGGGATCAAATACTTCTGCCGGGAGAGGTATCAGAACGTGCAAGAGATAAGGGAATTGGAATCCCGTGGCAAACAACAATGATGTCTTCTCCTAGCATTTTAATCATGATCTCAATAATAGCCTGTTGTGCTTGCCTTAAAGTATTATGTATGGCCTAAGATAAGGCAATTAGCGAATTAAAGAGTTAACACAAGGTCAATATAATTGGGGGCAACACTCGGAAATAAATATGATTATTCCTTGTCTGGCCCAGTACCAAGCATGGTTATGTTGTGGACTTGAGTTTTATCTGTCAGAAAATTCAGTATACGGCAAAATTATTGGAATTGAACCATGCTAGCAAGTCATCAATTCTTCATAAATTTTATACAATTTTTTTTCCATATTTGTCCAGTTGTATTTTTCTATATATGCCTTTCGACCGTTATCTCCAAATTCTTTACGGAGTTTGGGATTGTCACGGAGTGCAATTATTGCTTGTTTTATCTGCTCCACGTTACTGTATTCTACTACGATACCGCAACCAGTATCGTGGATAAATTCAGGTACTATATTGGTAATTACAGGTAGACTACACATCATTGCCTCTAAAATTTTGTTGGCCATTCCGTAATTATATATAGGCTGAATGTTCAAATCATACAAGGCTATCATTACATCACAACTTGTTTCCAAATCAATAAACTTGTCCTGTTCTACAAGTCCAAGATATCTAATATTTGGGATTTCGCTTATACGTTCCATCAATGTCTTATTTTTCATTCTCCGCAGATTATTAGTTCTATATCTTTTAATTCCTTTAATATTTCAATCAATGATTCCAGTCCCCTTGCTGGTCTTATATGTCCTGGAGGAAAGTAATATTAAAGACCTTTATTTCTATTTTTGGTAAGTTAGGAACTTGGTCTATGCAGCAATTCATTATGGTAATGCATTTTTTAGGTTTTCTTTTGAATGTCAAAAAATTCTATCTGATACGGCCAAGAGAGACTTCTGAATTTTTAGCAAATGCCTCCTCAATATAACTTACAAACGAGCAATACTTTTTAAATAAAAAGCTTCTGTTATCAGGAACGAGCGGCGGAGCAAACCTATCAAGGATATCAAAAATTAGTTTTTTTCTAAATAATACTTTGTAAATATAACAAGGTAAAACAGTATCCAAATTACAGGCATGTATAATTTTGGGTCTGTGTATGCACAGTTTGACGAAGACCCAAATCCAAAAAATTGGGAGTCTCAAAAGAAAACCAATAGAACTGAATGTTCTAACACCATATTCAGGTGCTCTTAGATCAAACGCCTGTGATCCTCTCTCTTCATTATTTGGAATTTCCTGTCTGCCATCTCTGCTCCATCTAAGTGCAACTATTGAATATTTTTTCCTCAAGGAACCCATTATCTGGGCTGCCCTTATCGAACCCTTAATCGGATCGGCCTTTACAAGTGCTATGTCCACCACACTGACTCACTACATCACGCGTATCTCAGAATAGATTTATACCCTTTAAAAATCAAGCCCTTCCTTGCCTCTGCTATTTATTATCATGCCTTTTCAAAATGGCAATCTACTAATAACTAATGCCAATTTTACTTGGACTCAATGGTACTAAATAATGCTTAGGTTCTCGCCATAATTTGTTCAAAATGTTGATCAATGGTTTTCCAATACGATCTGGTAGTGCATCTAATGTCTCTTGCATTTCAGATTTTGATAAAATGCGTGAGGCTATCATGAGAAGTATAGATAGTGAAAGTATAATGGGAATTCCTATTATATAGGTTACATGGAAATAATAGAATGTAAAGGCAATTCCTGTTGGAATGGCAAATATTAATGAAAGTTCATTCCAACGTATCATCATCCTTATTCTTTCTGCTATTATAATAGATACGATAAACCCTACTATGGATCCGATAGTAAACGACAGTGCAGCTCCCACGCTTCCATACAAGGGAACGAGCGTAAAGTATAGTAAAACACGTGGAACATTTAGACCCATACCGATACCAAAAACCTGCCAATAATTACCATAGGAGTAAACTAATGTGCTAATTCCAAGTATTAGCGTAAGAGGAAATATTGATAATAATATAATCTTCAAAGGTATTGAAGCCTGAACGTAGTTTGGTCCAATGAGTCCTAGGGCCTCATTTGAATATACTATGGCAGTAGATGATATTGGTAAAGAAACAACCAAACTCATTTTTATTATTCGCCATACCAACCTTTTTCGCTTATCGTCCATAGCACTTACTATCGGAAGTGCTATCGAAAATAATGAGTTCTTTATTGCATCGATTGCGTAGAATATTGCCATAGTTATAAAGTACGATCCCGGCTTGATCTGCTCCGTAAGTTCCAAAGACCACTACCGTTCCAAGATGTGCTCCAACTACCGCCAATACTCTTGGTATCCAGGTCTGGGATACTTGCGACCAAGATACATTTGCAACCATGAAATAAGGACATCGTTGATTCCTTTCTAGTCGTCTTTAGGCTTGTTACCAAGGTGAAAGATAGGAAAATTATTGCCGACCCAAAACCAATTACATATCCTGTAGTGATGCCTATTGCACCAGTACCAAATAAGACCAGGACAATTGCTAGAATAATTCTAATCATAGAGTCGGTGACCATTATTTTAGGCAACGATTTAGTTTTTAGCGACGCAATCAGAATTGAACGCAATAGATTAACTATAACTGATATTCCAATTAGGAGAATCAGTATAATTGTTAGATCAATTCCAAAGCTGGGAGTTAACCATTGTTTAAAAACAAAAATCAATACACTACAGACTAATATGCTTGAACATACAATAAGTAAAGAACCCCTAACAAGTACTTGTGTGTCTCCTGTGTTTCCGTCTGAAAAAGCTCTTTCCTAAAAAACGAGTACTGCCAGTAGGAACCGCCAGATCTATTATTTGCGAAAAAATAATACTCAGGGAAATTACAGTCGAGGCAATTCCGATCACAGTTGGGCTGGTTAGAGTCGATAATACAAGCCATAAAACATACCCTGCTATCATACCAACAGTACTTTCGACAAGTAGATATGATGCCTTCTTTCCTACTGTCTCGCTGCCTAATCCCCCTCACCATCCTTTTCTAATTGCTTTTAACAAGATATGTTTTGATCATCAAAAAGAACACCATATTAGTCTTAAATTTTTTGCCTAAATATTGCAATGGAGATCTACATTTAGAGTATAAAAAGTTAATTTCAATTCAAAAGTGCTTTTAGGTAATCAGACAGACATATGGACCTTTGCTTTAAAATGTTACGCAATGAATTTTTTTTCCTTTTCCTTTTTCATAATTTCTTTTTTTAAGACTTGATTAAATTTCGATGCAAGTGTGTTCAGGGAAAATTTGTGCAAAACCGCATGTGAATTTTGCTCCATTGAGTGAATTAATGAAGGTGAATTTTTTAGAGTCAGTATCGCTCCTACTAATTTATCTATTTCCCTATCCTTCACCGTAAGACCTATTTTGTTGGAATTTATTATCATTGCTAACTCTTCTCCACATATTCCAATCTGTGGTTTATGACATGCAAGATAATCAAAAAATTTAGTGGGTATGGTTGCATTATAAATGGGATCTGATGACAACGGAACAACACATATATCGGCAGAAGAAATAATATGTGGAACAAAGGCACTATCTTGAAATGGTAGAAAAAATAGATTATTCAAGTTGTGAGTGAATTTAATATCTTCTAATCTGCTCTTTTCCTCTCCTTCTCCGACTATCAAGAAAGCAATTTCATTATCATATTTTAGCATATCTGCAGCATAAACCAGATTTTCAACATTTGTAATTTTAGTTATTACCCCTGCATATAATACAATGAATTTACTGCATAGCGCAGTAGGGAATATTTTTCTTTCAATTAGTTCCTTTCTTGAGGCTTCCTTTGATTTTGTAGGAAATCTACTGGGTTCTACCCCTATAGGCAATGCATAAATGATTACATTAGGTTTATAATTAGCGGAAAGATATTTTGCAGCAAATTCACTAATTGTTACTAACATATCTGGAAGAGCATACGATATCTTGGCTAGTATCCTTCCAAAGCATAGTGTGATGAAATGCAGGCTTGTCCTGGACGCGATCAGCTCTTCAGGCCATATAGTCGATGCCTCATAAATGAAAAATGATTTTGTAATTTTTGAGTAAATAGCACCGATAAAGGAGGAGAATATTATAGGCGCCAGTGCATACACAAGCGATATTTTCTTAGAAATCCTTAATATTTTTAGTATATAAACCAAACTGAGAGAAATAAAATTCATAAACAAAAGAAATCGACTCAAGTACCCTTTACTCTTAAGTGGTAATAACCGTAAACGAATCAAAGTAATATCCTCAATCTTTTCTACATAAAAAAATTTTCCCTTATACTTTGGATCGGTTACTTTTCCCGAAGGATATGCTGGAAATCCACATAAAACAAATACGGTATAGCCTAATTTTTGTAAAATTAAAACTCTGTTCCAAGCTGTAACAGAACCACCTCCTGGTTCCGGAGGAAAGTACAGACTTACGAGTAGTGCAATAGGAGCCAAAGAATTTTTGTTTAATCGCCTGGACGAAGTCATGATACTTCGTCTGATAAATACTCATGGACTAATTTGAATATAGTGTCCTTTAGAGATTAATTGTAATCAATTGATATTTGATAAAACTGTTATGCTGTCATTTGAGTTTTCGATAAAATCTTGCAAAATTTATTGGGATGATTCTTGAAAATTGAAAATAAAATAGCACGTCTCAATTTGACGCCAGTATTCTGTAAATTTTTCCTTCACAGCCCCAAATCCCAGACACCACGTATAGGTATCCATCAGGCCCCACTTCTAAATCAGTAATTCCTCCATCAAAATATTTGGCAAAAACGTTTCCTGTGATCTCACTGCTGTCATCAGCTACTTTATCTTTGAGCGGACCACTGAGCGATAATCCATCCCTGTCATCGGTAAGATCAAAATGTAAAATACTTTGATTGTGCATATTACCTATAAAAAGATCATTTTCGTATCCTTTTCCTAGTTTTGTAGAATCAAGGAAGATTAGAGCAGTGGGACCGTAACGTCCTTTCCATGAAAATTCGGGACTACTGTACTTACCTTTGCCACCAAAATCAACTAAATCTTTTGGATTTGTTGAGACTTGTCCAATATTTCCTTTGCTATTTTCCCAGATCCCTTGTACCTTAAAAAATCCGCTGTTAAATCCAGGTTTAACAAGATTGATTTCATCCCCATAATTTGGACCATTTTCTGTATCCCACAGGTTACCAGTAATGGGGTCAAAATCAATGCCAAAGCTGTTTCTTATGCCGTATGCATAATACAAATTAGAAGGATAAGTGTTACCAATAATGCCACCACCGACCGCCTTTCCGTCTTGAGTGACACGAAGTATTCCCCCTTCTCCCTTAGGTTCAGTTCCATTTTTAACATTCTGAATTTTTGAAGTAATATTCTCTGCAAGTTCTACATTCTCTATGTTCCCGATTGTAAGATATAAGTTATTATCAGGACCAACGACCATAGATCCTCCATTATGGTAAGGACCAGGTTTTACTGGTAGATTCAATAGTAATTTAGGATTTACTAACTTATCATTTACAAAGTCATATCTATAAAGGCGATTGCCAATAGGCTCACCATTATCTACTTGAGACTCTGTAAAATACAGAAAAACATATTCATGTTCAACAGTATTCATTGAAACGGTGACCCCCAGCATTCCCCTTTCACCAGTAACCTTCGAAACGTTAAGATCAAGTAGGGGTTGCGGTTGGAGAGTATCATTTATTATTCTTCTTACAGTGCCATTGGATAACTCTAGAACCAATATATCTCCATTACCTAAAAAAGCCATACTTGTTGGCTTTGTGAGACCTGAGGTAACTGACTGAACCTTTAGGTGATTATCATTAATGGCCGGTCTCTTACAGGGATCATTTTGGTCATTTGGCTGTATAAATAATTCATGGAGTTATTTCCCAGTATTAACAAGTTTGAAAGCAAAATTATAATCATGAGCAAAAGTTTTGATGTATGCGTAGTACCTATAGCAGTACAACAATTTATTAAAGTTTTCAAGTGAGGCGCTACAATATTAAATTTAATTAGTTAAATATTACGTAGGTACAAGGTTCACCACTCGGAGACCTATCATAGAAACTTTTGTTAAAATCATACAACAAATGGCTAGCCGTCCGTAAGTTAACTAAATATGTATTCTCGCTTTAGTAAATAAATTATTTAATCATGATCGCACTCTTAATTTAGGATGTTTTCACAGTAAACTTTTCTCTCAAGAGGCACGTATGAAGTTATTCAGCAATGTTCATGCTCCATTGTGTCAGTTAAAGCTTTTCAGGATCTTAAACTGGATTAATGCATATCGATCCATAACGTTTCAAAGGACTTTGGTTAGAAAGGTAATCACCGAACTATAAAGATTTTTTAATTTAATTCCCCCTTTTGTTCTGCAAGCGGATCGGATAATTTTTATACAAGAATAGTCTGTTCTTTTATCATAAATTCTAGATTTTATAATTTCTTTTTAAGTCATATAAAATTTTGGGAGCATTTGATTTCTCCGCTCACATTTTTGACAGGCGCGTATGTAAAGATTCTATTATCAATTCCTCCCGAAAAATTATTGTACACTTATAATTATTTTATTGGAAAGGGTTGGTTGCCTTTGCCTTTTCACTACTTTCAGCCGATTTTCAAGGTTAGCAGCCTGCCTAATAATTACGAAGAAATTGAAAGCTCCTTAATTGGTATTGACTTGGATATAAGTGGTCAGTGCTAGCACTGCTAAATAATTTCAATTATAATGCAGAACTTGAGGCAATTCCACTAAACAAACAAAAAGAGTATGAACCGTTTTATCGTAATCACAACTTTAGAAGTGGCGACGCAGAAATATTATATAGTATGATTCGGTACTACAAACCCAAAAGGATAATCGAAATCGGTTCAGGTTATTCGACAATGTTTATGCTCCATGCCATTAAACAAAATGAAAAATATTCAGGATCTGAAACTGAATTAATATGTATTGAACCCTTCGAGCGACTTTGGTTAGAAAAATTAGAAATCGATGTTATCAGGAAACCTGTTGAGCAATTAGACCTCGCTTTTTTTAAAAACTTGTCTGAAAAAGATTTTCTATTTATTGATTCATCACACGTAATCCGAACACATGGGGACGTGATATTTGAATATCTTAACATAATCCCCTCCTTGCAAAAGGGAGTTATTGTCCACTGTCATGATATATTTTTGCCAAAAGACTATCCACTAAAATATATTTCAGAATACAAATATTTTTGGAATGAACAATATTTGTTGCAAGCTTTGCTTTCAAATTCCCCAAAATATAAGCCACTGCTAGCATTGAAGTTTCTTTCCATCCATTACAAATTGTACCTTGAAAAATGTTGTCCCATTTTCAAGAATGAAAATGAAAAGGAGGGTCCTGCTTCCTTTTGGTTTCAAGTAGTAGAATAAGAAATGCCTTATAAGAATTCTGAATATGTAGCATAATCATATTCTTATCAAAATAGTTTTCATAGTTCACATCTGGACAATCAATCTTTTACACATCCGCTAGTTGTCGGGAGCTCGGCGAATAAGTCGCTCTCAGTTTTTTCAAAACCTATTTTGTCTGTTCTACATATAAGTAAATGATTATCAGTCAAGAGGTTCATAATATTTTTTTTGTCCTTAACTTTTGAGTGTTACTCAGTAGAGTTTCAATAGTATGCAAACTCTCCTTCAGTAAAAGTCTAGTAATGTTCTAATTCAGTTGAATCAATATTGTGAAAACATTAATATTAATCTAATAAGAAGCGAATAGCCCAAGTATCTGAGTTTCATTAAATTTTTCATATTTGCATCGATATATTTGCATAGTTATAAAATAGAGACATTTCCGGTTATGATTTGGTCAATAGGATAGAAGTATTTCCATAATTCTCTTGTATTTTTTATGTAAAGATTATTCGTGATTTATGGATCAATAATATGGATTTAGCAGGCAGAAATTCTTTTGTTCATGATAAACATTATAAATATTGGATTTAGTATATCAATACCAATACTAATATTAAAGCGCAATAGGTGTTATAGATATTTGCCGTCTTTCAATTACAATTTATTTTTGTTTTTTCCGGGAGCTCTGATTTCTGGACTTTCCGTATATCTTATTCTATCGTATTTACTCATGCCAAATAAAATTACTATTCCACTATCCATCATAATTTCTGTTTTAATTTTTGGTTTAACCAAGTATTATTCCGTACAGAAAGAGGAGGATACAACTAATAAAAATAATGCAGAACAGATTGAAAAAAAGTCCCCTGAATGCAGTATCACTAATATTGTTTTTATTGTTACGTATGTATTCCTCTTTGCAGTATCTTGTACATTCTTCTTCTATTGGAACTTCAGGATTATTTATTGATTGGGAAAAAATTACACCTATTCAGGTATTAAATTTAGCAGCTGCCATTGCGTTTTGCTTCTTTCTACCCGGCTACGCGTTGGTAACGATTTTAAATAAAAAATATAAACTAACTCTTTTATTAAAATTTTTAATAGGATATTTGTTTAGTATGCTTATTGCTGGACTAGGAGGTTATGTCAGTGGCTCATTTGGAAATGCAATTTCTAATACTACTATATTCTTCCTAGGAACTTATATATTGATATTTTTGTTTTCTCTACAACAGACTAAGGCTTTCAGCAAATCCTTTTATCGGATCGCCCTATCTTCTTACTACGAATCGTTATCCAGAGTTTGGAAGTCCTTATTAAAAAACTATTCTCAATTTATTGTTTTTTCAAGTCTCTTTTCTTTAGTAATATTTTACACCTATTATCTTAACGACGGAAAAATTATAATCGATCATTGGTATCTTCATGGGCGTGCACTTTTGATCGGTTCTGATTTATTCAAAGATCTAGCCGCCACCGATGTATGGTTTCCGCCATATTTCTCATCTTTGCTAGCGGCGTTTTTTAATATGTCAGGTTCTCCGTCAGTCAATGCATATGTCATGATCAGTTTTTTAAACATTGTACCTGTTTTTGCATTTTATTATTTTTTTACTAATTGGGTTCCTAAGAATAAACAAAGGGCGGCTTTACTTGGTTCGACGTTGTTTATGTTAAGTGCAGGGTTTGGCTGGGTCTACGTATCTAACTTAGCTGCAGAATACCACAATGAGGTAACATTTGATGTATCTTCAACACTCGAAATAATTAGCCAGGCGTATCGTAAAACATTTGACATCCAGACACCAACTACATTTATCAACGTTGGACATCCTGATGCTACTACCTCATTAATAATAATTGCTCTTCCAGCCGGTTTTACACTGCTAGGATTGATAAAGGAGACAAAATTATTTAAATTCAACAATGATACATCTTCCAGACCAAAATCAAAATACTATAGAATTCTTACGATAGTAATAGTAACTGCAATTTCGTTTTTAGGTATTTTATCTCACGATGAGTTTTATCTTTTTATTTTAGTTGCTTCTGTAGCTGTCGTTGTACTTTTCAGACGACTTCCAACAAATTTAAACTATTCACTTCTTTTTGTTTCATTTTTATCTGCTATTTCGCTCGTGATTTTGGTGGATACATTTATTTCTCCTGCAAGATTTTATACCCTCAGACAAATTCTAGGTATTCCTATAATATATCTCTCTTTCTTATTTGTATCAATTAGTTGGAGTTTGTATGCGATCTTTCGTAAAAATAAGATATTAAATAATAATAAAATTAAAAGAGGAACTAAAATAATAACACAGCAAGCAATAGTTAGAAGAATAGTTCACTTAAATTTTTTAAATGACCATCAAATTCGATTTCTAAAACTTTCATTTGGCATGGCAATAGTATTAGTAGTTGCTTACTTTTATTTATTTACACTTCTGGTCTGGGAGACGCTTTCTGTTAATGAAATAAGTTCTCAAATAAAGGAATTCGACAACGTCCCATGGTATCTTTTCCCGATGAAATTTGGATTGACAGGACTGTTGGGGTTAGCATT
Organism: uncultured bacterium; assembly: GCA_963826535.1. Taxonomy (GTDB): domain Bacteria; phylum Patescibacteriota; class Microgenomatia; order Levybacterales; family UBA12049; genus JAHIGH01. The sequence continues at coordinate 8,914 of CAWGXL010000005.1, read as the reverse complement.
CATACTCTCTTATCTTTTTAAGAAGTTTGAAATAGAAATTTTCATTTTTGGAATAATAATCATCATTGCATTTTTTGCAGGACCACACTATGACGAACATAGATTTGGAAAATATATAATGGCTGGAATGGCTGCATTTGCATCATTACTAATCTACCGGATTATTTCCTCACGCAGAGTGAAACTTAATTTAAAATTAAGACCGTTAATTGTCGGGATATTATTGGGTGTAGTTGTTACTTCAAGCTGTCTTTCAATATTCATGTATGCAGGCTGGGTCGGATTATATACAGGAAAAAGTGAGTGGATTGAGGGAGGCAGAAGAGATTTTCCTACTGAGTCCGAACTACGACTGTTAAATTTCCTCAATAGTCAAATTATTGATTCAAAGGCGTATAATATTGCAATGCCGGAAAAAGATACTTCTAATGAAATAGGATTTGTCACAAAGATTTATGGTTTTTCACCGACATCTAGAGTTAAACTTTTAGAAAGCCCGCTGACATTAAATTCATCAACATTGGAAGGATTGTATGATCTGCTGAATCAAACTGATGTTAGATTTATTATATTTCCAAAAGAAGATATTGTTGTTGATACGGAAAAAGAAGGAATAGCATCGCTGAGTAACCATAATTATAATAGCAATATCAGTAATGTAATGCGCTTTGTTCTGGAGAATTTCCCAAGGGCTTATGAAGATCAAAATTATATAATTTTAAAAGTAATACCATTAACGCCACCGGCTACAGAAAGCACTGATATATCTTTTGTGTATCAACGGGATTTTGCTGATATGGTACTTCATGTCTCTCACAACAGTACTCTAATACCGATAGACCTTGGTGTGTTTAGGTCTCAAACAGTAGATAATACTACTAGCGATTATAACAGCGTAGCTCTAAACAACAATAATGATGAAAATGAGAACTTATCGTCCAATTATACTCTCACACTTGGAGGCAAAGTTAGTAAAAATAATACTAAAATTATTACAGTTTGGTCTCATCCCACTCAGCAAATTCAACAGCGTAGCATAATTAACACCAGTGAGAATAACCGGACAATTATCAATTATGTAGAAGGTAATTTCAGAATAATAGATGATTTACCAGCTCAAAATAAGTCTGAAAGAAAGAATGCTAATAAGTTTGGGGCAGGAATTGTATGGGAAATTGGTAACAGCACATATCTCGCGTCAATTAGCAATGTAGGACTTCAATTATCACAGAACTCATCAACAATTACACCATTAACAAAGCAACGTGAACAGGTAAATAATACTAGCTACCTGAAACAGGTTTTTACTAACTCAATATTGTCACAAAATGAAGAAGTTAAAAGGCAAAAGGGGATATGGTATAACTTGAAAATTTTATTCTTAAAGAATAGTGTAGAGATTTATTTAAATGATATCTTGAGATTAAGAGTACCAATAAAAGAATATTATAATATTCCCTCCGATGAAAAAAACATCACTGATTCTATATCTAGGGTAGGAATTAACAGTTATTATAGCAAATCAGAATTTCAACCAGTAATAATAGGCCAAATACCCCAATTAACCGATCATTCTTATCCACCGTATCAAAAAATATACTACCAACATTATTATCCACTTAATTTGCTTGCACTATCAGAAACCAAATACGACACATATTTAGAAGGGGACTTGTCATCTTTTTCAAATAAATACGTCGTGCTTCCATTTGATAAAGAACCATATCAAAAAAATGAGGCAAGTAAATATTTGGAATATGTAAGTAAAGGAGGAAACCTTATTGTAATCAATTCAAATAACAAATTTGATGGAATATTCAGTAAATTACTTTCAATTAACCCCGGAAACTTCACTAAATATACTGGTATTGTTGCTGACAATTCAGATAGAACAAGCGAAAAAAACAATCTAACTGTTTCAGGCACAACCAGGAGTTTAGATATCAATCCTAATAATTTAACTGTAAAATCATATTATATTGATAAACATAGTGGCAGCAATCTATCCCGAACTGTTGCACCATTTGCAATTGAAAAAGATTATGGAAAAGGCAAAATCACTTATGTCAATGCAATAGGATATTTTGATTCAATTTTCGGGATAACTTCGCCCGGTAATAATACTGCCACTATCAAAACTCCGTACTTTATGACTCTTTCTGAAGCTGCTCCCTTAATGGGGATACACAATGATATTTCATATGTTAAAAAGGATAAACCACAAACAGCGTTATCTCCAATGACTAGAATCTTAGGGGACATAAAAATATCATCTGGGCAAAACGTAATAATCAATGGATCAAGTTTGATCTTTCCAAACAGTAATAATGGTAGTAAAGCCCCTGCCTCCTACAACCTATCTGCAGATGATATCTACCTTTCAGCAGGTAAATTACATCAAATATCTCTAACAGACCACAGGCTAACCAATAGTAACATTACCCGCGAGATTCTCAGGTACAGATAACAGTTATTATTTTAAAAAGGCCTTAATAAAAGATCTAGAGCTATTTGGCGGTCCGTTTGAAATTATCATTAATGTAACTAACAGGTACTAGACCTGTATATTTGCCAACATCCTTGTCTTACAATGATTACATTGGGATGTCGATTCCAAAAGGATTTGACATGACCGTTAAATTTTCAGATAGTAACTCGACGTACGCTCATCTTGATATGATAAAAAAGAACGATAATAATTCTTTCCAAAGAATAAAAGTCTCAGGTTACAGCAACAGCTCTAATGATGGCGGGAATAGGACGGGACAGATATTGTTTCATAACATGAGAAGCGATATCAAAGATATAAGGTACATATCTGCCCTAATGAAAAGTCCAGAAATTAAGATTATTAGCGAGAATAAAAGTAAAGAGATGTCGCCCGAAGAGGAAAAACTCAATTCTCTAGAATATAGAAAAAATTCGCCTGATAGTATCCCAATCGAGACACAAAGGGGAATTGGCGACATAGCAATCAATATTGATCATGTCGACAATTATGACGAAAATTATCTCAATTGGACTAGGACAAAATTTATCACTTATCTTAAGAATGACATTCAAACGACAGGTAAGGATAATAATATAATTCCTCAAACTAAGGAACAATCTCTGTTTACTAAGTTTGTGTCAAATATGCCTGGTGATATTTCAGAATCTGCAAAAGAGAATGGAATTGAAGTGCCATGGCGAAAAGTACTTGTTTCAGCTCCTAGCATCATCATACTACTCGTCATATTGGCAGTAGGTACTAATAGTAACGGTGCTGATATGGCGTAGGACGATTAAACTCTACAAGCTTAAATGAGAAGCAAGTACGAAAAATGTTGATCCGCACATAAATATGAGCTTGTTTAATCAATCCGTAGTTTTGATTTACTTGGAACTTTGTAGTTTTACCTGTATTTGGAACTCTATAAGTGACAAATCAGACTAGTTGACGTTACTATATTGTCTATCCAGAAGAGGACCATAAAAATCATAGTATTGCTAAACTCCGCTTTGCTCGGGTCATACTGCTATTTTGTGTAAATTACCTTGCAGGGGATTTTATATGATAATACAGCATCCCACGTTTTGGAAATTAACAAAATTATATTGTGTGTTAAATTTAATAGGTTTTCTAATTCAACCAGTGGAAAAGCTCTAAGATATGCGCAGGGCATATTTCAACCACATCCTCTTTCATCCGCAACTCTTGAAAGGTCCACACTAAAGCAAGAGGTTCCTATCGAAAAATATCACGTATAGTTTCTATCACAGTTGTCTTTATAGAGCCATACCACATTAACTTCCAAAATGCCAAACTAATGATCTCCCTTATCCCATAAATAAACGAATTAGACGGTAAATGGAGAGGCAGTGTCTATAGGGTTTTTGCAAACATATGCTTGGTCTTCTAGATAAGATGCAAGGCTCACAGCATTTGATAAAAATACCGGACCTAAAAACTAATACTTCTATATCAGATTGAAAAACGGGATAACAAAGTAAAAACAAAGAAAAAGTCGATTTTGTCAGTACTTTCCGTTAGTAATTCTAATTAGTAACAATTGATACAATTTGAATTGTATGACAATGTTTGCAGGCATCCATCGATACACTTGAAACAATAATTTGCCAAATGATCACAACATTATCATTAACTATATAAAACATCCGTCCTACGTACATTTAGATATTGATATCATTTACAATTCCTTTGTGTATAAGCTCAGTAGTCTTATTACTTCTGGGAAGTAATATATCTAACAGTAGCGAATTAACATTTAATCATTTACCCCTATTGAGGGATCCTAATCTGAAAGTAAATTTAATCCATAAAGGAAATTTCAGTCTCGAACCCAATCAATCATCACCAATAAGCACCATGACATTTGTAGGAAATGATATCTTGCTCTTGAGCAAGAATGACGGAGTAATTTATAGAATAAAAAATGGTACAACCATAAATGAACCGCTCCTTGATGTTAGTGTGGCGAACAAACGAGAAAGAGGTCTGATTGGAATTGTCACGTCAAACAAGACTACAACCAATGAAGAATATGTTTTTATTTATTACACAGAATCTAAAGAAAACGATGGGGATGATATTTGCCTTACAAACTACTATTGCCAGCCGGGAACCAGTCCAAAAGGAAATGCTATCTACCGTTACCAACTGGACAACCAGCAGAATAACAGCAAACTCGTTAATCCGAAACTTCTGATCAATCTACCTGCTTCGCCTGGACCAAGTCACGTCGGAGGTATAATGAAAATCGGCCCTGATAATAACCTATACTTCACCATTGGTGATTTGAATGGTTCCGTTAACAAAAGTTCGAGGTACTAAGACTCAAAACTTTAAAAACGGATCAGAGCCAGACGGTAGAGTGGGATACTCAGAATAACTCAGGACGGAGACCCGGTATCCGTGGATGGTGTATTGGGCTATGGATCTCCTTTGAATTTGTATTATGCTTACGGAATAAGAAACAGCTTCGGCATTGATTTTGATCCTGTTACAGGGATTTTATGGGTTACAGAAAATGGTCCCGATTATGGAGACGAAATCAATTTAGTCGAACCTGGATTTAATAGTGGATGGATTTTAGCTCAGGGCTTCTGGAAACCAAAGTATGATCCAGAACGAGGGAGCAGTCTTATTGCTGCAGAAGAATTGACAAACGCAGAAATGAAAGATATGGTGGATTTCAGCGGAAGGGGAAAATATAGTCCTCCTGAATTCGTATGGAATAAAACCGTTGGTCCTACTGCACTAAAGTTCCTGAATTCAGATAAATTAGGAGAAGAGTATGAAAACGATCTCTTCGTAGGAGATAATAATTTTGGCAATATATACAACTTTGATTTGAGTAGAGATAGAACAGAATTATATCTTCCTAACGTTCTCAAGGACAAAATTGCCGACAATCATACGGAGTTAAAGGAGATAATATTTGGTGAAGGATTCGATGGAATAACAGATCTTGATGTCGGTCCTGATGGGTTCCTATATGTCCTTTGTACAAAGGAGACAATTTTTACATATATAATATTAGTCCAAAGAAAGTTGAGTAATTTTTGATAGGGTTTGATCACAGTATTGTTTCCTAAGACTATACAATTGTCAACAATATTAGGTTCGGAATTAGTAGTTAAGAACATCGGTTAAGTTCACTTACTGCTACTTCCTGCTTATACCTGATTTTCCTAGAGTGTCGTAAAGACCGGTAAATCGGCAAATACTGTTTGAGAAATCTATACATTATATGATAACATATCCTCATAAACCTTGTGCAATCTCTGTTCCATAACTTTCCAGTTGTATTTTTCCAAGTACGCCTTACGGCCATTTGCCCCTAACCTTTTACGAAGATCTGGATTGTCTCTCATGGTGATTATCGCCTGTCTTATTTGCTCTATGTTGTTATATTCAACGATTATCCCACACTGAGTCTCGTTGACTATTTCATTTGCAACATTGGTAACTACCGGAGTTCCACACATCATGGCCTCAAAGATTTTGTTTGGCAATGGCATGTTGTTGTTAAAAAGTGATGGATCGTAGAGCGCAATAATAACATTTGAAGCGGCGACAATTTCAAATAATCGAGTATCTTCCACTAGGCTCAGGTACTTGACATTATGTATATGTTGAATTTCAGTAAATAAACTATTGTCTTCAATCCTGCCTGTGATCACAAGTTGAATACCTGACAATTCCTTTATCACATCAATTATCTTTTCTAATCCTCTGTGTTTTCGTATGTGACCAGTAAACGCAATGGTAAACAAGTCATTTTCCTTCGAGTGTTGCAAATCATCTATAAAATTGTCTTCAGGGTAATTCAATAATATTTCAGAGTGAGGTGGCTTCTTTTCGAAACTTTTCAATACATTTTCGCCATTGGCCACTATCAATACATCTGAATGCTTGCTAAAAAATTCTTCAGTAAAATTAATGATTCCATATAATCTTTTGAATTTACTTGGAATGAACGTGATGGCATATCTGTCAAATACGTCAAAAATTAGTTTCTTCCTAAATAATAATTTGTATAGGTAACATGGTGGTATGCTATCCAAATCACAGGCATGAACTACCTTCGGTCTATTCACTAGTAACTTGATAAATAACCAAATCCAAAAGGGAGGAGCAAAAAAAATCAGCCTGGTGAAAATTCGAATTAGTGAAGGCTTCCAAATTGAAGTCCTGAAATTAAAAGAGCTCGAGTTTTACAATATAATTATTTATTTCATCATCAGAAATTGCATCTCTATTCCAGCCTAGACAAGTTACTGAATATCTCTTACTTAAAGAGCCTGCTATCTTTTTTACTCGGGGATCGTAAACAACCGAGTTGGTCGTCCTTACGACTACTATGTCCACCAAATCCTTAACTCCATATAATTGATGATGATTTAATCACACTAAAATATATATGATGAAAATCACATTTTCACAAGTGAAACAATGCCGGTGCAATTCTAGGTCTGTAATTTCAACAAATTATTGTAAACAGCATATAATCTTTCTTCCATAAGATTCCAGTTATATTTTTCTAAAAATGCCTTACGCCCATTGGCTCCGAGTCTTCTGCCAATCTCGGGACTGTCTCTCAGCATAATTATTGCTTCTTTGATTTGTTCGGTATCATTATAATCGACAATTACTCCGCAGTCAGTTTCTTTGACTATTCCCTTTGCAACATTGGTAATTATTGGGACTCCAAACATCATGGCCTCAAAAAGTTTGTTGCCCATAACATATTTATTTTGATCCTGAAGGTTTAAGTCATACAACGCTATCATGGCATCAGAGTTTGCTTCTAAATCAAGTATCCGATTGTGATCCAAAAATCCTTTGTAAAATATATTTGAAAGCCCCCCGATAGTATTCAGGAGTGATTTATCTTCAACTCTTCCAGTAATGATAAGCTGGGTATCTTTCAGATTCTTTACTATGTCCGGTAATAATTCTAATCCTCTGCCCTTCCTTATATGTCCTGTAAATAGTAGTCTAAGTCCATTGTGTTCAACTTTTAATCTATCTACCCTATAGTCCTCTGAACAATTCATTACGGCAATACAATTTTTTGGTCTCTTTTTAAAAGTCATTAGCATTTCATCAGAAATATTAATTAACACATCAGAACGTTTAGCAAATTCTTCTTCAATCCTGTTGACAAATGAATATAGCATTCTAAAGAAGATGTTTTTATCTTTAGGTATGTACGCCATAGCATACCTGTCAAATACATCAAAAACTAATTTTTTTCTAAATAGTATCTTGTAAATATATGATGGAAAAAAACTATCCAAATTACATGCGTGTATGATTTTAGGTCTGTATAAGCACAACTTGATAAAAACCCACATCCAAAAGACTAACATGTATGGAAGATATCGCAAAGTACCGTGTGACTCATAATTAGATACCCCTTTGACATTAAAGAGTTTTATATCAATGTCACTTTTACCTATTGTCATGCTAGTACCTTGTCCTCGTCTATTCCATCCAAGTCCAATGATGGAATATTTCCTTCTTAAAGATCTGATGATTTTTTGATCTCTCAGTGTGGGTGTGTTCATTATCGGATCAGACTTGACAATTATTATATCGATCAATTTATTATAACCACGATTTTGGCCTCTAATTATAGCAAATCAAAAGATAACAAATAAAAATTGTACTATTTTTGAATTTTAATCATACATGACTTGTCCTGAGCAAATAGGCGGGCAGCGGTGGATATGCATAGGTTGTTATTTCCGTTCTGGGTTTCTATTGTCTGCATCGGTTGAGCCAACGTTAAATGCATTTCAAAATTGATTCTGAATATTCAGTCAGATCGGGTGTAACACATTTCTCAAGCGACCAATCAGTTTATAACAAATAGGAATAAAACTGCGTTAATTATCAAAAATTAAACACTTTCTGTCTTCTATATTTACCTTGTTTGTAGTTTTATTTACTTCTAAGTAAGCGAAGAACATTGGCAACACTTGATACATTATCGACAAAAGCGTACAGATAGTAACAAAGATCGAGCAGAAAAAACTATGATGCACAATCAGATTTTCACATCCCATCCATGTTTGAATTCATTATGAATTCAATTACTAAATTATCGACAAAAAGTGTACAGATAGTAACAAAGATCAGCAGAAAAAACTATGATGCACAATCAGATTTTCACATTCCATCTATGTTTGATAACAGTTGTGCGCCAACAATTTGACCGTATCACAGACGTGGATTTGAATAAGATGCATGAACGCTGAAAAACTTATTTAAGGCTCAAGTAATACTATTATGTGCTAGCACAATTGAATGGAGTATCTTAAGTATTAACATCAACGAGCAGAATGTTAGTTGGAAGACTACTTCATACCATGTACCATTAATTGGCAACAAAAATCTCGGTTA
>CAWGXL010000004.1:0-7725 GCA_963826535.1 uncultured bacterium | reverse complement strand
CAGGAGAGCGTTATCTATAAGGTAATTTAGGACAGATGTTTGGAAATAAATCTGGTTCTATACAATGCCAATAAAATCGACAGGAAAATAAGACAAAGATATGGTAATGGGATATTAAAGATCATTATGGAAGTGTAATAGTTCTGGGGCAGAGGAAATTGATCAAAACGCAAAGAAGAAGGGCAGAAATAATTGAAATATAAAAGAGGTTGCCGTGCATTAATCGAAATGAAAGAATTAGAATCGATCCTACTATCATAAACAAATAAAATTCAGGATGAGAAAGGATACCAACTACAGTAATAACAGTTATGATACAAATAAATCTTAGTTTACTGATATTAGGTATATGTTCTTTAATTAGTCCAAGTAGAAGGAAACCTGCAGGTAAAGCATAATTATCAGCGGAGATGTGAAAGTAGGATGTCCAACATTAATGAACGTAACTGGCGTCCTAATATCGAGTCTTCTAATTGAAGCTGTGTGGAGATTTTCTAAAGATGTTTCATCTGAATAGGAATATTTGCTTGTTACTGACTATCAAGTACCAATAACCAACCAAATCCTGACGACAATACAAACAGGGTAGTGGCCAGGACGGCTGCCTTTCGTTGGTTAGAGGGAACCCAACGAGAGAAAAAATAATAAAATCCAAAAATGGCCATCATATTCAACAAGTTTATTGTAACATATGCATTAACAGATGGAACACCTGAAAGGTTGAAAAACCCGGCAAGTAAAGCTGAAAAAAAAGGCGGAGAGTTCTGACCTGCAACTGCATCAGACGCTGCAAAGTCTTTAAATGAACCGCTATTAATCAGAAGAGATCTTCCATGGTGAAACCATTGATCTCCAACAATTAGACCCTTTTCAATATAAGAGGTATAGAAAACAACCAAGGCAAAAAGACTTGCAAATATAATAAAGAATGCCGCGTTCTTTGCTGTTAGCATCCGAAATAGAGGCCCTGTTTGAGAGAAAAATGAGGCAGCAGTGTCTAAATCTAATGATTGTGTTTTTTTCGTTTTAATGTGGATAATGAACATAATAAGTACCGATACCTCTATACCAATAATAATCGGCTTTACATACTCTGCAGGAACACCTATTATTATCGCTGTAACATACGTACTGAATCCCATGATGAATATACTGAAGAGAAATGAAAGCAATAACTTTGGTAAATATTCTAGGTGATGTGCTTTTAGTAAAATGTACACTAATGCATAACCTGGAAAAAAGAAAGACATACAACTGAGGCCACCAATTGAATTATCATCGGGGCAGAAGTCAAAACTTAATCCCAAGCTAGGTATAATTCGTCAGTAACAGCTAGTGGCTTTGATGTTCCAATAATAAGTATTGAGAGTATATACATTATAATGAAAATCAGGTTTGAGAGACGATTTTTTTGTTCGTCATATTGCTTATTGTGATAAGAACCATCATGAAAGGTACCGTTATTTTTTATCAAGTCCTTGCTTTCTTTTTTGAAGTTGTCTTTACCAGTTTGTAAATAACTAGATAGTCCTGACAAGAGTGAAAATAAAATGACAGAGATACTAATTGCAATATCGAATGAAAATAACAATAAATATGAAAGAATAAAGAATACAGAAAGAGCCGAAAGAATGGGCCCTACAAGTATCAAATAGGAACTTTGAGAAGCAAGAGTTAATTTCACAACTGATACTAAAATCCTGCACTGGAATATTAAGTGATCTTGATACACGTCTTGTACATGCATTGAAATCATGCCTGAATGAAATCTCACACCTGTCCCATAGAAATTTTGGGTTTCAGCGAAATAACCTCACTTATAGTCATGATTATATTTCTAAAAGTATCGTAATGCATGCTTTTGAGAGTCGAAATGAGATATTCAAACCATTTTACTCAAATTAAGGTCGCTCGTAGAATCCTAACTGAATAAAAGGATACAGAAATGAACCTGTCCCAAGAAAGTCCAACAAGGAGAAACCTATTAAATTCACTACACTATTCTTTTGACACAAGTCGGATTGCAGTATACAATCCCAGTCATTGACGATGTTCCCAACATATAGAAATCCAGGGCCATGACCGATTTTAAGTTTACTCCAATCCTTGGGGCATCTTAGAAATGGCTTTACTCTAATGGAAAAGAACAAATTTTAGTCAGAAATATTGATAAATCTATTCAGGATAAAACAAATTTCTATAAAATATACTACAGACTACTTATTAAAAAATCCTTATAATGAATCTTCATATGTCTTTACTGCGGCCTAAGTTTGCGAATAACTTTAGCAGGATTACCAAGTGCCAATACATTATTCGGAATGTCTTCGGTGACAACAGAACCAGCGCCAATAAGAGAGTTATTTCCCACAGTAACTGGTAATATCACAGACCCAGCGCCAATACTTGATCCTTGCTTTATGGTTGTTTTCAGAAGCTTCCATTTGCTATTAATTTTTGGGTATCTGTCATTAGTAAAAGTAACATGAGGACCGATAAAAACATCGTCTTCAATGGTAACTCCAGAAGGAATAAAGGTGAAGGGTCTGATCTTGACTCTATTTCCAATAACAACATTTTCTTCTATATATACAAAAGCGTCTATTTTGACTTCAGTTCCAATCTTGCACTTGTACAGGTTTACATGATCATAGATACGGGTATTTGATCCAGTAGTAACGTTTTTTATTATCGAAAATTTTCTTCTATTCATGTATTCTCACAACCATATCCTTAGAGATGCTGGTCCTGGCGGACGATAAAACGTTTACTGTTAAGGCCCCTACCAGAGAACTATTGCTTGGATTATCTGTTCCAAAGATACAGTTCAAAAAATGAGTTATCATGGACTGTATTGTATTATTCCGGTTTATAGGAACATTTGTTTTGCCTGTGGATCTGTATATCACCACGTCTTGTGATATCGGATCAATCCTCACTGTTGCTTCCGAACCCGTAATGAGTATTGTTCTTTCCTTTATACCAGTTTGTATCCAGCTGAGGTTTATTTCAGCTGAAGATCCATCAGGCATATCAATAATCACGAATGCTGCAGAATCTTTTAGCTTTTCTTCATTTTGCCTGTTATGCACCATGGGTTTCGCATATATTGATGATGGCCATTCGTCGGTCAAATAATTTATAATATCAATAGGATGGGGTAGCAGATCAAAGATAATATCTCTGTCAGGAAGTGGAACCAAATAATCAAGCCAGGACAGTTGTAAATAGTTCAAATTACCAATATCTTTATTTTTTAAAATACCCTTGACGTGAGATAAGGCAGCATTGAACCTGAAAATATGACCAACCAGTAAAACGTTACCACTGCTTTCAGACAATCTTGCTAACTTAAATGCGTCTCTTGTATTCAGCGCCATGGGTTTTTCAAGCAATACATCTTTGTGACGGGTCAGTGCCTCTGTAGCAATATTGAAATGGGTTTCGTTGGGTGTTGCTATATGAATTGCAGATATTTCGGGATTAACCAGACAATCATTTACATTATGAAATAACTTTGATGAAGGTAAATCAAGTTTTTGACCAACAAAGGCTAGTCTTTTTTTATTAGGTTCAACAATCCCTACAAAATTAAAATTATCCACATTCTTGTGGGTTTCGATGTATTCACTAGCTAATTTGGTACCCCAATAACCCGAACCAAAAAGCGCTAGATTAACTTGGTCAACCATTCTTTCTCTTTGTCTTTTAACTCCTTTTGTTCGTACAGCCTTTCATCGTAGAACTTTGTTACCAGATTAATTATATATTCCTGATCTTTTGAATCAAGTTTAGGGAATATTGGAATAGATATGACAGTTTTACTCCATTCGTCGGTAAAATCTAGGACTTCACTTTCGAATTTCTGATATGCGGGTTGCCTGTGTACTGGTATTGGGTAATGTACGCCTGTAGAGACACCATTCACTGAAAGCCAAATTCCAAGCAAATTCCTTTTTTTCGTTCTCAGTACAAATAAGTGATAAACTGATTCATTATAAGACTCATCTTCCGGTGGTAGAATTAAGTCTCCAACGCCGGTTAATCTATGGGTGTACGTCATTGCTATCGATCTCCGCTTACCATTCCACTCATCAAGGTGTTGGAGCTGCACTTTGCCGATTGCCGCGTTGACTGAATTTAGTCTCAGTGTATAGCCTATTTCATCGTGAGTATTTTTTGTCTTTCGTCCTACGTCTCTCATTTTCAAGGCAGATTCATAGATTTTCTTGCTGTTAGTCGTTATCATTCCTCCATCGCCTCCTACCGTCATGTTTTTTGTAGGATAAAAACTAAAAATTCCAGCTGCTCCAAAAGATCCTACTTTTTTGCTTTTATGTAGAGCGCCATGTGCCTGAGCAGCATCTTCGATGAGGGCTACGTCTTTCTTTTTAGCGATTTCTAGTATAGAAGACATATCACACGGGTGTCCATAGAGATGAACTGGAACCAGACATTTTACTCGGTTCTTTGCCAGGATCTTTTCCAATTCTGCTGAAGAAATTAGATAATTAGGTCCTATTTCGCAAAATACAGGAGTTGCACCCAGTAAGCATGCGCCATTTAAGGTGGCGACAAAAGTCGCGGACGGGGCAACAACTTTATCTCCACTTTGCAGATTTATCGCGTAAAAAGCTTAATAAAAGCGCTGAAGACCCAGAATTGGTGGATACAGCGTAATCAGTCCCCACATATTTTGCAAATGACTCTTCAAACTTAATTACGCTCTCTCCACCTACCAACATTTCATTCCCAAGTACATGAGCCGCAGTTTCTTTCATTTCTTTGTTTACCACGGGCATAGTTAGTGGAATCATCTGCGAATATAAGTCCGCTCAGATTAATTAATTAATCTTAGTATGTTAAGTTATTACACCTCATTTGCCTAATTTCAAAAAATAATTAATAGTCGGACTCACTTGCACCTGTCTTTTTGAACTCGATGTGAATCTATTTATCAGAGGGTCTGATAAACGGAGGATGTGCGATTTAGTGATTTCACCACTATAATGAATTCAATTTTTATACTCCTGCTGCCAAATGAACATATCTGAATTGCCCCAGTTAATTTCAACTAATCCACGGAAGTTGATATCGATCATTATTCCAACTTTAAATGAACAAGATGGTATCGAAAAAACTATACGTTCTATACCTAAAAAAAGACTATCAGAATTAGGCTACAACTTGGAAATTATCATCGTAGACGGAGATTCAAATGATCTGACACGAGAGATTGCAGAGGGAATGGGAGCAAGAGTGATACTTGAGAAAAGAAGAGGCTACGGAAGGGCCTTTAAGACAGGTTTTAGCGAAGCAAGGGGGGAGATACTCGTAACACTTGACGCAGACCTTACCTACCCTGCAGAGCTCATTCCAGGGTATGTTCAGTCGCTAAATGAAAAGGGATTAGACTTTATTACAGCAAATAGATTTTCCAAGGTGCAGGACGGTGCTATGGACGCATATCATAGATTTGGAAATAATGTTTTGTCATTGTTTATGCGAATATTATATTCAATTGAAGTGAGAGATTCCCAATCCGGTATGTGGGTAATGTCTAGGACGTTTATTAAGAGAATTCATATAATTTCAGACGGTTTTTCTATGTCAGAAGAAATCAAGATAATTGCTTTTACATTCTTCAAAGCTCTCGAATTAGACGGAGGATATTACAAGAGACTTGGAAAGGTAAAATTAGCGACCTTTGGTGATGGATGGCGGAATTTAAAGTACCTATTTCAATATAAATCCCTAATCAAAGGTGCTCTTAAATCACCAGTAAATTTGGCTCAAAAAGAAAGCATCGACATAAATGCCGATCCTTTTTTAATTTAGACGGCAAGATAGCCTAGTAAATTAGATTCGTTTATGGAATGTAACCAAAGAATCTTGAGTAAAAATTAACCATTTGAGATAACTAGAATTAGGTCGCATTAGTGGTAACAATACTAATAATAGCGCTTTTCAATTACAAACTATTACTAAGGTTGGTTAGTTTTATTGTGTTTTTGTGGACCCCGATAACACGTATTGTATTTTTGTTATTGTTGTTAGATTTGTCGATACTTTCGCGTCGCCATAAAGTATTGTCTTAATGAGTTGATAAGATAGAACAATTAATAAATGCTGGATAAATCTGTAATCTTAGGTGGGAAATTAAAAGCAAAATGACCGCTGCACGATTACACCGTATACTTGTAACGGGAGGCGCGGGTTTTATCGGCTCTTCTCTGATACCTGCATTGCTGAATAGAGGTTACCATGTGACGGTAGGAGACCACTTATCAGTTGGCAAAAGTCAGAATATAGAACCTTTTCTTACTCACGATGATTTTGATTTTATTGAACTTGACTTGCTTGATGGTAATAAATTAAAAGAAGTAGTAAAAAAATGTGAGTTAGTTTTTCATCTAGCAGGAAATAGTATTGTTAAGACCGGCTACCGTAATTCAGAGACTGATTTCTTCAATAATATAGTAACTACCCGAAACCTTCTTGAAACTATGAGAACGAGTGAGAGCTGTAAAAAGATCGTTTTTACATCAACCTCTGCGATATATGGTGAACCTCAAACGATTCCAACCCCTGAGGATTATGGTCCTTTAAAGCCCATCTCAATGTATGGTGCCTCGAAGCTTGCTTGTGAGTCCCTTATCAGCGGGTACGCTGGCACGTTTGGAATAGAAGCTTTGATTTTTAGACTAGCAAATGTGGTTGGCCCATCGAGCAACCATGGCGTTATTTTTGATTTCTTCAAAAAACTGGCACAATCTAATGGAAGTTATCTTGAGATATTAGGAAACGGCACTCAAAAGAAATCTTATATTTATGTAGACGATTGTGTTAACACTCTTGTTACAATTGGATTAAGACGATTTCAATCAGGCCTAGAAATATTTAATGTAGGATCTGATGATCAAATTGATACTAATTCTATCGCCCAAATAATCATTGCTGAAATGGGTCTACAAACAGAAATACGATACGCGTGTCAACATAACGACGGAAGAGGATGGATAGGAGACGTAAAGAATATGTTACTTTCTACAGAAAAGCTGAAAAAAATTGGATGGAAAATTAATTACTGTAGTAAAGAATCAATATCGCTTACTGCGAAGAAGATGATTGATAATAAGTATGGCACAATTAAAAAATGGTACAATTAAACAGTTCGGTGTTAAGTCGAGTCCACACTCTTTGCCCCTGCGGAGATATAGACGCCATGAATTCATTGCTACCATTTCAAATATCGAACCTGAACCTTATGGTACTTGATATATAGTAACAATTATTTTCCATGAGTTGATTTTTTTCAAAATCACTTGACGATTGCTTTCCAAAAAGAATTACAGTTCTTGCTTCGTTTGTATCAGCTGGTGTGAAATTAAAAGCGCGTAGAGCATATGAAGTATTACGTACTAGGGTAATCCCTACGAAAGTCCACAAACAAATGATATTGGAAAAAGAGTATTAGTACTAAAACCATCAATTAGGAAATCAATTTCTTGATTGCCTACTAATCTAGACCGAGGATACTATTTTTGTTTGACCTGCTTGGAATTTAACGATAAACTTGTACATTTCTCAAGACGGACCCATGAAAAACAATGATTTTGAATTGCACTCAGGAAAGCATTAAATAGCATGTTGCACCGAAGTTTTCAAACACTCGAAAAAGGATTCCATTACGTAATATATTTTAAGCAGTAAGTGGCAAACGTA
>CAWGXL010000003.1:0-51359 GCA_963826535.1 uncultured bacterium | reverse complement strand
CTGTTGAATGGTATGGATGGAATGAAGTTGCCCTAGAGAGAGTGAAGAAGGAAGATAAACCAATTTTCCTGAGTGTCGGATACAGTTCATGCCATTGGTGTCATGTAATGGCGCATGAATCATTTGAAGACAATGATATTGCCAAAATCATGAACGAACACTACATAAACATCAAAGTAGACAGAGAGGAAAGACCAGATATTGATGATATTTATCAGAGGGCATGTCAAATGTATACTGGAACTGGAGGTTGGCCACTATCGGCTTTCTTGACGCCTGATCAAAGACCTTTTTATATCGGAACATATTTTCCAAAGGAAAATAGACATGGTTTACCAGGATTTGGAACAATATTATTAAGATTGGCGGATGGTTATAAAAATAGACGCAACGAAGTAGATTCTTCTAGTCAAGAATTTGTTACTGCTTTAAGGGAATCTTCCACTGATATAGTAACCGATTCAGAAACAAAAGTGGAAAAAACAATAATAAATGAAGCGGCCGTGACTTTACTACAACTAGCAGATAATTTGTATGGAGGATTCGGGAGTGCTCCAAAATTTCCTAATGCATCAAACTTGCTTTTCTTATTAAGAGCATATGATTATTCAGGAATTACCAAATACAGAGATTTTGTAAACTTTACAGCCGATAAAATGGATTCAGGCGGAATACATGATCACGTCGGTGGGGGTTTTGCACGTTACTCTACTGATCAAAGATGGCTAGTGCCACATTTTGAAAAAATGCTATATGATAACGCACTTTTATCTATGCTTTATTCTGAACTGTTCTCGATAACTTTAAATCCTAACTATTCGAATGTGCTTGAAAAAATACTCAGATTTGTTCAAAGAGAGATGACGTCAAATGAAGGAGCTTTTTATTCCTCACAGGACGCCGATTCTGAAGGTGAAGAGGGCAAGTATTATGTGTGGTCATATATGGAACTGCAAGAAATATTGGATAGTGAAGTTTTTGAGATTTTTACAGATCGCTTTGGAGTTACCCAAGGAGGTAATTTTGAAGGTAAGAATATTTTAAACAAATACACCTCTATTAAAAGACTCGCAGAAAGATATTCCAAGAGTCAAGAATGGATAAACGAGAAGTCTTGAGTCATCCCTAGAGCAATTATACCAAATAAGGCTCAAAAGAATCAAGCCCGGAACAGATAGAAAGATTTTGACTTCTTGGAATGGGCTGATGATTTCAGGATTCATTAGCGGCTACAAAGTGACGGGCAATTTAACTTACCTTGAAAATGCGCAAAAAGCTGTGAGTTTTATTGAAAATAATCTTAAGAATAGTGGAAGCAGATTAAATAGAGTTTTCAACAAAGTTTCCAAAATTTCTGGATACTTGGATGATTACGCTTTCTATGTTGAAGCTTTAATTAATTTATTTAGTGTAGATTCAAAGTCTTACTATCTTGAAAGAGCTATAGAATATACTGATTCAATGATAGCACATTTCTGGGATCCAAAAACAAATGATTTTTACTTTACTCCTGATGACAACGAAAATCTAATTGTAAGAACAAAAAACCATTATGATCTTGCAATACCCAGCGGGAATTCTATAGCCATCTCCAATTTGATAAAGTTGTATTATTACACTCAAAAAGAGGACTTTCTCACAAAAGCAGATCAAATGATTCAAAGGATGTCAAAACCTGCGACAGGAAATCCCTTTGGATTTGGTCAATTACTCTCGGCGATATATCTTAGAATGAAGACACCACTGGAAATATCCATAATAAAATACGGAGAAAATTCAGAACTTGGCAATCACCTGAACAAGAAATTCCTTCCAAATGCGATTACGGCAATTGTCAACCAATCTGCGTTATTGGAACTTGACAAGTATCCTTATTTTAAGAATAAGTCTATTAACAATAACACCAAAAATAACAATAGAGAATTTGCGTTTGTTTGTAAGGATTTTTCTTGTTCACTACCATTAAGTACAATAGAAGAGCTTGAAAAGAATATTTCATGATAGAAAGTAATCTGTCTTTATAAAATTTATTAACACAATAAATGACACAACGTGTAAATATCGTCACCTTTCTCACATCCTTATCATCCTAATTGTCGAAACATAATACGATATACTCTGACCTGAAGATCGATTTTAATCCCCTTACATGGATTTCAAAGTATAGACGAAATTCCGTATACTACCTAACAATTATGATATTGTTCTATCATTTGATCGGATTCGCTATCATGGTGTTAGGTTCAATAGTTGTTAATATGGTAGTAAGTGACTACAGCGAACCCACAATTCCACTAACTGTGGTCTCAGTAATCTTTGCAGGTCCCTTTGAAGAGACGTTGTTTTTCGGGATACCGTTTTACCTAACGGGAAATAACCTGGTGACTCTAGCAGGAGGTGTTGTTTGGGCTTCTCTACACATCTTAAACACTCCAACGGTGCAGGTCAGTACCCTTGCATATTTGACATGGCTGTTTGTAACTCCGTCTATTTTTGCTAGTGTCAGAACCTGGATTTCGGGAAAAGGGTGGTTTGCAATAGCATCACATTCAATTTGGAATGTGATTTTTTTTACAGCTGGTTGCACTAATGGAGAATTCCCTTGCAGAATTATAAATGAAAAGGACTATCTTATCGATATTGCTTACGTGTCAACCTCTGCAGTTTTTATTCTGCTCACATATCTACTCTATCTAAGACACCAGAACAAGAGAGTCTCCAAGTCAATTCAATAAAGTCAAAATATAGTCGCAATAGATCAATTGACTAGCCATTCCTAGATAGGTTGAGCTTTCTAGAAATTGTGTCCCTGTTCTTGGAAGGACTGGCAATGGTCTAAATATCCTAATTATTTTAGTTTAGACGTGGGTAAAATATTTCTCCAACTGATATGTGACGAGTGCAAACAAACTATTTTAGAAAAGGAAGGAGAGGCAAATTTGAGCTGATGAAAAATTCCCAATCACAGAGGAGGAAGCTTTAGAGATAAATAAGAATCACAGGGGTCATGAATGCCACATCGAGGCTGTGGAAAAAACCTAGTCCTTGAAATAAAATTACAAAATCAGATTCTGAAAATAGAATTATAGAGTAATTCTATACTAATTTGACTTAAAACTTTAAATTTAGAAAGATGTAACCCCATTACAACTCTAGCCGATGATGATTGATTTAGTTATCCCTCTGAGGCTAAGTATCTAACACGAAATTCAATATATTTTTCCAGATTTAACTAATGCTCTAGAAACATAAAGCAAATTTTCTACATGATATATAATACATCATCAGGTAAGCTTACCTCATCGTGACACCAGATGGATAAAATAGAGAAAAAATGGATTTCAGATTTTTTAGGAGTGGGCTATAGATATACAGACATTATCATGAATGTCTTGATACTTTATGATGATAGAAAGAGGGCAATAAAAATATGGAATGAAAACATACACTGGTGGCCTGATGACCAAATAGTTTTGAGATTTATTGAAGATGGAGATTATTACTGGTTCATTTTATATCAACGAGGCAAGAATATATTTTCAAAAGAAAATGTGGGTTTTTTTAAAAAGAACCAATTAACAAAAAACTATCTGCGTTTCAAAGAAAATTTTGATCAAAAAACAATACTGAGATTTTCACTTTACAAATCCGTGGAAAATAAAACCAATGATAAAGATAAGACGGAAAATAATAAGAATGTGTATAAGAGTAACAGTCCTGGTTTTGAACTTAACATCTTTAAAAGATTGAAGACCATTTATGATGTAAAATTTCAAAATAAGAGCGAGTGAGATAGCAACAGTGTTGAACATACTCTAATAAAAAATCTAGGCTCTCAGTATGCTTAGAGAATTTCATTGTGTGCAGGATTGTTCTGATTGTTGCATATATCGCCAATATTTTCCCTCAGTTGATTACGGAAAAATAGGAGTTCTATTATTACCCGTAGAAAAAAAAGAAATAGAAAATATTGCCGAATCCTACAAACTTAAAATTATCATTTTACCAAGATTAGGAATTGGTTTTAATAAGAAATTGAATGGTCCTCGTCAGGTAATTGCCTATCAACTTATGGGCAAGTTCAATGGAGATTATTGCCCATTTCTTGATACTGACAGTAAAAAACGCTCGCCCCATGGGGGTCTTATCTGTCAAATATACGATACTAGACCACTTTCTTGTCGCGCATATCCTGTTATTAAAGAGGACAGCACGAATGTAGAGCTTGATAGTAAATGTAAGTTCTCATGTCAAAATTCAATTCGGACAAGTAAGAATTTGCTCGAAAATGAATTAAATGCCTTAAAAAGAATCAGCGGTAATTTTGATAGGTTTGCCAATCAAAGAATTTGGAGATATGCTACACACATTGGAGAAAAACCATTCATGAAACTATTATTGCCCAGAGGATGGTATTTGCAAGATGAGTAAATAGAATTTTGAACTTCAAATAACAGATACTTTACGAACCTCTCTGTGGAATTGATTTTGAATATATCACTTTTGAACCCTTTTTTATTTCAACTATTCTAGTTATAGGAATCGATTCAAAATTTGAAGATAGAAAAATGAATTCCTTGAGTGTTACACTTACTATACTATCGAAATCACGAT
This sequence comes from uncultured bacterium, assembly GCA_963826535.1. GTDB lineage: Bacteria > Patescibacteriota > Microgenomatia > Levybacterales > UBA12049 > JAHIGH01. The sequence goes on along the minus strand of CAWGXL010000003.1, from coordinate 46,745 downwards.
AAGAAACTTGGTAAAGATCTATATCATCGTAAAACTTTGCTTTACTCAATATTTCCTCTAGTTTACCCTTTCTCTTCTTCATTCTTTATAATACATCAAACCCCCACAATCAATTATTTTTTTAATCAATGGGGGAAATGGCCTGATTGAGAAATTTTTTCCATTTGAAATGTCATGAATTTCATTTTTTTGAATGTCAATTTCTAGTGAATCCTTGTCTGAAATTTGCTCCAATGTAGATTTTTCGACTTCCAGCGGGAGCAAATATCCGCCGTCAACACAGTTCCGATAGAAGATTCGAGCAAACGAAGGAGCAATTACTGCATTGATTCCACAATGTGAGAGAGCTATAGGTGCGTGTTCCCTACTTGATCCACATCCAAAGTTATTACCAGCAAGTAGAAAATCCCCCTTTGAGACTTTTTTTGAAAAGTTAGTGTCAATTCCTTCCATGGCATGTTTTGATAATTCAGCATGATCGTGAATTTTCAGATAAGGGCCTGGAAGTATCACATCCGTATCTATATTATCTTTACTATACTTATGGACAGTACCTTTTAGAGTCATTTTTCTATATCCCTTGGGTCGGTTATTTTTCCTTTGAGGGCAGAAGCAGCAACCACTAGAGGAGACGCTAGATACGTTTGTGATTCAACATGACCCATTCGACCTGGAAAATTTCGGTTCGTGGTGCTGACACAGATTTCATCTTTGGCCAGAATTCCCATGTGAGCTCCACAGCAGGCACCACATGTAGGGGGACCTACAACTGCTCCGGCTTCCATAAAGATTTCAATTAAACCTTCTCTCATTGCCTTGAGATATATTGATTGAGCAGCAGGCAAAACTTCAGTACGTATCTTTACCTTCTTCCCTTTTAATATTTGAGCAGCGGATCTTAAATCTTCCAATTTGGCGCCCGTACAGGATCCTATATAGGCCTTATTCACTTCAACACCCTGCAACTCCCTGGCAGCTGCAGCATTTTGCGGTGAATATGGCTTTGCCACAGTTGGTTCAAGTTTTTCTATTTCATAAGTATATTCTTCCAGATAATTTGGGTCATCTCCCGAAATTGGTCTGTATGAATTTGAAGTCCTCTGACGGATGTATTCATCGGTAACAGCGTCTGGTTCAATTATACCATTTTTTGCACCAGCCTCTGTAGTCATGTTTGTAAGTGTCAGTCTTTCTTCCATACTCATTTCACTAACTGCATCTCCGGCAAATTCCATAGCCTTGTAATTTGCTCCGTCAGTTCCGATATCACTTATTATTTTTAGAATGATGTCTTTGGCCATAATGTGAGGTGGTTTTTTTCCAACGAGTTTAAGGAGCATTGTTTCAGGTACTTTTAACCAAATCCGCCCATGCAACATTGCATAAGCAATGTCAGTATGACCCAAGCCCACTGCCAATGCTCCAAGAGCACCCGTAGTATTGGTATGAGAGTCCCCTCCAACATAGAACTCGCCTGGTAGAACCAAGGCTTCCTCGTGTGAAAGTGTATGACAAATTCCGTATTGGCCAAGTCCATATTTGAAGTGCTTTTTAATCCCAAATTTTTTTGCCCAATCCGTCAGTTTTGAGATATTTTCTGCAGAGATTCTATCTGCAGAGGGTACGAAATGGTCCTCAGAAACCCAAATTTTGTCTGCATCCCATACTTTTTCAAGCGTGATTCCTCTTTTTGACCACTCTTCAAATACCTTGATTACTCCAGGACCAGAAACGTCGTGGATCATTAACTTGTCTACATTGCCGAAAACTACATCGCCAGGACTAACCGTATTTTTATCCGAAGCACGTGCAATTATTTTCTCTGTAATATTCATATCTTGAAGATCAACCTAAATCCTCCTTTGACTTTAATAATTTTTCCTGAACACAAATATTGTGAGTTAGTTCTTTATAAATAAATGGAAATTTTACCAATAAAGATTCCAAAAAAAGACGAAGGATTCGATCTATTTAGAACAATAGTTGATTCTAAATTTCAGTTTCTGGCAGATGATATTCTGGTAATTTCAAGCAAATTTGTTTCGATGAGCGAAAGGTCCCTTATAGACTTGAAGAATGTTAAGGTGAGCAAAAGAGCAAGAGCACTTGCTTCAAAGTTTAAAATGGATGAGAGAATCGCACAAGTCACTTTGCAAGAATCTGACTATGTGGTTTCGGGGATTCCAGGTTTCTTGTTAACTATCAACGATGGAATGATAGCTCCTAACGCAGGAATTGACAAATCAAACTGCCCCCAAGGCAAAATAGTACTGTACCCTAAAGACAGACTTCAAGACAGCCAACGAATTACGCAAAAAATTTCTTAAAAAATATGGAATAAAAATTGGAATTGTTATTTCGGATAGCAGACTTATGCCTACAAGGATAGGATGTACTGGAATTGCTATTGGAGTTTCTGGATTTGATCCTGTAGATGATGAAAGAGGCAAGACGGATCTTTATGGAAAGAAACTAAAGGTGACCTTTAAAGCCACAGCTGATTGTTTGGCCACTATTGGCGTTTTTATGATGGGAGAGAGCAATGAATCAATTCCATTGGTAGTCATAAGGGGAGCAAATGTCAGAGAAACTAAACGTTCATTGAGCATGAAGGACATGACTGTTAATCCAAAAATAGACATTTACCTTAGAAACATTCCTTTCTTATGATTTTCAGAAATTTGTCTAATTCCATAGCATTTTAATATTACTTGTGGTGCATCATCTTAGTTAGTAGAAGGATGTCGGAATTCCTGACTAGTTATCCTAGACGAATAAATTTGCTGAAGGGTCTAAGTGAATTAATTCGTCACGAAGAAATTCAGTTCGACCATTTGAGTCTCATGGTTAAGATAAAGAAAGAGGATTTGATAAGGACATTATTTGCTGAGGGTTTCAAGAAGGTAAAATTCGAAAATAAGAAACCAACACAAATAGGAAGTGGATTTTCTAAAAAACTCAAATATCCTTGGGAAATGCATCTGCGGCTTTTGGATATACAGCAGGGGTTTATTGCAATAAAGGCCGAAGTGGAAATTTCTAGACGGTATATTCAACACATAGGATCAGTAAGGGCACCTGTTGTTTATGAGATAGAGTCAATACTCAGGAAACACAAAATAGAGTATAATATATGGAATGAGAAATTAAGGGACTACATTACACACATAGTTGATAACCACCAAATTAAATTGCAAGGTCCAAGATTACGTGCTATGCCATGGAGACATATGCTAATCGCAAGTTCAGCACTGGCAATTATCTATGGATTGAAATTTGTACAACTAATTTAGTAAATACAATTTCACATGATCTGAATCATGACAAGTTTAATGCACGTTACTATAATTTAGTATATTAATCTCTGCTCATAAATGATGGCATAACCATAACCCAAAGTAGCGGTTATGCCCAAACTTTTTCCTTGAATGTAAATTTCTTATTGAGTATGAAGTTAATTGTTGTAGCGACGGCGATTGCCAATATCAAAGATATACGATATGGAACAAAATTCTCAACCATGAAATACAGTATTGCAATTTGAATTATCAATCCAATTGCGCTCATGCCAATAAACGAGGCATACTGTTTTGCAGTAGATCTCACTTCGAATCGCGTGTCCTCAAAAGTCCAGTACTTGTTGAAAAAGAAGTTGGATGTTGAAGAGATTGCAGCACCGATAATGGAAGCTTCGAGGTACCACACGTTGGACAACAATCGAATAGAATTGGCCACATCATTAGCCAGAAGAAATGAGACCAGATAGTTAATTACTAGTCCAGAAATGCCGACTGTGTAGTAGCGTCCTACCTTCGAAAGGAAAAGGACAGATCTCTCATCTACCTTTACATCGATAGTTACATGACCTGATTTCTGACCATGTCTGTATAATTGCCATATTGCTTTAGCGTAGTTCAGTATTACACCATTATCCATTTTACTCTTTCCAGACCGTCTATCAATGAATGTAAACGGAATTTCCTTTGTTGGTATTTCTTTATTTTTTACCAAAATCTCTAACAGTATCTTGTAACCTTTAGTGTCAATTGATATATTTTCTATTAATTCACGGGGGAGTGCAAATAACCCTGACATAGGATCCTTAACACGTCTTACGTTTAATCCGACGCGTGCTAGGAATGAGGCACCCGAACTCAATATCTTTCTTTTCTTTGGCCAGCCAATGACTTTTCCGCCTTCAACGTACCTTGATCCAATAATGATAGAATTTGGATTCATTTTTGATTCCTGCATCATTTTGGGTATTACCTCTGGAGGATGTGAAAAATCAGCATCCATAACAATTACATTCCTACCTGTGGATTGTTTAACTCCATCAATAATTGCAGGTATCAGTCCATTTTTTCCAGTTCGATGAACTATTTTTACCCTGCAATTGGTAGTCTTGGCCTGATCCTGCTTTTGATGCTTATTATCTTGTTGATTTATGTAATTCTCTACGAGTTTTCCTGTTCCATCTGGAGAATTATCATCTACTATGACAATTTCAGTAAACTCAGATGATGGTAAATTTTTTTCAATCTCACTAATGAGTCGCAAAATATTCTCGGACTCGTTATATGTCGGAATAATTATTGAGAATGTTACGATATTTGAATTTGACAACTCCGCATTGCTCCGATTTGAAAACAAATTCTAAAAATCTATCAGCTACGGAGGCTATTAAGAGTTTTTTGTCACTCTTACCTTTGTAGCAATTTACAAAACCTTGTAAATGTATACTTTTATCATATATCGCATCATCATTTTTAGTTATTGACTGGCTTAGAATTGTACATGTTCCCGTTCAGAAAAAATAGAACAGTTAATTGGATTCGCCTTCAGAATCCAATTCCTCTTCAGAATCCGATTCATCTTGTTGAATTTGCTCTACTTTTATAGTAACTTGATCTTCTCCGCTATCAGCCTTATCGTCGGTAACTGTCAGTTTGAATACTACATTTGAATCTGCTGCTGAAGCTTGCTTGTCGGAATCTTTATACTGTTATGATTCTAGTCGATTTTAGCATAAAACTTGAAAAATGAAAAGAATCCACGAATAGTGTTATTATGCTATCTTGACTTAGTTTCATTTTTTTATTTAAGATAGAAAAGGCCTTGATATTCTCTAATTTAGAGTTTCTAGTTAAAGGGCATAAAAATCGGGGCTAAAATTTCAATACTTAAATATTTTGGGTGCATAGAGTTACTTCAATGGGTTTTCTTGATAAATTGAAACAGGCTATTATGGGCACTAAGGATTTGGCTGATGACACAAAGGATGCACTGCTAGGGCCCACAGAACTGTGGACGATTCAGCAGATAGTGCCAAAAGAGCGGCCGATGATTCAGCAGATAGAGCGAAAAGAGCAGACTGATAATGTAGCGGAGAAGGTAAAGAGAGCAGGTAATGAATCCGAACGAGCCGTTGATAATTCAGCTGAGAAGGTAAAGAGAGTAGGAGATAAAGCCGAAAATGCTGTTGATGATGCTGACGCTGCTTCAGATGAGTTAAAGAAGGATTAGCTCTAAAAATTGTTGCCCAATTGAAATGCCAAGTACGTTTTTTTAACTTAATTTGATTTAGATTATACGTCGGTCCAGTTAATTTAGAGATTATATTACATCGATATACTTTTGATACTATTCACTATAACGCTTCTGACATCAAACATTTGACTAAAGTTTGTTATGATGGATACAGAAATTAAAGGCGATCTGAATCTCCTAATTATCTGATTCAGAAAATCTAAAAAATAAAAAAATTATTGAACATCTTTACTTGTCGCTTTCAATCCTTACGTGCATTAGTTATCAATGAATTTTACTGTAAACTAACTTGGAAAAGTGGAAAGGTAAGATTTATGTAGCTTGCTTATTCCTCCAAGCCTAATGTATGTCAAAGAGCATATGACATTAATTGTCGTTGTTATAACAGCAATTTCACTAATACTTACAGTCTCCACAAATACATCTAATGCACAAAATCAAACAAAATATAAAGTTAAACTAATCGGAGATAGCATAGTTCCGTCAGTCAATACAACGGCATCGGGTAGAGCAGTAATTTTTATTGGGGATGGCTGGTTATGGTGGAAATTGAATGTAACTGGAATAAATGACCCAACGATGGCTCACATACATGCAGGAGGAAAGGGCGCAAATGGAGTAATTATAGCGGATTTGTTAAAATCGGCTAACTTTGAAAACTCGACACAAAGGATGATAATTATTGGAAATGTCTCTGCTGCTGACCTTCAAGGTCCCATGAAGGGAAAGACGATAGCAGATTTACAATCAGCAATTAATGCCCTAGGTATATATCTTGATCTCCATACGAAGAACCATCCCGAAGGGGAGCTGAAGGGGCACCATTAGAATTCAAGGGAGTTAACGATACGACCTCAAATGCAAACAAGGTTGTACCGTATCAAGTAGTAACGTTATCGTTAAAATATATTCTAGATTTAGTGACAACTTTATGCTGACATATGATAAAAGACAATTTATTATTCGAATAGGAACCTATACTTTATCACTTAGAATACTGTCATACCATCTACTGATGGGAACGCCAATCATCCAGATGAAAAAATATCATTTCTAACTGATAGATCTTTTTCCTGTCATGCAAATACGGAAAACTCCAATCAATTTTTACCCTGTTTTAATATTTTTCGGTATTTTCTATAGGTCACACGAAGATATTTTTTCTTAACAAGTAAAATAGTTATTGCTAATAATAGTATTATGCTGGAAATGCTTATTATAGAACCTAGAACAAACCAATTCTGCGGTTCGTATTCTATTATTAATTCATAATCACCGGTCTTGTTTACGTAAAAGCCGTTGGTTATTCCATAAAGCGGGATGCTATTTGTCTTGAAATAATTATTTTTTTCATTGTTGTCATTATTAGAGTAGGCCGTCCATAGAGCATCGTACGACTCGGCAAATGAAATAATATAGGGCCTTGTTGCATTTTTTATTATAAGAATATGCTTGGTGGGATTAATTTTTTCGTATCCTGAGATCTGTGCAGGCGATGAATCGTGATTAAATATATCTACAGCTCCATTACTGGCAGAACTATAACGGTTGTCACTTGGATATATAACAACAGAATCTAGATCTGCTTGGGAGTCAGAATGGATTTTAAATTTATATGTTCCTTGTTTAAGAAATGTGGTATTAGAATTTAACCATTGTAGTCCAGTAGTATCATGTTTAGCTATACCATTACTTCTATTGGTAAAGACAGTAAAGTTCTCATGATAATTGTTACCCTCTAATTCTATTCTTAAAAAGGTGCAGCTTTCACATGTATTTGCCCTAAGCCCAATTGAATAATTTGACGGTCTAAGTATTTCAAGTGTCGTTTCTATCTCAGAACCAGGATTCATCGACAGAACCCGTCCATCACTTGCATTATTACCATGCCTGGTAGAATTTTCAATGACATCTTTAGAAGTCCTAAAATCTGCAATAACCGATCGAGTAGGCACCTTTCCACCATTTATAGTAGCACCATAATTATATACATGATTTTCAGTCTACTGGAAACGCTTTTGTTGTTAGCATAAAATGAGTAGAGTTAATTTTCTGTTCTGTTCCCAAGTACTCAACAAGTTTACCATTCACTGGTTCCTGTCCTTCTTTTTCTTTATCTTCTTTTAAATTGTCGTTAAATTTGGTTTTAAAGGCTGGCACGGGCATAACAATTTCTTCTAGTTTCACTTTATTCAAAAGAAAACTACTAGGCCTGGTATTATCCGACTTTGTCAAGATTTGAAGCGTAAGATATTTTGCGCCTGTTGGGGGCAGAATGCTAGAGCTAAATGTATTCTGAAATGTGCCATCCTTCCCTTCAAAGATAAAATCTACGGCTCCCCTCATTTCTTCATTCATTATATCAAAATATAAAACCCTTGAATGAAGATCCTTTACATCTTTTGCGGAAATATCCAAGGTTGCGTTATAATATCTATTGTCACTAATTGGTATATAATCAGTAGATATTATATTCCATCCAACTTTTTCACTTCCTCTAATATCTACTCTTAATGTATTGTTTCCATGTATAGGACTAGTTCTTTCCAAGGAAGTCGATACGACATCTTTATCGAAATTCATCCAGTCAAGCTGTCTTAATTTCGCAAGTGGTATAGAGTTTTTTGTAGTCTCAAAATCAGATTCAAATACACTGTATTTTTCATACGAGGGACTAATTTCTAAATCGTTAAATAAATTAGAATTTGAATCATTTTGCCTGTGTATAAATTGTAAAGTCATAAGGTCTGTATTTGAAGGGACTGTGAAACTACCGTTAATCATCTTAGTTTGCATCTCATTCGCTCTATCATAATAACGAGTGGATTTATCGTCCTCAAATAAATAATGAATAGAACCAGTATCTGCACCCTTAGTATTGTAAAAGTTTGATTCAGCCTCCAAATAATAAATCACCCCTGTCCTATTTGCAAATAGATGAGCTGTTTCTGTTTTTAATTTGTTCAATTCATCGACAGGCACAAACGATAAGATGTTGACCGCATTAAACCCCGCGATATTCTCTAAGGTCATTATATGTTTACCTTCAGTTAAGTTTAGCGAACCTAACTTTTGCCATACAAACTTATTTGAGATCCTATCATAGGTATCAACTTCACTCATAAATTTATCATCGAGATAAGTTCGGATTAGTCCACCTCTTTGATTCTTCAGATACCTCATAAATATGTCATATTGAGCATCGATTTCGCTGCTATTATTCTGCTCTTCAATTTCTATTGGAACCGACATTTTTTCTCCCATCGCCTTAGTCATTACTAGTCCTTTTCCATAATCAAATTCCCAATTCTCTATCCCGAGATTTCTCAAAAATGGGTGAAACTCTGCATGATCGGGATCCCTAGTGCTAGACTTGGACCATACCTTTGATGGGTCATACCTATTGGTTTCGACAAACGGCGCTGTAATAAATTTGTCATCAACCAAAGAAAGGACAAATTCATCATTCAACATTGACCGATCTGAAATTAATTTATCTATACTTAACATAGGATTACTTGCGCTTCTTGAGCGAATATCGCCTGTAAATATTAATGATGACTGAAGTGTATTGAATGAAGAAAGTTTGCTTAATGAGCTGTAAATGTCCAATCCTCCTGTTGTAGCGACAATCTGAGAAGGAATATTAGCCTGTGCAATCCTAGTGTTAGAGTCATTATTAGTATCATTGTAGGTGTTACTAATTTGGAATACATTATAAAATCCAATATTCTTAATGTTTTTCAGATCTGGTAAACTGTACATTTTTTCCAAAAGTTGAATATTAACTGGCTCGTTTGTTTTTAGTATTTTATTCCATGTGTCGTTGTGAAAAACTAAATATGATGTACCTAATGGGTAAATAAGATTGCCAATATTATTAGTTCGATTATCAAGAATCGAATTTACAAAGTAATTGTAGTAGTTACGTGAAATTAAATTATATTGACTAGCTTCTATACTGGGTTTTATTGCACTAAGCTGATAAATACTTCCCACTCTCCCCAGCTTATCCCATTGTGTTTCTTCCATAGGATATGGCATAAAAAAAATTTTATCGTCATCAATACTTGCCAAATAGGAATTTAACCTATCAAACTCTGAAGGCAATATTGTTGGTTTCAGTACATTCATGTGATGTTCGTAGAATGGATAGGAAGTTACGCAAATGGAAAGTATTAAGAAAAATATAAAAGAACCTGCTAAAATGGTTTTTTTATTATTATACTGTTTATTCTTTATGGTAACTGATAAAACCTTGTAGCTAACTAGACCAAGTAAAAATGAATATGCATAGGTTATTAAAAATGACCATTTATCTGCTTCTCTGAATAGCCATACAAATTTTGATAACAAAGGAGAAGTAAGCAATAGATGATGATATTCAAATGGGGATTCAGTTCCCATCGCTAAAAATATTCCAATTAACGCAATCCCTGAAAAGATTATAGCGTATTTTATTAATTTTTTTAGTAAAAGAGCAGAAAATGCTATGACTGGAACCACGAAGCTGAGAGAGATCCAAAAAAAAGATAGAGGTGAATCCTCAAGAGGGTTTTGAACGATAGAATTTAGCCAATAGGACAAAATCCTAATGGTATCTAAAAAGCTACCTTCTCTACTTAAAAGTTTTAGACTTTCTTCGGTAACTTCGTAGTTAACGATGGGTAATTGGGCTTGGGAAGACAGTAAATAAGGATATATCCAATACATATTTACTAGTGAATAGAACAACATAACTAACAAGAACGGTGTTACCATCTGAATTATCTGTCTACGTCCCTTATTCAAATCGTGTAAAATAAAACCTAAGAATGTACAAAGAAATATGATTCCATAATACAGAATCATATGTGGTGTCGTCGAAGCAATAGACCACAAGAAAATAGAAGATATAACATATTTCCACTTTTTGGGATTTTTAAAGGAAAGGTAAATCGAGATAAAAAATAATGGCAATATGGCATAACCTATCCATAAATACCAATGATGAATCCTGTTGAATGACCAGATATTATAGGCGTAAAATATACTGCCGAGTACTGCCGATATTTTCAGCCGTACAGTTTGGATAAATATCCCTATTTTTGAATAATAAATTAAATGCAATATAAAATGAAAAAGATGCCAATAAGAAACCGAGAACAACCATTATCTTAGTTGCCAATTCTGAATCCATATTAACAAAACTAAGCAGATACCATAACGCGATTATCGGAAATCTTGATAAGGATTCAAGTCCGTCCATGCTTCCCTTTTCAACCCACAACCAGAGCCTATCAATTGCATAGTCAGAAGTATCAGAATAAGGAAAATCTCCCGTAATTGGAATTCCGGATTTTGCTATAGGATACGCAATAAGAAAGAGTGGAACTATTAGTAGGAGATACGTATGTTGACTGAGAATTACATTTAACTTTTTAAGAGTCTTTGAGACAAGACTCATTTTAATTCTAGGCACTGCCTTTGGACACTGATTTAGACTTAATTTTAGAAGACCGATAAAGGTTTTGTTTTTTGTTGTAACATTCTTAGATATATCATGTACAAGACATTCAAAATTATCAACCTTAAATATCGCTTATATCTTAAAATTTAAAGGTCTAACGAATATTATAAATTATCTTGGTATTTCAAGGAATCTCATTATGTGTATATCGTCAGCAGTTTTAATAATTATTTTGATAATTATTGCAGTTTATTCTTCATTACCCTTTATAAATAAACTTGAAGCAAAAGAATTTGTAGGAACGCTAAAACAAGACAATCTTACTGGCAGTATAGATAGTGATCGTATAATAGGACGTAATGGAAATGATACCTTAAGAGGACTTGCTGGTAATGATCTAATTGTTGGTGATACTGGAAGCGACATTCTTTTAGGTTTTGAAGGAGATGATTACATCATTGGTGGAAAACATAATGATACTCTAATAGGGGATACGGGAGATGATCAAATAGAAGGAAACAGCGGAGACGATCACATATTTGGGGGGGATGGAGACGACTCTTTATTTGGTGGGCTAGGTGATGATCGTTTAGATGGAGGTAATGGAAACGACAATATTTTTGCAGGACCAAATAACGATTTCCTCATTGGGGGTAATGGCACAGACTACTTTGATTGTGGCGGGGGCAAAGATCAAGTATTAGATATTAATTTTGACGAAGGTGATGTAAGATCTGTCAACTGTGAGAATTAGGTGTTTTCTTTCAAACGTAGTCTGTGATGTAGTCCTGCATATTCAAACTTAGTTGGTCTTAATAAAATAAAAAAAATTTACTAGTAGTAGATATTTAACCTCAAGATTACGACTGACGTTCTTATTGATAGATTACTGACATTTTCAACTGTTGTCAACGGTCCTAGTTTGAGAGTAACGTGTGAATCACAATTAAGAGATCTCTTAAATTTGAATTTTGAATTTCTATAAATCAATAACCATTACTTTGAATTGGTATTAAATTGATCTTAACATCACTATTCTGGAAGAATTATCTTGTTCTTTTTGAAATCATATCGCGATATGCTTTGTATACATAAAGATCTTAAAGGCAATAAAGTTTGTTATTTCTTTACCTTGTGCAAATGAATTAAAGTTGACTCAGATTACAATTTTATATGCCCACCGAGCAAGAATAAAAATGCGCATCTTATGGTTCAATTGGCGGGACATTAAGCATCCCGAAGCAGGTGGGGCAGAAGTCCTTACCCATGAAGTTATGCGAAGATTGGCGCAACGTGGTCACACCATGACGCTTTTTTGCCCTCGGGTTAATGCGATGCCATCTGAAGAACAAATTGATGGAATAAATATTGTTAGAAATGGAGGAAAATTTACTGTATATAGTCGTGGACGTTCATACTTTAAGAAAAACCGTGATAGTTACGATCTTATAGTTGATGAGGTGAATCCAAGACCGTTTCTTAATCCTAAGATACTAGACGGAAAGCCCTCATTACTTTTATTTCATCAGATGATTAGAGAGGAATGGTTTTATGAGCTTCGCTTTCCATTGAACTATTTGTGTCATATCTATGAGAATAGATGGTTGATACCCTACAAGGATACATTAACTCTTACTGTATCTCAGTCCTCCAAAAGGGATTTAGAGGAAATCGGTTTCAAAAATGTTAAAGTAATACCCATGGGAATCAGCACAGAATCACTCAAAGAGGTCGGACTGAAGGAAAAGGATCCCACATTTGTATTTATAGGCAGACTGAAGAGGCACAAATTACCAGACCATGCAATTAAAGCCTTCCAAATTTTAAAGAAAGAGATCCCGTCTGCCAAAATGTGGGTCATAGGTGACGGATATATGTTAAAGGACATTGAGAAATCAAATTACAAGGATATCAAATTCTTTGGACATGTACAGAACGAGGTAAAGTACGACCTCCTATCTAGAGCTCACGTTGTTTTGATACCGTCAGTAAGAGAAGGATGGGGACTGATAGTGACTGAATCTAATGCCATGGGAACTCCTGTTATTGCATATGACGTTAACGGATTAAGAGATTCAGTCAAAAATGGACAAAATGGAATCCTTGTAAATGATAAAAATCCTGAATCCTTGGCAAAACTTGCATTGGAATTACTTAACGATAAACAACGACTTCGATTATTGAGTGCAAATGCTTTGGAGTATTCCAGACAGTTTGATTGGGATAATACAGCAGAATATTTTTGTACTGAAATCGAGAAATTAAAAAATGCATGATTCTCAAGCTATCGTGCAATAGTGTCATTTTTTACACTGGTTTAGTCATAATATTGATAAAAAGGCATAGAAATTACGACCAAGATATGACCTATTTTCTAGGGGCTAAACGATCGGTTAATGGTAATGAGATTCGATTTCAGAAAGTAACCTTATTTTTTAGGTGTTTTCAGAATTTATAGATAATGACAAAGCATTTGATAAAAGTTTTAGACTAGCTGAATTGACGTTCAAGGGAGCATTGAATTTTGGGGATGCCGCCCTTGTCTTTACATCATTACTCAAGGAGAGCAAACCAAAGAGTATTCGTCCAAAAAGACTCCCTCTTTTTTGAGGATAACAAGGTTTATTTTCCTTCCAAGACAAGTGATGGTAGTACCAAATGGAAAAAAGGTCTGTAGCCATTTTTCTTATCTCAGTTATAAGGTTCAGTTTCGACGATTTACCATGAGCCCAGAGGATAGGGACCTCTTTTATTTGCAAGCGTTCAGAAAACGCATTGACAATCAAATCTGTATCAAAAGCAAAACCCATAGTTGTAATGTCCTTGGTAACCCTTGATAATACTTCGGTTCGGAACAATTTTAATCCGCACTGTGGATCATAGATGGGTATTCTAAAAAGACTCCTAAATAACTTTGAATATATATGGGAAAAAAATGACCTATACATGGGTCTACTGATAGCGCCCAAGTTTCCACGTAAAATTCTCGAACCAATCACTATATCATTGTCGGCAATATGTTCGAGAAGCCTTTCGAGTTCAGATGGGTCTGCCGCAAGGTCACAATCCATGTAGGCAACGTATCTCTTGTCTCTCAGTTCATGTGACATTGCTGCGTACAAGATTGAACCGCCTTTTCCCAAATGAATAGGAGGTATAACGAGTTTGATGTTTTCATATTTTTGGCTAGATTCAGTCAGAATCGACGTGGTACTATCAGTGCTTCGGTCATCGACAAATATCAGTTGATAATCCCACCCTGTGCCCTTAAAATAACAAGTTAGTCTATCTAATGACCGTTTAATTCTTTTTTGTTCGTTGTATACCGGAAGTATAATAGAAATGCCAGTACCTATACCATCCGTAGCCAATAATTCAAGCAATGAGACGCGAGATATAAGGATTTTTACCACTTATATATATAGATCAGAAAATTTTATGGCAAAAAATCTTTAATTGCCAAAATTTATTCATTTCAGGTAATATAGGCGATCTTTCACTAACGTAAAAATATTTTTGCTTTCATCAGCTAGAGAATTCTAGTGGAAAATATATCTTTAGGAGCGCTGTTGTCCCTTGAGTATATCTATCGCGGGCGTTGGCGAAGGATCAATATTTCTCAACGCAGACAGGTATATTGTTGAAATATCCAAAAGATAAATCGAACAAATCAAGGAATTAATCAAACTCTTGTAAGGTGATTTAATTTCAAAAACTGGATGTCCTAATCCTTGTAACAAAGTTTTCACCTTGCTAAATCTCTTTTTTATCATCTCAGTGTCGTATTTCCAAGAAAGTAGTGATACCTTTCTTTGCATAGTTTTGTTCTCATATGTAAATGGCACAATTTCGTTATGTGATGCTTCCAAAATCGAATCACTTATGCAGTGAACTTTCGAATTTTCATTCAAAGAGTTCTTAAACCTAGTACCTGCTGATATTAGTGACGGTGAAGCGAGGCAAAAGACAAGACTATTATCCATAAAACTTGCCAGTTGCTTTGCTGTATTTGATTCATATTGAATATCAGAAGATACTTTATTGAATGTGTTTTTTAGGTTATCAGATAAATCTGAAATTTCCTCCGACAAAGACCCGCTCAAAAAACTGTTTATTATCTTTAGGCCAGGTATCAGCAGGTAAGGAAATGATGCTCGGGAATGAGATAGCTTCGGAATGGTAATGTGTTTGGTACCAAATTTTAAACAGACTCTCTTTTAATTTACCTCCTGAGGAAACACAGATAACTTCCGCGTTTTTCTTTACGGCTTGTTCCATTGATGATAATGCTTCTGCTGTATCACCAGAAACACTGTTAATTATAACCAATGTGTGCTTATTAATATAAGTCGGCAGAATTTTTCCAGTTACAGACATTGATGGTACTGTACCGAATCTTTCTAACAGGGCGCCCAGTACATCGCAAACGGTTCCAGATCCACCCATACCACAGATAAGAATAGAATTATAGTAACTGGATTCATTATCCGTTTTGGGTGTAACACTTTGAGCTTCAGTGAAATGTAGAGGCCAATTTTGATAAATTCTGTATAACTCTGCTTTATCAAATTTAATGTGTTTCAGATTTTCTAATTGAAATTCTCTGGTCATGTTATATGACATTCCATTATCAAAGTCACCAATCGGAAATTGGAGAACGAAGGGGCAGAATCAATTGTCATCATAAACCTCACGATCCGTTCTGATGGCGAATTACTCAATAATATGGCCCCTTCAAACAATTAGTTGTTTTAAGAGTCATCCCTTAAAAAATCTTTTATATAACTCGCTTATTAAGAGTAAAATGCATTCCAAAAGTGGCTTGGGAAGTGAATTATTATTATTCTTGTGTTGTTTTTTGAGTCTTGCCATAGTTACCTTGCTCGGTGTTATGAATGAGGAAAATAATATACTGGCACAGGGACAAGAAATCAAAAATTATTCATATTTTCTAAAATGGGGATCTTTTGGTCGAGGAGACGGTCAATTTCTTAGCCCACATGGTATCGTTGTCGACTCAGTTGGCAACGTCTATGTGAGTGACAGGGATCGCAATGATATTCAAAAATTTAACAATAATGGCACTTTTATTAAGAAATGGGGCAACAGTGGCATCGGACCAGGGGAGTTTAACCATCCGTATGAGATTCGGATTGATTCCTTTGATAATGTATACGTGGTAGATAAATTCAACAATAGAATACAAATTTTCGATACCAACGGCACATTTCTCCGCATGCATGACACAGTTGGTATATCTAATAATACCTTCAATGCTCCGGAGGCACTCACTGTCGATCCCGTGTCAGGTGTTATGTATATTGCTGATACGGGTAACAATCGGGTGGTAAAGATTTCAAATAGTTTTGAACTGATTAAAGAATGGGGTAAGAATGGGACTGCACCCGGTGAATTTATCCACCCTCATGGCATTGATTTAGATTCAAGCGGCAACGTGTTTGTAAATGAGGTACAACCTCGAATCCAAAAGTTTGACAGTGACGGCGATTTTATAAATCAATGGGGAGAAGCAGGCGATGGTCCGGGTCAGTTTTCTGCTCATTTGGAACATCTGTTTATCGACTCGTCAGATAACGTATGGCAAGTAGATGGAGAAGAGAATTCTCGAGTGGTAAAGTTTGACAATGATGGCAATTTCATAACTAGTGTGGGATCCGGACCCTGTGCTATAGAAGAGGGGGTAAGATCAGACAAAACAAAAATGTCTGGTCCTCTCCCATGTGACGGTAAGCTGTATGGACCTGAACATGCGACTGTGGATTTATCTGGCAATCTCTTAGTAGTTGACAGATTCAATTATCGAATAGTGGGTTACAAACCGTCACCAATGGAAGAGTCTACTGGTAAAACTCAGCAAGACCTTACGACAAGATCATCTTCCAATATCAGTTCATGCTGGTCGACCGGGAAAAGTATGCCAACTGAGAGAATAGAAATGGCTTCTTCCACAATTGGTAATAAAATATTCATTATTGGAGGTTACTCGGATAAGACTACAAATATAGTGGAGGTATACGATTCAACCAAAAACGAATGGAGTAACACAACATATCTTCCAGTCAAGCTTGATCACCTTGCAGCTGCCACGTATAATAATAAATTATACGTAGTAGGAGGTTTTGATGCAGAGAGCAAACCAAGTAATAGACTGTTTGTTTATGATCCTGTTATGGGGAAATGGGAAGAACGGAAAGAAATGCCAACTGCAAGAGGAGCTTTAACTGCGGAATTTGTTAACGGCATAATGTATGTAGTTGGGGGCGATGAAGATCCATCGCACATAACAGGAGCATATCATCCTTATGGTCAAGTTACCACAAACGAGGCGTACGACCCGACTTCAGATTCATGGGCAGAAAAAGCACCGATGCCAACTGCGAGGCATCATCATGTTTCTGCGGTGGTGGATGAAAAATTATACATAATTGGCGGCAGATATGGGCTTTCATATGCTGATCACAATTTTAATAACAGCAATACAAATGAAATGTACGATCCTGCTCAAAATAAATGGTCTAATTTGAAATCGATACCTACTAGCAGAAGCGGTGCCGCTGCTGCCACAGTCAATGGTAGCATATATGTCCTTGGAGGCGAGACGAAGAACTACCCTTCTGGGACCGATTATACTTATTCTGAAAATGAGAAATACGAGCCCCTGGTGAATTCCTGGACGCGTGCGGAGTCTATGCCTAGCGGTAAGCATGGATTGGCAGCTGAATCAATAAGCAATAAAATATACGTTATTGGTGGTGGTAAATATCCCGGTTTCACTGTAGATAATGGAAATGAGATATATCATGTAAGTTTGAAAGGAGAAAATAATTGCGTCTAGATGAGAGAAAAAATTCATCTATCCTGACCGACTAATTATTCGGAAGGACGTATCCTGAAAATACTTCCAATCGCATTTTCATTAAAGGGGTAGGGAGTGCCTTTTTCGCTACGTAATGATACTACGTACAGATAACCATCTGGTCCCACTTCAATATCAGTTATACTCCCAAATCCTGTTCCGAATGTGACATCGCCGAGCTCAGCACTAGAATTTGCTATTCGGTCTTCTAGTTGACCTTCAAGATCAAGATTAGTTCTATTATCGTCTAGGTCAAAATGATAGAGGGTCCCGTTATTGAAGTCACCCACAAACATATCATTCCTATATACTTCTCCAAATTTGCTAGAGTCAAAGAACTTAAGAGCAGTAGGAGCCACGGGAACTTCCCACATAAACTCTGGGTTGCTATATTTGCCCTTTCCTCCATACCGTACTAGATCTAGATCAGTCTCAACCGGAGTTAGACCCATTATTTTAGACCAACCACTGTTGAAGCCAGGTTCAACCAAATTGATTTCATCACCATGATCGGGACCGTTTTCTGTATCCCAAAGCTTACCGGTTACAGGATCAAAGTCCATTCCAAAACTATTGCGTATACCGTAGGCATAAAATTTACTGATAGGAACTTTACTATCAAGAATCTCGCCGATAGATGTTCCATCTTGGGAAACCCGCAATATAACGCTTGTCGCATTTAGTGGAATTATGTTAGGAACGTTTTGCGTTTCAGTTGCAAAACCTCCAATATCTCCAACGATCAAATACACGTTATTATCAGGACCAATTCTGATCTTTCCTCCGTTGTGTATTCCGAAGTTTTCCTGCCCGTAAATCTCTGCTGGGATATCAATCAGCAGCTTCGGGCTCACTAGTCTGTCATTCATTAATTTGTATCTATATAAGCGGTTGCTAACATGTTCTCTTGTTGAGTTTGTATCTTTTTTATTACTAATCTTTTCCACAGAACTAGTATTATTTTGCGATAAATTTTCTGTAAAATAAACAAAAATATTATTGTTTGAATCTAACTTCTGTGGTACTGCAATCCCAAGCATTCCTCTATCACCCAATGCACTTACATTGACATCAAGAATATGATGAGGTAACAGAGTTCCATTCATAATTCTCCGTATTGTTCCTTTGTTCTTTTCCAAGACCAGAATATCATCTGGCGCCAAGAAAGCCATGCTGGTAGGAAAATCAAGTGATGTTGTGACGGTCTCTATTTTTAATTGAGGATCTTTAATAGCAGGAACAATTCTATTTTCAATTATCTTAACCTGGCCTTCAAAATTCTCTGAAAATATGGTGGTGTTATTCTGATTTGAAAAAGGTACCGTTGCAAGTTCAGTCTTAATTTCTTCCACGAACTTATCAATATTCTCACCAATCCTTTTCATGACAGTATCAGTTAGTAACGGGATTTCTTCGTTAACCTGGTCAAAATAGGAATATGAGTAGGCATCAACAATGCTTACAAAAAAGGTAAAGAAAATTGTGATGAAAATAAATCTCATAAGTGCTAGCATATTCCAAGCGTTGGTCATAGTCATGTGTTATTTTTACATTTACTTTAATATTATTTCAACAAATTCTGTCACGCTTCATTTTCGTCATTAGAACACTTTTCTCCTAGTAATGCTTACGCATTGGGAAAAATTTAGCCTAATGGTTATACAGTATGCTTTTATATATTAGCGCATAGTACTCCAAGCAGTCTACACGTGAAGATAGCGATATATTCTGTATTAAATTTGAAAAACGGAGCGGGAGGAGAAATGTGGATTGCGAACGTTGCCCCCAGGCTCCATAAACTTGGACATGAAATTATAATATTTACCTCTAAATATGGTAAACAAAATAATATGGAAATTATCTCCAAATTGGTCAAAAGTGGAATAACAATACATGAATTTGAAAACTATACTATACCTTTGAAAATACCTACTATTTCATCGCTGAGATACATTATGAAAATTCTTAAGGACAAAGGAGTTGATATCATTTATTTTAATAATGCATTTGCACTAAACGAAATTTTGATCTATCTGCTCAGGAGAAGTTGCAAAATTAAAGTGGTTTCTGGCCATCACGGGTACTTTTCCTGAGGCGGGAACAATATGGAGAAGATTTTATCATAGATTAATTAACCGAAACATCAATAGGCTTTTCAATGCTAATCACGTTCTGAACCATGAAAGAGAAGCGATATTGAAACGATGTGGCTATAACAATGTTTACCGAATTCCTTATGGAATTGATACAAGTGTCTTAAGGCCTGGCACTAAAAACGAAGTTTTTACAGTCATGTTCGCTGGAGTTATGCTTCATCAAAAGGGAATAGATAGGCTTCATGACTTGATCGAACTTTTGAACGGTCACTGAACCGGATTCAGAGATCAAATTTCTCATTTTTGGTTCGGGTGAATTAGCACATATCCCTGAACAATTGAGTAAAAAATTTAAGAATGTCGAATATACTGGATACGCATATCCAGAACGGCTGGCAAAGGCCTATAGGAGCTCTCATGTATTTATTTTCCCTTCTAGATACGAGGAAGGTCCACTCGTAGTGCGGGAATCTCTGGCGTCAGGTACCCCAGTCATTTGTAGTGACATTCTTGGACCCAGAGAAATGATAAAAAATGGCATCACTGGATTTGTGGTGGACTCATCGAAGGTTGAGGAATTTGCGAAGCCACTATTAATGTTGAAACAGTTATGGTATAATAGACCTGAAGAATATAAAAAATACTGTTCTAATGCAAGAGAAAGCGTTTTAGAGAACGATTGGAACAAAGTTGTAGATAAAATAGAGCAGATGCTAAAAGAAGTTACTGCTGGAACACCTAAGAACTGATCTGTTGTCAATCCGTTTGTGCTCTGAATCAATTTTCGGAATTGAAGATCGCTTACTTCATGCACATGCATCTTGCTGGAAGTAAATCGGAATGAATAGTTGAGTATTGTGAGCATAGTTTTTAATACTGCACCGAATTTAAAATCAATGTTAAGTCAAAAGAGATTCAAGATATGAAAATCCTCTATATATCACAATGGTTCTCATCTGTAGGTGGAGGCGGAGAAGTGGTCTTTCAAGATTTGGCTAAGTGCATGTCAATGCGCGGGCATGATGTCCAAGTGATGTGTGCTCGTACTAAAACATCAAATAAGCAATTTGAACACGTGCACGAACATAGGATAAAGCCACTGCTGGATGTACCCCCGCCCACGGTGACACAAAATGTCGTCTACTTTACTAACGGACTGATAAACGGATATAGACTTGTTAGAATTCAGAAGGTGCAACTGATACATGCTAATAATTTAGTATCTGCTATAATCGGAATTGTTTTATCAAAGGTTTTCAGACTGCCGCTTGTAGTTACCATTCATGACGTCTTTACCACCAACTCCCAGAATCATTGGAAAGAATGGACGGAACAGGAAAAGAAAATTTCAAAAATCACTTCCATTATTGCTCCCGTGTTGGAAAAGCTTACAGTAAAACTTGGTTCAGATGTTATCCACACCGTAAGTAATGCCACTAAAGAGGATCTTATCAAATTTGGGTCTACATCCAGAATAAAAGTTATTCCTAATGGAATTAATCTAAATGACTATAATGCTTCAAACTCAATAACATATGATAATTATATAGTATTTATAGGCAGATTGGTATTTTATAAAAATCTCGAGGTTATAATATCTGCTTTCAAAGAAGTAGTAAAAAATCTTCATGATTCAAAGACTCATTATCATAGGGGAAGGCCCCATGAGAAAAAAATGGGAAAAAAAAGTAAGCAATCTTGGGTTACAGGATAATATCTTATTTTTTGGTTACATATCAGATGTTGAAAAGGTAAAACTGCTAAGCAATTGTTCGGCTTTGGTTCTTCCTAGTTTCGTAGAAGGATTCGGTTTAGTTATCTTGGAAGCATTTGCCATGAAAAAACCAGTTCTAGTTGCAGATGTGAGACCTATATCCGAATTAGTTTGCAATAACGTAGACGGGTACGTGTTGCCTGTTGACAGCCCGCAAGAATGGGCCCAGAAAATAATCTTTATTTTGTCTAACAAAATTGAATGCGAAAAAATGGGGAATGCTGGGAGACGGAAAGTTGAAAATGAATACAACATAGAACGCGTGGTGAATGATATGGAAAGACTGTATGAGAGTTTAATGAGTGAATAATCTATGTTATTCCTGTTGTTACTATTCAAGATATATCGTAATCTTTGATTCGGGAACAATTCTTTTAATCGTACATATTTTTGTTTCGTTATCATAATATGATAACGCATTTTTCTCTATTGGTGATGAGCATAGGAACGAGTAATCTGAGATTTCCTGTTCAGATTTTATAGATATTTTAGAACCGGTTTGTATAATTTTTACCTTGTCAACCTTAAGGAATCGAGCATATAGGTTTATGAAATCTGTTTTCCAACCAAATTTAACATCACGAAATGATCTTATCACTTCAATCCACGTTCTAAAAAGATCAGTCTTTGTTATATCAGAATTCCAATCATAAAAGTAAGAGTGGTAGTGATTTAGAATGCACAGCGGAGTCCGATTAATACAGGAATATTTAATTATATCTCTTGATAATTCTAACACGCGCTCGCTTGTTCCCAGGTTCCTGAATTTTGAGTTTGGAAATGACCATTTTATAAAACCCGGCTCAGGAGATATTACAACGGGTTTCATGAGAGATAGAATTGTGTTCTTCAGAAAAATGTGTGAATAAATTCCCATAATTAATTTAAATGATATTTTTTTTATCAAATTTGGAACCATTCTAAACCTCATAAATCTATCAAAAAATGTGTTTCTGCAGATTGGAGTCAACCCTAATTGTTCAATCAATTTCAAGTTTTCGTAAGAAATATCTTCACCCGGGGGAACAAAGAATTTTGGTTGCTCCCCGAAAGCCTCTTGAATTACATTCCTTCCTTGAATAATTGAATTTGCTTGTTCCAGTGGCTTAAAGAATTCACCTCTTTGATTCTCAAAAGTGTGTTCAAAACCGTGCTGTAGAATTTCAACCTGCCCTTGAAGAACCTTTTCTTTGAGGTATTTGATTAAAGTAACGTTATCTGTTATCGAATAATTTAATCCGGAGTTCCGTTCATTAGGTGGGACACAAAGATCATCGATGCCCCTCTGGCGCGGTATAACCGATAGACTTACTTTGAACCCCTCGTTCCATGCTTCTGAGTATATGGCGTCAAGCATTTTGGGATTAGTAAAAAAATTAGTATCATCGTCCCGAATTAAAATAGGTAAATTACCATTAGGACCCAAGAGAGGTTGAATTGTCATCGAGCTCTATCCTTTATCTGAAGTATAAACAATTGAATTATTATATTAAAAGCATTCGATTCTTTTTGCTAAAAAAATCATATTTTATGTACCATAGATTATGTACGCATCTAGCACTGCTGAACATTTGTGTGAATTGACTTGATATCAAAATTGTTTGTTAGTTTGATTTTAATTCATGTGTCTTCTACCTTCGCCAGATCATATATTGTCATTTATTCCATGGTCTCAGTTTAATTTACTTTATTGGGTAATATTTTATAAATAGAATTATTGCCAAGTATGTACAAATACCCATCTGGACTTACTTGTATATCAGTTATTCCGACAAATCCATTCATAAATATGACATCGTCAAGTTCTTCTTTGGAACTTGCTACTTTATCGGTAAGGGTGCCGTTAAGCAGTAACGCATCTCTCGCATTATTCAGATCAAAATGGTACAAATTCCCATTATTTATGTCACCTACAAAGCCATCATTTTCGAATTCTTTTCCATAATTTGTCGAATTAAGAAACTTTATAGCTGTAGGACCGACAGATACATTCCATACAAATTCAGGATCACTATACTTTCCTGCTCCGTTGAACGTAGCCAATTTATTCGAATCAAATGCATTATCCAAAAATGACATTCCATATACGTCATCGGAACCACTGTTGAACCCAGGCTCAACTAAATTGATTTCATCACCATGATCAGGACCGTTTTCTGTATCCCAAAGCTTACCGGTTACAGGATCAAAGTCCATTCCAAACCCATTGCGTAGTCCATAAGTGTAATACAGATTGGATGGATAATTATCTCCTATTATACCATTTCCAATCGGTTTACCATCTTGTGTAATACGGAGTATTCCAGCCCTTCCGTCGGGTTCAGTACCATTTTCAAAATTTTGAGCCTTGGTACTAGTAGAATTTTTCATCCATCCTTCGATATTGCCTACCATTGCGTAAATATTACTGTCTGGCCCTATCATTATCTCCCCCCCATGGTGCTGACCTCCAGGACCTGCTGGAAGCTTAAGAAGTAGTTTTGGATTTATTAACTTGTTTTCATCTAATTCGTACCTATAAAGACAATTACACTCTCGGCTTTTGCCCAATTTTTTATCAACCTTCCGTACCTCATCATCGTCATTTATGTCAGCATGATATTTTTTTGGTGATTCAGTTAGATACAAGAATACGTTTGTAGGACCTGTCTTATTTTGTGAGATTGCTATCCCTAACAGCCCATCACTGTGTACTACGTTTAGATCCAATAACGGATTTTCTAACTTTACGCCGTTTACGATTCTATTTACAGTACCATCATTTTTTTCTAAAAATAGTATATCATCAGGTCCTATAAACGCCATATTGGAGGGTGTTTTTATGCCGCCAAGAACAGTCTCTACTTTGAAATTAGATCCATTCACTTTGTTCACACTTTTACTTTCATTTGTTAAAGGAGTGCTTTCATTTTGAAATATCTCAGGTTTCCCTTCAAAGTTCTTTGAAAAAATAACATTATCCTGAACTAGCGAGTCTGATTTTAGAGTGTCATTATCAATGTCATTATCAATTCGTTCATTCCCGTCTGAAGCGTATATCGCCTGTAACCCATTATCTAAGATTCTATTGCCCTTTCCAAAATAATCGAGAGTGGATATATTGCCTAAAGTGATTAAAAATGCAGAAACAATAATGATAATAGCTAAGTGGGTTGGAGAGTGCAATCTGATTGTTTATACCGATGCGATATATTATGTCTATTGAAGACATTAAAAAATATCCTTTGCCGATGGATTGATTTATTTCGAATAGCATGTTCGACAAAGTGGCAAAATTTTTTAAATATTTAATATTGGTTTATTGCGCTATTATTTGTAAAATTCGTGATATAAAAATCGCTACTAAGAAAGTACACGTATGGACAGGCACGCATTGTCTGCATAGCAAGCATAATAAATTAGATTTCCAGCCATGGTTTCAAGCTACGCGATACCGCTATATCTTCATTCTAATATACCAATATAACCTATCCAAGTTTCTTATTCGGTTTTAATAAATTTACAATTAGAATCGTCAATAGTCCGAGTGCGCCTGCACTATAGCGCACAATCTGATAAATTATGAAACCAAATGTCAGGACAGGATTCTGCCAAAACTTTCTAAGGTTTCTAAAATAGGTACTTCTGAATGGATTCACTTGTCTCACACCTCTTAACTTGTTTTTACTAAGAAACTTGTCGGCCGATTTGCCATAGTAATAATTTTTTTGTGCTATTTCAAAAAGAGATTTGTATTCGCCTAAATGCATCTCTTTAGCATCGATTCTACCTATTTCGTGTCTTTGGATAATGCGGTTATGGAGATCATAGTCCTCTCCGAAAATTAAGCTCAGGGTCGAATCCCCCAAAAGCAAGAAAGACATCCTTACGAATAAACCGTACGGCAACGTTCAGATTTTCTGATTTGTACATGTCCCTTTCAAATTTTCTGACCCTCGCCCAATAACTAACAGTTGGATCTGATGTATTGTGTATGAGTATTGCTGCAAAATTTTTCGATTCGGCCGCTCTGACTGCTTCACTAATAGTTTGAGGTTCGAGGACGAAATCAGAATCAACCCTGTAAATATATTTTCCGGAAGATTTTTGTACCCCATAATTTATTTGGGAGCTTCGCTCTGGGCTAAATGTGTAAACCGCATTAGTATAACGCTTTGCAATTTCAAACGTATTGTCTTTCGAATGATTATCAACCACTACAATTTCTATATTTTTATAGTCTTGGTTCTTTACGCTGTCTAAACACTGTATCAATGTTTTTGAAGAGTTTTTAGTTGGAATAATGACAGAGACAAGAGGGTCACCTTGCATCTAAGTCACCAGAAAAAGCATTTCTATGGATACTCCCGTCTAAAAGTAAAAACATCAAATAATATGAGGTTTTGTATGAAAATCCACATGAGTTGTTCGCAATCTTCATTCATTTGTTCCTTATAATACTCAGGTGAATCTATATTTTACATCAATTTATAGTTTTTATCCTTAAAAAATTTGTTATCAACAATTAATTGAAATTATTTCCGATATAAACAAATTTCCAAAATAGTGTTCCTTGAAAGAAGACGAAATGGTTGTGCAGTTAATAAGACATGAATCGCTACAATCTGGAGGTCAGATAAGCATAAATCTATCCCAGTTCTGCTTTAAATGAAAATTGTCTAAAGAGGTCTATATATCTAAATTATTAAACAATCCTCAGAAAAATATTTCATGGTTACTGGATAAAGTTCATTTACCAAAAGACCTCTATGACATTTGCATCAAAGCGAATTTAAATGATTACCGAAAATGGGAGACGGCATCTACCTGTGATCCATATATTTTAGATGCTCTTTTATCAGTTTTAACAAGTCGTTTTCCTAATGCATCTATATCCATAATCGAAAATGACAGCACAAGTGTAAATGCCGATAATATTTTTGATTATCTCGGAATCAAGCCTATTGCAAAGAAATATGACTGTTCTTGCGTTAATGTGGCGAAAGAACGGTGGAAATCAGTTCAAATAGACGGATTTCATTTTAACACGATCGAAATTCCTGAAATGCTGAGTCATGCTTTTCTTATAACTTTTCCTAAACTTAAATCTCATTCAATTACAAGACTGACATGCGGCTTAAAGAATCAGATGGGGCTATTCCGTCCCAAACGCAAGATATTGTACCATCATATAGTAGACGATTTAATAGTAGACTGCAACCTAGCAATGAAACCCCAGCTGATCTTTAGTAGACGCGAATTTAGTGATGGAAGGCAATTATGGACCGACTTATGGCGCTCCCCGAAAGTTGGGATTGTTAATGGCTAGCAGGGACATAGTTGCCGCAGATTCACTGTGTGCTAATTTATTTGGATTTAACCAAAAATCAATTCCGTATATTAGAAAGGCGTCCGAAAAAGGTCTAGGGGATCTTGATTATGAAATAGTGTCAGATTTCGATTTTGATATAAGTGACTATAAACTGAAATTCTCGACATTGTTATTTCATCTCATTAGAAAAGGGTCTGCAGGTCTAAAACGATGAAGGTTGCTTTAGTGGGGACCGGTACAATAGCTGAAAAGAACCACCTTCCCATTCTTTTTTCTATTCCAGATGTACAAGTTGTGGCAGTGTGTGACAACAACGAAAAGAGACTTTCAAGGGTGGCAGACAAATTTAAGATAAAAAACAAATATACAAACATAGATGAGATGTTGAAATCAAGCAACGCAGACATTGTTGATATTACTACTCCAGGATATACGCATTATGAAATTGCAAAGAAAGCACTACTTTCCGATATGAATGTTTTAGTAGAAAAACCTGCCACATTAAAAACAACGGAGGCAAAAAGCCTGGAGGTTGAATCTAATAAAAGGAATTTGAGGTTAGGTGTTTGTCAGGCATATAGATATAGTGAGCCGGTAATTCAATTCCAAAAAATTCGTGAACGTGGAGGGATTGGGGACATAGATTCGTATCATTACAATGCAACACGGAAGTACAATATTCGGAATGCCACCTTGGTTTTGGAATGAGGGGTTAAGTGGTGGTATCTTATTTGAGCTTGGAATTCATGCCATAGATCTCCAGTGTTACTTAATGGGGGATTGGAAAAAAGTACTTAATGTTAGCATTAATTATGATAAAACTGTGAATTTTGTAACATCCATCTTAGCTACTGTAAAGTTTGAACATGGGATAGGAGTGGTCGATCTTAAATGGCTCAGTTCATCCAGCTTTATGCATCAATATATAAGTGGCTCTGTGGCTGATGCAATTATAAAGTTTTATCCGGATGGTTTCATATTACAACATGGCGAGTTTTCTCCCTTGTCAGAGTATACCGGAGAGATGAGACGACTATGGAATTTTGGCTACAGTTCATTCAGGAAAAGGTTTTACAAAAAATCAGAGCATCCCCACCGGATCATAATAGAAAATTTCATTGATAGTGTAGATTCTGATATTCAGCCGCTAGTACCTATTTCCAGTATTATTCCAACTACCGCGCTTCTTGAAGAAATTTGGTATCAAGCAATGGTATCAAAGTCTGAAAGTTGAAATAGATCTTGTTGACAAAATTTAATAAATAATTGTAATAACTAATTTTTTTGTGCCGCGATAAATATGTTCGTAATACCGTCACTTTTTGAATTTAATTCTTCCTCAGATTTTTTGTCTAAGAGTCTTTGAATTTTTCCGCCCTTTTTGTTTAAGAGATGTTTATTGAGATAAAAAACATTCATGGCAATGATTGTTTTCCAGCCACCCCTTATAGTTTGTTTATCTATGGAAAATCCAGTATCGGTAATTGAGCCAACCAATTCTTTTATTGCAAAATGTCTCTGTCTACGTAAAAGAAAGTAATCAGGATCCATGATATTATAAATGATATGATGGTTGGGAGCTGATAGCAAGAGTATTGCCCCTACGATTAAAGTTCTGTAGATATTTTCAAGTGCCTTGCTTTCTGTTTGATTTTCAATATATTCAAGCACTTCCCACATAAACACTAAATCAAAAATTTCATCTTTAAACGGTAGGTTTGATACTGATGCTAGAATAAATTCTGAATTTGGGCAGTTTTTCTTTGCTCTTTTCAAGGCATTTATGTCTAAATCTATTCCAACACAATCGTTTCTATCTATAAGATATGTATAACTACCTATTCCGCAGCCTATATCCAATATTCTTTTTGCTCCTTTCATGTACTTTTCGCTAAAATTATGGCTAAATTTGATACGAGGACTATGTATGTTAGGCCGATCATCAACTTTGAAATTCCATTTTATCTTGACAGCATTATTCACAAATAACAGTCATAATATGAGAATATAAGATTTTATTGATGGATTTCCTTAATTTAAGTGATAATTCGACATATCAAATTTTACAAAGTTATTTTATTTAATTGTCACTCTAGAATGGATACAATAGATCGTTAAAATTTTTCTTGCAAACAAGAGTATTAATAATTTTTCTCAGTCATGATGATAGGAGGATGGAGAGAATTTTCAATAATTCCAACTATCAAATTAAAAGGAATTCATATCTACATTTGGTTGAAATTTGACATAAATTTTTAATAGACGTGTAATAGAAATTAAAGCATTGATTGTTCACAAAGTAACCCTCGTCATAGCTTTTATCATTATTTTTCTTGCAACACAAGTTATTATCAGAGAAGGGATTGCTCTAGAAAGCTATAATGATGAAAGCAGGATAATGGACAAAGGGTTGCTCTGGATTATGACCTTGGAACAAGGAGACTGGATAAATTATGCAAATGACACTCTCTCCATTTCAAATGGAACGAATGAGCCTATTTCTGGTAATGGTAGTTTGAGAGCGGATATAAAGCCAGCCGCTACTCTCAATGAGGCAGTTAATTCTTCATGGAGTGTCATATCAACAGATTTTATTCCAGCAAATGACGTCATTGAATACAATTTCACCATGGATGTTTCTGCAAAAGATGCTAATCAACTTCATTCAAAGGTAATTTATTATGATGCAAATAAAAATGAAACACATTGGGATTTTATTTTTGCTGGAAGAGATGGTATTTTCAATGAAAAATTTACGAATTCTCTTTTACCTCCAATTGGAACAAAATATATAAAGCTCCAGATGTTGATTAGACAAAGTCTTGGGATAAATGCGAGTCTATCTCCTAGATAACATAACAATAGAAGGAAGTGGACCAAGTCTGACTGTCAGTAACAACAGTAATGATTCCGTACCTCAACTTACAATTGAACGCGTGTTTACAGGGGTAAACGATTCTACGAACATGGCATTTCTGGGTCCAAATGACCTTCTGGTACTCGAAAGAGAAAGTGGGAAAGTGGACCGCATCGTAAATGGGCAGTTACTGAAAGATCCACTAATAGATGTCAACACTCACTTTCAAGACGGGCTCATTGGCATTACCACAACCCATAACCAAAATGGCTCAACCTATGTGTTTCTGTACTTTAATGAAGTCTCCATTAAAATATAATTCGGATGTGGATAATTCGGAAGAAGCTAAAATACTAAATCGCACCCTTGGTTATGATCGCGAAGGAGATCATCTTTACAGATACAAGCTCGAAGGAAATAAACTCGTTGAACCTCGACTTCTTATGAGTATCCCGGCTCCAAAACCAACCAAGTTCATAAACGAAATGCATCATGGAGGAGAACTGATAACTGGTCCAGACAATGCATTGTATCTCGTAATTGGAAATCTAGATGGTCATAGATATGAAGGTGGTAAAACAAAAGCGCAGAATTATAATGATGCCAGAGAACCTGACGGAAGAGCCGGTATACTTAGGTTAACACAAGATGGTAAACCGATTGGAAAAGGCATCATAGGAGATACCTATCCATCCAATCTATATTACGCTTATGGAATACGCAACAGCTATGGAATGGATTTTGATCCTCTAACGGGTATCCTTTGGGATACAGAAAATGGTCCAGACCATGGCGATGAAATAAACTTAGTTGAACCTGGATTTAACAGCGGTGCTGATGTTGCGAATGGTATGTCAAATGCGGACACCGGACTAAATGATTTAGTTGATTTCGATGGTAAAGGGAAATATAGTGATCCAGAATTTTCCTGGAATAATACCGTTGGTCCCACTGCTATAAAGTTTTTTAATTCCGATAAATTCGGGAAGAGTTACAGGAGCGATATGTTTGTTGCAGACGTAAACAATGGAACAATTTACCATTTTGAATTAAATGAGAATAGGACCGAGCTACTGCTGGATGGTCCCCTAGCTGATAAAGTAGCAGATACTCCCAAAGAGTATGAAGGTATAATTTTTGCAAAGGGATTTGGAGGAATTACAGATATGCAAGTCGGACCCGACGGTTATCTCTATATTGCGTCACTCAAAGATTTTTACCATGATAAATTTCAAGGCACGATATATAGAATAGTTACTAAAGAGTCCTAGTATACTTATAATAAAAGAAGAACTCAAAACAAATTATGTTTGATGGTGTGAATACTAATTTAAGGAACGAGAGGATGATAAGACGCTATTTTCAATAATACAATACTATTGCCCACCAAATTAAATTTAGGTGCTAATGAAGACGCAGATAATTCATAAACCTTTTTACATATAAATAATATTTATGAATGAAGAATATGACAGCGAGGACCGTTAATGCAACTAAACTTATTATTCCCCCTTGAATAAACCACGATTGAGGACGATATTCAATGATCAAACTATAATTTCCAGTTTTGTTAACATGAAAACCATTTACGACTGAATATAATGGAACACTGTTCACTTTAAAAAGATTGTTATCAGCATTGGTTTCATGTACATCTGTCTTGTTTACTTGGGCAATCCAAAGTGGATCATACGCTTCGGCAAAAGATATAGTATAAGGCCGTGTGGCGTTGCTTATGTAGAGAATGAATTTTGTAGGATCTATCTTTTTATATTCTGAAATGTACGCGGGGGGAGAACTCAGACCGGTATTAAAGAGATCCTGTAGCGTCGAAGTATGCCTTGAAGTGCTTGGTATATTATTTACTTTGTCAGTTGAGTATACCACAGCGGTATCAAGATCTGTTTGTGAATCAGAATAAATTCTAAGCTGATACACTCCTTGTTTGAGATAAAAATTATTTGAATAAGACCACCGCATTGCAGAAGTTGTATTCTTAATTGGGATAAAGACTTGTAGTAATATTATGAACGTCATTGATATCATCATTTTCTCTTTCTAAAGTAATCTTCAGAAAAGTACAACTGTCGCAATTCTTCGTTTTTACGGCTATCGCATAATTGGATGGTTTCACAATGTTCAGGTTAGTAATTACTTCTGACCCTGGAGACAGAGAAAGAACACTCCCATTACTTGCGTTATTACCGTACATATTCGAGTTCACAGTAACATCACTTGAATTTCTAAACGACACGACACCAAAAAGAAAATCAATATTCCTTGTTTCGAGATTGAACGTATAGTTATACACAGAATTAGAATTCACTGGAAATGCTTTCGTTACTAATTTCATGACATTAGTTGAATTCGACATAGTAAGTGTTTTATTCAAATCATGATTCTCACCAGTGAAGTTATTATCAGTATTATTAATCATTAATACAAAAACCTCAGGAGCTTTAGATGTTACATTTTGAAGTCTAGTAATTTTATCTTTAAAAACAATTCCCGGAGTCAATGTTTTTTCTACGATATTTCGTAATACCACATTATCTAGTAAATAGCTACTAGGTTTGTTTGTATTAGGAGTAACCCACATTTGCAATTTAAGATATTTTGCTCCAAGGGGTACTGAAATTACCTTTTCATCAGCTATGTTCAAATGTGCCATCCCTACCATCAAATACAGTATCGTCATCAATCTCTTTTTTATTTGAATCATAATAAATTACCTTTGAATGAAGTTGATTAGCATCTTTTGCAGAAACATCCAGGGTTAAATTGTACATGAGTAATCTCATTAGCTGGAATAAAATCTGTTGTTATAACACCACGATAAAAGGAATTACCTTGTTTCACATCTACCCTTAGACTTCCATTGCCCGAAATTACACTGCTCGTATCTATATAAGCGAAAAGTAGATCTTTTTGATTCACAATCCAATCTGATGGCACTAATTTTTCCCTTAATTCCGCTAATTTCACATTGTCTAGTAAATCGCTACTAGGTTTACTTATATTAGGACTAATCCACATTTGCAATTTAAGATATTTTGCTCCAAGGGGTACTGAAATTACCTTTTCATAGCTATGTTCAAATGTGCCATCCCTACCATCAAATACAGTATCCTGACTAATCTCTTTGTTGTTTGCATCATAATAAATTACCTTTGAATGGAGCTGATTAGCATCTTTTGCAGAAACATCCAGGGTTAAATTGTAATAAGTAATTTCATTAGATGGAATAAAATCCGTTGATATAACTCCCCAGTAAGAGAAATTACCTTGTTTCACATCTACCCTCAGACTCCCATTACCTGCTATTGTACCGTTCTTGGCTATGGAAGCGGAGAGTAAATCTTTATTCTCATTTATGAAAATCAAATGACTAGATTCATGAGGTTTGGGAAGTATTCTCTTTGTTCTCTCAAAATCGGATGTAAAAACATCATAAGCATGATCAGGAGATTTAATTGTGATATCTTTTATAGAATAATAACTATTTGTAGCATTATTCTTGGTTGCAAAGAACTCTAGAGCAGCAAGATCAGCATTTGCATGAACACGGAATTGACCTTTGAATGATCTCATTGTGCCATTTTGATTGCTTTCATTACTCACAGTGTTATCAACTTGATATGATAAATTTGATGCTCCTGTTTCCTTACCCTTATTATTGTGGAAGCTTGTTTCGGCTTCCAGTAAATTAATAACTTGGATCTTGTTGTTTAGTAAATTTGCTGTTTGTGTTCTTAACATCTTTAATTCCTCATCTGGAATAAGTGCAAAAAGGTTAACAGAATTAAACCCATGAATATTTTGTAAGGTTAATATGTGCTCTCCGTTTGTCAGGTTCACAGTAGCTAACTTTTCCCATAAAAAGTTGTTTGAAATCCTATCTACGGTATCAATCGTACCAGCTAACTTTTCATCGAGGTAAATATTCATATCTCCACCTCTTTGGTTTTTCAGGTACCTCATGAATAAATGGAATGTATCATCTTTTTTGATGTCTTTATCCGGATTTTCAATTTTTATCGGTATTGAAAGATTAGCCCCGATTGCGTCAGTTAGCACCAACCCCCTTCCATAATCAAGATCCCAATTATCTATTCCCGCGTCTTTAAGTACCGGGTGAAAGTCTCCGTGCAATGGATCCATGGAGCCAGCCTTTGACCATACAGAAGACGGATTACGATGATTAGTTTTATCAAAAGTTGTTATGACAAATTTTTTATCGATAAGAGAGAAAATCAGATCATCGGTATTTTTAGATGTAACCAAAAAATCTCCAAGTTTCAGTGATTCCTTTTTTTCGTCTTTGTT
Organism: uncultured bacterium; assembly: GCA_963826535.1. Taxonomy (GTDB): domain Bacteria; phylum Patescibacteriota; class Microgenomatia; order Levybacterales; family UBA12049; genus JAHIGH01. Next base: position 12,505 of record CAWGXL010000003.1, on the reverse strand, counting down.
TAAATTTTGATCAAGAAAATATAGAGAGGTATTTATCGGTACTAAATGAGGGTAAATAGTTCAACGAGGAGAACAAATCAAGTCCTCCGGCCAGTATCATATTTTGTTTAGGAATGCGTAAGTAATAGTTATCATCATTATCATTAGCATCCACGGATTTGAATATCTTAAAAAATCCAACATTATCAATATTCTGCAATTCTTGTAATAGATCCAGATTTTTCAGAATTATATCGTGTCGATCATAAATTGAATCATTGTTAAAGATCACATATTTTGTTCCCAGAGGATATATGAAATTATTTATGTTATTGGTTTTGTTTGATATAATGGAATTTATCAAGTGATTGATATAATTTTGAGAGGAGATCAGATAATTCCCAATACTTGGTTTAGTTGAGGATTGTTGGTACAAAAAGTACATTTACGTCTCCGCCATTACTCCATTTAGTTGGGATATAATCTTGTAAAATATAGAAAACTTTTTCGGTATTAAACTTCAGTAGTTTATCACCTAGTTTTTCAAAATCTGACGGAAGTATTATGGGCTTTATTAATTGAGAGGTAGTATTGTATATTGGAAACACATAAATTATGAAAGCGGCCAAAATAAATGCTAAAATAGCGCTGGTTAATATTTTCCGATTTCTTTGTTTATTAACTTTTTTTATTAATTCAATAGTTGTAACACTTAAAAGAAATGAAAATGCAAATGCAACCAGAAATCCCCATTTATCTGGGTCACGAAAAAGATATTGCAATATTGCAGGCAACGGTAAATTAAAAAGAAATATAGTGTAAAAATTAAATGGGGCATTTGTTCCCATTGAAAGTATTATTCCTATAAAGCCAATCATAGATAACATCAATACTTTTTTCGAATTTCCTTTCAGAAATAATGATGATATCGCCATTATTGGAAAAACAAGACTTGAGATCAGCCAGACTGGATAAAATAACGAAGTATCCGGAGGCCTAACATCTGCCATCCCAGCTTTCCACCAATCGTGTATCAATGTTAGAACATTCAAATAACTACTATGCTGGCTGTAGTATTCCGTTCTCTCCTGAGTTACTAAAATGGCTGGAATAATCGATGTATCCCCTGAATTTGCAATGTATGACGCATAAGGATATATCCAGTATAGATTCAAAACTAAATATAATGATATTATTAACAGTATCGGTCTTATAATTATAAGTCTCTCATTCTTTTTTCTTAGATTTCTAAGGAAGAAAAATATAGCTAACACTGAATAAAATATACTATAAAAAATAACCATATGGGGAGTCGATGAGGCAATAGACCAAATTAGTATGGCCATCACTGGATACTTCCAATTTTTAGGATTTTTGTATGAGAAAATGAGTAAGATGAAAAAAAGCGGCAGGATTGCATAACCGAGCCAGAGATACCAATGATACATCCTGTGAAATGACCAAACATTGAATGCATAAAAAACACTCCCAATAATGGCTCCAGTTTTAAGAGTAAAAATGTGTCGAGTTATTGTGTTCTTAAAAAATAGGACAAAAGAAACGTAGAAGGAAAATAGTGCCGAAAAAAACCCCAAAACAACTAGGGACTTGGAAACAATATCAGACCCTATGTTTATGCTATGTAGTATGTATCCCAAGGTTAGAAATGGAAACCTAGAGAGTGTTTCAAACGAAAAATAGCTTCCATAGTCTACCCACGTAAAAAAGAACTTGTGACTGTACAGAGAGGTTTCAATAACAGGAAAATCACCAGACATTACTATACCTGGGCTTAATAATAGCCGAATGATAAAAATTAACGGAATTAATAGGATTAAATAAATATGATTGATGAATATTCTCGTGAATGAAAATTTTTTAAATTCGAATTTCATACAACCACAATCTCTGGTTCAGCATTTATTATCAATAAAGTTCTTTGTATTGTTTAATCCACAGATATAATAATTTAATTAATGAATGATAATCAGGGCAATTCTACTTTATTCAATCATCAAGATTATAAATTATGAGAAGAACTTATCTCTTTTGAAGCATTTCCTTTAACAGGAGTTTTGTTTCTGTAATTGTCATATTCTTTGTTGTGTAAATGACGATCACGGACATAACTACGGAACAAATTGCTATTAGTAATCGTTGTTCATCACCAATTATCATATGTAAGATGTAGCCAACGGTAAATCCTGCTAGTACTGACATGCACGCAAAAATAATGTTCCTGAAAGATTCGTGTTCTGTTAAAATTATCAAGAATAACGAACAACCCGAATATGCCAAAAGAAATGAAACTGCAGCTCCCATAGTACCATAGAGTGGGACCAAGATATAAAAAGAGACAATAAATATCGCGAACTGCATTAGGCCGCTTGCTATTAACATTTTAGATTTGTTCAAGTTGTTAAGCATCGATATCAAGTTTATTGAAATTGCTGAAGGGATGATGGCAATAGCAAGCACGAACAAAACTAATGCTGCAGATTCATACTCTGGCCCGACCAGCGAAAGTATTGAATTTGGTACTACAAGCAATGCTACAACTATTGGTACTGTCAAACTTAAACTAATTCTGAGGCCACTAGAAGAAAGATCTTTCATTAACTTTGATGAAGACGGAATTACCATATACGCCATACTTGAGGCAAAGCTGGTCGCAACTATAGTAATCATTAATGCTACATAAAAAATTCCAATCTCAGAGTTACTAACATTCATAAATGAAAGGAGTACTATGCTTAGGGTAACAATTATCATCTTTGACAGTTTTGACGGTGTATTGATAAGTGCGTCTTTAAGAGTATCTTTAAAGTATTTACTGTTGCCCAATTTAAAACTAAATGACCTTTTTGCGAAATACAAGGAAATGCAAGCGATAAAAAAACCTTCGAGGACATATGCGAGTAGCATACCAAACGCCCCGAACGAAGAATAGACCAGTAAGAATCCAATTAGTAATTTTATCCCCTGGCCTATTAGATCAATTATTAGGACAATTTTAGAATTAGAAATTCCCAGTAGGGCAAAACGAAATACATTTTCTATCGTAATTAGAATAAGTAACGTAATAGATAACCATGTAAATTGCCTTATCGATTCATCATAGAAGGTGTTAATAGCAATAAATACAATCATAATTGATCCTAGTGCGAGTACTAATTCTATTGCAAGAGAGGTACCTAGAATTCTTGAGCCCGGTATGACCGATTTTTTTAGTAACGGATATTCAATTCCTAGGTGCGTTATTGATATAACTAGAATAACTAGACTATAGACTGTAATTGCTATGCCTATCTCTGAGGCTGTAGTAAGCTTTGATATTATTATCCAGTATAGCCAGCCTCCTACTGAGACCACTAAGTTGTCTAAAAAAAGCAGAAAGCTGGGAGTAACAAAATCCTGATGTGGTTTTGTATCAATATTTTTGTCATTTGAATCAGTTGGAGACTTATCATTATTCACGTGTGTCCATCTAACCTTTTGGATTCATCGTTATATTGAGTCTCCGAATAAAGTATTGAATAATCTTCCACGAGATAACGACGATGAGCAGATAGTAAGCATAACCTGCAATTTGGTTTGCAAATACTTGTTCATTTTGCAAAAGGAAAATAGGTGCGCAGCATATTAAAATAAGAGCAACTATTACTGGGATATTCGATATAATATAGTCAAATTCTCTAAATGCTGTTTTCAGAACTTTCAAGATTAATTTTTTAATTCAAGAACATTATTTAAACAGATTCCTGAGATTGAAAAAGAGAATCCTTAACAATGAGCCTGCCCTGAAATTTCATGTGGTTCCGGAATAGAATTTTAATATCACATTCTAGAAAGATATGAATAGCCTCGGGACAGTTCCCTTGTTGACAGAGAAATTATGATTAGAATTTCCAAGTATTCCTGTCTTGACATTAAACTTACGACTAACCTAATTAGCATCCGAGTCACAGTTTTCTCTCGGCTAAAGCATAACTCCCTGTTACAAATGTTTTATGCTAGTATAGCCGATGAAACTAAGGTCCAGTACTAAACTCAGAGAAAAGATTAAAATTCCAGTAATTTACAAATTGAAAATACTAATTTTTTCTGAATGGGAGTCTGAATTGAACGTTTAATTCCTTTTCGTTCTTAATACTAGTATTATCTAATGCGCAGAATCTCTGAGGACACCAAGTTGTAGCTGTCAAGCCAGATAAGGATCACATATTGATTCGACTCGAGACTCGACAAAAAATAATTCGCAGTTCTATTCATGTATAAATCTCTTAATTCAAACAAAGTGCCGGAATGATGAAATTTATTTTGATGGTTTGACACTTATACTAAGGTTGGTCGTCAGAGCTAAAACATAAATAAAATCTGTCTATATTAAACGTGCGAGTAATTAACTGGAAACTAATTTTTCCATAAGCGACATAGTATTTTCGTATCTAAAATTCTTAAAAAATAATATTATTTTTATGAATGTATATAGGAAAAGGTACAAAAACTATCTATCTTTAATAAGTTGCGTCTTAAGAAGCGATTATCCGATTAAAGCTATTAACCGATATGGTAAAATTTCCCAATTTGATGATTATCAGGAAGTATACTATGATTTAACGGAATTAGACGTGGATCCTGCTTGCGACGTGGCATATATTAATGACTTAAAATTTCATGGTGGGAAGACTAATGGGGATATAGTAAATATATTTAAAAAAAACGAGTATTCCTTTTTGCCGGTAAATGGAAAGGAGGTGGTTGATATAGGTGCCAACATCGGGGATTCATCAATCTATTTTGCGAATAGGGGCGCGAAGTATGTGATAGCCATCGAACCCAACAAGACTAGTTATGATTGTGCTGCTCAGAATATAGCGATAAACGGTTATTCGGCAAAAATAAAATTGATTATGGCAGCATGTGGTCCGAACGATACAATTTTGTCCTCCGAACAGGACGTAGAATTTTTAACGTTGAAGACTCTCATACAGAAATATTGCTCATGCCCTGAAATATTAAAGATAGATTGTGAAGGCTGTGAATATGATTTTATTTTAAATGCATCTGGTAACGATCTAAGCAGGTTTTCACACATCCAGATAGAATACCACTTTGGATATCAAAACCTCAAAACTAAGCTAGAAGCATGTGGTTTTGAGGTAATTTGTACTAGACCCTCATTTTTTCTTCCTCCGAAGAAAAATAAATTGACTTGGTCGCTGACATGGTCATTATCAAACGGGGAGGTAAGGAAAGCTCGCAGCATGTTTATTGGTTGGTTATACGCCACCGCTAAGGACTTATAGACATTCCTACTGTAAGAAACGAAGACAACACTTACTTTTGGCTAAAAAATATGGATATACAAAATCCAACTACACTAGGAAGAAGGATGCTCTGAAAGCATCCTCCGACATAATCTACTCTGAATAACTCATTATATAAAAATAGTACTAATGGTCCCTTATTTGGAACTGAATGAAAAAAATGACTATGCGGCCTGCTCAATGTTACAGAAATAGGTATCATTTATGAAACAAGAGTAACCGAACACAAGACAAATGGAGTTGACTTGGGTTTAGCAAGTGCCAACTAGTATGAAAATCTCTGAACCCTATTGTCAAGGTTTGAAAAGAAAACTATACTCAGATTTTGAGATTAAAGATCTTCTAAGAATGGTCAAGTCGACATTTGCAATCTTTGAAATTCCTATTGGTGATATTGTAGCCGTATTTTGATAAGTGTCACGACATGAGTAGACTAATTGGGCGGGCCAGGATGATAATTACATTTAATCAGAAAAACACTTAGCCTTGAAAGCGTTGTAATTCGTATTCTGACATTATAATAAGCAAGAGCACTATTGGAACAAATTTACAATGCAATATTTAGTTATATTTTGTGTGACTCATGATAAGATTCTATTTGTATTGTTGCGTGATTTATCTTGAAATTATTTTCAAGAATAGAATTTATCTCTTGCAAGACCTCTCTAGACCTGTTATTATCCATGACTACTACATGGGCAGATAAGGCGTGAATTCCAGAAGTTATAGTCCATATGTGAAGGTCAAAAACACCTGTTACTCCCTTAACACTTAGAATAGCACTCTGAACCTCTTCGTGTTGCAGATGGCTGGGTGTACCCTCTAATAGAATATGGATGATCTCTTTAAGAGAGACCAGGTTCTTGGAAGAATAAATATTGCTATACCAATACTAATCAGGGCATCGACCAAATAGAAATTGGTTAGGACAATAATCAAGCCAGAGATGATAACACCCACAGAACCGATGGTATCAGCGAAAATTTCCAAATAGGCTCCGTATATATTCAGATTTTTCTCGTTGATAGTATTACTTTCCTTGTCAAGATAACCAGTATCGGATCCTTTAATTTCTGTATGGGGCCGCAGGAGTTTGATGCCCAATAAATTTACGCCAAGTCCAATCGAGGCTACCCATATTATGGGATACCCATTTATTTCAAATGGCGAAAGCATTCGATAATATGCCTCATATAAAATGTAAAATGATAGCAGAAAAAGGAACAGGCAATTCAGGAGTGATGTCAGTATTTCTCCTCTATAAAATCCATATGTTCTTTTTGGTGTTGCGGGTTTCTGGCTAAATGAAATCGCTAAAAGGGACATTACAAGTCCACAGACATCTATCAGCATGTGGCCTGCATCTGATAAAAGTGCAAGACTTCCGACAAGCAGTCCAATTACAATTTGCACGACAAAATAGATTGAAGTCAATAACAATACAACTAGTAGTACAGGTTTGCGGCTCACGTCGGGTCTCAAATCTAAAATCAATCCTCTTGTTTAAACATGGTAGCGTAAGCATAATAAAGAATTAAACTATGCTAAATTTTTGTACCCATTGTCAGTACTCAATCTAATAGTATCTGACTACACAAAGTAAAAGTGAGATGGTTTTACCTATGACGTAAATGAGAAACATTTTCCAACAGATTTGGAACAAAAACTATAACAACGGCACATCAGGAACATTCAAGGAGATAATAGCCCATTTTGAAATAAAACAGATCTTGAACAAGGCTATTGTTTCGAAAAATCCTGTTCACATACTGCTAGTAGGACGTCCAGGTTCAGCAAAAACAATGTTTCTGCTCGAGATCAATCGGCTTTTCAAGGAATCGGTCCTTGTAATTGGAAGCAATACTACAAAAGCCGGATTGATAAACCAATTATTTGATAGAAAACCGAAATTTGTGTTGATAGATGAACTTGAAAAGATGAACAATTCAGATCAGAACTCATTGTTACATCTCATGGAGACCGGCTTAGTATCTGAAACAAAGATCAATAAAACAAGACGAATGCTTCTGCACAGTTCAGTATTTGCTACTGCTAATTCTTGTAAAAAAATAGCTGACCCCCTGTTATCGAGATTTCTAGTTGTGAAAGTTCCAGATTATACCTTTGAAGAGTTCATGGAAATATCGGTATCTATCCCGAAAAAAGAGAAAGTGGATGAAATGACTGCGATAGCGATTTCCAAAATAGTCTGGAATGAACTAGAAAATAGAGATGTCAGAGATATCGTAAAAATTGCAAGACTTGCTAGCAACATTCGAGAGGCCGAATTAATAATTAGAGTCATTAAACGAAACCAAGCGAAAGCCTAGGTTTGATTAAGCGGCAATGCTTATACTAAAATTTCGTCGATTAAGGCAAGGATCGGGATAAATAGAGATATTAACTGAGACGCCGGTTTTTTTAAGGCACGTTAACTTATGCATGGAGCCGAATCACAGAGTTAAAGTTAATCCGTTTCGTAATGCTTTAATGAGTCACTCATGAGTGCTCATGAGTATATAACATGAGCGATTTTCTAAATGTGTCACGAAAGAATCCGGGAAAGGGAAAGTTTCAGTGTTTGAATTGTCAGTATACATCAACTCGCAAATATAACCTACAAAGACATTACTTATTGGTTCATGGACAAGGGGTAAAGGTTCCGGAGTACGAGCAATACCAGAAACCGCTCATGAAACCGAATAATTTTCAAAATACACGTGAATATCAAAAGCCCGAGAATCCTCCCTGGGAACTATCATGGGAAAACATTGAACGTATGGCTAAAGTCAACAACACAATTTCTAATTCCAAGCAGACATTTGATCAGATCAATTTTCTTCAGGAAAAAGCAAACTATCTAGAAAAGGAGCTAGCGGCTTTGTATTACAATTATTGGATGATACCTCAATCACATGTGCAAGGAATTAGCGGATATATTTGCAAATTATGCAACAAGTTCAGCTTTAAACTAGTAATGGATCTTGGCTATGACATGACAATGCTGTCCAAACATCGCTGTGGACAACAAATAGGTTGCTACGAGATGCCACTACCAGAGAACTTAATGGATGTTAATGAATGGGCAGCTACGGTAATTTTAAGCTATTTGAGTTATTATTCATCAATAGGCAAAATGCTCAGGGCAGACGACATGCCTCAACACTCTAGGATGCTTGAGGATCCATACATCCGTGAAAATATGATGGATCGATATCCCATCTTTACCGTCCCTAAAGACTACAAGCCAGATTGGATATCTCGTGCGACTTCGAATCCAGGAAAACAGACACTAGTCACGGACAAGGAGATAATAGATTTTCTGCGTATAGCCAAATCAACTTACGCCATTTTAGAATTAAAGGAGGAAGACGGCGAAACTAGGCATTATTTTATGAGAATGGAACGATAGATAATACTATGCTAGGTTTGTCTAGGGTTAATTGGTTAAGGAACGGCAGACTAATTTTTAAAGAAGAATACAGACCTTCTGAAATCTTTATCCTCTAGATGAAACCGCGCCTAGGTGTATCGTGGATCGATTCACCGGATAATGGAAATTTATTAAATTAAATTCATTTTAGAATTAGATTCAGATTTACAGACGCAACGAGACTATGTTCTACTTAATTAGCATAAAGATAACCTACTTTTTGCTTGATGATTTATACGAAAATGAGCTTGTCGAACGGAATATATTTTAGTGAGTTAAAAGCAAGCTTACAAAATGAATCCGAGCAAACTGTTATTTGCAAGCATACTAGGATTAGCTATCTCGCTGTCTGTTTTGCTTACTGTATCACTCGTCGATCAGATACATGCAGCAAAATATCCTTATGACGCAACATTAAGTGGGCAAAATGAAGTGCCCCCTGTTGAGACTGACGCAACTGGAGAAGCTGAGTTTACAGAAGTGAAAAACGACACTATCAAGTATAAGGTCCAAGTCAATTCCACTGGAGGGTTTAATGCTTCAGCAGCACACATCCATATGGGCAAGGAAGGAGAAAACGGTGAAGTAGTTATAGACCTTTTCAACACTCCGACTAGCAAAGACAAAGTTACTGCATATGGAATAATATTCAGAGGTAACTTGACTGACTCTGGTCTCAAGGGCCCAATGCAAGGCAAGACTTTAGGCGACTTGGCTGCCGCGATGGACTCTGGTGATGCTTACGTTAACGTGCATACTGCAGAACATCCTGATGGAGAAGTTAGAGGCCAGATAGTCAATACTGACATGCCAGAAGCAGCAGGATTACCAATTCTACCAACTCTACTGAAGTGGGATTCTCTACTTTAACTGAGTAGTAGACTAACATCCCATCCATTTCTAATTTTTTTAGAAATCAAATATTTTTTTTCTTGTTTAGTATCTCATGATTGTTGTTGCGACATTACGGTTTATTTTAAAAACCTAGAGAAAAATTCGCAAAATTAACATTGAAATGTATCTTTTGATACGCTTATTATGTGATTAAATTATTTCATTCAAATGTTCAATCCATTGCAGAGGCGGACATAGTAGTATTAGGCATTCCTGATGAATCAAGGTCACATGCAAAAAGAAAGGGGGCTAGTAAGGGACCCGACAGTTTAAGGCGTGCATCTAATTATTATGAATTTTTTGAAAGAGATGGGAAAAGAATTCCCATTTGTCCAATGTCAGGAACACTTGAAAATAAAAAAATCATCGACGTAGGAAATCTATCAAGGGATGATCTCTATAGAGTGGTATTTGACATAGTTTCAACCAAAAAAATTCCCATAACCATTGGTGGAGATCATTCCATTACAACCATTATCCTCAAGGCAATGAACGATAGCTTTGAAGGAGAAAAAATATCACTTATTTACTTTGATGCTCATCCTGATTTTGTTTCATCTACGAGGAACTACTATGGTTCAGTTATTACTGATTCATCAAGTTATATCAATTTTAACAAAAGTATACTGATTGGTACTAGGGCTGCAGAAATGGAAGAACTAGATAATGCCACAGAAAATAAATTGGAGATCATGACACCAATCGATATTATTGAATTAGGTATCAACGCTACTATCAAAAGGATCATATCAAAATGCGGATCAAGAAAAGTATACATGTCCATTGACTTGGATTGTATGGACCCTGGTGTTGCTCCTGGTGTATCTGTACCACTCCCGGTGGATTATTTCCTCTAGACATGATATACATGATAAAAAAAATAAGTGAAAATCTACACATTGTAGGGATGGATATAGTAGAATTGTGTCCTGACTATGATCTAAATCAGAATACCGCAAATCATGCAGCCAGAATCCTTATGGAGACTGTTGCATCATTAAGATCAAAGAAAGCAAGAAATATCTAGAGACCTACTTTTTCATTCTAGAGAAATAAAAAATAAGTCCCAGCATAGTAACAAAAAAGTGTTCAACAATTTTACTTGGACAAAATTGGCTATAAAATTTTAAATCCGTTTATTTTATTGCAGTGTCTCTATCTATAACCTCTTTTGTCGTCGCTGGCCTTCCAAATTGTTCGGAAATATTTTTGTAGGTATCTATTTCGTGTTTTGATAACGGACGAATCTTCTTCATAGCTTCTTCAAAATTTTTCATGTGTAATTTTAATTCGTTTTTTGCAGATTCTGCCTTTTTTGGATTTTTATATTTCTTAATGTGTTCTCTTAAGGCAAGCATGACCGCTGCCGATGCAAGTGCGGCAATGTCAGCACCTGTGTATCCTTCTGTTTGATTAGCTAGAGAATCTATATTGACGTCATCTGCCAAGGGTTTTTTTGAGGTATGTATCTTTAGTATATGCATTCTTGCTTCTTTATCTGGCGGTGGCACATACAACAATCTATCAAATCTTCCGGGCCGCAATAGTGCAGCATCTATTATGTCAGGCCTGTTGGTAGCGGCAATGATGATTACATTGGATAACACTTCCAGACCGTCCAACTCTGTAAGTAGTTGACTTATTACTCTCTCAGTTACATGAGAATCGCTTCCATGACCTCGAGTAGGGGCTATGGCGTCAATTTCATCAAAAAACACGATACAAGGAGCCGCTTGTCTTGCTTTCCTAAAGACTTCCCGGACTCCCTTTTCTGATTCACCAACCCATTTTGAAAGTAGTTCTGGACCTTTTATGCTAATGAAATTTGCCTCACTTTCGTGAGCAGCTGCTTTTGCCATCAAGGTCTTTCCAGTTCCGGGAGGCCCGTATAAAAGAATTCCTTTCGGAGGAGTCGCATCAGAGTGAACAAATAATCCATGATACTTTAGCGGCCATTCCACTGCTTCTTGCAGTTCCTGTTTTACATCTTTAAGACCTCCGATATCTTCCCAATTCACGTCAGGAACCTCCACGAAAACTTCACGTAAAGCAGATGGTTCTATTTCCTTTATTACACTCAGGAAATCGTCCATAGTGACTATGATTTTCTTGAGGATTTCAGATGGAATGTTCTCTGTAGTAGAATCAATTTCAGGGATATCTTCTGAGTGCCCTTATTCCTGCTTCTTTTGCTACAGCTTGCAAATCTGCCCCAACAAAGCCATGTGACATGTTGGCTATCACTTCCAGGTCTACATCTTTTTCCAATGGCATTCCCCTTGTGTGTATCTGCAAAATTTCCAATCTACCCTCCCTGTCAGGCACACCAATCTCCATTTCTCTGTCAAATCTACCAGGTCTCCTAAGTGCAGGATCGATTGCGTTTATTCTGTTAGTGGCACCAATTACAACTACCTTACCTCTCGACGACATCCCATCCATTAATGATAAAAGTTGAGCGACAACCCTTCTTCTACTTCACCTGAAACCTCTTCTCTTTTGGGAGCAATCGAATCAATTTCATCAATGAAAATAATCGCAGGCGCATTTTCCTCAGCCTTTTTGAAAATTTCGCGTAGTCTCTCTTCTGACTCTCCATAGAACTTGCTCATTATTTCAGGACCGCCAATAGTGTAAAAGTTTGCGTTAGTTTCATGTGCTACAGCCTTTGCCAGTAGTGTCTTACCGGTTAAGAACCAGTCCATCCAATAGAACTCCTTTTGGCGCTTCAACACCAAGTCTCTTTGAAAAACTTCAGGATGTCTCAGAGGTAATTCAATCATTTCTCTTAAACGGGATACTTCATTTTTGATGCCGCCAATGTCTTCATACGAAATTGAAGAAGTACCGTCCCCCTTTGCGACCTGGA
>CAWGXL010000002.1:0-196521 GCA_963826535.1 uncultured bacterium | reverse complement strand
GCGCGCCCACCCCCCAGCCGGTCAGGAGGCGCCCCGGCACCGAGGCGGTCAGCAAGGCCGCCACCGCGGCGGGGACGATCAGGTAGGAGAAGACGAGCAGGACGCCCGCGATGCGCACGGAGCTGGTCACGACGATCCCGAACGTGATGTAGAAGAAGAAATCCCACCAGCGCAGCCGGCGGCCGTGGGCCCGCGCGGCCTCCGGGTCGAGCGAGATCTCGAGGAGCGGCCGGCGCACCGCCGAGGTGCAGCGCGCCGATCACGCGCGTAGAGCAGGGCGAGCTGCGCCACCTCGCGCCCGCGTCACCGTGAGGATGCTGCCGACCAGCAGCGTCTTGATGTGCTCGCCGCCCTGCGGGGCCCGGTCCACCACCAGCACCGCGGCCGCCGCCGAGACCGCGTAGACGATGCCGATGATCGCCTCCTGCGGGATCGGCGCCCGGTGCACGCGGCTGGCCGCGAAGAGCGCGGCCCCGCCCACCGTGAAGGCCAGCGCGTACCAGTAGGCCGCGTCGCTCTGGATGGGATGGCCGGCCAGGAAGGCCACGCTGATGCCGAGCGCCGCCACCTGGGCGAGCGCCAGGTCCACGAAGATGACGCCGCGGGCCAGCACGTGCAACCCGAGATAGACGTGGATCCCGGTGAGGACCAGGCAGGCCAGGAACGGCAGCCAGAGGAAGTCGAGCATCAGCCGCGGCCGCGAGCGCGGCGGCGAGGCGGGCGACGTTGACGTCGAAGAGCGAGAGGTAGTCGCGCGCCGCGGGATCGCCGCCCACCGACGGGATCAGGATCACCGCTCGCGCCTCGGCGCGCGCCGCGACCTGGGCCACCAGCGAGGCGCTCGTGGACGGCTCCGCGATGATCAGGCGAACGCCCGAGGTCTTCATGCGGCCGGTGAGCGCGGCCAGGTAGGCCGCGGAAGGCGGCACGCCCGGCGTCGGCTCGAGCGCGGCCACCACCGTGAGGCCGAAGCGCCGCGCGAAGTAGGGCCAGCTCTCGTGCGCGACCACGACTCGCGTGCCCTGGTACGGAGCCAGCGCCGCTCGCCAGCGCGTCAGGCCCGCGTCGAGCATCCGCAAGAACCGGGCGCGATTCGCCTCGAACAGCGCGGCGTCGCCGGGCGAGAGCCGCGCGAGCGCGCCCTGGATGCGCTCGGTGATCGGCCGCGCGTTCTCGGGGTCGAGCCAGTAGTGCGGGTTGCCAAAGCCGTGCACGTGCACGCCGCGCTCGGGGCGCACGCGGGGCGTCTCGGCGTCCAGCAGGGCGATGCCGCGCGAGACGTCCAGGTCGGCGGCGCCGCCCGGCAGCAGCCGCGCGTCGCCCACCGCGCGCAGCGGGCGCGCCAGCCACGGCTCGTGGTCGAGACCGATGCGCACCAGCAGCGCGGCGGCCTTGAGCTCGGCGAGCGCGCCCGGCTTCACCTCCACGCTGTGCGGGTCGTGAAGCGGCGGCGCCAGGCTCACCACGCGCACGCGCGGGCCGCCCACCGCCTCGACGAGGGCCTTCAGATCGGTGGAGGTGGTGACGACGACAAGGATGCCGCCGCCCCACGCGGGGGCGGCGGCCAGCCAGAGCAGCGCGCCGGCGAGCGCGCCGCGCACTACGACTTCTTGACGAAGACGCTCTTGGGCACCATGCAGTGCACGCCCTTGCGGACGTCCACCACCTGGCTCACCCGGCAGTCGCCCACCATGGAGGTGAGCGAGTAGGCCTCGTAACGGCTCAACGGCACCACCTTCTGGGCGGTGAGGAAATCCACCGTCTCGCGCACCGCGTTGACCATCGCCTTGTTCAGATCCTCGTCGAACCCGGTCATGATCCAGTGGGTCGGCGTCTCGATGCGCGGCCAGTCGAGCTTCATGTCCTTGCGCACGATGAGCTGCATGACGATCTCGCGGTACGAGCACTCGAGCGCGGTGAGATTCACCTCGCCGTTGCCCTGGCGGCAGTGCGAGTCGCCCGTCCACACGAGACCGCCCTTGAGGAAGATCGGGATGAAGATGGTCGTCCCGGCCTGCAGCTCGTTGATGTCCATGTTCGAGCCGTTCTTCCACGGCCGGAGCGTGGAGACCGGCGCCATCGGATCCGTCGAGCCGCCCTTGCGCGGCGAGGGGTCCTTCGGATCGATGCCGACCGCGAGCGTGCCCGGGAAGGGCTGCAGGTCGATCGTGATGCCGGGCTTGAACTCGGCTTGCTTCTTGTCGAGATCGAGGTAGAAGTACTTCACGAAGCCGTCCGGCATCTCGGCCGCGAGCGCGCCGATGGTGGGGAACTCCTTGCCGGGCAGGTTGAAGTTGGTGGCGAAGGCCTTCGGCGTGATTTTCAGTATCCGGATCTCCATCACGTCACCGGGCTCCGCCCCGTTGACGTAGATGGGCCCGGTCAACGAGTGCGGGCCGCCGCCCGGGTTGGCCTTCCGGAGGGCGATGATCTCGTCCATGGTGGTGCCGGGCTGGACCTTGTTGTGCGCGTGCATCATCGTCTCGACCGCGACGGTATCGCCGGAATTGACCACGAGCTTCGGCGACTCGTTCGGATCGAGCCAGCCCCACTGGGTGGTCTCGAGCGTGGCG
The DNA here is from genome assembly GCA_963826535.1 of uncultured bacterium. GTDB lineage: Bacteria > Patescibacteriota > Microgenomatia > Levybacterales > UBA12049 > JAHIGH01. The sequence goes on along the minus strand of CAWGXL010000002.1, from coordinate 193,948 downwards.
GGAAGCGCGTGGAACGTGCCACCGGTCACGGCCACCTTCCGGTCGCGCTTGCCTTCGTCGGGCGCCTGCGCCAGCGCGTAGAAGCCGACGACAAGCAGGCCGGTGAGGGAGGCGAACGCGGACAGCAGCCACTTGCGGGTCCTGAGCTTGGCCATCACGTGTCTCCTTTGGTTATAGGTTCACGTGCCGGTACATCCTCGGACCGACCGCGGCCGGCATTCTAGCAGGAACCGTGGGCGTGGGCGCGGCGCCCACACGGTTACGGGCGACGCAGGCCCATTCCCTGCTCGGCGCGCGCTTCCGCGGTGACCGGCACCGCGGTCTCCGCAGGCGCGAAGCCCGAGCCCCGGCGCTTGACGTAGACCTTGGTGAACTCGGCCCCCAGGAGAAGGATCTGCGCGGAGTAGTACACCCAGACGACGATGATGACGAGCGACCCGGCCGCCCCGTACGCCGAGGCGATGGAGCTCTTGCCCAGATAGAGGCCGATCAGGAACTTGCCGATGGTGAAGAGCAACGACGTGACGGCCGCCCCGAGCCACACGTCTCGCCAGGCGATCTGCACGTCGGGCAGGAGCTTGAACGTCATGGCGAACAGCGCCGTGATCACCGCAAAGGAGGTCACGAAGTTCAGGGCTTCGAGCGCTGCGGCGGGTGCGGGAAGCAGCCCGCCGAAGTACGTGCCGACCGCCACCACCCAGGCACTGAGCGCGAGCGAGACGAGCAGCACGAACCCGATGCCGACGACCATCGCGAAGGACAGGAGCCGCTCCCTGAGCATGGCGACCACGCCGCGCCCCGGCCGCGGCGTGACCCCCCAGATCGTGTTGAGCCCGTCCTGAAGCTCCCCGAAGACGCCCCAGAGCCCGAACGCCAGCGGGATCAACGTCAGCAAGGTCCCGCTCACGCCGAGGGGCTCGGCGCGTGCGCTGCGGAGCATCGACTCGATCGCCTTCGCTCCCTGCTCGCCGATCAGCTCGCGAATCTGCCCGAAGATCTGCACCTCGGCGTTCCCGCCGAAGAAGAGCCCGGCCACGGCGATCAGGACGATGAGCCCGGGGGTGAGCGCGAAGATCGTGTAGTACGCGAGGGCGGCGCCGATGCGCTGAGCCCGATCCTCGTACCAGTCGCTGATGGTGGCGCCGAGCAATGACCACATGCCCCGCATGTCACCACAGTACAATGCCTTCACCGACTGGAAAACATCATGGGGGCGAGCACGGGAAGCTCATGACGGTCAAGGCGGTTCCCCGAGGACCGAGAGGCCACCTCCTTCTCGGAAGCGGGCCCGACCTGGCGCGCGATCAGCTCGGCTTCTACGCGGCGTGCGCGCGTGACTACGGCGACGTCGTGCCGCTGCGCCTCGGACCGAATCGCGGGCTGCTCGTCTACCACCCGGACGCCATCGAGGAGGTCCTGGTCACGAGGAGCCGGGACTTCATCAAGAGCCCCGGCGTCCGTCTGCTCGCGCGGGCGCTCGGCAACGGACTCCTGCTCTCCGAAGGCGGCGTCTGGCTGCGCCAGCGGCGGCTCGTCCAGCCCGCGTTCCATCGGCAGCGCGTCCTTGCGTACGGCGAGGTGATGACCGCGTACACCGCGCGCCGGCTGGCCGGCGTGGAAGGACGGCGACGTCCTCGATGCCCACGCCGAGATGATCGCGCTGACCCAGGTCATCGTCGCCAAGACTCTCTTCGACGCCGACGTCTCGGACGAGAGCTACTCGATCGCCCAGGCGTTGAACGTCCTGATCGAGGACTTCGGCGCGCGACTGGGGAGCGTGCTCCAGTTCCTCCCCGACTGGGTGCCGACACCGGCCAACCTCAGAACGCGCCGGGCGGTCCGCCGCCTCGATGAGATCGTCTACGGCATGATCGCCGCTCGCCGGCAAAGTGGCGAGGACCGCGGCGACCTGCTCTCCATCCTCCTGAACGCGCAGGACGCCGACGACGGCAGCCGGATGACCCCCCAGCAGGTCCGCGACGAGGCCATGACCCTCTTCATGGCAGGGCACGAGACCACCGCGGTGGCACTGTCGTGGATCTGGTATCTCCTCGCCCAGCACCCGGAGGTCGACGCGCGGCTCGGCGATGAGCTGCGCGCGGTGCTCGGCGCGCACGCGCCCACCGTGGCCGACCTGCCGAGACTGACGTACGCCGAGATGATCGTCAACGAATCCATGCGCCTGTACCCGCCGGCCTATGCCATCGGACGACAGGCGGCGAGACCGACCGAGGTGTCCGGCCATCCCCTTCCGCGCGGCATCATCGTGATCGTGCCGGCGTGGGTGGTGCATCGCGACCGCCGCTGGTTCGAGGACCCCGAGGCGTTCCGCCCCGAGCGATGGGCCGGCGACTTCGCCCGCCGCCTGCCGCGCTTTGCCTACTTCCCCTTCGGCGGTGGGCCGCGCCAGTGCATCGGCAACGCGTTCGCCACGATGGAAGCCGTCCTGCTCCTGGCGACGATCGCCCAGCGCTTCCGGCTGACGATGGAGCCCGGCCAGCGCGTGACTCCCACGCCGTACGTCACCCTGCGCCCGGAGCCAGGCCTCCGCATGCGCCTCGCGCGCCGCTGAACTAGAAGGTCGACGAGATCGACCGGGACACGATCGTCGCGGCCCTCGTCCTTCTCGATTGGGCCAAGGTCTGGTACGAGTGGGACCCGTCGTTCTCCCGGTTCGAGCCGCCTGTGCCCTTTCTCGGTGTGGTACACGGCCCCCTGCCATCCCGCCCGATGGCCGGGGGGATCGGGAGCCGATCGCACCGCCGCGTGGGTCTCGGGCAGCTGTAAGCTCAACGCCGATTCCCGGTAGCGCGCTCATCCCAGGGCCGCGATCTGCGGGAGACGCTTGACCGGCCCAGCCGGTTCTCCTAGGTTGGAAGGACACCGTCGCTCGGCCAGCCATCCCGAGAGGCATCCTGTGCTCGCAGTCGCGTGAGAGCGAGGACCCACGATGACGTTCGAAGAGATGCTGGCCGCAGGTGTCACGAGCTGCTGCAGCCGCCAGCGGCGCGTGTCCTACCGCGCGCTGAAGCGCCGGTTCGCGCTCGACGACGACTACCTCGAGGACGTGAAGGCCGAGCTCATCGACGCGCAGCGCGTGGCCGACCGACGAGGACGGCAAGGTGCTGGTCTGGGCCGGGGCCGCCGAGCACGGGCCCGCGACCCTCCGATGGCAATCCAAGCGCGACCCGCTGTCGTACACGCCGATTCACCTCGTCGAGAAGATCCTCAGCTCGCGCGAGGCGCTCGAGGGCGAGCGCAAGCAAGTCACCGTGCTGTTCGCGGATCTGAAGGGCTCGATGGAGCTCCTGGCCGACCGCGATCCGGAGGAGGCGCGGCCGTCTGCTCGACCCCGTCCTGGAACGGATGATGGACGCCGTCCATCGCTACGAGGGCACCGTGAACCAGGTGCTCGGCGACGGGATCATGGCGCTCTTCGGCGCGCCGCTCGCGCACGAGGACCACGCGATGCGGGCCTGCTACGCCGCCCTGTCGCATGCAGGACGCCGATCGGCCGGTACGCGCGAGGAGCTGCGGCGCGCGCAGGGCCTCGACGTGCAGATCCGCGTCGGGCTCAACTCCGGCGAGGTCGTCGTCCGCTCGATCGGCAGCGACCTGCACATGGACTACACGGCGGTCGGGCCAGACGACCCACCTCGCCGCGCGCATGGAGCAGCTCGCGCGCCCGGGGACGACGCTGATCACGCGCGAGCACGCTTCGCCTCGCCGAGGGCTTCGTCGAGGTCGACGCCGCTCGGGCCGGTCCCGCTGAAGGGCCTCGCCGATCCCGTCGAGGTCTACGAGCTGGTCCGGCGCGCGGCCGCTGCGGTCGCGCCTGCGCGCGGCCGCCGCGCAGGGCCTCACGCCGGTTCGTCGGCGCGACGGTCGAGACTCGAGCAGCTCCGCGCGCCCTCGAGCGAGCGGGCGACGGGCACGGCCAGGTGGTCGCCGTCATCGGCGAGCCCGGCGTCGGGCAAGTCCCGCCTCGTTCTACGAGTTCGTCGCATTCGCATCGCGCCCAGGGTTGGTTCGTCCTCGAGAGCTTCTCCGTGTCGTACGGCAAGGCGACGCGCGTACCTGCCGGTCATCGATCTCCTCAAGACGTACTTCCAGATCGCGGACCGCGACGACGCGCGGACGATGCGCGCCAAGGTGACCGGGCACGTGCTGACGCTCGACGAGGCCCTGCGCGACACCATCCCGGCGCTTCTCGCGCTGCTCGACGCGCTCCCCGCGGACGAGCGCGTTTCCGTCCCTCGATCCGCGCGCCAGCGCGGCAGCGGACGCTCGACGCCATCAAGCGGCTCCTCCTGCGCGAGAGCCAGGTGCGGCCGCTGCTGCGTCGTGTTCGAGAACCTCCACTGGATCGACTCCGAGACGCAGGCGTTCCTCAACAGCCTCGTCGACAGCCTGCCGACGCGCCGCGCTCCTGCTGCTCGTCAACTATCGCCCCGAGTACCAGCACGGGTGGGGCAGCAAGACGTACTACACGCAGCTCCGCCTCGACCCGCTGCCGCACGCGAGCGCGGCCGAGCTGCTCGCACGCGCTGCTCGGCGACGATGCGTCAGCCTCCAGTCGCTGAGCGCGGCTCCTGATCGAACGGACGGCGGGCAACCCGTTCTTCCTCGAGGAGAGCGTCCGCGCGCTGGTCGAGACGCAGGTGCTCGTCGGCGAGCGCGGGGCCGTATCGGCAGGTGCACAGCCTCCCGACGATCCAGGTGCCGGCCACGGTGCAGGCCGTGCTGGCGGCCCGCATCGACCGGCTGCCGTCGGACGAAAAGCGGCTTGCTCCAGACCGCGGCGGTGGTCGGCACGGACGTGCCGTTTCCGCTGCTGCTCAGGCCGTCGCCGAGCGTGCCCGAGGCGGACCTGCGGCGGGGCCTCACCTTCCTGCAGGCGGCCGAGTTCCTCTACGAGACGCGCCTCTTTCCCGAGCTCGAATACACCTTCAAGCACGCGCTGACCTACCAGGTCGCGTACGAGAGCCTGCTCCAGGAGCGGCGGCGCGAGCTGCACGCCCGCATCATGGAGGCGCTCGAGAGCGCTGAGCGGCGCCCGCCTCGGCGACCACGTCGAGCGGCTCGCCCATCACGCGTTGCGCGGCGAGGTCTGGGTGAAGGCGCGTCATCTACTCTGCAGCAGGCGGGCGACAAGGCCGCGGCGCGCGTCGGCCCATGTCGAGGCGGTCGGCCACCTGACCACGGCGCTGCGAGCTTCTCGAGCGCCTGCCCGACGCGCCCGGCCGCATCCCGCAGGAGCTGGCGCTCCAGACCACGCTCGGCGTCAGCGCTGATGGCCACGAAAGGGTATGCGGCGCCCGAGGTGGAACGCGCCTACGCGCGCGCGCGCGACGTTGTGCCAGCAAGTCGAAGAGACGCCGCGAGCTGTTCCGTGTCTTGATGGGGCTGCACATGTTCTACCGGCAGCGGGCGGAGCTGCACACGTCGTCCGAGATCGGGGCGCAGCTTCTCTCGCTGGCGCAGAGTGTCGAGAACCCCGAATTCCTCCTGGTCGCGCATCAGGCGCTGGGGACCACGCTCTACTTCCTGGGAGACTTCGTCCAGGCTCGGGCCCACCTGGAACAGGGAGTCGCGCTGAGCGACTCGCGTCAGCCCCAGTCTCGCGCCGTCCGTCTACGGGCAGGATCCCGGCGTCGTGTGCCTGTCCACGTTGGCCCGAACCCTGTGGGCGCTCGGATATCCCGACGATGCCGTGAAGCGGGCGCATGAGTCCCTGGCGCTGGCCCGGCAGCTCTCTCATCCGTTCAGCCTGGCCTTTGCGCTGTACTTCGCCGCCGTTGTGTTTCAGTACCGCCAGGAGTGGCAAGCCACCCAGGAGCACGCCGAGGCCCTGATGGCGCTCTCCATCGAGCAGGGATTTGCCCAGCGGCGAGCGCAGGGCCGCATCTTGCTCGGCTGGACGCTGGTGGAGCAGGGCCGGGGCGCCGAGGGCATCGCGCAGCTCCGCCAGAGCGTGGCCGCGTATGGCGCCACCGGCGCCGATCTGGGACGGTCTTCGTATCTGGCGCTGCTGGCCGAAGCCTACGGAGAGCGAGGCGAGGCCGACGAAGGACTCACCGCGATCGCCGAGGCGCTCATCGTGGTGCACGACCACCGCATCTGCTTCAACGAGGCGGAGCTGTACCGGTTGAAGGGCGAGCTGCTGCTGAAGCGCGACGAGCTCGAGCCGGCGGGGCTCGCCGAGGCGGAAGCGTGTTTTGCCCGCGCCCTCGACACGGCCCGCCGACAGCAGGCGAAGACCCTCGAGCTTCGGGCGGCCATGAGCCTGGGCCGACTGTGGCAGCGCCAGGGCAAGTCCGCCGAAGCCCATGATCTGCGTGGCCGGCGTGTGCGGCTGGTTCACGCAGGGCTTCGACACCCCGGATCTCAGTCGCCGCCAAGGCGATGGCTGGATTCCCTTGCCTCACCCCGCGTTCGTCCTGATCCAGCTCCCGGCAGCTCCCCTTCCTCTCGCTTCGTGCGGAGCCGGCCTCTCCACACGATTGAGGTGGGTTCTTGCATTAGAATTGCGACTTCTAATATGCATCGATGGAGTCACCGCGCTACGAGGTCGCGCTCCGAAGCCTGTTGCGGCGATTCCCGATCGTCACGGTGCTGGGCCCGCGGCAGTGCGCCACCCAGCTCGCCGCCTCTCTCGGCGTCAGCTATCACACGGTCAACCGCTACGTCGACATCCTCGAGCAAACCTTCCTGATCAGAAAGCTGCCCCCGACTTTGCCAATGTCGGCAAGCGGCTGGTCAAGAGCCCCAAGGTGTACTTCCGCGACACCGGTCTCCTTCACTACTTCCTGGACATCCCCACACCCCGTGCGCTCGACACGCCCCCGGCCGAGGTGTGACTGGCCTTCGTGATCGATCAGCTCGTGTCCGCTTTCGAGCGCAGCCTCATCGGCAGCCGGGCGTTTTTCTGGCGTACGGCCCATGGTGAGGAGGTGGATCTTCTGGTCGAGGCGGGTGGCAAGCGAATCCCATTCGAAGTCAAGCTCCACTCGGCCCCGCGAGCCGAGGACGCCGCCGGACTCCGGCGCTGCATGAGCGACCTCGGGCTGGCGCGCGGCTACCTCGTCTATCCCGGGCGGGAGTCCTATTCGCTGGGGCACGGTGTGACCGCGCTGCCGGCCGCCCCGCTCCTCGCCCGCCCGGAGCGCGTCGCCCGGCTCTGAAGGGCCAGCGCCGCCCTGTTCAGAGCGCGATGCGACCGCTTGCCGGGTCCTCCCCCCGCTTCCGGCTATGCTGACTCGCGCCCGCCGACGTAGCCGCGGGTCGAGAGAGAGAACCGCGTGGGGCGTTACTGGCTCGGCATCGACATCGGCGGCACCTTCACCGATTTCACGCTCTACGACACGACGACCCACGCCGTCACCGGCCTGAAGGTTCCGTCCACCCCGCCCGACTTCGCCCAGGCGGTGGAGCACGGCCTCGACGCCCTCGCCGGCGAGCACCGCATCGACCTGCGCGAGATCGACGTCGCCGTCCACGGCACCACGATCGCCGTGAACACGCTGATCCAGCGGACGGGAGCGCGGCTCGGCCTCCTCGTCACCGAGGGCTTCCGCGACGTGCTGGAGATCCAGCGCCTGCGCCTGCCGAACCCGCTCGACATGAACGGCGGCCGCCCCGAGCCGCTCATCCCGCGGGCCCGCGTGGCCGAGGTGCGCGAGCGGCTCCGGGCCGACGGCCGCGTCGACACCGCGCTCGACGAGGCCGGCGTGGCCACGGCTGCCCGCCGCCTGGCGGACCAGGGCGCCGAGGGGCTGGTGATCAGCCTGATCCACGCCTATCGCGATCCCTCCCACGAGCGGCGCGCGCGGGACGCAGCCGAGGCCGCGGCGCCCGGCGTCCCGGTGAGCACTTCCCACGAGGTCTGGCCCGAGGCGCGCGAGTACGAGCGCACGGCCCTCGCCGTCCTCGACGCCTACGTGCAGCCGAAGGTACGCCGCTATCTCGAGGGGTTCGAGGCGGCGCTCCGCGCGCGCGCCGTGCCCGCGGTGGCGCACGTCACGAAGTCCAATGGCGGAATCATGCCCGTCGCGGCGGCGCGCCGGCAGACCGTGGCCACGCTCCTGTCCGGCCCGGCGTCCGGCGTCATCGGGGCCGCCTACGTCGCCGGGGCCGCCGGGCTCGGGAACCTCATCACCCTCGACGTGGGCGGGACGAGCGCGGACATCGCGGTGGTGGAGGACGGCCGCCCGCGCTACAGCACGGCCGAGCAGATCGGCGGCATCCCCGTCATGATGCCGGTGGTGGGCGTCACCGCCATCGGCGCGGGCGGCGGCTCCGTCGCCTGGGTCGACGAGGTCGGCGTGCCCAAGGTGGGCCCGCAGAGCACCGGCGCCAATCCCGGCCCGGCCTGCTACGGGCGCGGCGGCGTGGACGCCACGCTCTCCGACGCCTTCGTGGTCTCGGGATTTCTCGACCCCGAGCGATTCCTCGGCGGCCGGATGCGCCTCGACCCTTTGCTCGCCGAGGAGGCGATCCGCCGTTACGCCGATCCGCTCGGCATGGGCGTGAACGAGGCGGCGGAGAGCGTCGTGCGCGTCGCGGTGTCGAACATGTACGCCGCCTTCACCAAGATCCTCTCCCGGGCCGGCATCGATCAGCGGGACTTCGCGCTGGTGGCCTTCGGCGGGGCGGGCCCGCTGGTGGGCAGCCTCCTCGCCCGCGAGGTGGGCATCCCCACCGTCTTCGTGCCGCGCTCGCCGGGCACGCTGTGCGCCCTCGGCGCCATCACCGCCGACATCCTGAACGACGCGGTGCGGACGGTGCACGGGCGCCTCGACGCGCTCGACCTCCGCGCGCTCGCCCGTGAGCAGCGCGCGCTCGAGGCGGACTTGCTCGCCTGGGTGCGGGAGCACGGGGTCCAGGTGGCGAGCACCACGTTCCGCCACGGGGCGGACATGCGCTACGTCGGGCAGTCCTACGAGATCGAGGTGCCGGTGGATGCCGCAATGGCTCGAGGCCGGCCATCGCCGCGCGGCTTCTCGACGCGCTTTCCACGCGGCGCACGAGCGCGTCTTCGGCCATGCCGACCCGCACGCCCCTGTGGAGATCGTCAACCTGCGCGTCCAGCTCCGGGGCGTGCGGCCCCGCGTGCCGCTGGTCGAGGTGGCCGCGGGCACGGGCGCCGTGCCGACGGGCGCGCGGCGCATCTGGCTCGACGGCCGGCCCGCCCGAGGCGCGCGTGTACGAGCGCGCGAGCCTCGGACAGCGGTGATCGCGTGGCCGGGCCCGCCATCGTGGAGCAGCCGGACACGACCGTGCTCATCCCGGAGGGCGACGTCGCCGACGTCGACCGCTTCGGCAATCTCCTCATCAAGCGGGAGGCGTGATGCGTCTCGATGCCCTGACCCTCGAGCTCCTCCGGAACTATCTGCACGGCGCGGTCGAGGACATGGCCTACGCCGTGGAGCGCACCGCCCACACCACGTTCGTGAAGGAGACGGCCGACTTCACCTGCGGCCTGCTCAACCCGAGCGGCGAGTTCTTCGCGTACCCGGTCGAGCTGGGCGTGGCCAGCATGGCGGGGATCAACTACGCGCGGACGATCGAGCTGGCTGGGCCGCTCGCGCCGGGCGACGTCATCATCACCAACGACCCGTACAGCTCGCTCGCCGCCGCCACCCACCTGCCCGACCTCCACCTCGTCCGCCCGATCTTCTGGGAGGGACGGCTGATCGCGCCACGGGGCGGGGTTCCTCCACTGCTCGGACATCGGCGGGCTGGTGCCGGCGAGCATCTCGCCGCGGGCCAGCGAGATCTTCCAGGAAGGCTTGCGCCTGCCGCCGAAGAAGCTCTTCGTCGGCGGCGCCGTGAACCGGGACCTTCTCGACGTGATCATGGCGAACTGCCGCATCCCCGAGCAGAACTGGGGCGACCTCCAGGCGCTGGTCGCCGGCCTGGTGACGGGCGAGCGGCGGATCCACGCGCTGATCCAGCGCTTCGGGATCGACGTCGTCGAGAAGGGCATGGACGACCTGATCGACTACACCGCCCGCAAGGTCGAGGCGCTGATCCGGCGGATGCCGCGCGGCATCTTCGAGTTCACCGACTACATCGAGGACGACGTCGTCACCGACATCCCCATCCGGCTCAAGGTGGCGATGACGGTGGGCGACGGCCTCATCCATCTCGACTTCACGGGCAGCGACGTCCAGGTGGGCTCGGCGCTCAACGTGCCGACGGGCGGGCGCGCCCATCCGTTCATGGCCATCGCGCTGTTCAACTACTTCATCACCAAGGACCCGGGCATCCCGCTGAACGCGGGCGTGCTGCGCCCGATCCGGATGACGCTGCCCGTGGGCTCCGGTGGTGAACCCGCAGTTCCCCGCGGCGTGCGGCGTCCGCTACGCCACCGTGCTGCGGATCTACGACGCCGTGCTGGGCGCGCTCGCCCGCGCGCTCCCCGGCGAGATTCCCGCGGCGAGCGGGGGCCAGGGCTGCATGGTGGCGCTCGCGCTGCCCGACCTCGAGGCCGGGCGCCGGCACGTCACCGTGATCGAGCCGATGATCGGCGGCGGGGGCGCGCGCCCCGGCAAGGACGGCATCGACGGCTGCGACGCCTCGCTGGGCTTTCTCAAGACGACGCCGGCGGAGACGCTCGAGTCCGAGGTGCCGGCCATCGTCGTGCGCCGCTTCCACCTCGTGGCGGACTCCGCCGGACCCGGGCGCTGGCGCGGCGGCCATGCCGTGCGCCTGGACCTGCAGGTGTTCCGCCCGGAGGGGCAGGTCACCGCGCGCGGGATGGAGCGCCTGCGCTTTCAGCCGTGGGGCGTGGCCGGGGGCAAGGCGGGCGCGACGGGACGCGTGGTGCTGAACCCCGGCACGCCGCAGGAGCGTGCGGTGCCCAAGATCGATCTGCTCGCGCTCGCGCCGGGCGACGTGCTGAGCATCCGGACGCCGGGCGGCGGCGGACACGGCGATCCGCTGGAGCGCCCGGCCGAGCAGGTGCTCGCCGACGTGCACGCGGGCCTGGTGACGCCGGCGCACGCGCGCGACGCGTATGGCGTCGTGGTGGCGGGCGGCGCGAGCGCGACGGATGAGACGGTCCGGACGGACGGGGCGATCGTGGCCGGCGCCGCCATCGTGACCGGTCCCGCCATCGACGAGTCGGCGACCGCAGCGCTCCGCGCGGAGCGCCGGGCGAGCGCGACGGCGCCGCCGGGAGCGTTCGACTTCGGCGCGGCGCGCGACGCCCACGAGCGCCGCTGGCCCGCCGACCTTCAAGATTCGTTCGTGGCCCTGCTCATGGCGCTGCCTCTGCCGTACCGCGCCTACGTCCGCCGCGAGCTCTACCCGAGGGTCACCGCGCTGGCCGAGCGCCAGCCGGTGACCGCCGGCGATCTCGCGCGGCTGTGGCAGGAACTGGCCGCGGCGTCCAGTCTCCCCGCGGCGTTGGTGGACCCCTCGCCTCCGGCATCCGATCAGCCCTTGGCCCGCAAGGAGACGCGCGCATGAAACAGTTCAGGAATCGCGTGGCGGTGGTGACGGGCGCGGCGAGCGGCATCGGGTTCGCTCTCGCCGAGCGCTTCGCCGCCGAGGGCATGAAGGTCGTCATGGCCGACATCGAGATGGACGCGCTCGCGAAGGCGGCCGACGAGGTCCGGAAGAAAGCTCCGGCCGTCCTCCCCACGCGGGTCGACGTCTCCCGCCCCGAGGACGTCGAGCGGCTGGCGCGCGAGACCTACGAAGCATTCGGCGCCGCCCACGTGCTCTGCAACAACGCCGGCGTCGCCGTGATCGGCGCCGTGCACGAGCACACGCTCGCCGACTGGCAGTGGGTCATCAACGTGAACCTCTGGGGCGTGATCCACGGCGTGCGGACATTCCTGCCCCGCATGCTCGCCGGGGGTGACGAGGGGCACATCGTCAACACGGCGTCGATGGCCGGCCTCACCACCGCGCAATTCATGTCGGTCTACGACGTCACCAAGCACGGCGTCGTCGCGCTGTCCGAGTCGATGTTCAAGGAGTTCGCGGTGACGGGCGTGCCGATCGGCGTGTCGGTGGTCTGCCCCGGCCTCATCAACACCAAGATCATGCGGTCGTCGCGCAACCGGCCCGAAGATCTCGCCGACGAGGGCAAGGCGGGCGCGATGGCCCAGGCCTTCGGGGAGAACCTGTCGAACCGGCTCGGCGGCGGCTACCCGCCCTCCGAGGTGGCCGAGCAGGTGCTCCAGGGGATCCGCGACGGGCGCTTCTACATCGTGCCCGCCCAGCCCGAGGTCAAGGGGAACATCGCGATCCGCGCCGAAGACCTCCTCGAGCTCAGGAACCCGTCGCTCCGCCGGGGGTGAGCCTGAGCATCTCAGCGAAGTTGATCTTCTTGTGCGGCAAGATGGCGGCGGGAAAGTCCACGCTCGCGAGAGATTTGGCGCAGCGAGAACATGCTGTTCTCCTTGTTCAGGACGAGTTCTTGGATCGCCTGTTTCCCGGCGAAATCACTGATATACCGGGATTCGTCAAGTGCTCTTCCCGATTGAGGAACGCCCTTGGGCCACACGTGTGTGCTCTCTTGTCGAAGGGCATCTCCGTCGTACTCGACTTTCCTGGCAATACAAGAGCGCAGCGGGCCTGGTTCCGTGAGCTGTTCGAGCGCGCCAACGCTGAGCATGAATTGCACTTTGTAGATGCGTCGGATGCCTTGTGCAAACGTCAGCTCAAGGAGCGAAGCAAGGATTTACCTGCAGGCGCTCCCTGGACCACGGAGGCGGAGTTCGAAGCCATCACTGTGTATTTTCAGCCTCCATCAGAGGATGAGACGTTCAATGTCGTCCGGCATGAGCGCTCCTAACCCGCACTATTCATGAACGAGCACGCATGCGGCGAACGGGGCCGCGGCGGGGGCCCGGGGGATGGGTCTCTGACCACCGCCGACTCCGTACCGGTCACCCGGAGAGCCGTTCCCACTCTGGGGCCGCTGTGTCGTCGTCTCGCGAGGCGGGAAGGGCTCAGCCGACCCATCCCCCGGGCCCCCGCCGCGGCCCCCGCTCGACCAACGGGATGCGGTTCATGAACAATGCGGGCTAACAGCACGTTGGAACTAATCGCCACATCGCCACGCGCTCGGGTGCCCCCGTGTGGCTCGCCGGCAGCTCACCGTGGACGTCGGGCGGCGCTAGTCGTCCTGCCGGAGGTGGTCGCGCTGGGTGACGCCGTGGTAGTCCCGCCGGTACAGACCCCGCCGCTGGAGCACCGGCACGACCAGATCCACGAATTCCTCGATCGCGCCCGGTGAGTAGATCGGCGAGAGCATGAAGCCGTCGCCGCCCACGCGCTTCCAGTAAGCCTCGAGCTGGTCGGCCACCTGCTCGGGCGTGCCGACGAGCTGGGGCAGGCCGACGCTCTGGCCGTGGTGCTGGGCCACCTCGCGCACGGTCAGCGGCCGCCCGTCCATCGCGCGGTACACGCGCTGCATGCGCTGCAGGCGTGGCTCGTCCACGGTGGCCATGACGGCGTCCGGCGACAGCCGCGCGCAATCGAAGTCGAGGTGGCCGGACAGGATGGCCAGTCCGCCTTCCAGCGGGACGAGCGAGTTGTGCAGCGCCTGCTTCTCTCTCGCCTCGTCCTCGGTGGCGCCCACGATCGGTTGCACGCCGAACAGAATCTTGCACGAGTCGGGATTGCGCCCGGCCCGGTCGAGGCGGCCCTTGATGTCAGCGTAGTAGTCGGACGCCATCTCGAGCGAGGGCTGGATGGCGAAGATGCCCTCGGCAAAGCGGGCGGCGAACTCCCGGCCCTTTGCGGAGGCGCCGGCCTGGAGGATGGCGGGGCCGTTCTGCGGGGAGCGCACCACCGTGAGCGGCCCGCGCGATCCGAAGTACCGGCCGCGGTGCTCGATCCTGTGCACCTTGGCGGGGTCGGCGAAGACGCCGTGCTCGCGGTCCATCACCACGGCGTCGGCCTCCCAGCTATTCCAGAGTGCCAGGCAGACCTCCATGAACTCCTCGGCCCGGTCGTAGCGCTCGTCGGCGGGGGGCAGCTCCTCGCCGTAGTTCGCCGACTGGTTGTGGTTGAGCGCGGTGACGACGTTCCACGCCGCGCGGCCGCGTGTCAGGTGGTCGAGCGTGGCCCAGAGGCGCGCGGCATAGAACGGGTGCTGGTTGCTGATGGAGAAGGTCGAGGCGAGGCCGATCGTCGACGTGACGGCGCCCATCCACGACAGCAGCGGGATGGGGTCGTGGTTCGGCACCTGGGCGGCGTGGCGCAGCGTGGGCCCCATCGAGCCGGTGTAGGTGTCGGAGATGAAGCTCAGGTCCGCGAAGAACACCATGTCGAACTTGCCGCGCTCGCACACCCGAGCGATGTGCTGATAGAGCTCGGGCCGCGTCCAGTCGTAGCCGGCGGCGGCGGTGCGGGGATGCCGCCACATCGCCAGGCTGTGATAGGTGGGGGCGTGCATCAGGAACTGCGCGAAGTGCATCATCCTGGCCGGCATCAGCGTCTCCCTCCCGTCGCGCCGATCGATCACAAGTCCGTCGCCACTCGATCGGCGGGAGCGGCCTCAGGGAACTCTATCCCATCTGATGCAGCGAACGGGATCCTCGAGGACCGTGATCTGTCTTGCACCCCTCGGCCCGGTCGGCTATCTTCGGGCCCCAGGAACAGACGGGGTCTCAAAAACCAGCCGCTGAGCGCGCTGCTCTTCCTCTGCCGTGCCCGACAGCGTGCCTAGGAGAAGTGGTCCCATGAAGCAATCGATAGGATTGGTCTCCCTCGTTGTCCGCGAATACGATGAAGCGCTCGAATTCTTCGTGGGGAAGCTCGGGTTCGATCTCGTGGAAGACTCCTATATTCCGGAGCAAGACAAGCGCTGGGTTGTGGTCGCGCCGCCCGGCGCAGTTGATTCGCGACTACTTCTTGCGCGGGCCTCCACAGAGGAGCAGGAGTCACGAATCGGCAGCCAAACGGGCGGCCGTGTTTTCCTCTTCCTCTACACCGACAACTTCCAGCGAGACTACGAGGCGTACAGATCCAAGGGGGTCGTATTCGTGCGAGAACCGAAGGAGGAGATCTACGGCACCGTGGCCGTCTTCAAAGATCTCTACGGCAATCTCTGGGATCTGCTGCAGCCGAACCAAGGCATCCAAGGCGCGCCGTGAAGAGACTATGGAGTACACCGTTGTCCGTGAAATCACTGAGGAACAGGCAAACTGGAGGCCACCACGTACGTCGAACACGATCGGCGCAACGTACGCACACACCATCGTGTGCGCGGACGAGGACATCAACCGCGTGATGCATGGTCGGCCGACGCTGCTCGAGACCCGCTGGAACGGCCAAGCAGGGCTCGGCAAAGGTACGTTGGGGGGCTTCGCCCCGAGGAGTTGTTCCCATGACCCTTGATTGAGCTGCTTTGCCGCCTCCTCACCTCTACGAATGCTATGCTCGGCCTCGTCATGCCCCCAAGACCGCCAAGGCGGTCGGCCTGCGGTGCGCTGAGAAGGGCTTCGACGGCGACCGCGCTGCCCCATGACCAACCTCACAGACAGGAGCCCAATGCCTACGGAGCTTCTTTTCTCGTATGGAACGCTGCAGCTCGAGGCTGTACAGATGGCGACCTTTGGTCGGCAATTGGCCGGTACGCGTGATGTTCTGCCGGGGTTCGAAACGGCCTTATTGGAAATTGACGACCCGGCGACGATTTCGCTGAGCGGGAAAACGCACCATGCGATTGCGAAGTTCACTGGCCGCCCTTCTGATTCGGTATCCGGAACGGTATTCGCTGTCACACCTGACGAAATTCAGAGTGCCGATAAGTACGAAGTTGCCGCATATAAGCGAGTGGCGGTACTCCTTCGATCAGGAGTGCGCGCGTGGGCATACGTCGACGCGCGAAATGCGCCGTCGGACTCATGACTGAACGCGGGCGTCGAGATGCCCCAATCAGGCGTGACGATCAGTCGGAGGTAACGATGCGGCAGCTTTTTGCGGTGATTCGTACACGCGGCCCGGCCTGGCAGGAATCCCGGTCTTTGGAGAGCCAGGCTGATTGGGCACCCCATGCGTCGTTCATGAACGCCCTCGCGAAAGAGGGGTTCGTGATACTCGGCGGTCCGCTGGAAGGCACCTCCGACGTGCTGCTTGTCGTGAGGGCCACGACTCCCGACGAAGTTCGTTCCCGTCTGGCGGAGGACCCTTGGTCGGGCAAGGACCTACTTCGCATCACCCGGGTCTCGCCCTGGACGCTGCGACTCGGATCTCTCGAGTAAGAACGACGCCGTCCAACAACAGGAGGCTCACCGGCCCGATTCGCCGAGCCGCAGCTTGCGCCACACGAGGATGTGGCCGATCAGCGCCGCCAGGACCATGACCGCGGGCAGCCACACGAAGGGCGGGTAGAGAACGAAGACGTTGAGGCGGTCGCGGCCGAACCAGGCGAACGCGGGTGCGGACACCAGCGCGACGGTGACGATGTTGACGAGCAGGGCGAAGCCCGCCACGTTCCAGACCTGGATCACCCCGCGTGGCACGCGGAAGCGCAGCAGGACCAGCCCGAGCAGGCCGGCGCTGATGCCCGTGAGGATGTCGAAGTTCCGTCCCGAGTAGCTCATCTGCACGGGCATGATGCCTTCGACGTAGGCCCGGTGCATCAGCAGTTCTAGCGGAAAGCGGAACACCTGATACCCGACGAGCGCGGCCAGCGGGAGACCGCGGATCAGCCGGGTTCCTAACGGAGAGAATGGCACCAGGATCCCCAGGATGATGATCGCGAGCAGCAGCCCCGCGAAGGGCGGCGGCGTGACGTCGAACTTCCGCAGCACGCCGCTCGCCGCTGCGGCCGCTGTGGCCAGGAGCCACAGCAATACGGCGAGCCCCGTGCCGATCGCCCACCGGCGGCGCGTCGTCGGGCTCTCCCCGAGGCGCCGGCCCGCCCAGTCGCCCGCCAGGACGAAGCCCGATCCGAGCAGCACGGGCAGCGCCACGAACCCGGCATTCACGAGCACCGATGCGTGGAGGAACATGCGGAGCGCCTAGCACCTGGGGCCCAGGGCGCTTGTCGCGACCAGTTAGTCGCGCCGGAGCGCGGGGAGCACGGTCTTCGCAAACAATTCGATGTTCTTCGTGGCGAGCGCATGCGGCAGGCTGCCGAACTGGAAGAGGCCCATGATCACGCCGGCGCCGAGCTCTTGCATGTGCGCTCGGATCTCGCGGGTCACGTAGTCGGGGTCGCCGACGAACGTGAGCCCTTCCTTCTGCGTCAGGTCGAAGTCGAATTCGTACAGCGGCAGCTCCTCCGCGGATCGGACGATGGGCGGCCGCGCTCGTGGGGCCAGGCCGAGCAGCTTCATCGAGCCGCGGTGGTAGCTCAGGAGCTTCTGCCAGAAGTAGTCGAGATGCGGCTCGGCCTCCTCCCGCGCCTGCGCGTTCGTCTCGGCCACGTAGACGTGACGCAGCACGAGGCAGTGCTCGGGCGTCGGCGTCCAGCCGTGGCGTGCCGCGGCCGCACGATACGCGTCGAAAATGACTCTCGTCCGCGCGAGTGACCGATAGGCGACGCCGGTAGGCACCTGGCGGCGGGCCGCCGTCTCGATGCCCTCGTCACTGTCGGCGGGAAGCACGATGGGCGGATGGGGCTGCTGGAGCGGGCGGGGCCAGATCGACACGCGATCATAGTTGAAGTACTTGCCGTGCCAGTCGAAGGGCTCGTGCGTGGTCCACGCCTTGACGACGAGATCCCATGCCTCGCCGAGGCGCTGCCGCGCATCGCCGAGCGGCGTGCTGAGCGCGAGGTATTCCTGGGGCACGCCGC
This sequence comes from uncultured bacterium, assembly GCA_963826535.1. GTDB lineage: Bacteria > Patescibacteriota > Microgenomatia > Levybacterales > UBA12049 > JAHIGH01. The sequence goes on along the minus strand of CAWGXL010000002.1, from coordinate 176,178 downwards.
GGACAAAGCCGGAAATGATCCGGCCGCCCGACATGCAGTCGAGCATCGCGATTTCCTCCGCCAGCCGCACGGGATGGCCATGCAGCGCGGGCAGATTGCCGAGGATGCCGATCTTGATGCGCCGGGTCCGCTGCGTCAGGGCGGCCGCGATGAGGTTCGGCGACGGCATGAGGCCGTAGGGCTTGGCGTGGTGCTCGTTCATGCAGATGGCGTCGAAGCCGAGCTCCTCGAACATCGCCATCTGATCGAGGTGCTCGGCGTAGATCGCCGTGGCGCGCGCGGGGTCGAAGAGAGCGTTCGGATCCGGATAGTACGACGGCGCGTCGAGATGCGGCCAGGGCAGGAGGTCGAACCCGTAGACCTTCATCGCGCCGCCGCCCCCTCAGTCAAGGCTGATGCGCTCGCTCCGGGGACCGACCGTCCGCATCGTCTCGAAGCCGTTCTCGACCATGTCGCAGTACAGCTCGACGCGGTTGCCGTCGGGATCGGGAAAGTAGATGCTGCGCGTCACGTTGTGCTCGACCGTGGATTCGATCGGCACACCCATCGCTTGCAGCTCGCGATGGGCGTCGCGCAGCTCCTCGAAGCTGCCGAGCTGCCACGCCATGTGGTGCAGCCCCGGCTGCTCGGCGGCTGGCGTCTCCCCGCTCGCCAGCTGGAACACCGCCAGATCGTGGTGCTCCGTGCCGAAGCTGAGAAACACCGCACCCCGCGTGAGGTCCTCGTGCGCCACCTTGAGGCCCAGCGTCTTGACGTAGAAGTCCCTGGACTTGCCCGCGTCGCGGACCTTCAGCACCACGTGACCGAGCTTCTTTGCCTGGATCATCGGTCCCTCCCATTTGGCCGGTTTGAACGCCGGCGTCTGCCGTCCCGGAAGTGCGGTTCGGTGCGAGTGCGCGTACAACCCGCCCACATCCTACATCGGACCGGCCCTGATGTCGCTCGGCCCCCGGGGCAGCACCTCGGTGTGGTCACCGAACCGGCCGCTGAACCCGACAATGCGCAGCTCTTGCCCCGCGCGGTACCGTGTCCCGTCGATGCGCGTCGCGGCGGCGATGAACACCAGCAAGGGGCCCGAGCCGTCGTTCAGGTACAGCTTCGAGCCCCAGGGCCGATCGTCGATGATGGCGCCGACCATGCGTCCGCGCACCGCGATCAGCCGCCCTTCCGTCGCCGGCCCCACGTCGCCGGTCGCGACCTCGAGCGGCGCGGGAGCGCTCCCCTGTCCCGTGATCTGAAGCGCGGTCGGCTCGACCGTGATGCGCTTGTCGCGCGCGGCGAGCGTGCCCGTGACGCGGACCCTGGACCCGAGCTCGATCGCCTGGTCCAGGGCACGCGCCACGTAGATGCCGCCACTGGCGTCCTGCAGCGCGAAGCCGTCATCGAATGTCCTCGGCGCGACGGTGACCACCCCGTCGACCATCACCTGCGAGCCGATCGCTTGCGCGCGGGCGGTCGCGATGGGCGGCGCGGTGCGCCGATCACGGTCGGCGACGGCGCACCCGACGACAGCGATGGCGACGACCAGGCACACCGCGCGCCGCGCCCTGGACGATCGGCACGGACGTGCGGCGAGGCCACGAGGGGAAAGGCGGCGCATCGGACGGCGATACTGCTCCGCTCCTGGCCGCGGTGTCAACGCGCTTGCAGGCGCTGCGGGATCGCAGCTCCGAGCCCGGTCGCCGAAAGCATTGAACGCGAGCTCGACGGGTCCATCCGACATTTCGCCCTGGCGCTTCGTGCCGTAAGATCGCTTCGTGGCGCATTGCCCAGCCGGAGCTCCTGGACGACCTGACCGATCTCCTCGACGAGGTCCGCTCCTGGGCGGGCGTCGTCGAGAAGAAGCCTGGCGTCTTCTACGTGCGCCGCGAACCCTTCCTCCACTTCCACCTGGTCGAGGGAGGCCGCCGGCGCGCCGACGTCAAGGGACGAGCGGGCTGGGTGCAGCTCGACCTTCCGCGACCTGCCTCGACAGCGCGCCGCACTGCCCTGCGCCGGGAGCTGCGTATCCGATACGGAGAGAAAGGGGCGGCGCTACCGTCCAGGCGGCAGGGCTGACGGACCCGCGCGTCCTAGCTCACGCGGGTCATGGTCATGATCCAGTTCTTCTCCCAGGTCTTGCCATCGTCGGGCGAGAACTCCTGCTCCCAGCGCGCCCCGGTCTCCGTGATGTTCGACCAGGTGAATCGCACGAGGATCGGCCGCCCGTCCAGCTGCTGGCGGCCCTCGAAGACGCCGACCCCGTTGTCGAAGGACCCGAGGACCGGCGGTTCCAGCCCGTCGATGCGGTTGCTGGCCCAGTAGATGCTCCACTTGCGGGTGCGCGCGTTATAAAGGCGCAGGGACATTCCGACGAAGCCGGGCCAGTGCTCGGTGACAAAGTCGTCGGTGTTCCCGAGCCCACCGGGCAGCAGCCGCGCTTCCTGGGTCGCCTCGAATGTCTCCCACTCCGTGCAGCCCTTGAGGCGCTCCTTCAAGCGCTCGGTTGTGAATCCGCCATCGTCCCGTCTGGAAGTCGAAATCGTGAGAGCCGTCGCGGTCGGTCGTCGCGTCAGTCATGGTGTCCTCGTCACCACCAGGGAGTGAACGGGCGGCCGGGCTTCATCTCCCACAGCACGTTGACGATGAGCCAGCGTCCGTTCCACTTCACCAGGTGCAGGTAGTCGATCCACGCCGCCGCGACTACCTTCACGCTGGCGGCGCTCTCGAACACATCGAGCACGGTCACGTCGCTCTGGCGCTCCGCCTCCGGAGTGGGACGGCCGGCGCGGGCGCCCGTGAGCTGGACCAGGGTCAGCGCGCTCATCTCCGCGAGCCGGCTGCGCGCCGACTGCGGGTCGGCGTGCACGATGCGCTTCGCCAGCTCCGGATGCAGGGCGCGCTCCATGCGAGCCGGCGTCGCCCGCGTAGAAGCCTTCGATGTAGTCGAGCGCGGTGTGCTCGATCGCGGCCAGATCGGCGTCCGCGGCGTTCATCGGTGGCGGAGAAAGGAGCGGCGGGTCGGCTCCAGCAGCAGATGCTCGCGGTGGGACACGATGGAGGAGGTCGCGGTCGGCGGCTCGTAGGCGTCCGCGCTCGGATAGGAGGCGAATGTCACGAACACATTCGCGTCCTCTCGGACGGGAAGTCGCGCCACCGGGTTCCGTGCCGGTTCCGTCACGAGGCGGGCGAGCAGCGTTGCGGGCCCGCTCTCCTCGCACAGCGACGCCACGATGGCCGGCGAGGCCGGGACGGCGAGGTGAGAGATCGTCGCGACGACGACGCCTCCCGGGATGTCGGCCTGCGTCGGGTGGCGGGCGAAGCCGCGGGTCGAAGCGGAACCCGAGCTCGGGACCAGCCGGCCTCAGCAAGAGGACATTGGTGTGGTCGATCATCGTGGCATTGGCCACGGGACTGTGTTCCTTCCACACCGGGCCGGAGTAGAAGCCCTCGAGCGCCCGCGTTCGAGCCTCCATGTCCGGGAAGTCCCGGACCCAGACGAAGCGATCCGGATCCGCGAGATCGCGGAACTGCCCGAGGATGCGCATGCCGTAGCGCTCCTGGGCCTCGATGAAGTGCTCCTCGAACACGCGCACCAGGGTCTCGCGCGTGCTCGGGTGTAGCGTGTACTGGCGCAGCTCGATGATCGGGCTAACGGGATTCCTCACACGGTGATGTTCGACCAGGCCAGGGCGGAACGGAATAGCCAGTTCCGCGAGAACGCTTAGGGCCACTCGTGGCCCGGGCGGGCTGGTATCATCGAACAGCCAATCGAGCCACGACTCCAGTATGGCCACCCCCAAAGCGTCCACGAGCCTTCTCATCCGCCTGGACGCGCGCGACCGCGGAGGGTTGCAGCGGCAGATCTGCGCATCCATCCAGCGAGCCATCCTCGACGGCGTCGTGGGCCCGGGGATGCGGCTGCCCTCGTCGCGCGCCCTGGCGGACGACCTCGGGGTGTCTCGCACGACCACGCTGCTGGCGGTACAGCAGCTCCAGGCCGAGGGCTATCTCACCGGGCGCCGCGGATCCGGGACGTTCGTGGCGGCGGAGCTCCCGGACGATCTGATAAGCCGGCGGGCCACCCGGCCCACCCGAATGAAGCATCCGACCCTGTCTCGTCGCGGGGCTGCGCTGGTGGCGGCCCCTCAGGGCGCACACCGGCTCGATGGACCCCCGCGCGCCTTCCGCATCGGGACGCCCGGTGTGGATCTGTTTCCGGTCGCGCTCTGGTCGCGGCTCGCGAGCCGCCGGCTGCGAGCGATCACCCCGACCCAGCTCGACTACGGCGAGCCGGCCGGTCTGCGCGCGCTGCGTGAAGCGATCGCCGATCACGTCCAGCCGGCTCGCGGAACACGCTGCGAGGCAGACCAGATCCTGATCGTGGCCGGGGCTCAGCAAGGCCTCGAGCTGATCAGCCGGGTGCTGCTCGATCCGGGTGACCGGGTGTGGATGGAAGACCCGGGCTACCCCGGGGCGCGCAGCGCTCTCCTGGGAGCGGGCGCGCGCATTCTCCCCGTCCCGGTGGATGCCGAGGGCCTGGACGTCGCGATGGGCGCGCGGCGCGCGGGCGATGCCCGCCTCGTGTACGTGACGCCGTCGCATCAGTATCCGCTGGGCGTCCCGATGAGCCTGGCTCGCCGGCTGGCCCTGCTTCACTGGGCGAGCGGCGCGCGCGCCTGGGTGATCGAGGACGACTACGACAGCGAGTTCCGCTACGGCGCCCGGCCCGTCCCCTGCCTGCACGGTCTCGACGTCGATGGCCGCGTCATCTACGTGGGCAGCTTCAGCAAGACACTTTTCCCGTCCTTGCGTCTCGGCTTTCTGATCGTGCCGCCGGATCTGCAGGAGGGGCTGGTCGCGGCGCGGGCCGCTGCCGACCAGCACCCGCCGGTGCTCGACCAGTCCATCCTCGCCGATTTCCTGGTCGAGGGGCATTTCGCCCGCCACCTGCGCCGGATGCGGGTGGCATACCGGGAGCGTCTGGAAGCGCTCACCGCCGGCGCGCAGCGCGACTGCGGCGGCGCGCTGAGGCTACGGCCGACGCGCACCGGCCTGCACGCGATCGCCGATCTCGACGGGGTCGACGCCACGCGCGTCTCGCGAGAGGCGCAGCGCAGGGGCGTCGAGGCCACACCCCTGTCCGCGTACTTCGCGGGCAGCGCCCCGTCCGTCAACGGCCTGGTCCTCGGCTTCGCGGCGGTGCGCCCCGAAGCGGCCAGACGCGGCATGGAGCGGTTGGGGGCGGCGATCGAGGCCGCCCGCCGCCGCTGATCGGGATCAGGCCTCGGCAAGCAGGCGCATCTCGATCTGGCGCCGCCTCGGGCCCTCGAACTCCATCAGCACGATCTTCTGGAACTCGCCGAGCGCGAGCCTGCCATCTCGCACGGGCACATGCACGCTCGGGCCGACCAGCGCGCTCAGGAAGTGTGCCGCCACGTGCGCCGCCGAGTCATGCCGGTACGCTATCGCCGGCGTCATGGTCTGGAGGATGTCCATGATGTCGTCGGGGACGCCGGTCTCGTAGGTCACGACCATCAAGCCCGCCGTCGTGTGCCTCAGATAGAGGAGACAGCTACCGCCCTTCGCGCCGTCGAGCAGCGACTCGACACGCGCCGTGATATCGACGACCTCCTTGGCCGAGCGGGTCTCGAGCTCGATGATGGCGGGTATCGTCGCTGGCATGTCTTCTCCTTTCACCGAGGCCGCTAGAACTCCCGCAGATGCTCCCTCAGCGTCGTCCCCTTGTATTCGGTTCGCACGGCTCCGCGCTGCTGGAGCAGCGGGATGACCTTCTCCACGAACGGGCCGACGTAGCCCGGCCAGATGCCCTGGCGGATGGCGAAGCCGTCGCCGCCGACCGCGTCGATGGTTCGCGCCAGCTCGTCGGCGACGCGCTCCGGCGTCCCGATATAGGGCTTCGAGTCGATGCTGACCTTCCGGGTCGCGATGTCCCGCAGCGTCGGCGTCCGCCCGGACAGATAGAACCGGTCGAGCTGGCTGCGGATGCCCTGGATCGCCCGCGTCTGGATCGCACCGGGCAGCGGCTGATCGAGATCGTAGGTCGAGAGATCGGTCTGCAGCATCGTCGACAGTGACGCCAGTCCGGCCTCGACCGGCGCATTGGCGTACAGCTCATCCGCCCGCTGCTGAGCCGCCTCGTCGGTGTCGCCGATGATGGGCTTGGTCAGGAAGAAGACCTTGCACTCGTCCGGATCGCGCCCCTGCTGCTTCACCCGGGCCTTGAACGCGTCGTAGTACTGCTTCATCTCGTCCACCGTCTCCCGGGCGACGATGACGGCCTCGGCGTGGCGGGCGGCGAAGTCCTGCCCGCGGTCCGACGCGCCCGGCCTGGATGATGACCGGGCGCCCCTGCGGCGACGGCGTGGCGCTGAGCGGCCCGCGCGAGCGATAGTAGGTGCCCTCGAAGTCGATCGCGTGCACCTTGGCCGCGTCGGCGAAGGTGTCGGTGGTCGGGTCCATGACCACCGCGTCCGGGTCCCAGCTCGACCAGAGCTGGTAGCACAGCTCCATGTACTCGTCGGCCCGGTCGTAGCGCTTGTCGTGGTCGAGCAGCTCCTGGTACCCGAAGTTCAACGCCTCCTCGACCTTGTAGGACGTCACGACGTTCCAGGCGATGCGTCCGCGGCTCAGGTGGTCGAGCGTGGTCATCAGGCGGGCGAGCAGGAACGGCGGATAGAACGTGGTCGACAGCGTGGCCGCCAGGCCAATCCGGCGGGTCACCGCGGCCATGATGGCGACCAGCGGGCTCGGGTCGTGAAAGGGCGTGTGCTCGGCATAGCGGAGATACGCGTCCATCCGGCCCTGGTAGGTTCCCGGCACCGCCAGGCTGTCGCCGAGCATGATCAGGTCGAACTTGGCGCGCTCGAGCGCGACGGCCATGTCCTGCCAGAGCTCCGGTCGGGTCCATTCGTAGCCGGTTCCGGTGCGCGGGCCGGCCCAGCCGTCGAGGCCGAACCCCGCGTGGGGGCTGAACGCGCAGAACCACATCAGGTGCATCTTCGTCATTGCCGCGCTTGCCCTCCCGAGTGCGTGGCCGGGGCCGCCTCGCTCATGCGCGGCGGAACTTGAAGTTGAACTTGCGGATCTCGAACTGCTGATTCGGGTTCGGCGTCCACTCGACGTGCTTCTGCAGCCCGTAGTCTTCATACGGCTGGATGACCGGGACCCACGGGAGGTTCTCGAGGAAAATCTTCGTGATGTCCCGGTAGGCCTCGCCGCGGAACTTTTCGTCCACGGAAAAGCGCGCGGCGCTGCCCAGCTCGTCGAACTTGGCGTCGCGCCAGTAGTCCATCGGCCCGCCGGGGCCGAGAAGCCGCCACATCATGCCGTCGGGGTCGCCGAGGGTCGACGTCGGATCCGACCACCACAACCCCTTGAAGGACTTCTCGCGGCTCTTCTGGGCGCGCACCGAGTACTCCATCACCTCCACCTTGACGTTCACCCCCACGTCCTTCCACATGGCTGCGACCGCCTCGGCCATCGCCTTGTCCTGCGAGACATAGGCCACGGTGGTCTCGAGGAAGATCTCCTCGCCCTTGTAGCCGGCCTTCTTGAGCCGCTCGCGCGCCTCTTTCGGGTTGTAGGCGAGCGGCGGCAGGCTCGGGTCGAAGTGATTGTCGCCCTTGGCGATGGGTCCGCTGGGGACGATCCCACGTCCCCGCCACAGCTCCTTCACGATGGCCTCGCGGTCGATGGCGAGTGACAGCGCCTGCTTGACGAGCGGGTTGTCGAGCGGCGGCCGCTTGCTGTTCACCCCGAGGACGTAGAGGCCGGCGTAGAGAGCGCCGGTGACGCGGGTCGAGGCATTGGCGTTGACCCGGTCGGCCTGGTCGGGTGGAAGCTGCGTGATGATGTCGACCTCGCCCTTGAGCAACGCCGCCACGCGCGGCGCCGTCTCGGGAATGGGCCGCATGATCCAGCGGTCGACGTCGATCCTGCCGCCCCAGTAGTCGGGATTGGCGTCGAGGACCACCTTGTCGTCCTTCACCCAGGACACGAAGCGGACCGGTCCCGTGCCGACGGGCTTGGCATTGAACGTCTCGTTGCCCACGGACTCCGCGTACTTCTTCGGCACGATCTGTCCACCGTAGAAGGCGAGCCGCGCGGGCAGGAGCGGGTCCGGCTTCTTGGTGTGGACGACCAGCGTGTAGGGGTCCGGCGCCTCGATCCGGTCGATGGTGGTGAGCGCGGTGGCCACCATGGTCTTCGCGGCGGGATCGTAGGTGCGCTCGATGCTCCACTTGGCATCCGCCGAGGTGAACGGGTCGCCGTTGTGGAACTTGACGCCCTGGCGGAGCTTGAACGTCCACGTCGTCTGGCTCTGGAGCTTCCACTCGGTGGCGAGCCCGGGGTACAGCTTGCCGTCCGGGTGACGGCTGGTCAGGTTGTCGAAGAGGTTGAAGGAGACGCGAATCTCGTTGGAGTTCGTGCTGAAGTGCGGATCGAACTTCGAGATGTCGCCACCCTGGGCGGTGACCAGCTCCCGCTTCTGCGTGGTCTGGGCCTGTGCGTCCCGCAGCCCGACCGCGGGCACCATCCCGGCGGCGCCGAGTACCGCCGCCCCTTTGAGCAACTCGCGTCGCGTGACCTTCATGAGATGCCCCTCCGGGGTGAACTCGAACACGTATGGCGGTGATACGGCCTTCGCGGAGACCGTGTCAAGTCTTCTCCACGAGGCGTCCATTCATGACCGGGGACCATAGAAATAGTACGTGGCTTTGTAGGGAACCCGAGCCACCTGCCCCGCCTGTTCTCGGCTGCAACCCTGGGCAGGAGGTTTGCCGCCGACGGTGCGCACGCGCTGGATGCTTTGCGTCTGGCCAAAGACCCCTTTGCCCGAAGGTGATTTCGCGTTCAACAACAGCCAGGGAATAGCGTTGGCGTCAGGACCATCATCGCGCGCCTTGACCTCTCCCTGTACTTTGCTTCCGTCATTCGATTCCCAGGTCGGACCGGCATAGTGCTTGCCGATCTTCCGTCCAGCACTATCGAAGAGATCTGCCTCCGGCGCCTTGAAGGCCCATTCGAACCGGGTGGGATCGGTCTTGCTGGCGCTGCACTCATAAATCTGGACACCTGTGGCTTGCGACTCGAGCGATAGCACTTGTCCCGCAGGAGCCCTGAGATTTTCCGGAACTACCGGGGCCGTACCAACCTGCGAGGCAGCGCAGCTGACGAGAAGCGCCGCAGTCCCCGCAATGGCCGACGGGGTTGCAATTCTCCGGATCATGCTTGAAGCTCCTTTCCGCTCACCGCTTCGCGCAAGGCGGCTCGTGCCAGGATACGAGTCGAATCCAGCGTCGGCAGGGGCGAGTCGGCATCGCCTATGAGCAGTGGGATCTCCGTGCACGCGAGCACCGCCGCATCAACCCCCCGGCTCTTGGCCCGGGCAATGACCTCGCTGAAGTACGAGCGCGCCGATTTCTCGAACCGCCCATACACGAGCTCGTCGAAGATCACAGCGTTGATGTGCATGCGCTCGTCGGCGGGCGGTATCTCACACTCGATCGCGCGCGAACGGAGCTTCACCGGGTACACCGGCCCTTCCATCAAGTATCTCGTGCCGAGGATCAGCAGACGTCGAAAGCCGCGCTCGGCGGCGACGCTCGCCACCTCTTCAGCGATATGCAACCAGGGCACCGGCGATCGATCGCGGATGAGATCCATCGCTTGGTGGGCGGTGTTGTCCGGGCAAATCAAGAGCTCGGCGCCGGCCTGGCAAAGCTTCTCGGCCGAGGCAAGAAGCATCGAGGCCACTTCCTCCCACCGTCCGGTCTCAATGTGACGCATGTAGGCGGAAAGCGGATACGTATGCATCGTGATTTCAGGGTGAGCGTGGGGTCCCAGGACGGAGGCTCCCTCCACGCATACCGTCCGATAGCAGAGCGCAGCACCTTCCGCGCTGACGGCGACGATTCCTATGTGCTTCGGCACGTTCTCATGCCCTTCTTCGCCTCCGCTCTCAGGTGTTGGCATACAACGCCGTGCTCAGGTATTTCATCCCTGAATCAACCGCCACCGTGACCACGGTCTGGCCAGGTCCCAGGCGAGCCGCGACGCGTAACGCCACCGCTACGTTTCCTCCCGTGGAGGTGCCTGCAAAGATGCCTTCATGCCGGGCGAGGCGCCGGGCGGTCGCCATCGCTTCCTGAGTCGATACCGTCTGGATCTCGTCAGCGAGTGTGTCGGTCCACAACGGTACTATGAACCCGGCGCCGGCGCCTTCGATCTTGTGAGATCCGCTCGGTCTGCCCGACAACACCGCCGACTCCTCGGGCTCTACCGCGACGATGTGCACGGCTGCGTTATGGGCTCGAAGACGTGTAGAGATCCCCCGCAATGACCCGGCCGTGCCGACACTCTGGACGAAAGCATCAACCTGTCCCTTGGTCTGCTCCCATATCTCCTCGCCCATGCGGCCGTAGCTGGCTAGCTGATCGGTATTGTTCAACTGATCCGTCCAGTAGCTCCCCGGAGCGGCAGCGAGTCTTCTTGCCGTCTCGATCATCTCCAGGATCAGGGCTTTCGTCGTCTCGCCGGTCGGGCTGGCGACAAGCGTGAGACGAGCACCCAACGCGGCCATATGGTCCCGTTTCTCCTTGCTGGATGCCTCGGATGTCACGATCTGCAGAGGGATGCGCTTCGCGGCGCACACGAAGGCGAGCGACACGCCCGTGCTTCCCCCCGTGTACTCGACCACCGAGCCCCCCGGCCGAAGCCGTCCATCGGCCTCGGCCGCCTCGACCATGGCGAGCGCCATCCGGTCCTTCATGCTCCCCGTCGGGTTTTCGTATTCCAGCTTGAGGAGAATCCTGGCGCTCCCCTCCGGGACGATATGCTGGAGTGGAATGAGCCTCGTTCGGCCGATGGTGTCGAGCACCGTCACGCGCTGCTCTCCTTTCTGCGATGACCGCCAGCCTCGTTCAGCCCGGTTCCATTCCTTGCGATCTGATGACCGGAATGGCCGTGGGCCCGGTCAGAAATTTGATCAGACCTCGCGCAGCGTCCGGCGCCTTTGAGCTGGCGCTGACGCCAGCCGTAAACACGGTGTAGAACTGAATCTCCGGTGGGATCGGCCCGACCAGTTCGACCCCGGGTGTCGTCAGTATCTGGGTGATGACCACCACGCCGAGCTCGAGCTCGCCCTTGGCGACAAGCTCCGAAACGATATCGGAATCCGGGATCGTCACCTTCGACTTGAGGGCATCTGCAATTCCAATCCGTTCGATCAGCTGCGGCACTCCGGCGGTCGGGAGATAGCCGATCGATTTGGCGTTGAGCAGCGCACGCTTGAATGCGTCGACCGAGCTGATGTCAGGCTTGGTCGCGCCCGCGCGCACCGCCACGCCGACTCCGGAGCGTACAAGATCGGTGCGCGTGTCGGCGATGACCTTGCCGTCTTTGATCAACCCGTCGATGGTACGCGGCGGACTGACTACGACGTCGAACGGCTCCCCGGCATTGATTTGCTTTACGAAGTTCGGGCTGAAACCGGAGAGTACGTTGAGCTTGTGGCCGGTCGTGCGCTCGAATTCAGGGCCGATCTTGTCCAGCACGGTCGCGATCGCCCTGGAGGTAAAGACCGTGAGTTCAGCGGCGTCGGCAGCATTGCCGTGAGTCCAGATCGTCACAAGGATGACGAGCGCCGCCGCTCTCACAACCGTAACGGCCCTTGCGAGCCGCCGCTCCGCCAATCGTCCTCCACGCTAGTCCGGAATCTCGGCCTCGACAAGCTTCGCCAGAAGAGTGAGCGACTCCTGCCAGCCAAGATAGCAAGCCTCGGGAGGAATGACATCGGGCACGCCTTCTTGCACGATGCTCAACTCGGTCCCTACAGATACCTTCTTCAAGGTTACCGTCACCTGAAGCTCCCCTGGCAGGTTCGGGTCGTCGAATTTGTCCGTGTAGCGAATACGTTCGTGCGGCACGAGTTCGCGATACTCGCCTCCGAAGGAGTGGCTATGCCCGGTGGTGAAATTCGTGAACGACATCCTGTGGGTGCCGCCGACCTTGGCTTCCAAGTGGTGGACCTTGCAGGTGAATCCGTTTGGCGGAAGCCATTTGGCCATTGCATCGGCGTCTAGGAACGCCCGATAGATTCTCTCAGGTGTCGCACGGAGCACGCGGTGAAGCCGGATGGTATTTGTTGGCATGATTTCGTTCCTTTTCGATGGCTGGTGTTGTGACGCAATGAGAAGTGCTCTGCAATGTCCGACCGCCGCCTAGGTCAAATGATAACCTGCCGCGCAATAGCAAGCGCAGCGCCGCCTCTGCGCGGTCAGGTTCATCGTGACGTTAGGCCGGTCATGAGGCGGAGAAGCTGGAACAGCACGACGGCTGATATGCCTCCGCCAAGAAGGTAACCGCAAAGAACGGCACGATAAACACTTCGAACGGAACACCCAGGAGTTCGCTGCCCGCGATGACGATCGCTGGGAATATGCCAGCTCCAATGAGAGCACACCAATAGACGCGAAGAGCTTCTGGGAGCGTTTTGTGCGCTGGGTTCGCAGCTGTAGACGACAGTGATTCGGCGATGGTCCAAGTCGGAAACACTCCGACCGCCTTGCGAAGATACAGGATCGCGTGAGCTACGGTGAAGCCCGCGCCTGCAGAGAGCAGGAACCCACTCGTGATCTCGTCTACCGGCTTACCGTGTCGGCCGTGCGATAGACCAAAAGCGCAGCTTTTTGGGTGTCCGGTTGATGGAAGGGTTAGGCGGCCGGCTCATTTGCTAGAGGTTTGTGCCGCCCTGCAATGCCAACACGTCGAGGCAAGAGCTACGAGGCCGATTATTGTGCGGAACCAATGCCACGAAGCCCAACGCGCCAACTCTGCGGGAAGAGCTTCGTGTGTGATGCTCGCTTCGGCAAAGCTGGCGTTGGCGCGCCGAAAGTACAGACCGTATGTTGAAAGAATAACCACCGCGAGAACGGCAGCGACAACCGATGCAGAACTTAGTGGACGGCTTGTGGCGACAGATGTAATTGCGGCAACAACCGCAAGAAGCGTTGCGCTCACAGTAAGCGGTGCAAAAAACGTGTACAGACGATGAGCATGCGCCGCATGTAGTGTGAAAACTTCTTGTGGTTGCAATGATCGCCACATGGGAACAAGCACCATTGCCTCGGTTAACAGCGCGCCAATGAACAGCGCAAGGCCCGCAGCAGCAAGAAAGGGCATTACCTCGGCGAACAGATTCATAGACTCTCCCTTAAGGTTGTTGGACGCCCAACCGCCGGTATCAGCCGCGGCCGCAGGCCGTCGGCTGCATGCTGAAGTTTGGCGGCCGCAACGCTCCACCAACCGCAAGGCTACTCGTTCCTTCCATGGTCAAGAAGGACGCAAAGTAAGGGGTCATCGGTCACTCAATCAGCCGATCTGCCCGAAGCAGTAACGTCTGCGGGATCGTCAGGCCCATCGTGCGAGCAGTCTTGAGACTGATGGCCAGCTCATACACCGTCGGCTCTTCGACCGGAAGGTCGGCAGGCTTAGCCCCTCTCAGGATCCTGTCGACATATGCGGCAGCGCGCCGGCCGATGTCCTGGGGAACCGGTCCGTAGGACATCAGGCCGCCGGCATCGATGTAGTCGCCGCCAAAATACACCGCCGGCAACCGAACTTTCGCGGCAAACTCTGTGATCTCCTTGCGTCGGCTACGGATGACCGCGTCGCCAGGAACGATGACACCCTGGACGCGCGCCTCGTGCAGCCGCGCGAGGGCTGCGGTGACCTCGTCTGGCTTCGTAGCCGAAAAGTACTCAGTTGACACACCCAGGCCGCGGGCTACGGCCTGGACGCGCCTGAAGACGACTTTGTTGACGGCATTGTCCGCGTTGCCGAGAAACGCGATCCGGGACAGCCCCGGTACGATCTCCCGAAGTAGCTCGACCCACTTGCCCGCGAGCTCGCCGAAGGCCGCAGATACGCCCGTCACGTTTCCGCCCGGTCTACCGAGACTTTGAACCAGCCCCGAGCCGACGGGATCACCCGTGGACACTATGACGATCGGAATTGACGAGGTCGCATGTTTGGCGGCGAGACTTGCCGGCGTGCCGTTGGTGACGAGCACGTTGACGTTCATTCTTACCAGCTCGGCGGCGAGTCTTTCGAGTCTTCCGGGAATACCCTCGTCAAACCGGGACTCGAAAAGGATGTTTCGTTTCTCCACATAGCTGAGTCGGCCCAGCGCGGCCCGCATTGCTTTCCCGATATCGTCGAAGGCAGCAGGAGAGCCAGTCGAGAGGATGCCGACTGTGTACATTCTCCCTGCCTGCTGGCCATGGGCAGCGGGGAGGACGACGAGGAACAGAAGCCCCAGAGCAGAGGCGCCCGCGGAGGCTATGCGAGCCACAATGGCCTTACCTCGGATCATCATGTACGAGCACATCGATCGCCCGTCCAACGCTCACGCTGAGCGGCGCGCAAATCGCGTCCGCTCAAGCGTGGGGTTAGGCAGTGTCTTCTCCTCACCGAACGACTGCCACGCGAGGCACACGCCCCCGCAGGCTCCGAACCAAGCACACCATGCCCACAATGAATGGAGGAAGAACCAACCCGGGAAACCAGGACAGCTCACCTCCCGCAAGGGTCACGGCAACGACGGCGACCAGAGGCGCATCGGCGATCAGGCCACACGCTACAAGTACGGTTACGGGCCGTGCAGCGTGACCCAGCGCTGCGAGCCATAGCCCCGCTATACCAGCAACCCCCAGGCTGCACCATACGACCATCAGCGCACCGCTCAGCTCTTCCCTCACGATCATCCGACTGCCATAGATGACGCTAGGGAATGCCACGACGCCGAGCGCTGTCGCAGGCAACGCCCCAAGAATCGCGACCAAAACACGCCACCTCATTGTCTGCCTAACGTTTGAGCTGAGCCGCACGCGGAGGCAGACGGCCCTGGCCGCGCGAAGCAACATGAACCACAGCGTAGCGCGGCCCGGGCCGGCTGCCGTAGCGTGTCGGCTCGAGCGAAGGGTTAGGCCGCACTGCAACGCATGCGTAGTGGTGTGCTTTCTCACTTCCGCGCACGATGGCCACCAGGACTTGGTGTGATGCACCCTTGCAGCAAGATCAGGGCTTGCAGGCCGGTCGCGGCCGCCTGAAACAAGGAGCAATTCATGCCTCGGTACTTGATCTCGTTCGACGACGGCTCGATGAACCACATTCCCGACCAGGACTGGCCGGCGGTGGGCGAGGCGGCGCACGCGGTGGTTCGGGAGGCCAAGGCCGCTGGGGCTTGGATCTTCGGCAGCGGGATCCAACGCCAGCAATCGAGCATCGTTGCGACAAATGGGACCATCTCAGTCGGACCCGTACCGGAAACAAAGGCGGTCATCGGCGGGTTTTCGATCATTGAGGTGCCTTCGCGCCAGGAGGCGCTTGTTTGGGCGGCCAGGTTTGCCGAAGCGTGTCGCTGCGCTCAAGAGGTCCGGGAGATCATGTTTGACCCGGAGTCGTGATCGGGCGGTGACGTGGTTGGACAGTGGGGCCTAACTCGAATTCGACAGACCTGCGTATCCGGCTCCGTAAGACGGCAGACGCTGCGCGCGTCGGCAGGTATGCAGGTCTGGAGCAGGTTCATGGTGCGGGCGTTTTCCTCACTCGCGCCATACTTTACGCTGGACAGGCGGATGACCTCCAATTCTGAATAGGTTGCGCGGCGCCGTCCGCGTATCCCGCAGCCCTAAAATTTAGGGCTGCAAGGAATCGCCAGGCCGCAGGCCTAGGGCCGGCCCGCGGGTCACGCTTGGCGCGTGGCGTGAGGACCGGCGACGGACGGGCCAGATCACGGCCGCTGTTCGCCCACACGGCCGGGCGGCGTGCCACCACCCGGCCTGGCTCGCCACGCTGACTGCCCGGGTTGCTCGATCGCCGGACTCGACCGGGGCTTCCCGCCGTCCACTCGACCCAGCAACCGGAGGATGCCGTCGAGGATCGTGAGGGGGTGCGGCGGACAGCCCGGTATCAGCAGGTCGATCGGCAGCAGATCGGTGGCCCCGTCGTTCACCTCCGCGTGGCCGGCGAACGGGCCGCCGCCGACGGCGCATGCCCCCACGGCGATGACGATCTTCGGCGCGGGGATCGCATCGTAGGTCTTCTGGAGCGCGAGCTTCATGTTCTGGGAGACCGCGCCGGTGATGAGCAGGCCGTCCGCGTGTCGAGGAGACGCCACGAATTGCACCCCGAACCGCCCGAGGTCCCAGCCCACCGTGTTGAGGACATTGGTATCGAGCTCGCACCCATTGCAGCCGCCCGCCGATACCTGGCGCAGCTTGAGCGACCGCCCGAGCAGGCGATGCAGCTCCGCACCCAGCTCCGCGGCGAGCGGGAGCGCATCCTGATTGCCGCAGACCACGAGGTCCTCGCGCCGGCGCACCGCGAGACGATAGTCATTGGTGAAGGAGATCGCGCCCTCGGGACAGGCCTCCACGCAGTCGGTGCAGAAGAGGCAGCGGCCGAGGTCGATCTGAGCCGACTCCCCGCCCGTGATCGCCTGGGTCGGACAGGCCTCCGCGCACGCGCGGCAGCCGGACCGGCACAGGCCGGCGTCGATCTCGGGCCGGCCGCGAAACCGCGCGGGCAGCTCCGGCGGAGGCCCGTCCGGAAACGGCATGGTCCGATGACCCTGAAGCACTCGAGCTCGAAGGAGACGAATCACAGGTCGAAGCCCGCGTAGGACAGGTTGAAGCTCTTGTTGCACAACGGAAAGTCCGAGATCTCCTGTCCGCGGAGGGCGAGCGCGAGACCGGACCAGTTGTGGAACGAGGGGTCGACGACCTTGTAGCGGCGGAACTTCCCCGCCTCGTCGGTGATCGCCACGTGGCAGATCTCCCCACGCCAGCCCTCGACGAGCGACACCACGATGCTCTCGGGCATCAAGATGGGCACACTCACCTGGAGCGCGCCTTCCGGCAGCTCCTGAAGCTCCTCGCGGATAAAGCGGATCGAGTTCTGGATCTCGAGCCAGCGGACGTACGCCCGCGCAAAGACATCACCGGTGCTCCACGTGCACATCGGCACGTGGCTGTAGCGGTAGACGCCCTTGGGAAAGTCGGTTCGCACGTCGCGTCCCAGGCCACTGGCGCGGGCGGCCGGGCCCACGAGACCGATCTCCCGCGCGACCTCCTCCGAGATGCTCCCGGCATCCTCGAACCGCGACATCACCGACGACGACTCCCAGAGCAGGTTCACGGCACTCGCGGTGTCCCGCTCCGCGGCGTCCAGCCGCGTGACAAGGCTCTCTCGCACCGCTTCGTCGATGTCGAAGCGCACGCCGCCCACGCGAGTCAGGTCCCGGCCGAATCGATTCCCGCACAAGAGCGCGCTCATGTTCAGGTAGTCGCCGCGGATGCGCCCGCAGAACGAGGCCGTGGGCAGATAGCCGACATCGCCCGCGAGAGCACCGAGATCGCCGACGTGGTTCGCCAGTCGCTCCAGCTCGAGCGCGATGCCGCGAATGAACTGCGCCTTCGCCGGGGCGTGGATCCGGGCCAGGGCTTCCACGGCGTGGCAGTACGCGGTCGCGTGACCGAGCGTCGTGTCGCCGGCGAGCGTCTCCATGTAGTGCACGGTCCTGGGCGTCGGACCGCCGACGAGGTGCCGCTCGATGCCCCGGTGCTGGTAGCCGAGCGAGATCTCGAGGTGGAACACCGTCTCCCCGTGGCACTGGAAGCGAAAGTGGCCCGGCTCGATGATCCCCGCGTGCACGGGCCCGACCGCCACCTCGTGCACCTCGTCGCCCTCGACCCGGTAGTAGTCCATCACTCCGACCACGGGCGGCCTGGGCCCCGTCTCGACGCCCGAGGCCGGGCGACGGTACGGGGCATGGAACCGAACGGGCTTCAGCCACGGGTGCCCCCGCGGCACGCACCCGTACTGCTCGGCAATCTCGCGCTCGAACAGGTGCACCTGCGGGCAATCCGGCGTCAGCGACTCGAAGACGTCGGCCTCGATCCGGGTCCGGGCGAGGAGCAGCGACGCCGTGTCCTCCTCGGCCAGTACCGCGTAGAGCTCCACGAGATCGCGGCCACCCTCGCCGTCTCTCGAGTCGCCGAACAGCGCCGACACTCGCCGCTCCCGACGGCAGGCCTCGATCACGACCTGCCGGAACTCCTCGTTCGACAGCTCGGGGACTTCGCCCACCGGGACGGCTTCGCCATTCTCGACCGCGCGCCCCGCCCGGAGGCTCATCGCCGGCCTCCGACGTAGTCCGCGGCCTCCCGGACCATCGACTGGATCGCGTCGGGCATGGCCACTCCCATGCCGAACGACATGGCCAGGAGCACCAGCGCCGGCAATGTGTTGAGAACGCCGTCCCGGAATCGGGACTGGCTCGAGCTCGGCCCCGCCTCGCCCTGGACGACTCCGAGCACCGTCACCCCCATCCCCATGAACACGACGAGAAGCAGACCCAGCATGGCCGCCGCGACGCCCCAGCGATGCTGTTCCATCGCGGCATTGAGAATGGACAGCTCGCTGACGAACGGGCCAAAGGGCGGAGAGCCGGTCACCGCGAAGAACCCGGCCAGGAACAAGGCGCCGGACCACGGGACGCGCCGGAGCGCCCCCGACACGTCCTCGACGTACTTGCTGTCGTAGGCCCGGTGGATGTTCCCGGCCGAGAGGAACATCACGCCCTTGATGATCCCGTTGTTCAGCATGTGCAGGAAGGCGCCGAAGATACCGCTGCCGCCGAGGCCGAGACCGAACGCCAGAATTCCCATGTGCTCGACGCTCGAATACGCCAGCATGCGCTTCAGGTCTCGCTGACGGACCGTGAACACGCCGGCGACGGCCATGGAGAAGAGCCCGAGCACGACCAGGATGCGCCCAGCAAATGCTCCCTCTCCCGCGGCGGTCAGAACGTGAAAGACCCGGGAAAGAGCGAGGAAGGCGCAGCTCGTCAGGGCGCCGGCCATCAGGGCGCCCACGATCCCCGGCGCCTCGCCATACGCGTCGGGCTTCCACGTATGCATGGGGGCCAATCCCATCTTCGTTCCATACCCGACCACGAGCAGCACGAAGGCGGCTTGCAGCCAGGGCTTCGAGAATCCCGGCGCGTTGCGGACGAGGTCATCGAACAGCAGCGAGGGGTCGCCTCCCGCCTGCACCGCGGCATACCCCAGGAAGAACGTCTTGCCTTCTCCGCTCACAAAATGCTTGGGCCAACGGGGGTCGGTGTGCTATGGGCAAAGGAAGATTTGCTCGAAACAATGGATCCGCTTCATGTCGGTAGTCATATGATAAAAACTGTAACCAAAAATAAAGCAACTTGGGCTGATCTTCCTGATAAATTTGAAGCAGGAACCGGTAATCTTGAAGGGGTTGTAGGTTTGTCAGCCTCAATTTCATATTTAAAAAAAATTGGTTGGGAAAAAATCGCTAGTTATGAAAATGAACTAACTAAATATGCACTTGAAAAATTAAAAAATTTACCTTTCTTAAAATTATACGGTCCAAAAACATATAAAGACCGGCTCGGTATTTTTTCTTTTAATATAACAAACGCCCATGCGCATGATATCGCTCAAATTCTCGATGGACAAAATATTGCAATCCGCTCCGGCCATCACTGCGCACAAATTACTATGCAAGCTCTAGGTGTACCGGCTACAGCGAGAGCATCTCTGTATTTATATAATACTAAGGAGGATGTTGATAGATTAGTCGAAGGAATTAACGTTGTAAAAAAAACTTTGAAAATTTAATTATGCAGGATCAATTATATCGCGACATTATTTTGGAACATTGGAAAAACCCACAGAATTACGGTGTGGTACAAGATCCTGATATTGATGTTGAGGAAGATAATCCGTATTGCGGGGACAGGATCCGTCTTACAATTAAATTAAAAAATAATAGAGTTAAGGAAGTCGCGTTTATTGGCGAGGGTTGTGCTATTTCCAAAGCCTCTGCTTCTCTTTTTACCGAGGAAATAAAACAAAAATCGGTAACTGATCTTCGAAAAATTGATGCAGAAGTTGTACTCGACTTACTGGGTATTACTCTCACTCCAACAAGAATGAAATGTGCGCTGCTTATATTAAATGCGTTGAGAAATGGAATTCACAAAAAAAGTTTTATAAATGATTAAGCAGCCTGGGAGCTAGGATAAATTACTCCTGATTTTTTGGTTCTGAGCATTTCTTTCACTTTTGATAATTTTCGATTTTCAAAAACAGTAACAGTATCTCCAACGCTAACTAAGGTTCTGAATATGTCATTTGAAACATCAACATGCAAGCCGGTGCTATATGTTGCTCTTCTAATTATGGGATTTAATTCTAGAGCCGTTAGATCTTCGCCTCTAAGAGGATTAAAGTGGTCGGGGTGTAGGGTTGGTATCGGATTTTTAACAGCGAATGGTTGCTCATGAGAAGTCCCTCTTTCTAGTATCGCTACTCCTTGCGAGTAAACAAATAAACCATTTTCAAATTCCATACCGTGGAAAGGGATAATTCCCCATTGTTCATCAATCCATACCGGCGTTGCAGAGGCACCTGCCTTTAATCCGAAACCAGGTATATCCTTTGGAAGAGGTAATGTTCCCACTGCTCGGAATTTCTTTCCATCATCATGGAGAACTAGTAATTCATGTCCTAAGCCTTCACCTTCACGTCTAAAACCCCACCAATTATCTTCTTCTCCCGGATAGCCTAGTGACACGAAGTTTTTCCCTGGCCCAAACTCTGTTATGACCTCCAAGTCTACCAGGGCTGTAGGATTTATACTGTCAACATACGCCCGAGCAGGGTATGGAAGATAGATTCCATTGTCGTCTGGTTTTTCTGACAACGCTGATAATCCCAGAGCTACTCTTTTACTTTTACTAACAACAACAGCTCTTGGATCTTCCAAATTGTAACCAAGTGTATCGCCTGGTTCCCAAATACTCTGTTCCGGGGTCGTTTCTAAATGCCTATTATTCATCGTAAGCCATACTAGTCTTGAAGTATCCGGTGTTCCAATAGTAATTTTTTGACGATCAATTAGTTGTCGTCCTAGAAGATGCGTCGAATCATTATCTCTTGGGAATGCTGTGATATTAAAAATACCCATTAATCCAGGAATTGCTATTATCTGAAAATCACCGTGGTCTATGGAATGTGTCGGACGTCGTTCTTTCCCATTATGCATAGCAAATGGAACCTGTTGAGGTTTAATCGCTTCACGATGAGGCGCTTCCCATGGTGCAAAACCATTGACTCCATCGATTATTCCAGGTATTGCCTGTTCTAACCTTTGCATAGTAAATTTAAGAATAACTCAATATCTATACTATAAGCCAAATTATATCCCTGATGATCCACTTCTACTTGACAGGAACCTGACAGATGAGTAAGGAAGCAGGCGTGGTTAGAGCTCTTTTTTATAATCAACATTGCTTATCTTGTATCGTATGGACTTGAAGATAAAACCAGTAAACCTGTGGATAAAGAACGAAACTGAGAGAAGTAGTAAAAGGTAAAAAATGCCGATACTTGATACTTGCGGATATTCTGTTTTCACAAGGTGCGAGAGAATTACTCCTACGATACCGACGCTTGAGATAATCGTCAGTACATTTACAGCATACTTGGTACTTGTTTGATTTATCTCATTAAAAAGTTGTATAGCGGAATCAACATATTGTTTGGTCATTTTCCATAATGACTTCACATAGTCAAGATTGTGGCGCAGATTTTCGTACTTAAATTCCAATACCTTAGTCAAAACATCTCCCCACCCGCTTTTTTGGACAATACTGGACCTGGTCGAAATATATAATCCCATTTGCTCCATTCGGCCATCAATAAGTTCTATACTTTTTTTGTAACTTTCAAGTTCATGACGCTGCTTTTCAATATTTCTGCCGAGAATAGCACCTTGCTCTTTTATTTTCTCAATCTTTTCCCAAACAGACCTATGCAGATCGAGATATTGATGCAGCTGTGCTTTAAATTCACTAAAGAAAATAAACATCTCTATCAATTGTTCAATACCTGCAAAATCTTTATTGCTGTTGATCACATAATGAGTGTCTCCTCTGTAGATTGCAATATCTTCGTTCATAAACTCAAAATATTCTTTCTCGCCCAATTCTTTGAGTAAAATATCTACTGCTTCTTTATTTGCGTGTTGTGTGATCAAAAAATAGGTGTATGTAGATTTTGTTTTTGCCAATTCTTTGGGGACAGGAGCACCAAGACTGAAAAGATAACTGATGGCCGGGATAAAACGATTTGCATAATATTCAGAAAGTTGTGTTTTTGCTTCCTCGATTTTATGGAATGGTTTTGCCATAACTACCAAACCGTCCTCGTAAAATCTTATTTTTATATTATCTTCAGCTTCCAATTCGATATATTCTAAAATATCGATTGTAAATGAAACTTTTTTCAAAGTCATTTCTGAAAGTAAATGCTGTAATTTCTCTTTGTTTAAATTAAGGGGACTTGTACCATATTTAAGAAAGTCGTAAACTTCCGATAGATGTAGCGAGGTTCTTTGGTACCAATAACCTAAGTAGAGGATATGTTCTGCCATAAGCAGTTTTTTATTCTTTTTTACCGGTCAGAAGCGCGTCAATAATATCATGAGGCAGTGCAGCTGCATTAAGAAGGGCTTTTCGAACTATACTTCCGGCTTCGCTTCCGATTTCGTCAGCTGCTTTTAACGTACCCATTACTGCATCTTTCGCAAGTTCTCCGGTATCAGCTCCAATATCACGGGCGGCTTGAATTGAACCTACAACCGCAGATACTGCTGCTTCTCCTACATCTCCGCCAATTGCTTTAACGCCTTTTACCGCATCCCGGGAAACTTCTGTAGCTGCACCGCCTACATTTCCTCCGACTTCTTTAACTCCTTCAATTGCGCCGGTAACCAAACCGGTTACTGCTTGAATTGTAGATACTCCAGTTTGAGAAGCGACTGTAACTCCTTCGGTGACAACATTTCCTGCTGTGTCTACCGATGTTGTGGCAATATCACCGCTTGCTTTCACAGTTTTAACAACTGTGTCTTTTGCTACATCGCGGGTTGTACCAACAACATCTCCTGCACCAGAAACTAAAGATGAAAGAGCGTTTTTTAAACTATCAGTTAAACTAGACATTAAATATAATTTATAACACAAAACAATTGATGTCAATACCCAAAAATGGTATTATAATTTCATGACAAAGTTTCTACTCGATTCAGGTGATGTTCAGGAATATAAAGAAATAGCAAAATTGGCCAAAGAAAAAAATTCTGGACTCTGGGGTGCTACAACCAATCCTACTCTGATTGCAAAGACGCTTAAAGACCGCAAGCTTAGACAAAGTGAGGCATTTGAATTGCAAAAGGAAATTGTTATGGAAATTCTGGGATTGGTTCCGGGCGCTGTATCTGCCGAAGTATATGCTGATGAATCAACTACCGCAGATGAGATGATAGAACAAGGGGAGGATATTGCAAGTTGGGATAAAAGAATTTACGTAAAATTACCAACTACACTTGAAGGGTTCAAGGCGCGTTCATCGCTGCGTGAAAAAAATATTCCGATCAATAATACGCTTGTATTCTCACAACAGCAAATTTTCGCGATCAATTTGCATGAGAGGATAATCAGAGAATCAAATAAAAATGCTTCAAACCAATGGCCTCCATTTATTTCTCCGTTTGTCGGAAGGCTTGATGATAAAGGACAGAATGGTATAAGGCTTATAGAAAATGGCATGAAAATAAAAGGTCATTTTTTAACTAAAGAAAAGGGGCCAATTACTTGGATGCTTGCCTCATCTTTACGAAAAGTTGAGCATATCAAACAAAGTATTGAATTAAATGCTGAGATCATAACAGCTCCTGCAAGCGCGTATCGCGAATGGTTCAAGCTTTCTCAGATTCAACAAAATGAGCTTGATGCGAAAGCTTATGCAAAAGGACTTGCTGATATACCCTATTGGCAACCGCCTCCGGAATTGATTAAAATCAAAACAATTTCGGAGTTTATGGGGGCAATAGAGGGAAATAAACTTGACATTAGACATGAGCTTACAACTACAGGTATTCAGCGATTCGCAGCTGATTGGAGAGCAATTATTCTTTCTTAATTGCTATTGCATCTATTTCAATAAGGGCTCCTTTGGGTAAAGCGGCAACTTCAAAAGTAGATCGTGCGGGTTTGTGAGTAGAAAAGTATTCGCCGTAAATAGAATTTACACTCATAAAGTCAGAAATATTTTTTAGATAAATTGTAGTTTTTACGACAAAATCCAGGTCAGAATCAGATGCTTTTAATACTTCTTTTAAATTGTTTATAACCTGCCTAGTCTGATTTTCCAATCCAACTACCAGATTGCCGTTTTTCGGATTTAAACCGATTTGACCGGAACAAAAGATAAATCCATTTGCTACCATTGCCTGTGAATAGGGATATATTGCTGCAGGAGCTTTGTTTGTATGAATTGCTTTGATCATAAATACATTTAAATAAGAATTTGTACAATTATATCAAATACTTGTATAGAAGTTCTTCGCTTGTCAGTATGCGGAAATTTAACTCGATCGCTTTCATACGTTTTAAAAGTGGTTCTAAATCTTTCTTGTCTTGCAGTTCAATACCAATAAGCGCAGCGCCTTTTTCTTTATTTGTTTTTTTAATATACTCAAAACGCGCAATGTCGTCATTTGGTCCTAATGCCTGATCTACAAATTTACGCAGATGTCCGGGTTTTTGTGTGAATTCTATTATAAAGTAATGTTTTCTTCCCTGATAAACCAGGCTTCGCTCCATAATTTCAGGATAACGCAAAAGATCATTATTGCCTCCGCTAAGAATGCAGACAACAGTCTTTCCTTTTATTTTTTCTTTTAGAGTTAATAGCGCTGAGACACTAAGCGCTCCTGCAGGCTCGGCAATAATACCTTCATTTTGGTATAGTTCAATCATAATTGAGCAAATCAATCCTTCAGGCACTACGTAAACACTTTCCACATATTTTTTACAAATTTCAAACGTAGTTTCTCCAACTCTTCTAACTGCGGCTCCATCTACAAATGTGTCAATTTTCTCAAGCGTTACTAATTTTTTATGCTTGAGTGACTCATGCATTGCAGCAGCTCCCTCAGGCTCAATACCGATTATTGAGATTTTGGGATTTTTTTGTTTGAGATATGAAGATATACCTGAAATAAGTCCACCTCCACCAATCGCAGCGATAACTACTAAATTATCTCCTATCTTTCCACCCTCACCCTGACCCTCTTCGCCCCTGTCAAGCAGGCGGGCTCCTTCGCTTCGCTCTGTCCGCCCCTCAAGGGAGAGGGAATTAAAGATTTCTTTACCGATCGTTCCCTGTCCGGCAATTATAAGTGGGTCATCAAACGGATGTACGTATACTGCGTTTTTTTCATCACAAAATTTGTGTGCAGCAATACTGGCGTCATCATAAGTGTTGCCAACTAAGCGCACTTCTACAAATTCCCGGCCAAAATGTTTTACTTTGTCAATTTTTTGAGTCGGCGTAATTACGGGCATGAAAATTGTCCCTTTTATTTTGAGTGCTGAACAACTGTATGCTACTCCCTGGGCATGATTACCGGCACTGGCACTGACAACTCCTTTTCTTCTTTCAATGGACGTTAAAGAAGCAATTTTATTATATGCTCCGCGTATCTTGAAAGACCGCACTTCCTGCTGGTCCTCCCTTTTGAGATAAATTTTTGCTCCAAATTTTTCCGATAATCTTTTGGAAAATTGCAAGGGAGTTTTTGAAATAACACCATTCAATCTCTTTGCAGCATCTTCTATATGCTCAATAGTAATATTCATATTTTATTATCTTTTAGAATAGCGATTCTGCCTGAGCGCACAAATTTCCGTTATGGGTCGCGTTCGTTTTAGATTTATATATTATATCTTCTACATTCCGCTTTGCAACCGGATTTTTATTGAGACTTTAATAAATGCAATTTCTTTGATATGTAAGTCTGTGTTGTCGCACTCAAAAGCCTTAAAAAATTCAATTATACGGTAAAATTGTTTGATGATTTTTTCGATACTATAATATATGTAGTTTTAACCACGATTGAAAACCGTGACTGATCGAGCACTTTGTCAGCTAACAGTCTTCCTGTTGACAAGGATTAAAAATGTATATTACACTAATAATTAACTATAAAAGAAATAAATACTCAAGAAAAACCACAATCACAAGACCAAAGCCAGGTACCAGAGGGTAACCTACAGAGCAAGGTACCTGACAGTACTACACCGGGTGATGGGCAAAAATCTAAAACCTCCAAAAAATATATTCTTATTTTCGTTGTTGCAGCGTTTCTACTTCTCATAATTCTAATGGCTGTATTAAGGCAAGAGGAAAAGGTAATTGAACCTCCATCGAGCACAGTGCCTTCAATACCATTACCTCCCTCCCCTTCCAGCCCACGGGTTGAAGATCAAATAATTATAAAATATAAGCCAGGAGTATCCGAGCAATCAATAAATGAACACTTAAATAAATATAATGCCCGGATTATTAAACGGATTGATGCGATCAATAGACTTGTAATCCAAGTGCCGGAGGGCCAGGGAGATGCCATACTTGAACAGTTGAAAAAAGATAATTTAATAGAAGTGGCAGAGCCTGATTATCTAAATCAAGCATTTTTGGTTCCAAATGATCCTGATTATAATCAGCAATGGGGGTTGAGTAATACAGGACAAACCATTAAGGGGGAAGCGGGATCGCTGCATGCCGATATTAACGTAGAACCAGCCTGGGATGTTACCCTCGGCAATGGTATTTTAATCGCTGTCCTTGATACCGGTATTGACTCCAATCAGCCTGAACTTTCCGCGAAAATTACCGGCAAGAAAGATTTTAGCGGGTCCGGAATTGACGACGGGTTCGGTCATGGAACACATAT
Organism: uncultured bacterium; assembly: GCA_963826535.1. Taxonomy (GTDB): domain Bacteria; phylum Patescibacteriota; class Microgenomatia; order Levybacterales; family UBA12049; genus JAHIGH01. The sequence goes on along the minus strand of CAWGXL010000002.1, from coordinate 149,274 downwards.
CGCCGGCATTATTGCAGCTGCGACTAATAATTCCGTGGGTACTGCCGGCGTGTGTCCTGGGTGTAATCTAATAATCGGGAAAATCTTAGATGATGAAGGTTACGGTCCTGATTCAGCAGTTGCGGAAGGGATTATCTGGGCAGCAGATAATGGAGCTAAAGTAATAAATATGAGCCTGGGAGGCACTAGCGGACAAGATATAAAATGTGAAGCTGTGAAATATGCCTGGGACAAAGGTGTAATTATGGCTGCTGCGGCAGGAAACTTTGGTAACAAAACGGTTAACTACCCCGCTCACTGCGAAAATGTTATCGCGGTTGCCTCAACCGATAATAAAGACGCGTTGTCTTCATTCTCAACTTATGGGACATGGGTTGACGTTGCAGCTCCGGGTAGTGTTATTTATTCAACACTTCCAATAAGCTCTTATAAGCTACAGCAATTAAAACCTGGTTTAAAGACAAACTATGATTACCTCAGCGGAACATCCATGTCAACACCAATGGTCGCAGGCGTTGTGGGACTTATCTGGTCATCTTCATACGGAACTTCTGCAACATCTGTTGTACAACGGTTGTTTGAAACTGCAGACAAAATTACCGGAACAGGACAAAACTGGCAATATGGTCGTATAAACGCGGGCAAGGCAATAGTGGCAGAAACTGCAGCTCTTCCCACACAGAGTAACAACCCTACTTCCCCTCAAGGTCCCAACCCATCTTCGCCCTACATTTCCCCCACCAACTTTTACTGTCTGAGTGGTGATCCCTGTACCACGGATGTTCCTACAAAACCAGTCGATAAACAAACGCTTAAATCACCAGACGGTCAACCAGAGCTTAAATCCCCAGGTGATAGCGGTCAACAACCATCATCGGTTCCTAATGAGAAAATAGAACCAAGCTCAGCAGAGCCAAGTTCATTGCAAAAAACTTCCCGTAAAGGCGGCGGCGGGGAATCAGGCATTATACAAATGATTATGGAGCTTCTAGCAAAGATTCTTGCACTACTTCAACAACTTTTAGGCTCGCTAAAATAGCTTCTTAAAAACTACCTTCAGTTGTAAATTATACCTGAAATTTTTATGCTAATCCGCATGGAGCTAAAGCCGGGTAACTCTCAGGTATTTTTAATTTGAATTTTGAAAGCTGAGGGGTATATACTTAAAAAGACCTATGAATAATTCATGGCTGTTATCTTTTACTTTTTTAAAATTTTGGTATATAGATGCTCCGCGGGATATGTTGGTATATTTTGTATCATTAAATAATTATTTCATTCAATTATCAGCTCTCTCTCTATGCATTAAAACTTACTTTAAGCCTCTTAAGAATGAATATAGAGAAGGATTAGTAGGATTCTCCCGAGCAATCGGAATACTCGTCAAGACCGGATTGATTATAGCAAATATTTTTATTTTCCTCATTTTAATTTTAATTGAATTCGTAGTAATCTTTTCTTTTCTGATATTTCCTATAGCCACTGTATTAATATTATTCTTATAGCTTATGCAACTTTACACAAAATTAAATTTATTTTTTCGCAAAGCATATGTGAGGTCAATTCGCTTGCTTATTTTCTTCTTTTTAATTTCAATTATAATATATTTATTTTCACAAAATGAGTCTCTGCGAATTCCTTTATTTTTGCTAAACCTATTTCTTATAAACGAAATATTCTTCAGATATAAAATAAGTAAAATTGTCCCAAAACTTACAGTTGATAAAAATAACGGTGAAAAAATCTATGAATCATTTACTATGCCTGCCCTATCGCTGTTTTTAAACGAAAACACAACGCCGGCAATTATTCGGAGATTATTTAAATATCCGGCTGTGCGCTGCTTTATGCAGAAAACGAATATGAACGAAAAGGACATCGCTATGCAGGCTCTTGCAACGCAGGCGCTTGCTTCAAGCGCACTAGAGGTTGCCAAAACATTCAAAGGAAAATTTGTTACTACACTCGATATATTTATAGCTTATCTGATGTTTACCGAATCGGAAAGTAAACTCTTGTTTGCCAAACAATTAAAAACAGATGATTTAAATAATTTACTTTATTGGGTAAGATCCGAATACACAGACGAAGAATTCCCGCCAAAACACAGTTTGCATTTTTCGGGTGGAGGAATTGGTGATTTCTTAACAACCGGTTGGACACCTGAAACCAAAAAATATACTCAAAATTTCACTTATGAAGCATATAAAAATAAACCACAGATCACAGGCCGGGAAATAGAATTTAAGACTCTATTAGAAGGGTTGATAAGAGCTGAAAATAATAATGTTCTCCTTGTTGGAAATACAGGCAGTGGGAAAGAAAATATTGTGAGAGCATTCGCATATAACAGCGCTGAGGGCAACCTTGTTTCATTTCTAAATGACCACCGTGTATTAGAACTTATGCTTGGTACTTTTATTGCCGGGGTAGGCAATCGAAATGAACTTGAAACACGCTTACAAACAATAATCGCCGAAGTTTCTCATGCGGTTGATGTAATTCTATACATTCCTGAACTTCAAAATATCATGGGAGCATCATCTTACAATCTTGATATTTCCGGCGCGCTTCTGCCATATTTGAAATCCGGTAATTTGCCGGTAATAGCCACAATATCTTCAGGAAATTACAAATCTTATATGGATCGCAATCCACTTAAAGAAGTATTTACAGTTATACAACTCAAGCCACCGGATAAAAATACTGCCATCCAAATGGTTATGAAAAAAACACATGATATAGAAGAAAAGAACAAAGTCATCATAAGCTATCGTGCAATTGATAGCGCGGTAGAGTTGGCAGACCGCTTTTTTCAAGATCAATCTCTGCCCGGGAACGCAGTTTCCTTGATCCAAAGTGTTGCAAACAAAGTTGCTCTTTCGGCTGTACCTAATTTTGAACATATTAATAAAAAAATAGTCTTAGCAGAACATATCGTCAAACATGTTGAAGATACGGTGCATGTGGCGATTGCCATGCCTGATAAGAAAGAAATAGATGTACTTCTCCATTTAGAAGATAAATTACATGAACGGATCATTGACCAGAAAGAAGCTGTAACTGCTATTGCTGAGGCTATGCGCAGAGCGCGTTCAGGTATGGCAACGTCTCAAAAACCAATATCCTTTCTCTTCCTTGGTCCAACCGGTGTGGGTAAAACCGAAACAACTAAAGCGCTAGCGGATCTATATTACGGAGGAGAGAGCAAGATGATACGGCTGGATATGAGTGAATATACAGATGAGATTGGGATGCGAAGACTTTTGGGAGCTCCACCTGGCGAAGGAAATGAAAGAGGAGAATTAACCGATAAAATTAAAGACGCGCCTGCGTCGCTTGTGTTGCTTGATGAATTTGAAAAAGCACATCCTAAAATCCTTAATTTATTTTTACAAGTTTTTGATGATGGAAGGTTAACCGATAACAAAGGAGTAACTGTGTCTTTTGACAATGCCCTTATCATAGCCACTTCAAATGCAGGCTCGGAATTTATAAGACAAGAAGTGAATAAAGGAACTATGCTTGATAAAAAATTTCACACAAGGCTTTTGGATCACTTACAAACCGAAAAAATATTCAAACCGGAATTATTAAATCGCTTTGATGGTGTTATTACCTTCAAGCCCTTGAGTCCGTCAGACGTGAAAAAAGTAGTAAATTTGCTCCTTAAGAAAATAACGATGGACTTGGATAAGCAGGATATCAAAATAACTTTCGACGAGGCGGTGATTGAAAAAATTGCCCAGGAAGGGTTTGATCCGCAATTCGGGGCCAGACCGATCAAACGCTATATTCAAGATAATATTGAAGACTTGATTGCCAAGCAAAAATTAACAGGAGAAATTGCCAGAGGAAAAAATGTTAATGTGGGAATTGACGGTGCAAGCAATATTCAATTACTTATAAGTTAAAAATTAACTCAGGCGTTGACAGTCTTATAAGACGTGTTATAATGCACCTATGAGAGGAATAGAACTAGGAGAGCTTGCCTTAGCAACAACTTTACTTGTAGGTTGTGCAGAAGGAGATAGATCAGATTTAGTTGATTGCAATACAGGACCAAAAGAAAAAGGCAAAATCATACATCCGACAATAAATGAGCCGGAAAAAATAGGAGGCTTGCTAGCAATAGTTAAAAATGGTGGTTCTCTAGAGATAAGGGCTACAGAGGAAACTAAAATAAACAACCCAGATTTAAGTAATGAGTTACCGCAAACCATTTCTCATAGAGAAATGTTTTCCTTTTGGGATCTAAGAAGTATAAAAAAATACGATATAACACCAAAACCCGGGAACGATAAAACTACAATAATTGATCTAAAAGTTTCTTGTAATAAATCAGCAATCATTTACAAGCCAATGCCCCGCTAAACCATTAGTTTGTAAAATTAGTAGCAAAGTTGACATTTATCCTAAATTTGAGCTTGACTTCCCTCTCGTAATAACTTAATATGGCAATATGGAATTCTGTTAATTCCATAGAAGGTGAAATATGCAAACACAAATTAAATCACGGGAAACATGGATCAAGATTTTGCCGAAAGGGGTCATCACTATTCCAAAACAATTTCGTAAACAATTGGGTCTTGACGAAGGAGACGTGGCAAAAGCGAAAGTGGAGGGAGATAAGCTCATTATTCAATCAAGAAAAGTTGCACATTATGCTGACTACAGGAAGTTTAGCAAAAATCAAATTGATGAATGGGTGAAAGAAGATAAGCTGCCGGAGCCGCTTGCTTCCGAGGTTGAAAAACGTTTGTCTGATCTCCCATAATGCATATATTTCTTGACTCATCGGTACTGCTGTCATTCTGTAGATCCAAAAAGGGAGCCTCTGCGTTCATTATAGACTACTGTATACGGGGGAAACTGAAATGCTATATTTCGAAAAAAGTCGTATTTGAAGTGCAAAATAACAATATAAAAGATGGGAATGAGCAAGAAACGCTCAGATTTGAAGCGATACTCAGTAAAAACATTCTTACAATTGTCGATGATGCCACCGAAGAAGAGATTAAAAAAGCGCACGACGCGTTTAGTAATTTCAAAGATGAGCCAATCATTGCCGCAGCAAAACGGGCTACACGTATTCAGTTCGTTATTTCTTTTGATAAAGGATTTTTCAAAAAGGGTGTTATTGAGTACCTAAAGCCGATTGAAGTGTTAAAACCCGGAGATTTTATAAACAAGTTTCGTAAGGAATTGAAAACAAAAATTTAGAGCCCTAATTAAAAAAAATTAAACCTTGCTAAAACAAAAAATTAAGTGTATTATTGATTTAAATTAGAACGCTCTTTTAGGCAATCATGGTGAAAATCCATGGCTGAGCCGCAACTGTATAGCCAGAAAACTAGAGAGCATTATTTCGTCCCGAGCCCCGCAGAGCGGGGTCAGGCATAGACTTGTGCCTGACTGGAATCAAAATTACGTATCCTTCTCGGGACAAAAAACGAGAGGGATTTTTTTATGAGAAAAACATTTCTAAACCAAAAAAATATCTTCTTAATTATTATATTCGTAGCTTTAATTTCTTCTGTCCCGCTATTTATACAGCCAAAACCTACAATTGCTCCTACTAAAACAGTTCAACAAGAAACCCACTCCCAAAACTATACATATAAAGGCCAAAAAGGCAAAGACGCTCTTACACTCCTCAAGCAAAAATATGGAATTAAACAAGACAAGTCAGGCCTGGTCACAACTATCAATGGCCGCGAGGCCGATAATTCCAAGCATGAATACTGGGCATTTTACATAAACAGCAAAATGTCAGAAGTTGGACCGGCAGAGTACCAAACGCAAGACACAGATACGATTGAATGGAAAATAGAAAAATATTAACTCATAAGCAGTTGTCATTCCCGCGAACGCGGGAATCCAGGAGGTAAAACAAGTTATTACATTTACTTGTTATAAGGAAAAGTTATTTATATCTTCTGGATTCCCCTGTGCAGGGGAATGACAATAATCTGAGTAATTTGAAATACTAAAATGAAAATTAAAAATTTTAAATTGAAAATTAGCTACTTCATTAGTCCACTGGTAATAATCACTATTGCCGCAGTATTGCGCTTGCTTCCGCACCCACCCAACATCGCTCCAATCGCCGCTATGGCTTTATTCGGCGGAGCTTACCTGGACAAAAAATACGCTATCATAATTCCCCTCTTAGCTTTATTCTTTTCAGATCTATTTCTCGGTTTTTACGGTATGGAAAAGATGGTGTTTGTCTATGGCAGTTTTTTACTTATCGGCTGCATTGGTATTTGGCTAAAAAAACACAAAAAAACAACAAACATTATAATTGCCACTCTTTTGTCTTCCTTACTTTTTTATCTCATTACTAACTTTGGTGTTTGGCTAATTGGTACCATGTACCCTAAAACATTTTCAGGGCTGATTGACTGTTTTGTGGCAGCAATTCCTTTTTTTAGAAATACATTAATCGGCGACTTCCTCTATACAGGTTTATTCTTTATGGGTTACGAAGCAGCCTTGAGATTAAGAAAAAACTTACAAGCTGCCAATACGCAAGTTTAACTTTTAATTTTGTACTTTAAACTTTTAACTATTATGCCAATCTATACCCGTACCGGAGATAAAGGGAAAACTTCGCTTATCGATGGGACTAGAGTTTCTAAAGCAAACGCGCGCGTTGAAACATACGGCACAATTGATGAGCTCAATAGTTCCATTGGTGTTGCTCTTGCATTTCTTTCTCCAAAAAAATTTAAACAACTCAAAAAAGAACTTGAAGAGATTCAGCACGATCTATTTGAAATAGGATCAGCTTTATCTACACCGGAAGCGGAGCCGATCCCCGGACTTGAGAAACGTCCGCTGGATTTTGAAAAGTTAATCGATAAATTGACAATTAAGCTCCCGCCACTTAAAAATTTTATTTTACCGGGCGGAGGAAAAACAGGCTCCCAATTACATATATGCCGTACTATTGCCAGACGAGCAGAACGCCGCGTTGTTGCTTTGATGAAGAATGAAGATGTAGATATTGCAATTATGATTTATCTCAACCGCCTATCCGATCTCTTCTTTACCATTGCACGATACGTTAATTTCAGAGAAAAAAAGAGAGAAACAAAGTGGATTAAAAAGTAAACACAGGAAATGATAAAATTAATATGGTAGAAGCAGCGAGATATTTACCCCAGGATGAACAATTATTCAAAGTAAGAAATACTGCGCGTACAAGGATTATTGAGTATCCCCGACCACCTATTCATGACGCAAAAATATTTTATTTAGATAATTACCGCCAACGAAAAAAGGAAGAGGTAAAAGAAAAAAAGCATACCGAGAATAGTACGTTAGCAGATTATATCAGCCACTTTGACTACAACTGGCTAAAAGAAAAGTTACCTAAGGATTGGTACAATTTACGGGGAAAAAAATCAGAAGTCGGTTTTATTATGAAATTACAACTCGCTTTAATAAAAGATCTAAATAGTTCGGGAGATATGTCGGACTGGGTTCAGAAAACAGAAAAAGACTTATTAGGCTTTAAGCTTGAATATTTATCAAATCATCTGGTTTATCCTACTAAATATTTTAGAGATCCTATAGATCCAAATAGGCTTGAAGATCGTTCTTATGGAAAATCAGAGCGCTCAAGAAATTCATATTCAGATATGGAAGAGATTGTTTCAGAAAATGAAAGAAACGGATCAGTAAAGAGATCCATAATGGCAATGAAAAAGTTTTTTCTTTCCGAAAGATACTCCTGATGGGTCAATAGCTGTGATGACAAGTCCAAAAGGAGATTCCGGATTAACAACAGATAGTGGTGAACAAATAACATATCCCGATTCATACTTTTTTATAATGCAGAAGAAAGCTGATTCAGTTACTAACTATACAGTGAAAACAAACTTTACACATCAGGAAAGTCGTGAAGTTATTTACAGGCTTACAGGAAAAAGACTTCCGGTCATGGCATCGATTGAAGAATATGTAGAGGCAGTTGCTGCTATAAAACCGGGAGAGAGTGAAGAGATACAAAGCGTGAGTGATGTGGTGGGAGTCTTAGAGAAAGTTAGATCAACTCATGCTTTTAAAAACTCAGTCACACAGGAAAAAACAGGATGGGAGGATGTATATAAGGATATATTGCAAGGCGAAAGGCTATATCAATTCAATGAGAAAACGCAACAAATGATCGCAGATTTTGAGGTTTATTGTCTGCAAGAGGGACTAACCAAGCATGATTTACAAAAAGCTATTGCTGCGACAATTCTTCGTATGTCTCAGTTGTACTATACCGAAGAAGCGGCAAAAAAACAAAGAGTTATATTAAAACCCGATACGTGGTATAAGCCAAATCAGATTGATGTGAAGTCTTTTGGAAGTATATTGAATGCTATTGCGGAACAGCCAGGATGTGCTGGTGGCGGAGGAGCTTCAGGTAAAACTGTTGTAGTAAATTCAGTAACTCCAAGATTAGGTGTTGTTGATTCAGAAAAAATTTCATTTGGGGAGAAGACTTTACACTGCAAAAATTGCCCGGTTTGTGGTGTAGCTGATATCGACGCAACTATAAGTAATGGCAGGATTAAATGTCCTGTAAATGGGTGCAGTGCTCCGTATGCTTGTTAAGCTATAATATGAGCTCTAATAAAACTAATAAATGTGAGGTTTGTTTCAAAATCATTTGCAAAGAATGTGGATGGGTGGCGGATGATGAAGATACACTAAATATTCAAAAAGGCGATTTAACAGCCTGCCCACTCTGCGGTTGGAAGCCCGGAAAGTAGGTTATAATAATTTATTATTATGGATTTTCGTACGAAAACTGTTGTTATTGGTATATGTGGAGGAATTGCTGCTTTTAAGATCAAGGAGCTCATAACTGCTTTTAAGAAACTAGGTATAAAAGTTTTTGTAATCATGACGGATAATGCTACAAAAATGATTTCGCCAGATGAATTTGAAAATCTAACCGGCAACAAAGTTTATAGATATTTATTTTCCAAAGACTTTGATTACAAAGAAATACTGGAAAAAAGAGAAGTTGACCATATTCAACTTGCAGATAAAGCGGATTTATTTCTTGTTGCGCCTGCTACGGCAAATATTATTGCCAAAATGGCACATGGAATTGCAGATGACTTTCTTGCCACTACCCTACTTGCTACCAAAGCTCCTATTCTTATTTTTCCATCTATGAATGTGAATATGTGGCACAATCCGACGACGCAAGAAAATGTTCATAAACTTAAAGGGAGAGGTTATCAAATAATAAATCCTGATTCCGGATTACTGGCTTGTGGTTATGAAGGTGCCGGGCGCTTGACAGATATTACCAAAATTTTTGATGAGTCATTGCGGTTATTAAAAAGAAATGAATTATTAAAAGGGGAAAGAATATTAGTAACAGCCGGCGGAACTATGGAAAAAATTGATGATGTCAGATTTATTTTAAACAAAAGTTCAGGGAAAATGGGAGTGGCAATTGCGGAAAGTTGTTATTTACGGGGGGCAAAGGTAATTTTGCTTCGTTCTAAAACATCTGTTATTCCACGTTTTCAGATAGAACAACATGAATTTGAAACGGCTGATGAGCTCGCGGAACTCGTAAAAAAATATTCCCCAGATTCTGATATTTGTTTTCATGCTGCTGCTGTATCTGATTTTAAACCCACAGCATGGGATGGGAAAATACCGAGTGAAAAAGCGGTAACAATTAGGTTAAAAAAAAGAGATAAAATATATACTTACATTAAAAAAGCCAATCCTAAAATTAATTTAATCGCTTTTAAAGCAGAATGGCAGAAAACAGATAAAGAGTTAGTAATAGAAGCACGCGAAAAACTGAAAAAAACGCCCATTGATATACTTGTTATTAATGATGTGGGAAAGCCAAATCAAGGTATTAATGAAGACACGAATGAAGTTATAGTAGTTTCAAAGAACGGGAAATCTAAAAAATTTTCACATAAATCTAAAAGAGAGATTGCTGATGAGGTTGTTGATTATATTTTAACCAAATAAGCAGATAATAATCGTTTTGTAATGAAAGTGTCAGGCTAATTTAATTGTTTATTTCAAATCCACATGGTAAGATAGACATATGCAGGATCCAAAACAATTACAAAAACAAACAGTTCCACCTCAAACAAATATAACGGGTCAACCGGCTGCAACAGCTGGGCAACAAAGCGGAGATATGCCTGAACCGGCGGTAATCACCGGGAATAAAGAACAGGAGCCAACAATTGCTGTGCCGGTATCCGAATCCACTCATAGCGCGGAAACTGTAACGCCTGAAATAACTACTTCGTTATCCCCCGAAGTTATGATTCCGCAAGAATTAAAAAATATAGTCGAACATGGTCCTGATGGCCGCGAGTTAAAATTAGAAAAAGAAATTCAAAAGGTTACGGCAGTTACTCCTGCCGTAGATTCAACGCCAATTATCAAGACTCCAACCGGTACGATCCACCTCCCAATGAATTATCCACAAGCGCTGCAAAAGTTAAAAAATACTGAATTTTTAGACTCAACCCATTGGCTTGCGGCTATGATAATGTACCAATGGTGTAAATACGACCCGGATGCAGTCAAAGATGTAAAACAAAATAAACAAGCCTCAATTTAAAGAAAAATGGATAATATAAATTCTCTCATTATAACCGTTATTATTACTTTAATTGTTATTTCAGTTACGATAGGGTTTTTGTGGTTATTTGGATATACATTGCTTATCTGGTTTCGGAATAGAAACCGCGAACAAGAGTCACTAAATTCGACCCTATTGCAGGTAACAGTTCCACGGGAAAATGAGATCAAAATAGATGCCGCCGAGCAAATGTTTTCGGGACTTGCATCGCTTAGGGAAATCGGATGGCTCGAATTCTTTAAAACACAACCTCACCTGTCTTTTGAAGTCGTAGGACTTCCGGGTGAAATTCGTTTCTATGTCTGGGTTCCGAATAAACATCGGGATTTCATAGAAAAGCAAATTAATGGCTCCTATCCGGATGCTGAAGTCGTGCCGGTCAATGATCCAACTGCAAAACAGAAAGCGGGCAACGTAGTAGGAACTGAATACCAAATCTTTACTGAAAATGGAAAAGTAGCTTTTGCTTCATTACATCAGAAAAATAGTTCCTATATACCTATAAGAGTCTTCAAAGATATGCCGGTTGACCCGTTGTCATCGATTACCTCTGTCCTTGCAAAAATGGGTGAAGGAGAAGGGGCGACAATTCAAATATTGGTCAGGCCTGCAGGTGATCACTGGAAAAAATCAGGGAGGGGATATATTAGTAAAACTAAAAAAAATGAAGCCAGCCCGGAAACTGCTAAATATAAAACCGATGCGAAAGAGCTTGAGGGCATTGAAGGTTCTATCAACAAAGTTGGGTTTGATACTGTTATAAGGATTGTTGTATGTTCTACTACAAAACAAGCAGCACAATCACACTTAAATAATATTATCAATACTTTCGGTCAATACGCCGGTCAAAATTATTTCAGAAAAAACAAACACCTCATGAAAGGTTTTTTTATGCATGATTTTATTTATAGATACTTCCCGCTGTGGGGTCAGTCATCATTACATACCAGTGAGGAACTCGCAACCATCTTCCATTTCCCAAATAAAAGTATAACAACGCCCGGTATTCACTGGCTGACATCCAAACGTGCACCGGCGCCATCCAATCTACCGACAAGCGGTCTTTACCTTGGCAAAAGCACATTCCGTGGTCTCAATCGTGGAGTATATGTTAGCCAAGACGATAGAAGAAGGCATACGTATATCATCGGAAAAACAGGTACCGGAAAAAGCGAATTCCTTAAAAGTATGATCATGCAAGATATTCACGCGGGCGAAGGAATAGCCGTTGTTGATCCACATGGAGATTTAGTAGAAGATGTATTGCGCCAAATTCCGCCCAACCGCGCCGAAGAAGTTATTTTATTTGATCCATCAGATTTAGAGCGGCCGATGGGGTTCAATATGCTTGATGCCCAGACAGAACAACAAAAACATTTTGTTACCAACTCTATAATAGGGTTAATGTATAAGCTCTTCGATCCAAATAAAACCGGTATTATCGGACCACGTTTTGAACATGCTGTTCGAAATGCTATGTTAACTGTCATGTACGAGCCGGGAAGCACCTTTATTGAGGTTGTACGTATTCTTACGGATCCAGCCTATGTACAGGAGTTATTGCCCAAAGTTCAGGATCCTATTATCCGCCGTTACTGGACTGATCAAATCGCGACAACATCCGACTTTCACAAATCCGAGGTTATGGATTATATTGTCTCTAAATTCGGCCGTTTCGTTACAAATAAAATGATAAGAAATATAATTGGCCAATCCAAAAGCTCATTCGATTTCCGTAAAGTTATGGATGAAAGAAAAATCCTTCTTATTAATTTATCTAAAGGAAAAATCGGCGAAGAAAACGCCAGCTTTTTGGGCTTGGTCTTAGTTCCCAAGATACTGGTTGCCGCTATGTCACGCCAGGATATGGATATGGACAAACGACGAGACTTCTACCTCTACGTTGACGAATTCCAAAATTTCGCTACTCCCGATTTTGCCCAAATCCTTTCCGAAGCCCGTAAATACCGCCTCAATCTTATCGTGGCAAATCAATTCATAGGCCAGATGGAGGAAGAGATTAAAAACGCAATTTTCGGAAACGTGGGGACAATTGCTTCATTCCGGGTCGGCGTCAATGATGCCAGCTATTTACAGCGCGAATTCCAACCGATGTTTAATGAAACAGATTTAATAAATGTTGACAAATATAATGCTTATATGAGAACCCTGGTAAACGGTGAGCCTGTACCGCCTTTCTCGCTTGATACCACTAAAGATATTAGCCGCGAAAAAGAACTTAGCAACGTAAGAGTCGCCGACCTGATAAAAGAACTCTCGAGACTTAAATTCGGCCGCAACGCCGAGGTAATCGAAGCCGAAATCTCCCAACGGGCAAGATTATAGTAAAAATTAGGTACAATGACTTTCCTTGAAAAATATGAGCTTCTGAAGAAATCTGTTCCCGTGCCAGCGATAACAATCGGTCCTAATACAGTTGAGTGCGAATATGTAGATGCTGTCTATATAGGAAAGAACGACTATTATTGCTTTGATGGAACTAGGCTTTTTGATAGTATTTATACATATTATGGTTGGGGGAATAAACTTGTAGATTGTGATTTTGTGACTGAGTCGGAAAAATGCTACGAATGTATTGAAAGTACTAAGTGTTATAGCTCCACATATTTAATTGATTGTAATAATTCTACAGATTGCCATTTTTCCGCTTTATTAAACTCTTGCTCTGACTGTTTTGGATGCGTCGGGTTAAATCACAAAAAATATTGTATATTTAACCGGCAATATACCAAAGATGAATATTTGAAAAAAGTTGAGGATTTAAAAAAGCAAGATCCTCAAAAGATTCTTAACCAAATGCTTGAAATTAAACCTAAAATCCCTCATCCTGCAAGTCAGCAATCCAATAGCGAGAACTGTCCATATGGTAATTATATCTATAACTCAAAGAACTGTTACTGGGCATTTCAAGGTTACTATTCTGAAAATTCCGGATTTATGTACTTCTGTGGTTTAACGAAGCATTGTTGGGATATATTTCATACTGGAGGGACTCCGGAGACTAATCGTTTTGCAGAGCTATGTTATGAGAATGTTTATACTGATTTTTGTTATAACTGCGCTTTTTTAACATATAGTGAGGGTTGCATGAATTGTCACTACGGTACAAAGCTCTTAAACTGCTCTGACTGTTTCGGGTGTGTGGGTTTGAAGAATAAAAAATATTGTATACTTAATAATCAGCTAACAAAAGTGCAATATGAAAAAGCTTTAATAGATATAAAAAAAGGGCTTGGGTGGAAGGTATAAGATTATGAATTTTCTGGAAAAATATGAACTTCTGAAAAAATCGATTCCTGTACCGTCTGCTATGATTCGCTCAGCTGTTGATAGTGTATACGTAGATTTTGTAGATAATATCAAGAATTGCTTTTACTGCTTCTGTGTATTAGAACTATCAGATTCTATCTATACAACATTGGCAAATGGTAATAAGGTCGTAGATTCTTATCAGATGGTATTCTCAGAAAAATGTTATGAATCTATTGATTGCAATAATTGTAATAGCTGTACTTATCTTATAAATTGTAATAACTCTACTGATTGCCATTATTCATCATTTTTAAACACTTGCACTGATTGTTTTGGTTGTGTTGCACTAACTCATAAAAAATATTGTATATTTAACCGGCAATATACCAAAGATGAATATTTGAAAAAGGTGGAAGTACTAAATAAGGAAAAACCTGAAAAAATTCTAAAACAAATGTTTGAGTTAAAAAAACAGATTCCACATCCTGCAAGCATTCAACTTAATAGCGAAAACAGTCCATATGGAGATTACATATATGATTCAAAGAACTGTTATTGGGGCTTTAATACTTATACTGCTGAAAACTGCGGATATATGTATAATAGTGGTTTTAACACAAAGAATTGTTGGGATGTCCTTTTCACATATGGAAACCCTGTAATAAAAACTGCATGCGAGCGATGTTATGAAACGATAGAGGTAACCGACTGCTATGACTCTGCGTTTCTTGTATCAAGTCAAGGTTGCTCAAATTGTTACTATAGTGAAAGGCTAACAAACTGCTCTGATTGCATCGGTTGCTTTGGACTAACTAGTAAAAAGTATTGCATATTAAATAACCAGCTAACGAAAGACAAATATGAAAAAGCAGTGAAGGAGATTAAGATAGAGCTTGGGTGGAAGATTTAGTATGGATTTATGCATTCTTTAATGATAAAATAACGGATACGTTCCGCCGCTTCAAACCCGGCAGGAACTTTTGACATTCCCCTGTAGCTCAATGGTAGAGCAATCGACTGTTAATCGATTGGTTCGAGGTTCGAGTCCTCGCGGGGGAGCCAAATAAAAGCTCTTTATCAAATTACTTTAATTTGATATCATATAACGTATGGCAACAATAAATCCTTGGATTAACTTCAACGGTAATGCAGAAGAAGCATTTACGTTTTATAAATCAGTATTCGGCGGAGAGTTTGCGAAAGTAGTACGTTTCAAAGACATTGCGAGTGACTGAATTCCCAGTGCCAGAAAAAGAAGAAAATAAAATAATGCATATTGCCTTACCTATTGGTATCAGTACTATGCTGATAGCCAATGATGTTCCGGAGGTTTTGGGGCGAGTAAATGAGCATGAAAATCGAAGCAAAATTTTGGTAAGTACGGAAAGTAAAGAAGAGGCGGACAGATTATTTACTGGCCTTTCGGCTGGAGGAGAAGTAGAAGGATCTATAGGAGACAGTCCGTGGGGCTCATATGCGGGTATGTTTCGAGATAAATACGGTATTGAGTGGATCATTGAATTTTCTCCTACTAAATGAAATAGTCTTTCAAACATTGTTCTAAGTCCAAAATGGGTAAGCGATTCCATAACTGAAACTATATTTTCACACTCACCTCCTACATATATGGTCGTCAGAATTCTTTTTTGTAAGTTGCTCGTTTTTTGACTAACCATTACACTCTAAATAGTTGATAATGGAACACCGACATGTAGTTTTTTGATCTCATTCCACCTTTGCCGCATTTCCCCAATATAGTGTAAGTCCTGAAATGCGTGTATAATAGCTTCAAAGTCTAGGGTTATATTAATCCAAGGCTCACGGAGCAAGGTATTGAAACAACCATTAAATCGATCGTCCAAAATTATCCGTCGGCGTTTTAGTCGTTTTTGTATTCCAGAATATCTCCAGGCTGACAATCTAAGGCTTTGCAAATCGCTTCCAAAGTTGAGAAACGGATAGCTTTTGCCTTTCCATTTTTCAAGATGGAAAGATTAGCCATGGTTATACCAACCTTCTCTGTAAGTTCAGTGACGCTCATTTTTCGCTTTGCCAGCATGACATCGATATTTATTATTATTGCCATAATTGCACCTCATACAGTTAAATCATTTTCTGATTTTATGTCTACGGCATTTTGGAGAAGTCTTTGAAAAACAGCAGCAGCAGTTGCAATTACGATAGAAGCAAAAGTAGTAAAAATGCCCAAGGCAGTAGGACCTGCCGGGTCGTCACCGTTAACAAATAACCTTATGTATAGTATTCCTAGCACAATTAAGCCACTGATTATGATTGCACAGTATTTTATATTCCTCACTGCTTTCACTGCATGATTGAGAAAAAACTTTATTGCTATCAATATAGCCTAAAAGCTTAAATGCCTGATATAACGCAACAAAAAATGGGATTGAAGCTATATAACCATAGATAATAAGCGGATCTGTATAAATACTGATTAGATCTAAGTTAGCAGCTCTTCCTTCAATTTGAGGAAACCAAATCAGCCATGCAAGCACGCCAATTGCGATAAGTAAAATTACTACTTTTAAGAATAATGTTGAACCTTTTTTCATAAATACCTCACTTAGTATTAGATAGCCTTATCATAATAAATATCTTATCGTTTGTCAATATATTATTACCGTTATTCAATATTTAGTGTTATTTTGAGGCCTCCTTCATATAGAATTCATAAAAAAGGTTCTGACGTTGTCCATGAGGTGGAGCTAAAAATTATCCTCAAAATCGTATGTTATAATAGCTATATGAGAAAGATAGTTGTTCTTGAATTTATTACGCTTGATGGTGTTATGCAAGCCCCCGGCGGACCAGAAGAAGATACCTCAGGTGATTTTAAATACGGTGGGTGGACTGCCCCTTATTTTGATGATTTTTCAGGAAAAGTCATGGCCGAGCAGATGAAGCAGCCTTTCAGCTTACTTCTTGGCAGAAAAACGTTTGAGATATTTGCTTCTTATTGGCCCCAGCATGAAAATGCATGGCCCGGTGTTAACGATGCTACAAAGTATGTTGTTTCAAATTCTCTTAAAAAACACAAATGGAGTAACTCTGTGTTCATAAACAACAATGTAGTTGAAGAATTAAAAAAACTTAAACAACAAGATGGTCCGGATTTTAAAGTTTACGGCAGCGGAAATTTAATTCAAACACTTCTTAAAAATGATTTAGTCGATGAGCTTTGGCTAAAAATTTTCCCAATAACTCTTGGGAAGGGAAAACGCTTGTTTGATAATGGTACTATTCCAGCAGCCTTTAAATTATTAGAATCTAAAACTTCTCCAAGCGGAATAATATTCGCAAACTATAAGCGCTTTGGAAAAGTTAAAACCGGCTCGTTTTAGTAAAATAGGTTCTGAATTCGTCCATTAGGCGGATCAAGGTCAATTTTGTATAATTACATTATGCAAAAACTTCTTGAAAAATCCACTTTTATCTCGGCGGCAGCTTTAGGTTTTATTTTTCTTATCCCTTTTATCGCTCTTGAGCTTGTAAATAGATGGAAATTTAACAAAGGCTTTCCTGTGGCTCTTTTTACCTTTACTTGGTTGCTTCAAACAGTTTTCGTACTAATACTCGCACCAATTGTAAAAAACATAACGTCTGGAAAATCTTTAACAAAAAATCCTATAAACTTTTTATTGCGAGTCGCGGGTCTGGCACTTATTGCTTATATTTGGGGAAGCTGGATTGTTGACCAATGGCCTTGCTTTATGGGCGTTCCTAATTGTGATTAACGTAAAGTAAAGAAATAGATTCTGGTATTTTCTAACAGGCGGAGCCCTATATTCTCGTGATAAAATAAAGAAAACTATAGAAGCAAGGAGGTATCATGATAAAACATCGAATTTATACAATGAGCTTCGCGAGTGTCTATCCCTTTTATGTTGCTAAGGCGGAGAAAAAAGGACGTACAAAAACAGAAGTTAATGAAATCATCCGTTGGCTGACAGGGTATGGCCAGGAAGAGTTGAGAGCGCAACTGGAAAAAAAGACAGACTTTGAGACCTTCTTTGCGGAAGCTCCGAAGCTTAATCCTTCGCGGGCTTTGATCAAAGGTGTGATCTGCGGTGTCCGAGTAGAAGACATCGAAGAGCCAACTATGCAGGCAATTCGCTATTTGGATAAGCTGATCGATGAGTTATCAAAGGGCAAAGCGATGGAGAAGATTTTGCGGAAATAATAAGTCTTCAGGCATTAGGTTCTAACACTGTCTAGCCCAAGGAGCAGAATATTTTAGCCTCATTTTTGGAATACAACGGTTGGGAGGATTGAATCTAATTATTCTGAAGTATTAGCATGTATGTAATCTGCGACATCGTAAATCTCGGTCTTAAGTCCTTCTATCGAAGCAGTATGAATAATTTGCGCGTGAGGATCTAATGTCCCTTCTTCAATTCCTTTAGCTAATCTTTTTGCAAACTCCTCTTTATTATGCTTGGAGTAGTCAAAAATATTAGAAACATAGACTAGCCGAACTTGGCTTTCTGTTTCATTGGCTAACTTCAATGCCAATTCAATTCCATCTTTGGTTAAATCTCCTGCTGCCCATTTGACTCTACCTCTGGCTACCGCGTCTTTCACTTTAGGAAAATGCTCAGGGGATGACCATCCACCATTCATACTGTCTTGATCTATAGGGAAGTCCCAGCGATTTGGATTAATCTTTTTTACGGTATTATTGAAATAATCTCCTACTTTTCTCCAATATTCTGTACTATTTTGTGATTCTGCAATGGGTTTTATTCTTCCTTCCGTAGTAACCTGTAGGGAACTTTGGTTGATGTCGATCATTATTGTTAAATCAGGAGAAGCTGCTGCTATCTGACCTAAAACGGGATCAACCCCTCCCATAACGGCAAGATGAATTCCTCCACGTACTTTAATATCTTTCAACGACCATGGATAATCGTTTTCATTGGTAATAAAATAACCTATTTTATCTGAGAAGTGACTAGGGGGAGTAGTTTCAGTAGAATACTTTCTTGCAAAAGCTTCATTAGACATATGCTGAATTGCCTCAATGCGGGTCTTACTAGGTTGTTCTTGACCGTCTATCATAGTAATTAATTAGAATTATATCAAAATCTTTTAACTTTTAGTTTGATTTAAAATATTTAGACGCTCTTATACAGGTGGAGCATTGCTTTGGTTTTCTATGGATTTTTTCGGATTTAAGATGCTTCATTTGATATAATTCTTCTATGGGAAAAGTAATCGCTGGTATGACCATGTCTTTGGACGGGTTTATCAATGACAGTAATGGAAGTGTGGAAAAGCTTTATTCAGATTTTAGTGAACTCCATGATGCTCCAACTTTTCAGGAAATGATTAAAAACACAGGTGCTGTTATTATGGGGAGACATGTGTATGAGATGGCAGACCCATTTTCGTGGGCTAACGATGACTATGAATTTCAAACTCCCATTTTTGTCTTGACACATACACCTCCAGCAAAGTATCCCAAAGGAAATGACAAACTTACTTTTACATTTGTAACTGATGGTATTGAGAGTGCAATTCTTAAGGCAAAGAAAGCAGCGAGTGAGAAAGATGTTCAGGTAATAGGCGCAAGCACCATTCAGCAATGCCTTAATGCTGGGCTATGCGATGAGTTGCAGATAGATATTATGCCTGTTCTCCTTGGAAAAGGCCTAAGACTATTTGAAAATATAGACACAGATAAGGTAAAGCTTGAAAAAATAAAAGTAGAAGAGGTAACAACAGTAAGAACGAGTGTTCTATTAAAAGTTATTAAGTAAAAGCAAAACTATCAACTTGTAACTTTTTAATTTCACTCCACCTTTGTCTTAGTTCTCCCATATATCGAATATCCTGAAAAGCCTGTATAATAGCCGTAAAGTCTATATTTATACTAATCCTCGGCTGGGGGAGCAACATTATTTTTTAGGTCTTCTTCTATCGGCCAGCAAGTGAAAACTCTTTTGGAGCAATAAAGACAGGCTCCGCTTCCTGCCAATTTACCTTCCATTCCCTACCACTCGTTCTTTGAATTAGTAGAGCTTTCATTGTAGAATTACCGTATGATTGTAAAAATTATCTACCAATTGCTGGCAACCTATCTTATTTTATTATCAGCTTTTGCGCTATCTTTGATTTTGGCGTGTATGATTCCATCATCATATTTGGAAAGTAATATTGCTAAGTCAATAAGCGTAATGGAAAAAGAGGGGATTTATCCAGTTTTCGGAGTACCTTGGCGGCAAATAGGTCTCGACAACTTTACGGATTCAATTATGCTAAATACAGCTTATTCGGTGGACGAGAGTAAGCCAGCCTGGTCTGCTTTTGTTAATTATAGGTATGAAGCAGAAGTTGATAGCGTAAATCAAGTAGCAAATTTAAAAAAGTTATATACAGAAAACGCAAAGCCGCAAACAGGAAATGAGAGATACTGGCACGGATATCTGGTCTATTTGCGGCCGCTATTGACCATATTTTCATACAATGAGATCAGGATACTCCTTACCGCCGCTCATTTAGTAGCTTTTGCGTTATTCGTCACATTATCATGGAAAAGATTAGGAAGAAAGAAAACAGCCTTTTTTGTTTTGGGGCTCCTTTCAGTGGATTATTTCTATCTAAGCAGATCAATGCAATTCTCGGCTGTTTTTTTAATCGCATTGCTCAGCGCTGTAATCCTTCTTAAAAAACCGCTGCATAAGAATCAGCTGCATTATCTCATCTTTTTTATTGTTGGGGCAATAACAACTTTTTTTGATCTTTTAACTGCACCACTTGTGACTCTGGGGCTTATACTTCTTATTACCGCATCGGTAGATAAAAACATAATGCGCATTTTATTGCATGCTTTCTTCTGGTCGCTGGGATATCTATCATTATGGTTTAGCAAGTGGGCGTTGGTTCAATTATTTTTTACTCCTCAAGCCATCTCGACAGCATTACATCAAATCATGAACCGGACCATTACTCAGGCAGACGCAAACTTCAGCCACCTTGCTGTCATTAAGCTGAACTTTTTTCAGCTGATTGGATATAATAAAACCAATAAAGTTATTGTTTTGTCTTTTGCAATTTTACTTCTCCTCTTCTTGATAAAGTATTTCCGTTTTGATAAGCAGAAAATTAAAAACATTCTCCCATGGATACTTATTGGCTTTATGCCTTATGGCTGGTATCTAATAGCTGCAAACCACTCTTATATACATGTGTGGTTTACGTATCGGATTCAGCTGATCTCTGTAGTAAGCCTATTTTTCATCGCCTCTGAATTTATTGATTGGAAGCATTTCAGTAAGGATATGCAAACGTTGACCAAGGGGATATCATCTAGGGTAAATTTTACATTGAAAAATCACAAAAATTGAAGAGGAATAATACTTTCCTCTTTTGAGAGGATAAACCTATGGCGGAATTAAAAACACAAGCTACAAATCAGAATCCTAAAAAATTTCTCGAGACGATTGAAACCGAGCAAAAAAAGGCAGACGGGAATACATAAAATAGGTTCGGACATTTTTCACCAGGCGGAGCTGAAGGGAGTTTATTAAATAAATTTAGAATCATGCATTCCGTAGATTTATTTAGTAAGAGTATAGAGAAATAATTGATTGTCTATTCTTCTAGAAGTAGCTTTTTTATAAGGCAAAAAGGATTTAATTTCATAGATTGGATTTCTTAGTAGATCTTCTAATGATTCTTTTGAGTAAATATAAAGCGTATTGGCTGAATGGTAATCATCTTTTGAATTAGGTACAACAGACTGAACTGTAAGGAGATATCTCAAGGCAGCTGCTTGATTGTCTCGGGTGTGTTGATCAACGATATTAAAATTCGATGGGGCATCTTTTTTAATCTTTATCGCTATTTTTTGTAAGCCTTGATACTTCAAGTCGGTTTCATTACTGAATGCTTCGAGCTTCAGACTATAAAATACAAGTGAGTAAAAAAATAGGATTAAACATATTGAAATAATTAACGGGTAAGTTATAAAACGTTTGAAAAAACTGATAATTATTATCAAAGCGAATAAAGATATACTTAAAAAATAGTGGACCGGTAATATGCTATTCGGTTCATGTATTTCGTTGAAATGAGGTAGGATTAATAAAATCGTTCTCAAATTATAAAAATTATTCCGCAGTTCAAATAAAATTATCGGCGAGAAGCCAATCGCGAGTCCTAAAACTAATAATGGAAGTAATTTTATTTTTTCTTTTTTTATAACGAAATAATAGATCATTATTCCCAGAATAATAAGTGCAAACTGATAATGAAACATTAGTAAAAACCCCAACCATACTCCAATAAATAAAAATAAAATGGTGCTTTTATACTTCTGATACATTCCCATAAGAAAGACTAGTACAGGTAATAATGCAAATTGGAAATTAGGGTTCCATAAAAATTTTGTATAATCTATATATAAAGGCAGGAGCGCATAAAAGACTGAAATCAGATACGCAGATTTTTCATTTAGCAGATACTTTACGCCCAAAAAAAGCGGGATAATCATTATTACAGCAAATATCATAAATAAATAGGAAGCATTCATTGGATCGAAGTTGGCAGGTAATAGAAAAAGCAGAAACATATAGTAGATAACTGATCCCTGATAAAATTCATGTCCGTTCCATATAAATGATGTGGATGGCCCAATCAAGACAACTGATTTTGTTTGGTATAATTCAAACGCCCTTAGTGAAAAATCGCCCTGATCATGAGAAAAATTTAAATATTCTGGAAAGTGGATGGTGCGGATTAAAATAGCAATAAAAATTAATAATCCCAGTAGTAAAAAACTTTTATTTTTTATAAACACAAAATTATAATATCATATTCGAATTAATTAACAGTTGACGATACAGAGTGAGTCAATCAAGTACAAATGGAAAATCTTGATGAAAAATATTTATTGAAATGGGTAATAAACAAAAGATAACAAAAACTTCTAAAAGAACTTTCTGTTATGATCTGATTATGAATATCAAAAAGTGGCCCGTAAAATTTTGGTTAATACTTGGTGCCTCTTTTATTTTATTTGGTTTCGTGCTTGCTCATCTTAGTAATGCTAATTTAATTCACTGGTCTTATGGACTAGAAAACGCAGCAAGTGTGATTTTTCATGGATGTGGGCCGTTGTTTCTTTTAATTGGTATAATTAAGATATTTACAAAAAAATTAAAAGCAATTTAGATAACTCCCAAATATTTCTACATAATTCATGAGGTTTTTAATCGATTTCTTAGGATTATCATGACTATTCCTCTGATATAATCTAAATATGAAAAAGACAATTTTTCTTTGTGCCAGTATGGCATTTTATAATGAGTTGGTTGAGATTGAAAAAGAGCTAATTGTAAAAGGATTCAAGGTAAATATACCTGTATCCGCACAGATAATGAAAAAGAAGAACGACTTTGAGGTCTCCCATTTTAAAGATGTTAATAGTCCTGAACAAAAAAGGGAATTCATCTTAACTAATTTTAATGAAATCGCAAAAGGAGATAGTATTTTAGTCATCAATAATGAAAAGAATGGCATTAAGGGTTATATCGGTGCAAATGTTCTTATGGAAATCGGTCTCGCCTTTTATTTAAAAAAGGCGATTTATATCTGGAATCCAATTGAAGAAAGCGCGCCGCATAAAGAAGAACTGCTTGCTTTTGGAGTAACATTTGTTAACCGAGATCTAAGTAAAGTACATTAGCATCCTGAACATTTTTTTGAGGTATTCCATTTTGTAATCTTGTTATATTTATCCAAGCCTCGGGGAACAAGATATAGTTTAGATTCCTGCCATAATTAAAGCAATAAAAGAACCATAAATCTTTCAGTCCGCAATACTTCTTTATATGCAAACTAAACCGGTTAGAAAAGTTTTCAGTGTCAGTATCATAATTTTGAAAGAATTATTTTTTATTAAGTTTGTTTATAAACTTTGAAGCTCTTAATTTTTTGGTGGTTAATAATACTAAACTAATAATAAGTATTGATAAAGTTAGCATCAGTGAGGTTTTAGCCAAAGGAATAAATCTATTATTAGCTAATAAACTGACTGTGACATGGTTACTTTCAAGTTTATCTTTATCTAAAACGGTATAGGAGTGACCCGCGTAAAGGAGGCCGCCAAAAGGGGCAATATCTTTATCATTTGACGAAGTAATCCGGTTGTCTGTTGAGTAATAAATAGGGAGAATAACTTGTTCGCCTTTCCTATCGAACTTGAAATCAAAATTGTGATTGACCGGATTATATTTATAGTTGCAAGTGTAGGGATACAAACCGTCGATATACGAGTTCTGTGAATCATTGTACTTATTTATCTGTAAAAAAACAATATTAGCTTGTCCTTTGTTTACAATAAAAAAGTCGGCATCTTTAGTATTTGTCAGACAGGTAGTATAAATAAATTTACCATTTACTTCAGAATAAGGAATCTCGGAATTTATACTCTCACCTTTTTCATCACGTCGGCTGTCGATAAATATTATACTATCAAATTTGTTAGATTCAGTTTTCAAACTAATTTCGAAAGTAACCGCTAGTGAATTTTTAACTTTATCCAAAATGAATACCTGATTATTATTTACCGTTTCTCCACGAACATTTATCCGGCTCTTCTTAATGTCCATACTAGGTTTAAGCGCAACATTATAATCGCTATTTTGGTAAAAACCCCAATCATTTATAGTTGGGAAAGTGCTAAACGATTTTTGAGCCGGAAAATAAAAAGATGTGTCTCTTTGATAAAATAATATTGCAGTAAAAATTGTTGAAAAAAGAAGGAGATAGAAGGAAATTTTGCCAAGCCTCTTAGCTGCAAATAAAAGAAGGAGTGGTATAAAAGCCAACAATCTTAAAGAAAACTGTACAGTATGGAAAAGAGGAGGAATATATGACCAAACATTGAAACAAACCAGAATAAAGCTCAATATAATTAGTAGGTGAATGTAAGCTTTTCTCCAATTAAAAAAGAGGATAAATAGTAATAGGGTCGGTAGGCCAATTTGTAAATAAAGCTCGGTATTAACTGCTCCGGGAGATGAGGTTGGGAAAATGGCTAGAACTACATTCCAGGGACTCCACTGTAGACCGGTTTGTAGTAGAGAATAAGTAGAACTGATATTAGTTTTGTTACCATAAGTGATTACGGGAATCCAATAAAATAAAATATTACTAAGAATGAGAACTGATGGTGGTATAAACAATAAAAGTGATTTAACATCCGGTTTTACTTTTGTACCCAGGAGAATAAGAGCAGGAGTCCCAAGAATTATTATGAAAAATAAGGTGGTTATATTATGAGTAAGAAGAAAAATGGTAGAACTTATAACTAGTAGGCTTGAAAGGAATAAATATTTTAACCAAAAAGATTTAGGGTTCCGTTCCTTGCAAGTTTGCAAGAAGTGATAAATTTGCAATATAATAATTGGAATAAGTGAGATAGCAATGTATTCGGAAAAGGCACTTCTACTTAAAAAAATAGTAATATAGTAAGGGCTCGTAATAAAAATAAAAGAAAGTAGAAGACTGGTTTGGGTAGAGCGGGTTAGTTTCTTAGTGAGGAGATAGACGCCTGTAGCGTACAAAAAAGTTGCTAACCAAATTCCAAAGATATAGCTATTGATAGGATCCTGAAAATAGAAATTAGCAACAGCGAGGATAAATGAGGGTCCTATGTTATAAAATTGAAAATGCGGAAAGGAAAAGAGTGGATTACTCTCATCAATTATAGATAGTGTATTAAACCGGCCAAGTTTAAGATTTTTATAGCCCTCATAAAGGAAACGGGCATGAACGTAATATTCAGGACCGTATTTTTTAGTATCCTGGAGGATATAAGAGGTTTCAGAGAGTTTTTCATGATTACCATAGTAGTAATTAAAAACGAGAGGGTTGATTAGAGAAAAAATTAGGAGAGCAGCAATTATGATTATCCGCCTGTAAGCTTTAACGAAGGTTTTTATTTGTTCTAGGTTATTTCTCATTTATTTTCTAACTAAGCATGTCCCCTTTTTAACAATACCAAAACTATTATTTATATCGTTTACTCATAAGATTTCAGATACAAAACAGCTGTTGAATAGGTAAATCCCTAATTTATAATCAAATCGGGGAGTCCTCAATGATTTTGTTAGTTAGATCGGGGTCAGTTTTATAACGATTATGAAAAAGCACGATAAAAGCCGAGCAACCTAAAATGATCATGCCGACCAAACTATAGAGGTTTTGAGTAATAGCATCAAACAAGTGAAAGAGAAGTAGGTTTTTATTGACGAGAGCGTTACTAATTGCGCCAAGGAAAGGGTGGTATCCAGGACGGAAAGAGAGGAGTACAACACACAACACCAATATACTCACCCAACCAAGGCTGTTTCTTTTTTGAAGAGATATATGGAGCAACAAAGGAATAAATAGAATCATCCATATCCAATGATGAGTCCAGGAAAAAGGTGATATTAGTAATCCGGTAATTGCACAAAGAAGTAATCCTAATAGCTCATTCCCCCTTTTACTATTATGTACAGCAAGGTACATACCCAATATTCCAACCGCCGATGCAGCAATGTACCAAATAACATTAGCAGTTCCAGTATGATTGATTAACCTTAACAAGACACCATTGAGGGATGATGATTTTATACCAACATCCACCAAGCCTGCTCCATAACGCAACTCACTCCAATAACGAAGCGAGTCATCGGGCAAGAGCAGAAAACCAATAATTATGGCGAGGATACAAGTGCCAATAGCAATAATACCGGCACGTACGCGTTGAGTTAAAAAAAGATAGGCAATGAAAATTACAGGAGTTAACTTGATACTTGTAGCTACGCCGATTAATATCCCTTGCCAAATCGAGTTTCTCCGCATTGAAAAACCTGCTAAGACCAGCAACATGAGTAAAAGATTAATTTGGCCATAATATAATGTTCCCTGAACAGGTTCTGTCCATAATAATAGTGCGGAAGTAAATAAGGTGAGTACTAACCTCTTCCTTCCCCACGAATGTTCAAGCAACCCCCAACAAATCCATGCTATAGACACAAGTGCAGCTATATTTGTCAGTATTGAAATATACTTACTGTCTTCCAATGACAGGTTTGCCAGGGGAACGAAAAAAAGCGCAGCAAAGGGAGGGTAGATAAAATAGAATAGGCGATCATAATAGAATAAACCTGTTTGATAAATGCTATCACCGGAAAGGACGTTTTGGGCAGCAACAGTATATACTTGTAAATCAAACTTGTACATTATCAATGTATCACTAAATGACATTTTTAAGTACCAGAAAAGAGATGCAAGAAAAGTTAAACCAGCTAACAAGATAAGATAGTGAGGATATGCTGAAGTTTTTTTCATCTGTTGTATATCCATTATAAGAATAAGTGTAATAATGTTGTCAAGCTGAATTGGAGGAGTTGTAAGTTAGAGGGAGGAGCAAGTTAAAAAGATATGTTGGTATTATTAAGATGTTTTCAAAATAATAATACGCAAATTGAAACGCTATAAATTTTCCTACAATTTTCATGCCGTTTTCTATGGATTTCTTCGGAGACATATACTATACTAATAAAATCTATAAAAGTTGTATAATCTTATTCGGAAGGGGGTGAGAAAATATGGGAAAAATTCAGAAAAAAAGTATAAATAATCCTGATGAGACACGGACTTTTCCAAAAGGGAAGGTTGAATTGGTAAATCTTGAAGGTGTTACATTTGGTAGGGCGACATTTGAACCCGGATGGAAATGGTCAGAATGCGTTAAACCAATTGTGAAAACGGAAAGCTGTCAACAATTGCATACCGGCTACCATATATCCGGAAGATTGCATGTTAGAATGGATGACGGAACAGAGGAGGAGTTCGGGCCAGGAGATTTCGGTGTTGTTCAACCGGGGCATAATGCATGGGTTGTAGGAAATGAACCTATGGTAACAATTGATATTACCGGGATGTCAAATTACGCAAAAAAAGTCTAATATCATGCAGGTGATATTATTAGGTTGCTATGAATAAAAATGTACTAAAAAGTATTTGGGCTGTTCTGGCAGGAATTCTGACGGTTGTGATTTTATCTATTGCAACCGATGCAATACTTGAAGCAGTAGGCTTTTTCCCACCGCCTTCTAAAGGGCTATTTGATCCAACACTATTACTTATTGCTCTTATTTACCGAACTGTATATGCATTTCTTGGTGGATATGTTACAGCTAAATTAGCTCCCGCGAAACCTAAGCGTCATGTAAAAATTTTACTGATCATTGGAACAGTAATGGGGCTTCTTGGAGTAATTGCAGGATGGAATCTTTCACAACACTGGTATCCAATATCCCTTGTCATAACTTCCGCACTCGCTGTTTGGTATGGCGGTAAGTTTGGGATGAAGAAAAAATAGTAAGTATCTCAGGTAAAATTGGGCTATGTCAGAATTAAAAACAAAAGCTACAAGTCAAAGCGTAACGGAATTTTTAAATACCGTTGAACCGGATGAAAAACGGAGTAACAGTTTTGAAATTCTTGCGATGATGGAAAAAATTACCGGAGAAAAAGCTGTCATGTGGGGAACAAGTATCGTTGGTTTTGGATTATTCCACTATAAGTCAGAAAGAAGTAAGCAGGAAGGAGACTGGCCTTTAATAGCTTTTTCTCCACGGAAACAAAACATAACACTTTATATCCTGGAAGGTAATAAAGACAATCGAGAAGAGTTGAAAGGATTGGGTAAACACAAGGCAAGCGGAGGGTGTTTACATATCAACCGGCTTTCTGATGTAAACCAAACAGTACTTGCAAAGCTAATCGAAAAATCGTTTAAACGTATGAAAGAGAAACACAAATAAATATTATATATGCGTTGGTTTCACCTCGGTAGAATTTGATTCTCGTAAATAAAGTTTGCAATTTCCCGGCTTATAAAATCTGTGCCTTTAAATGATGGATGGATGTGGTCATTAGGGTTAATGTTGGATAGGCCCCATCCCCGTTTAGAGTTAGAGATTTGCCACTAAGGGGGTGCTGGAAATCCGGCGTCAATTTGACATTTAAAGCTAAATTTGTATAATTCACTTCTATGCCAATTGAGAGTGAGATCGATCCAAGAGAGCCCTGGAACAAGGTATCAGAATTTGTGCAAGTTGGAATAACTGAAAGAAGAGTAAGCTCATTTACTTTTCAAGGTCCGTTAGATGTCCCCACCCATTACAAGACTTTTGTCGGCATATTTCCATTTATAAATCCTAAACAAGAAAGTGGATTTGCCATTGTCTCTGAGGTTCCTTCTGCTGCAGATAAACTCTATCAAAAGATTTTAAACTTAAAAATGACAGATCGGCTAAATAAACTAACAAAGTCATTACCAACGAATCCAAATATAGTTCAAGCTTTAGAACTTCGTTCTGCTATACAAGGTGAGCCTTCGATTGTTTTGGGATTGGGAGTAGCGCTGCATAATAATGAAGAAGTGATAACTTTATTCACTGTGGCTGGTAGTAAGCCTGAGGATGCATTGCAGCAATTGCAGCAAAGAACACGAGTTAGAATTGCAAAATTAAAAGATAAGTAGGTAAAACGCATTCGAATAGCATCTATCTCGTGGCATAAAGTTTCTATACTTTTCTTGTGAAGGGGTATATTGTATACTCTTTCTATATAAGCCAATCATAAATATCTTTGGATAAAAATATGCAAATAGGAAATTTTTCTATTAGTTTGAACGTAAAAGACATAGGCGCTTCTAAGGTTTTTTACGAAAATCTTGGATTTACTATGATTCAAGGCAATGAAAAACAGGGCTGGGCTATTTTGAAAAACGGAGACGCAAATATTGGCTTGTTTCAAGGAATAATTGAGAAGAATACTTTAACTTTCAATCCAGGGTGGGATCAGAACGGTAAGGAATTGAAAAATTTTACTGACATCCGGGATATTCAAAAAAAATTAAAAGTATCAGATGTTAAATTTGAACAAGAAGCAAAAGATGGCACCGGACCGGCAAGTTTCATAATTGTTGATCCCGATGGAAATCCGGTTCTTGTTGACCAACATGTAGCACGCTCCAAAAAAGAATAATTTTAACCTCATCGAACAGGAAGAGAAATTTATATGGTTTTCTTCGGATTTTAGACATTTTGATATAATTCAAATATGGTAATTGATGTAATAGAAAAATATTTACCTATCCTTGTAAAACATTACCCGGATATCACTTCTGATAAAATTAAATTATTTGATGATGGATATGATCACTATGTTTTATTGGTAGATAATCTTCATGCATTTCGATTTCCGCGGACGGAAGCACTTGGAGAGAGTGACCGTGTTGAAAACGCTTTACTAATAAAATTTGCTCAGATCTCACCTGTAGCAATTCAACAAATTACTGGTCATTTCGATAATGAGTCCGGGATAAATTATCAAACTTATGAATTCATTCCCGGAATTAGACTTTCAAGAAAAATGGCTTCTTCTTTGACAGAACAGGAGTTAGTTAATATAGCGATAGACATGGGGAATTTTCTTTCAAGCCTCCATTCGTTTTCGAAAGAAGATGCACTAAAAATGGGTATTGAATCGCTTGTGAGTCCTCAAGATTATGGGGAATACTTTAAGGAATTTTTAGAAAAGGACAGAGAATCTTTTTTTTCACTTTTATCAGTCCAGGAACAAAAATGGATTGAACAATCAGTAAAGGACTTTTACATCTTAACTAAAGACCATCCATTTGAAATGAGGGTTACGCATTCTGATATGCTTCCTGAACATATAATTATTGATCCGGTGACACACAAGATGAACGGGATTATTGATTTCTCATTACGCATAGCAGATCCAGCTAATGACTTTAAGTTTTTTGATAGATATGGTGAGATTTTCTTAAAAACTGTTTATAAAAACTATTTAGAAGTTGATGAATATTTTGATAAAAGACGGAAATTCTATGCAGGAGATTTACCGGTAACAAATCTCTACGAATCCATTGAAAGAAATGATTCTTCTAATATTGATTTACTTTTAAAGCAGTTAAAGGAATATATTGCAGCTCAATTAGCTTGATAGAAGTTTCTGAAATTGTCTATAAGGCGGAGCAATAGAGAAAAAAAGGAATCTTTCAGAAGTTGCTAAAGGGAATTTATTTGTGCCTATTGGATTCACCACAACGTACTACCTAATTCATGGTGTCACCCGCATTCCCTCCCAAGGCGAGCAAGCGTGAGAACGAAAAGATTAATGATTATTATTATTGCCAAAACCTAATTATTTCAGTGAAAACGTTTGACAAATGACCTATAGTTGTAATATAATGCAAATCTATGTCGGGGTCAATTGAAGCAAAAAGATATTTAGGAAAAAGGCTTGCCGTCGTTGCGTTAACAACGGGTATTGGTGTAGGTTTTCTTTCCGGATGCGAGAATGGACAAGAAACATCCGCTGAAGCCAAAAACGCTTCATGTACAGTAACAGAACCCACCACCCTCTTTGATCCAACCTCAAAAGAGCTTTCGACAAATCAAGTGCTAAATGGTTCGACTGGAGCGCTCAAAGATAAAGGCTTAGATGCAGGTTATATCGTCCAAGATGTAATAGTAACGAAGACCGAGAAGCAAGATGTGGCAAAAGCACGTAATCTCGCAAACAAGATCGGTAGCCCACTTATTAGTCGACGAACCAATGATTACATAGATAGTCGTTTGGCAGAAACAACCAGATATGCTAGTAATAATTTTTACACATTCATAGATGCACATAACCACAATAATAAAGAAGCAACTGCTCGCGAAGAGGCTGTAAATTTAATTGCAAACCCGAATATTAGGGCGATGGCAGAAGAAAATTTAGATATGGAAGAAGCAAAAGCTGCTATAAGAGCCGGAACGGGTAATTCACCACGAAGTGATGTTGCCACAGAGCTACTTAGCTTTGTTGAGGATGTAAATATAAAATCATTAGCCCAGCAAGCAATTGGTGGTAATAGTGATGCAGTGAAAGCATTTGATAATCAGGCTAGCGAAAGAGACATTGCAATTCAAAAACTAGGATCTGATATTATGCGGTCTCTTTATGATGGTTCTAATTCACAAGCAAGGAGCATTAATAGTCAAATTGATAGATTTAATGCTGCTCGACAAAAAGATGGTCAGTAAACTGTTTTTAGAAAATCAATTAAAACAACAGGTCTTCTGATATAATTACCTCATGAAAAGAAGGAATGAAGGCTTCATTATTACAGATAAGGGTAAAGTCTGGTATGAAATAATTGGTGATTCTAATTCAATTCCCCTTCTAACTCTCCACGGCGGACCCGGCTTTCCTCATGATTCAATAGAGTCATTAGAAGATCTTGCAGATGAACGCAATATAATCTTTTATGACCAGCTTGGGTGCGGAAATTCAGAAAGGACAACAGACAAATCCCAATGGACAGTTGACTATTTCGTCAGTGAACTTCAAACAGTTGTTAAAAAACTTGGTCTAAAGCAATATCACATACTTGGACAATCATGGGGTGCTGCGCTTGGAGTTACATTTGCTCTTACTAACCCTAAAGGCATAAAAAGCCTTACTCTTTCCAGTCCATATCTCAGTACGCCTCAATGGGAGAAGGATGTAGAAAAACTTCTAAATCAATTTCCAAAAGCCATGCAGATAGCTCTTAAAAGAGGTGACGATAAGTCAGAAGAATACAAAAAAGCTTCGGATGAGTTTTTTTATCGGCATATTTCTAGAATTGATAAGCTCCCTACAGGAAACTTAAAAGCTAGACATAAAAAGAATGTTGAACTTTATACATATATGTGGGGGCCTAAAGAATTCAACCCAATTGGGACTCTTAAAAATTTTGATTTGAGCAATAAGCTGCACAAAATAAATGTTCCGGTTCTTCTAATGTGCGGGCGTTTTGATGAAGCATCACCCGAATCAACGAAATACTTTCAAAGTCTAATTCCCAATGCCAAGATGGAAGTTTTTGAAAAGAGTGCTCATATGGCACACTGGACCGAAAGAGAAAAATATATAAAAACAGTTCGGGATTTTCTTCAGGATATTGGATAAAACGAGAATTTATGAATGCAAATAAAAAAGGCATAAACACGATAGATGAATACATTAAAACCTTCCCGGAAGACATACAAAGCATTCTTGAAAAAATAAGGGAGACTATACGAAACGCGGCGCCTGAAGCTGTAGAGACAATTAGCTATCAAATGCCCGCATTCAAACTAAATGGCAGGAATTTGGTATATTTTGCAGCATGGAAAAATCATATCGGATTTTATGCCACACCCTCAGGCAATGAAGCATTTAAAAAAGAATTATCTCCTTATAAGGGAGCAAAGGGCTCGGTAAGATTCCCGATAGGAAAGCCGATTCCATATGATTTAGTGAGAAAAATTGTTATATTTCGAATAAAGGAAAATCTACAAAGATAGAGATGATTAGAAAGCCTCTTACTATATAGATACTAATTAATCTGGTTGCTATAATAAATTGTGTTGTCAATAAAATTCTAATCTTGTTATTCTTTTGTATCTGTTGTAATTAAACATTAGTATGAATATTAAGATTAATTCAAAGCTTCTCAGAAGACATTGGGATAAGATTCTTCTTGTATTATTTATCACTATCTACGTTGTTACGCTTTCAGTATTTTCTATATTGCGCCACAATGCCTTTGCTTCAAATTTTGACCTCTCGAATATGGATCATACTGTCTGGAATACGATGTATGGTAATTTCTTTTCTTTGCGGTTTCATGATGATTATGTTTCTCGGTTATCGGTCCATGCGGACTTCATCTTAATTCTTCTATCTCCTCTTTATCTTATCTGGGATGACGTGCGTATACTTCTTATATCTCAAGCTTTTTTTCTTGGGCTAGGCGGAATTCCTACTTATCTTCTTGCATATAAAATTCTTAAAAATAAAATTGCTTCTCTCACTATCGTCTTGGTATTTCTACTAAATCCTCCGATGATTTGGACTAACATTTATGATTTTCACCCGGTGTCTCTCGTTGTCCCATTTTTCTTATTCGCTTTTTACTTTGCATATACGAAAAGATGGGTGCTGTATAGTATGTTTGTTCTCCTCGCCATTCTTACAAAAGAAAATCAATCCTTAAATATTGCAATGATGGGGCTTGCGATATTTTTTGTATTTAAAAACAGAAAAATAGGTCTTGTAACTTTTATTGGTGGAATATTTTGGTTTATACTAATGGTATTTGTTGTCATGCCTGGTTTTAGCCCTGATAGCATACACTGGGCACTTAAAGAATACGATCAAGAAATAGTTCCATCTACTGTCTTAAATAAAGTTAATCCTATAAATTTTTTGAATACATTCCTTTTAGATAAGGAGTCTAGGGATTATTATTCATTACTTTTGAAACCATTTGCCTTCATCCCTATTTTGGGGCTGCCATGGATTTTAATGTCTCTTCCGTCAGTTTTAATAAATGTACTTAGAGACACGAAGAATATCGTTTTTCATTATGGAACCGGAATAATCCCATCTTTGGTTATTGCTACCATATTTGGTTTTTCATATCTTTCTTGGTTTTTGGTCAAAATAAAAAAAGTCAAACCGTACTCCAAATACATAATGTACTTGGTGTGCATGGGAATGGTTCTAGTAGCATTACGGGTAAACTACCATTATAGTCCGCTCCCGACAACACCATCATGCTGGTGTTTTATTTATAATGTAACAGAAGAAGATAAAGCGTTTGAAAAAGAGCTACAAAGTATACCCAAAGATGCATCAATAACTGCTTCCTTGGAAGTAAGGCCTCATGTAAATCATAGAAGTAATGTCTGGTTTGTGCCGAGTGCAACCCGATCGGCACAGTTTATTGCTTTAATAACTCAAAACAGAATTATTGGTAATTATGAACCAAAGGAATACGAAAATGAACTTATTCCTATCTTACTATCAAGTAAAACTCATAAAGTGAAGTTCAGAAGTGAGCACTTTTATTTATTTGAAAGAGTAGACTACAAGAAGTAATACAACATACCCTATCTTACCTGGGCTGTCCAGACTTTACGGAATGAAGAAAATAAGTCACTTTGTAATAGTCTTACAAGATGATTAAAAACTGCTTCTTTCATAATTTTAACCCGAGAAAACCGTTACCAAAAATAGTGATATTTCTCAAGTGTTTTATAATAAATTTATATTAAGGCAGAGGGATAAAAAAAACATGATAGATCAGTAAGAGAAATGTAAAAAGGATTAAGGAGTTTCTATTATAATTTATGTCCTGCAAAGACGAGATCTGTAGCATTACCATTAATTCCAATGCCGGCGTAATGCCATTCAGTGTTTAACTGGTTTCCATCGTGTTCTTCGTCGCCGGCATAAACCCATTCTATGAGATGTACTCCATTTAAAGTAAATCCAATACTCGAGTTTTCTCCAATACTTGAGAAGCCTAATTTTTTGAATCCATCCTGATTGTTAAGATAATCTAAAAAACCTTTATGATTATCGAGATTATCTTTTTCGGTAAAAAATTCAGCGCGCTTTTTGGCAAAATCCGCGAGTTTATCATCCCATACAAGCTCTCCGCTGCCGTGCTGCTTACGATAATTATTCAAAGCGGTTAGTATTTCTTTCGGATTTGCCATAACACTGTCTGCCTGTACTTGCATTGTATAGGTATGAGTATCAATTTTTGTCGCTATCCCCCATATATTCCCTGCCGGAGCGTCCGTAATCTCCCTTTCCCCCAAAATTCGCTGGGGTGAGGCGGATTGATCTAAAGCTGGAGATGCTTTTTGGCCGATTGCGATTTGTTTAATTTGAAATTTATCAGTATCAGTTTTATTTTCCAGAGTACCTTTTGACGAAAAATCCTGACTTGCCCGAGCAGAAGCAACAGATGAAATTTCTCTTTCTAATTCTTGAAATGTTTGTCCGTGTTTTCCTATTTCGTTTAAAATAGTAATTTTTCCGGATAGATAAGTAGTAAGAATGATAATACAGACTAAAAAAAGTTTGCTTTTATTCGAAACAAGTTTCGGCTTTTTTCCAGTAGGTAAAATGAGAGGCTGGGCAGTCCCGGGCATATATTAAATAGAGATTAGTCTAAAGACTTAAAAATGTCAAGCTAAAAATCCCCCAACCCCCTTTATTAAAGGGGGCGAAGGGGGATTTAATTTAATATCCTGTAAATATTTCCATTTTTATATTTTGTATAGGCACGCCTGCATTTTTTATTTCAAGGAAAACATTTGGCACAAATCTAGGGGTTCCGGTTACAAAATAGATATTTTTTTCGGGTTGAGGAAAATAATCTTTTATGAATTGCGCGTTTATTTTTCGTTTTTCTCCAGGCCACTGCGGATCTTGCGTCATGGTGGCAATCAAATGGAATTTTTTAGTTTCTTTTGTAAAACCTTCGAGTTCCTCAAAAAAGGGAGCGGATTCACGATTTTTATTTGAGAATACCAGAGTGATTGTGTAGGGCCATGAGTTTCCGTGACAAAATCTGAGTATTCCCATAATTGGCGTAATTCCAATGCCACCTGTTACATATACCAGAGGTTGGTTACGATCTTCAGGTAGATTAATTCGTCCATCGATACCTCCAATTTCTACTTCTGTTCCAATGGGAAGCTCAGCTAATGATCTTTTAAAAGCAGAAATTCCCATTCTTGTCACAATTGCGAAAGACCCTTTATCAGAAGGACTAGTTGTAAATCCCAAAAAGCGATTGTTTCCGCGATCGTCACTGTATGGTGGATTTATAAGTGTTACTTTACTAAATTGTCCGGGTTTGAAATTTAATTCTTGGCCTAATAAATCAAAAACAACCATTAATGTTCCCTTGGCAATTTCTTTTTTTTCTTTTATTTTTACAATCATATAAATTTTTTATGTTCTTTTTAACGGCAATTCTATAGTAAAGGTTGTACCTTTTCCTTCTTTACTAGTTACATTAATTTTGCCTTTGTGAGCTTTTACAATTTGATCTGTTATATACAATCCTACACCTAATCCCCTATATTCATTTGGCGAGACTCCCCTTTTGAAACGGCCGAAAATTTTCTCCTGAAGATCCGCCGGGATTCCAATACCTTGATCTTGAACAATGATATGACCTCGGGAATTTGAATTTGTAACACTAAGCTTAATCAGCTTTCCGCCACCATACTTAATCGCATTAGAGAGCAGATTTGTAACTACTTGTTCAATTCTAAGCTTATCCAATTGGCCAAAAATAGGCTTATCCGCTGTAAGAAGTAAGTCTATGTGTTCTTTTTTTAGTTTTTCAGAAAATCTATGACTGACATCACGTGCAGTCTTCGCCAAATCAACATTTTCAAGTTCCAGCTCTAACCTCCCAGTCGTAATAAGCGAGGTGTTTAGAAGATCATTCACCATTTTGGAAAGTCTTTTGCTCTGCTGCTCTGTGCTATTGAGCATTTGTAAAAGGTTAGCAACCGAAAACTTTGCCAGTGATACGTTTCGTATATTATGAAGAGCGGCTTGGACCTGAAGTAGCATTGATGTTACCGGGGTTTTTAATTCATGAGATGCAACAGCCAGAAATTCATCACGCGCTATAATTTCCTCCTGCGCTTTCTTATAATTTTTGTCTAACTTTGCGAGAAGGTGAATATATTCTTGAATTAGTTTTTCGTAGGCAATTGATTGATCCGGTTGTTTATGAAAATCAATAACAAAACTAACTAAAACTCCAATAAGGATGTAGTTTACTAAATCTAAATAGAAAGCATCGTTTAACAATAAAAATGATTGGTACATTGGAATTAAAAATAGCATGAAGACAGCTATTGTACTAATAAATACTGTTAGTAGCCCTGGCCTTATTCCGCCGTACCAGGCGTTAAGAATTACCGGAAGAATAAAAAAGAGAAAATGACTGGCATCGTGGATGCTATAAATTAATAAACTTACAAGGATAAATGTAAAGAGTGTCGTAATTAATGAAAAACTATAAATAAATACCGGCCGAGTTCGGCCAAGTCTAAGTATTTTATAAAATTTTCGCATCCGATAATATTATAACCTATTGCAATTTTTTTTTAAACTATTTATACTGAAAAAAATGAATGATCAACCTAGCCAGCCAGGTAAGCTTTCAGAGGATAAGGAAGTTACAGTAGGAAAATATAAGATAAAAGTGCTTCGGGATACTTGTATTGGAGCCGCATCCTGCTTGGCGGTTGCGCCTATGACTTTTGAATTGGACAGCGAACACAAGTCAACAGTAAAAGCAGACAGTACAGATGCCGCTGAGATGATTCTACTTGCAGCACAAGCCTGTCCAACTAAGGCTATCGTAATTACCGATACTGAAACCGGAGAACAAGTCTGGCCGGCATAACCTCATTACTCATTCGTTATTTTCCAATCAATAACTTTTTGTTTTTGCACTTGCGCAATATCAAATTTAGCATTATGATAGTGAATACTTAAAAACTATGAACTTTGTATTGTGTCCGCATTGCGGCAAACAGGTAGAAATTAGTCAGGCGCTCAAGCATCAACTCAAAGAGGAAGTAGCTGGAGAGTTTAAGAGCAAGCATGTTCAAGAGCTTGAGAAACAAAAAGAAGATATTAAAAAGGAAACAGAATTGCGATTCAGAAAAGAATTTGAGTTCAAGTTTAAGGATTCCCAAAACGAATCGGAAGAAAATAAGAAAAAAGCTGAGATGCTTCAATCCCAACTCTTGGAAATGACCAAGTTAATAAGGCAACTAAAAGACAAAGACCAACAAAGAGAATTGGAGATGCATAAAAAATTAGCCAGTGAAGAAGAGAAAATCCGCCAGGAAGAACAAAAAAAAGCGGAAGAAGCCCAACATTTAAAAATTCTTGAAAAGGATAAGCAGTTGCAGGATACACTGAAAGAACTTGAAGATGCCAAACGCAAACTCACACAAGGATCACAACAGAATCAAGGGGAAGTATTTGAATTGTCATTTGAGCAAATGCTTCAACAACAATATCCGCATGACAAAATTATGCCGGTGGGTAAAGGGATAAAAGGCGCGGATATTGTACAGGAAGTGTGGGACAGTAATGGTAAATATGCGGGCAAAATTATTTGGGAATTAAAAAATACCAGAACCTGGAGCGAACCGTGGATTGATAAATTAAAAGCAGACAAGCGTGCCATAAATGCCGATGAAGCGGTACTTATAACAGAAGCAATGCCGGGCAATATTAAAGTTGCAGGATTTCGAAATGGAGTCTGGGTCACACAGCGAAACTTCGTATTACCACTGACAGATTCATTGCGGGTTAAACTTATTCAACAAATCATAATTAAAAATTCTTTGAAAGGTAAAGACGTCAAAATGGAAGCGTTGTATGCTTACCTGACCGGAACAGAATTCAAAAACCGCATTGAAGCGATAATTGAGGCATTTACAAATATGCAGCAGGAAGTTGAAAAGGAAAAACGCTATTTTTCCAATAAGTGGGCAAGGGATGAAAAAAATATCCGTCAGGTAATTGACAGTACATATGGCATGCATGGTGACTTAAAAGGAATCCTCGCCGCAGCGGTGCCACAGATACAGGGATTAGAATTGTTGGAAGAAGGTAAATAATATTTATGACAAAGCCTACACTTGACGAAGAAAATCTTCTCTGGCAAAATGGCTACAAATATATCGCCGGTGTAGATGAAGTCGGCCGGGGTTGTTTCGCAGGACCGGTAGTCGCGGCAGCAGTAATTCTGCCTCAGGAGTTTAATGCCACTGACGAGATCAATGATTCCAAACTACTTGCTCCTGATAAACGCGTCAAACTGGCTAAAATAATTAAAAAATATGCCGTAAGCTTTTCTATCGCTCAAATCTCAGTCGAAGTGATCAATCAGATCGGCATTGGAAAAGCTACACAAAAAGCATTTGAGCAAGCGGTTAAAATGCTTACTAAATCGCCTGAATATATTTTAATTGACGCATTTTATATTGATAATTTAGACAGAAAAAACCAGAAACCTATTGTTCACGGCGATGGTAAAAGTATTTCTATTGCTGCCGCATCAATAATCGCCAAAGTCTATCGGGACGCGCTCATGGTTAAACTTCACGAAAACTATCCTCAATATAATTTCTCACAAAACAAGGGCTATGGAACCAAAAAACACCAGGAGGCCATCAGAAAATACGGATTAAGTACGCTTCACCGCATGTCGTTTAATTTGACAAAATTCCTGTGATTTTTGTTTCATTTCAATCTTGTATTAGAATATTGGATACAATTTTGAAATCTCCTTCCTCCGCTCCC
Source organism: uncultured bacterium (assembly GCA_963826535.1). GTDB lineage: Bacteria > Patescibacteriota > Microgenomatia > Levybacterales > UBA12049 > JAHIGH01. The sequence goes on along the minus strand of CAWGXL010000002.1, from coordinate 109,088 downwards.
GTTTAGAAAATAGCTTCATATATTTATCAGACTCATCTGTCCTACCCGAAGCAAATAAAATTTCTATTAATTGATTAAGTAATTGCATAATTCCTCCTTATATTGAAGATATTGTAATATGAATAGGGAAATTCGGCTTGATATATGGATTACATAATCTTTACAAAGAGATTTCAGGAGTTTTTGATGAATTTAGCCTTCGGGGGTTAATTCTGTAATTAAAATATAAGGCTTATTATCCGCATCGTTTTTCATTGTCCCCTTAACTTTTACAAATCCATCAGTGACATTCGTCCCCTGATATAATCCACGAGTTATACCACTATCATCAGCCAAAGTAACCCAAGTGCCTTCTGCTTGTTCATCAACTTTTACTTTTTTTAAAAATCCGGACTTCTCAATAGTGCCTGAAACGTCAGTTGTGGATGATGCTGCTGCACCCGGCTGATCTGTTGGGTTTTTTGTTGGTCCCGGTTCAAATGGGTTTGTGCTAGTTTCAGGAGACTGCTTCGATTCAAACGGGTTTATGGTAGCAGTATCGGAAGTAGTGGTTGGAGAAGTGATTTGAGTATCATTTGAAGTTGAGCCCGATTCAACCCCGATTTGATCGGGAGAACTAGGGGTTGAAGGAGTATTATCAGCTGTGGGAATTGGTTGTGAAGAGTCGGAACCGGCCGGGGTTTGCGGCGGCGTATTGCCTTTGGGAATCTTTTTTAAAAATTTATCCAGCAAATGCAGCTTAAAGGCTCCAAATAAAATTAGGCCGATAAAGATAAGTAAACCAAAAAGGATTAATAATATATTGGCTCCCCCACCCTTTGATGACTTTACCGGGATTTTCGTGGGAGAGATTTGTCCCGTTTTAACCGGAGTTGGTGATAGCTTACTTTTATTTAAGCCGGGCAATTTAAGACGAGAAATAGGACTTGAAATGATAGGATTTATAGCTACCGGTTTTGGTGCAAAAAGACTTGGCACCGGTAGCCCTTGTGCCAGCAATGATCTAAAACTCAAAAGCATAATATTATAGTCAACTCCATCGACAACTCCATTATCATCTAGATCTGCCCTGGAACCGCTGATACATCGGTTAGAACTGGCTTTGTTACTAAAACAATTTACTAGCATATTGTAATCGTTTATATCCATAATATTATTAGAATTTGAAACGGGATATATATCTCCGCTAATCATAACTTGATGTGGCAAAGGCAATGCTATGCCTGTAGAGGAAGGGGTAGTAAGAATTTTCCCTCCGGGAGAATTTGATCCTGGCTCTTTTATAAGCTGCGTAAGTGTTTGCGTCGTTTTAAATGCAATTTGAAAACGATCCCGCTCACCTACATTTCTACCAAGATCTATATATTTATTAACAAAAAGAGTGTAAGTAGGACTGTTCGGATCAGCATCATAAGTCGCGTGAGTTTTAATTGTATGCAATGGTCTTACAGTTTTAGCAGCCGTATTTGAATCAGGACTATAAAGATAGACCGAAACTTCGCGCGCGGGGTGTAATGGTTTTAAATTACCTCCGTTAGTACCTATTCCTGACAAACTGAAGCTCAGGCTGACAACCGGACCGGCAGCAGTAGGAACAGGTATCACTATAGTAGGCGTGGGGGAAGGAATCTCCGGGCTAAGCCCTGACTCTACTGGAGTTAGACCTGATGCAATCAGCGATGGCCCCGATTGAATCGGGGCAGGCGATGGAGACGCGGGAGGAGAAGTATCTGTTGATGCCCTGATAAAAAAGCTAAAACCATAAAATATAGCTACATTGCAGACAAAAATCAGTATCCACAGATGAATTCCGTACTCAATTAAAATTTGAAAAAGTTTTTTTCTCGAGTGCTTTTTTGTGTGACTCATGATCTAATCTCCTAGTGTTTCCCAGTAATTATGCAGAAGAATGTTGTAATCTATAACATCTGAAAGTCCATCGTCATTGAAATCAATAGTCTCTTTATCACTATCTTTTTCTGTTATTTTATCTTTATCCTTACATTTTTTACTTTGGAAGCAGGACAAAGCTAAATTATAATCCTTAATATTAACTACATTGTCATCATTAATATCTCCCTGTATGAGAGTTACTTCGGGAAGAATGTTCAAGCGTTCTTTTTCCAAAACTTGAAATGTCGGCTGAACATCTGCGCGTAGCAAATGATCACTGAGAATCTTTACAAAATATGTACCATTTTCTACAGGACCGAAATGAATTACACCTCTGAACAAATTTATTCTATCGTAAATAATGAATCCGTTGCCTTCAGTAACCAATTTATTTTCCAGATCATAAATACCGACAACCACATGGCGGGTTAGATGTTTCGGATTGCGATTAGCGTCATTGCCAATTCCTGTAAGTTTTACAGTGGCAAAAAGTTGCATATCTTGTGGATTTGGAACATAGTCAGGTGGTGTTGTGGGAGTTGGAACCACGGTTGGAATAGGTGTTACGGTTGGTATTGGTGGATTTGTAGGCAGTGGTATTAATGTTGGTTTTGCGGTTGGAACAGACTGAGTCGGAGTTGGCTTCTTCACAGTAGGGGTTGGGTTTAAGGGCTTTGTAGGGGATACTGTGGGGATAGGAACGTAGGTAGGGCCGGGTGTTGGGGTTTTTATAACTGTTGGGCTTAAGATAATTGAAGGGGCAACAGTAAGAGTAATTGATGGTGTAGGTGATATGCCGCGACTTCCCAAATCCAATGTCCAATAGTGAGAACTCTTTGCCAGATCAGACTCTAGTGCAATACCTACTTCTTTAAAATTTGCGCTCAACAAATTTGCGTTTTGACTCGCGGAGTGTTTCCAAGCGTCAAGAATTGATTGGCTGTCGCGAGTTCCACTGTCAATATTTTCCCCTAATGAAGTATGCGAGGTATAACCACAATTTGATATCCTTGTTGGTACATTCCGCCCCATCGAATCTATATGACTTAAAGACCCGCTAGCCAGCATATCATTGCTCATCCAGCTAGCCCCTCTTATTAAAGAATCAGACCATGTCAGAGTATTCAATCCGTATTGCTGGCGGTAGATATTGATTTGATCAAACAGGCTTTGCTCATCTTCTGATATCTTCAATTTATCAACGCTCACTGTACAACCTTGCAAGGAAGTAGTCTCAGCCTCGCTCCGAACGTTTTTTTTATGTTTAGTTTGAATCACTGAGATTACAAGCCCTACAATAAGAATAATAGCCAACGCAGAAGTTAAGAGCCAAAATGATTTATTTTCACCCATAAAAAAATAACTACTATAAAAATAGTATATCTTTTACTGAGCATAATCAATAACCTTGTTATAGCTTAAATATTGAGTGAAATATTTAGTGAAGTTTGTTACAATAGGAAAGTTCTTATAGATTAGCTAATAAGTAAAATCATATAGCCAATCCGGGCCTGTAGCTCAATGGTAGAGCAATTCCCTCTTAAGGAATGGGTTGGGGGTTCAAATCCCTCCAGGCTCACTCAGCTCAGCAGTAAATATATTACTTTTTGCTAAAAGACATAACTAAGAAGAATGGAGTTTCTTTTAATGCTGGATCTAGTTCCGGGTATTTGTGTAATTCCTCCTCACTAGCTAATGATTCAAGGGTTTCTTTCAGGGGAAGATTGTTTTTATTTGCAATAACACTTAAAAAATCAGGTGGCCAGTAATAATTTACAACAGAAATCATTTCACCATTTCTTCCCATAATCTTACGTTTAACAGCGTCACCTGGTTTAAGATTTTGTTGGGTTTGGCCTAATGCCCATTCTGTCCAACGAAACTTTGTTCTTTGATCGAGAGTAAACGGATGCGGAAGTGAAATTATTACCTTTGCATTTGATTTAGTGACTCGAGATGCTTCTTTGAACATTCCCTCAACCATATCTCTGTTGGAAAATGTATTAACAGTCATACTGCAAACAGCATTATCAAATTCACTGTCATTAAATGGCAGTTGCTCAGCTGCGCCAACTTGAAAATGCAGATTACTCAGGTCTTGATTTAACTGTTTTGCCTGCTTTAGCATTTTTTCCGAGGTATCCACACCTGTAACAAGAGCTCCCTTATCAGCTATAGCTCGAGTAAGACCACCGTTACCACAGCCAATATCTATAATAGTTCTGCCTTTAACATTACCCAGAGCATTTAAAAGAGGTGTGTCACAGTATAATTGTCTATCCAGAGGAATTGAGTACTTCTTCGCTAATTCCTTATTAACCTTCCAATGCAAATTTTTGGTCGTTATCATAATTGCTGTTTATATTCTAACATTCCGGAATAAAAGAATGTAGGCTTGTAGTTGATATAGCTGAAATCTGATAACCTCTTTGGACTACTTTTATGGTGTTCCTCACTTGGGACGGGGGTTGACCGCATCAAGCCCGGCTTAGAGTCCTTTCTGATTCACCTTTGAGATGATTTGTGTGGTTTCATTTTCTACTCTTCTTCTCTTTTACTTCAAAAATGCGGAGGGACGGGATTTTTGTAAAATCGGATTTATTTCTAGTAGCAAGCTCTGCGTCCAAATAAATCGCTGTAGAGGCAATTATAAGATCTGCAAGGCTTGCGCTTTTGGGAAATGTTTTTCTGCGCAAGATTTTTGCGAGAATTTTGGCAATTTCTTCATTAAAATCAACCTTATGAAAGAGGCTAAATAAGTCATCGGCTGCTTTCCTCAACTTGGGTTCTTCCAGAAAACTTGAGGCGAAATATTCTGATATAACAATGGTTGGAATAATAAGATCTGTGGTTCTTTTTTTTGCGATAAGTAAATCTTCGGGCCAAGTAGCAAATCCTTTCGAATAGTCAATTAGGATATTCGTATCGATTACTATTCTTTTCATCAGAAACTTTTAAGGTATTTTTTTTCTTTTTCTTTCCATCCTGGACTCTCCAAAACCGACCAGCCTTTTTTCTGACCAACTTTGGAAAAGACAATTTTAAAATTCTTCAATATGTTTTTAACTTTCATAGATGAAGACTTAGGCACATAGGGAACCAGTCTGGCAGCAGGTCTGCCATCTTTTTCGATAACAAATTCGCTGCCTTTAATTGTGTAATTCAAGATTTCAAACAAACGATTACGAAATTCAGTCGCAGTAAGTGAAGCATTGTTCATAATATGAATGTACACTACTGTACGCCGTTTGTCAAGTTTATTTTTTCCCTAATGGTAATGAGAAGTAGAAGATGCTACCTTTCCCTTTCTCGCTTTCAACCCAAATTTTACCTCGGTGCTTTTTAATGATTTCTGAGGAAATATACAGTCCAAGCCCAAACCCTAAGACTCTCCCTTTTTCTTTATCTCTTATTCTATAAAACCTCTCAAATACTTTTGAAATATCTTTTTTTGAAATTCCTATGCCAAAATCCTGCACGGCGACTATTGCCTGGTTATGGTTGGCTGAAAGGTGGATGGTAACCTTGTTTGCAATTGGTGAGTATTTTATTGCATTTGTAAGTAAATTAATAATTACTTGTTCAAGAAGAACCTCATCTCCAATTACTTTATTTTCCAAGATTCCCTCTTCTGTAATTATATGAGTATCCGTTGTGTATTGGAAATCTACAACTACTTTTTTGATTAGAGTGTTAAGGTCAAATTTTTTTAAATTTAAATCTAGTTTTCCTGAATCAATTCTACTCACATTTAACAGATCATCGATAAGACTCACGAGCCTATCTGTTTGCGCCTTAATATTTGAAAGGAAGTACGAATTTTTCTTATCATCTTTTAATCGTTTTTCCAGAATTTGAGTATATGCGCTCAGTGTAGTAATGGGTGTTTTTAACTCATGAGAGGCAATACCGATAAATGCGTCTTTTTGCCGATCAAGCTCTCTTTCTGCTGAGATATTGCGGGTAATTTGGACAAATCCTTTTAACGCTCCTCTTTTGCTCATTACGGCAGAGAGGGTTATATGCGCCCAAAAGTTTGTGCCGTTTTTTTTGACTTGCAAAAACTCTTCCTCAAAGAGCCCCTTCTTAACTACTTTTGCCAGTAGTTTCCAGGGTTTTCTCTTTGTAACATCATCTCTTGCGTAAAACATAGAAAAATACTTACCTATAACCTCCCTTCCCGTATATCCAATCAATCGCTCTGCCCCTGTATTCCAGCTCTCTATATTGCCTCGTTTATCAAGCATGAACATTGCGTAGCCCACCGCATTATCGATAATAAGGCGAAGCATTTCTTCCTTCTCATGAATTATCTTTAGGAGGCGCATACGTTCAGTGATATCATGCTGCAACTGAACATAATACATTATTTTGTCATTTCTTTTTATTGGAAAATAAATCGAGTAGGACTGATATTCTGTGCCATCTTTCCGCCTGTCTATTATTTCTTCGGTTGTAAAAGACTCCCCTTTCGTAAGTGCTTGCCAGAGTTTTTTAAATACCCGTTTTGGTGTCTTACCACTTTGCAGGAACTTAGGGTTTTTACCTTTAACTTCTTTAAAACTGTAGCCGGAAAGCTTTTCCCATGCAGGGTTAACATAATATATTCTTGTCCGGGTATCAGCTATGAGAATTGGAGCAGGCGAGGCTCGGGATAATTCAGGGAAAAGTATTTCTGACCTTAATAAAGGCTTACTGATTTGAGTAATTAACCTTTTAAATGTATCTGTGCCTTTCCTATGTTTAGTCATGTTTTTTAATGACTGGCACGATTGTTAGGCAGGTTCTGGGCTTTTACTATTTGCACAATATCACACTATAGTAAACAAAGCAACCTACTTCTAAAGATGATATTGTTTGTACACTTAAGTCTACTTGACAAAATTATACGAATATCGTATATTTTTTTATAATGCCTGGAGTTTTATATAAAAAAGAAAGACAAGTATTAGAATTCCTCGCGCAGTTTCAAAACAAACATGCATATTCTCCAACATTGGTTGAAATAGCAAGAGCTACAGGCCACCGAAGTGTCTCGACAATTCACGTCATTATCCGAAGTCTTGTTGATAAGGGATATGTGCAAAAGGTAGAGGGAAACGCGCGCGTTTTAAAGATAAAGGACGAAAATATCTTACATACTTTTTTGGGAGTTGAGCCCTCGATTGAACTGCCGCTTATGGGCTATATTGCGGCCGGCAAACCCCTGGAGCCGCATGTTGACCCCAATGCTTCATTTCAAATATCCGCCGCTATGATAACCGGCACAAAAACAGCTTATGCTTTACAAGTAAAGGGAGAATCAATGATCGATGACGGCATTCTGGATGGAGATTACGTTATTATTGAACGCGCGCAGCAAGCCAAAAACGGTGAAATAGTTGTCGCGCTGGTGGATGATAACCTGGCGACTCTAAAGAAATTTTATCTTCAGGATGGTGTTGTCGTCCTAAGACCTGCCAACTCACAAATGGAACCCATCTACCCCAAAAGCATCCGCATCCAGGGGAAAGTCGTCGCCCTGGTCAGAAAGTTTTGAAAATCATGTATAATACACCGAATGGGGACGCTTTATATTGTATCAACGCCGATTGGCAATTTGCAGGACATTACGTTGCGAGCTATTAAAGTTTTATTTGAAGTGGATGTTATTGCTTGCGAAGATACGCGAAGAACAGGTATTTTATTGGATACGATGAGTGTGCCATACCATGATTTGATTCGCAATGGCAGTGCAAAAAGTCATAAACCCCACTTACTCTCCTATTATGAGCAAATTGAATTACGCCGGATCCCGGAAATTTTATCACTTTTGCAAAAAGGTCAAAAAATTGCGCTTGCGACGGATGCGGGTACGCCTGCTATTTCTGACCCAGGTTTCAAACTCATACGTGAATGTATTCGCATGGGAATAAAAATCGAAGCAATTCCTGGCCCATCAGCAATAATAACAGCCTTGGCTTTATCCGGATTACCTACGGATAAATTTCTATTTCTTGGTTATCCTCCGCATAAATCAGGCCACCGCCAGAAATTTTTTGAAAACATTAAAAAATCACAAGACTTTATAAGATCAACGGTTATCCTCTTTGTAGCTCCGCATAAATTAATTACGACGCTTGATGAATTAAAAAAGGAAACAGGAGATATTCAAATAGTTCTATGCCGGGAATTAACTAAAGTCCATGAAGAAATACGCAGGGAAAAAATTTCAGAAGCGCTCAGGCATTTTCAAAAGATAGCTCCCAAAGGGGAGTTTGTTCTGCTGTTTAACCTGCGCGATTAAGATCGCTTTTAGGGACTAATTTAGGGTATGGCTTTATATCATGCCTTGCTACTTCAACTTGAAATTGGATTCTATCATTGAAATGCCAATGTTTTGTTGGTCCTTCTGTCCGCACACCATAATTTCGTTCAACAATTAGGCTATGATGTAGTTCTCCTAATCGAGCCTCAGCAGTCACAAGGCCCCTTAATTCCGCTGCCCTTCTAAATTTATCTTTATCCTCACCATTATATAAATAACAATTACCCTGCGTGTGTGGCTCATTAAATACAATTTGTCTATGTTCCCGTGTTTTTGAAGCATATCTTGTTGAGAATTCGTATTCTGCAAGGGGAATAGCTCTTCTTGAACTAGGACTATAATACTTTATTTTTATGACTGGTATAGTACGAACTCTGGTGCAATTTTCGCTTTTAACTAGGTCTGCGAAATGCCCTAAAGATTCTGCTTCGAGAGGAATAAATTTTTTAGCCGCCTCTGGAACATATCTTTCAAAAGCTTCTTTCAATCTCATCTCAATCACCTCTCTTTCTGAGCAGCTTAAAATATTACTGTAGTTTAATAATCTTTTCTCTCTTTTATGCGGCCATCGGCGGCATGAATAAAAACCGCTGTTCCATGAGCAGCATTTGACTTAGCAAATTCTATAGCCTCTTTTTTACTATTAAATAAATTATCTATTTTCCCAGAAGATAAATTTCCTACAGCCCATTTTTCTCCATAAGCAAGCACATGCTGATTTTTCTTACCTTTCTCAACAGCATCTCTATATGCGCGGATAGCCGGATTATTCTGATCTGTTTTATAGAGTATTTTTTGCATAATTAAGTACTACCTTATAAAGCTTATGCTACTAATTATATCATCTTCCGTCAATTGTTTGTTGGCTAAATAAGTTAATAATTTCTTTCTATTCTCAAATTTTATTTTCGAAAATTGTAACTTCTCATTAGGAGTATAAGAACTTTCAATAATATTAATTTCTATTTTCCGATAGTTAGCTGCTATCCATAATAATGTTTTTCTCGAACCTGAATGAGTTTTATAAAAATGCTTATCGCTAAACTTTCTATCTCTATTAAGAAAAGCAATAAAGGCTCTTTTTAAATCGTCAGGAATTACTGAATAAATAATAGGAATTTTCCCTGATTTAATAATTTGCCTGATTTTGTTCTTTGCACCCAATTCCGTAGATAAAGTCGTATCCATAATTATGCAATCTTTATTAAATAACTGAGTAGCTAAAAATTCCGTTTTCCCCGATGCCGCCCCTCCGCTAAGCAAAATTACTTCCTTATAACTACTCTCTTTTATTGCTTTTATAAACAGCTTATCTGCTTGTTTTGCTGATTCACGATGAAATGCTTCAGCTTTATCCGGAGAGTAATTAGGAAGAAGTTTCTTTATCTCATCAGCGGAAATTATAATTGACATGTTATTATTAAGCCGCGTCAGATCCAATAGAGCGGATGTCTTTTGAAACAATCTTTCCTGTTTTATTTATCTCATAAACATATGGCTCGCCTAATTTAAGTTCAAGCTTGGATATTTCATTATCAGGAATTTTTTCCAAATATTTGACCAGTGCGCGCAGACTATTTCCGTGGGCGACTATAATGACATTCTTCCCTTGTTCAAGCTGGGGCAATATCCGTGAGGTGTAATAAGGGGTGACGCGTTCGTATACATTCCGCAGCGATTCCCCGTTCGGAGGAGGAGAGTTCCAACCTCTGCGCCATTTTTGAAATTGCTCTTCGCCGTACTCCTCTTTAATATTCCATTTATTTTTTCCGGTTAAATCGCCATAATCCCGTTCGTTTAATGCGCTGTCTGCAATTGTTGGAATATGTGTTGCATTAATAATTTTACGAATTTCCTCCCAAGTTTCTTTTGCCCGTTTTAATGCGGAAGTAAAACAAATATCTATTTTTATATCTTTAAGAATTCCGGCAGCGCTACGGGCTTGTTCCCGCCCTTTTTCTGTTAGGTCAACATCAGTTAATCCTGTCCATAAAGACTTAGCGTTCCATTCCGATTCTCCATGCCGAACAAGGATTAAATAAGCCATACACTATAATTATTTATAGTCTACCACATTCCCTATTCTAATTAGCGGTCTAAAATTATATAACACGCGCCTACAATAAATTCATTGACAACAAAAGAAAATCAAAGTATAGTTTATTAAAGAGGTTAAAAAGTATGGCATTATCACAAGAAGATGTTGTAAAATATAAAAAATTATATTTACAAACAGCTAGAAATTATTTGGAAAATATGCAAGCATCCATCTCTTACCTGCTGAAAGGAGAACAGATCCAAATTGCTGTAAAACAAGTCCACATTGACGCGCATTCGTTAAAAAGCCAAAGTCAAATCATGGGATATAATAATATCGCGAAGATTTCTGAGATAATTGAATATTTATTTAATAAGGACGAAAAAGAAAATGTACATGTAAATCATGATGTGCTGATCAAAATCCAATCCGATATTACCAGGCTCCAGGATTCAATGAATGAAATAGAAACACAGGGAAAAGAACTAGACTTAACCGATAGAATTAATGAATTAGAACAAGCGAAAGGATAATTAGCTGTCAGCTCTTAGCTGTCAGCTGTCTGAAAGCAAAAAGCTGAAAGCAGAAAGCTGTTTTATGCGTGTATTATTAGTTGAAGATGACAAATTTTTCCGTGAGTTTTACGCGTTCAAGTTAAAAGGAAAAAATATAGAAGTGGGACAAGCCGGTGACGGTGAAGAAGCGTTAAAAATAATTCCCGAATTTAAGCCTGAACTCATACTACTTGACCTTATTATGCCGAAAAAGGACGGGTTTGAATTACTTCAAGATCTAAGCCGGGATCCTGCCATGAGTCAAATACCAGTATTAGTATTCTCAACGCTTGGCCAGCAAAAAGATGTTGACCGCGCGAAGCAATTAGGTGCTAAGGGATATGTGAACAAAAGTTTTTTCGACTTTGACAATCTACTCAAAATGATTCTACAATTAAGTAAGAAGTGATCCCGATCAAATCGGGAAAACCTCTCTGCACATGCTGATATCTGATGACAAGATAAAATCATTGCTCCTTGGTGTAAAATTAATAGACCAAAAAATATTGGATGAAACAACTGAGTTTGCCAAAAATTCCAATATTGGCTTTGGCGATGCGTTAATTGAAAAGGACATAGTTACTGATGAGAACCTTGGCATGCTTGTTGCCGATTCTCTTAAAATCCCATTTATTGTTCTGAGTAAAATTACAGTTGCCGAAGATGTCTTTCGGATTATTCCTGAGAGAATTGCCCGCTCCCGTCTAGCAATCCCCTTTTTGAGAGACAAAGAGGGCGTAAGGGTGGCAATGGTTAATCCTTATGACAGCTTGGTACTGGAAATGATCACACGCAAGACAAACCAACGCGCCTTTGCCTATTATGCTACTGAAAGAGATATTGATAATAAACTTTGGATGTATCGGCGCGAACTGCAAAAAACTTTCGATGCATTATTAAAAGACAAATCAGCTCCTGTTGCCAAAATAGTTGAACTTATTATTAATTATAGTTATCAAGATAGAACTTCGGATATTCACATTGAGCCGCAGGAAGATCATACGGTTGTGAGATTTAGAATAGATGGAATTCTTCATGATGTGTTAGTTTTGCCAAAAAAATTACATGAACAGATTGTGACCAGAATTAAAGTCTTAGCCAGTTTGCGTACTGATGAGCACATGGCGCCTCAAGACGGGAAAATGAGAATCGAGCTCACTGAAGAGGAGCTTGATATCCGCGTATCAATTCTACCAATTGTGTATGGTGAAAAAATAGTGATGCGGTTACTCGCTTCCCGTTTTAGACAATTCTCACTGGTTGATTTGGGAATGAATGAAGTAGATCTTAAAAAAGTAACCAATGGTTTCAAAAAATCATTCGGTATGGTTCTCTCCACAGGCCCCACGGGGTCAGGGAAAACGACCTCAATCTATTCAATTCTAAAAATTATCAATAGCCGTGAGAAAAATATCACCACAATTGAAGATCCGGTTGAATATCGCATGAAAGGCGTAAATCAAATCCAAGCTAATCCCAAAGCCAATCTCACTTTTGCCAGCGGGCTCCGATCTATTCTCCGTCAGGACCCAAATATAATTTTTGTTGGAGAAATTCGTGATTCGGAGACTGCCGGTATTGCCGTAAACGCTGCTTTAACCGGCCATTTAGTACTATCTACCTTGCATACCAATGACGCCGCGACAACTCTTCCCCGTCTTAGTGATATGGATGTTGAGCCATTTTTAGTCGCGTCCACAGTGAATGTAATTGTAGCGCAAAGACTACTGCGTAAAATTTGCGAGATGTGCAAGTCATCATATGATATTACAATAGAGGATCTGACAAAAAATTTGCCAATACATATTATCAACAAGCATTTTGGCACAAAAAATGAAGTACGGATTTACAAAGGACAAGGATGCGCAGTTTGTCACCACACAGGTTACGCAGGACGCGTGGGAGTGTTTGAGGTACTAGAAGTCACAAATAATATCAGAAAATTAATTGCCCAAAAGGCAGATGCCGATCTAATTCTTAAACAGGCAGTAAAAGACGACGATATGACAACCATGCTCGATGACGGACTTAAAAAAGTAATTCAAGGAGTAACGTCCATTGAAGAAGTGTTGCGCGTAACTAAAGTAGAAACCTTATGAAAGATGAAAAAGCTGTAAAGCAATTTAAAAAAGTTAACTTAAGTCTTTCAGCCAACGATAAAATGGGTATGGTAAGTAATATGCATACAATGCTTGCCGCCGGTATACCTATACTCGAGGTTATTTCTTCATTGCTCGAAGATGCAAAGGGAAGTCAGAAAAAAATTCTATTGGCAATAAGAAGTGATCTCGAGCAAGGCCAGCATTTATATTATTCCTTCTCAAGATTCCCCCGAGTATTTGATAAAGTCACAATCAGCATAATCAAAGCGTCAGAAGAATCCGGGACATTAGACGCAGCACTCGCGGATATGAAAGCGAATATATTAAAAGACAGAGAATTTAATGACAGAATAAGAGGAGCAATGATTTATCCTGTATTTATTATGGTTGTTTTTGTCGTTGTAATGGTTGTTATCCTTGTTGTTGTAGTACCGAAAATTTCAACTGTTTTTTCGCGTTTGAATGTAGAACTGCCGCTCCCTACGAAGGTCATGATTTTTCTTTCCGATATCCTCGTGAATCAGACTCTAGCTGTTATAGCGGTAGCCGCTATTTTAGGAACCGCGTTTACTTATTTATTTAAACGGAATAGATCACTTATAATCCGCGGGTTAACCTCCTTTCCATTAATTTCTCAACTTGCCAGACAAATCGACCTGGCGCGTTTTGCAAGAAGTCTTTATCTTCTTCTTAACTCCGGTATTCCTATAACAACAGCACTTGAGTTGTCACAGGACGTCGTTATAAAAAAAGAAGTATTTAATACCATAAAACATGCTAAGAATATGGTTTTCAGCGGCAAAAAACTTTCAGAAGGGTTAAAAGATAATAAAAAGATATTGCCATCTATTATGATAAAAATAGTTGAAGCGGGTGAGAGAAGCGGTTCCCTCAGTCATAGTATGCAGGATATTTCGGAGTATCTTGATTATGAAGTTACCAGTACATTGAAAACAGTCACTGCATTAATTGAGCCGCTTTTGCTTGTATTTGTCGGTGTGCTTATTGGGGGAATGATGGTATCAATTATTGCTCCTATGTATGGCTTGATTAGTCAGGTAGGCGGAGGACCTAAGTAGTAGGCATAAGCAATAAAAATGTATTTAATAAATAAAATTCATAGAAAAAGCAGGCCGGTTTTCGATCAGCGGGGCATTTCTTCATTGGCGGAGATTACTCTCGTGACCGGTATGCTTGCTATACTTTTCACGATAGGTATACTAAGTTTAACCCGATCACAAAATACTACTTCAATTTCATCAACGGTTGATACTTTTGTATCTGATTTTAAGGAGCAGCAGATAAAAGCAATGGTAGGTGATACGGAGGGAGGAACCGGAATCTATGATTATGGTATTCACTTTGATACAGCCAAATATACCCTATTCCGTGGCACCTGGTCTCCAACAGATCCCAACAATTTTGTCGTTAATCTCCCCCCAACAATTGAAGCAACTAATTTTTTTCCTAATAATGAAGTGATATTTCTCAAAGGTAGCGGGGAAGTTGCCGGGTGTTGTACCGGCGCAAGTTTTGCGGTTACTTTTAATGATGCATCCGTAAGCTTACAAAAGACACTTACAGTAAACCGGATGGGAGCAACGTCAGTTAATTAGATATGGAAATTAAAATTAACAAAGGACAGCTGCTGATTGAACTTGTTTTGACAATTGGGCTGGCTGCACTTCTGATTCCTACTTTGATGATAGGCCTAATGGCATCGCGAGACGGGAAAGTCAGGCAAATACAGCAAGCGCAGGCAGTTTCGCTGCTCAAAGAAACTGAAGAAGCGGTCAGGGCAGTGCAAAAATCAGGATGGTCGTTTATGCCTCCAAGCAGTCTCATCCCATATCATCCCGAAATTTCAGGAAACCTTTGGACTCTGGTGTCGGGGGCCAGTACTTCTGCCGGGCTCACACAGGAGGTGTTTATCAGTGACGTGAACAGAGATGACAATGGTAATATCGTTGCTGCTCCGTCAGGCACAATCGATCCGTCAACTAAAAAAGCAGAGATCAGAGTCTCCTGGACCCAACCTACCACAAATTCGATCAACTCAATATTTTATCTGACTCGCACGGATAACCTCACTCAAAAACAGACAACCTATGATCAATTTAACGCGGGGCATAAAGATCATGTCCAATTAACTACTGTTAGCGACGGAGAGGTCAAGCTGTCTAATAATGACAAAGCAAAATGGTGCTCCCCATCGATCTCAGATTTTAATATACCCTTACCTGATCCTCCTGTTGCAGTGGCGGCGACAGCCAGCGCATTTACATCCATCCCGAATGATGTTTTTGTTGCAACGTCTCCGAATACAACAAGTGCGGTAAAACTTGCTTATATAAATGTGACTGCCAATCAGGCAACTCCTACTGCAACAATGCGGGGAAAATTTACCTTAGATTCAAGTCAATATACGGGAGGAACTTATCCATCTGTTTTGGGGAATCCCCCTTCAATTCCAAATTTGACAAATAGTTTCAAGACAAATGATGTGGCATTTTATAAAAAATCTGACGGCAAAGTATACGCCTTACTTGCGACAGATCTTCCGGACAAAGAGATTGTAGCTGCGCAGATAAATGACGGTAGCGGGGACGCCTATCAGGATATAACAAACAAGATTTATAAATACCATACTTTTTTTAACACCAGAATTTATTCAGGCTCTCCTCCTGTTGTTCAAAACTTTGATACGGGATTCTTAAGTCCATCAGCCAACGCAGCCAGTACCGGAGGGGATGGCAACGGCTTTGAACGGGATCCGACAAGAGCATATGCTGACGGTTCCGGAAGTACCTCGTATGCGGAAGACCGTGACAGTGGCACAGCAACAGGCACTACTTGTGGAAGCGCAGGTAAAGACCGGCATCGCTATTACGACTACAATATAAATATTCCGGCCGGGGTAACTATCGGTGGCATAGAAGTGCGTTTGGATGCATGGGTTAACAGTACGTCAGGCTCTCCGGATCCGACTATGTGCGTTGAGCTATCGTGGGATGGAGGTAATACATGGACATCAGCCATTTCCAGTACTCTTGGCACAAGTCAGGCTACTGAGACTTATGGCGGCTCAACAAATACTTGGGGCCGCGCGTGGAGCGTCGGAGATTTCACCAATGCGAATTTCCGAATGCGTATAACTAATGTTGGTCTTGACAATACGCGTGATTTCTTTCTGGATTGGGCAGCAGTGAAGGTCTATTACAGCCTTACTGATACCGCTTATGATAGAGCGCCTTATACTTATGGGGCAACATCGCTCGCAATACTTGATAATAAAGGGTACATGACTTCAGGCGGGTATCTTTATGTATTTGATTTAAGCAATATTGATAGTAAATCTCCGAGCAACGGTCTTGATATGTTGGGCTGCCGTATCCAACTTGACGGTTATGATTGTAATCCGGGCTCTCCTGCAACCGTGGAAAAATATGATCCCGGAGAATCAGGGACTAGCTGGGGCGATGATACAAGCGCAATTCATAATGATTGTTCGGACGGAGGGAATATAGAACTTTACGCGACTAATGACGTTTTTCCTATAAAAGTTGGAGCTAATACTTATGTTTATGTGGCTGTCGGCGGAGTTACTCCTGAAGAATTTGAGATTATTAATGTCACCACGTTGCCAACGGGAAGTACTTCCCCTACCATCAGTAATGCTTATTGCGGTGCTACTGATACATCTAATAACCCTAATAGCGGATGGAGGCGTAGCGATACAATTGATTTTAATAATGATAATAATACAGAAGAAGCGGCAAATTCGGTATTCGGTAACTCAGACGGAACTCGTGCATATATATCGTCAAATGGAGGCGTTGATGCAGATGGAGCTAATGGACCGGATAGTAAACAATTTTATATACTTAATACTTCAAACAAAAGCGATGTACGATTCCTGTCGGGATCAGGATCTCCAGAACCAGCAAATGGTTACTATAACGGTGCGGTAGTTACACCCCCACCAAGTGGTCCCAGCTATCACAATGAAGAACTTTTTACGAGAAGTTCATTGACAGTCCTTGATGGTAAGCGTGCAGTTCTGGTAGGAAAGGACGGTATTCCTAACAGTAATAACGCTCAGGAGTATCAAGTGATTAGTATGGATCCTGCAGCTTCTCCTCCGAGCAGCGAAACGAATCCCAGGTATTGTGGAGGAATTTACAATTCCGGTACAGGATTTAATGGTCTGACTTCTGTGTCAGAAAAAGACGGTGATAATTTTGTTTATATAATTGCGAATACGACAAATAATGAGTTGAAAATCATTCAAGGCGGGGTTGATGAAGGCATTTATATGCCTGCGGGGAACTTTGTATCCAATCCGATAGTAGCAAGTACATCAACGATCTTTAATAGATTTGTAGCCAATATTGATAGTCCTGCTAATACAACTCTTACGATGCAAGTTGCAGTAGCACCTATTGTTGGGCCATCCTGTTCGACCGATCCAAATTATTACACTTTTATTGGACCCAACGGTAATCCTGCTCTTGATGCCGATGGCAAGCCGCTTGATTTTTATAGCACAATAGGCGCGAGCATATCAGGGGCTATCAGGTACGGTAGTATTAACCCGAATTACCAAAATCCAAATCGCTGTTTCCTTTATAAAGCATGGTTAACAACCGAAAATAATGACTATTCACCCCAGCTAAAAGACGTTACAGTCAATCATGCTCCATAACCATATTTTTGTCATCCTCTTGCATCTACCTCCTCAAAACGATAATCTTAATTAGAACCTATGAAAAATAAATATTCTGATAAATTAATCCAATTAATTGTGCAGCAAAAAATGCTGTTTATCATTGGCGCGATTATCTTTGTCATGCTTGTGAGCGTTGTTAGCATGTCATTTATAAGTAGCAACACCAAGTATAAAGCCGTAAATGATAAAACACAAAGTCAATTAAATACGCAGGATTATCAACAGGCTTCACAATTACCTGCAAACGCGCCAACTCCGACAGACCCCCCGCTAATGACTAAATTTTTTTATTTTATAGGAGGCTTCTTTAGTCCTGGTAGAAATACCATTCAAACCCAGAACCAATACAGTAATTCAGGCGGACAATATTCTCAATCAGGATCACAAACAAGTACTCAAAATGTTTCAACCCAACAAAATGCAAACGCAGGTTCATCAAATCAATCAGCAAATTCAGGAGGAAGCGGCGGCGGATCCGGTTCATCATCAACAGACAATCAGCAAGGCAGCGAGTTAAATAATCCCGCCAATTCTGTAACTCCCACACCTGTGACGGATGTTCAAATTATTTTTAAAAATGAAGAAGGTGATTATTTCACCTATATACCTCCGGCCATACCTCCTGTAGATGTAATCTGGATGCGTTATATAAATCATCAAGATCATTACGCTATTGATTATCCCTCTGATTGGCAAATGGTGAAATCCAACTTTAATGGACATGAAGGAATTACTCTATATATGCCCGGTGATGCGGGCAATATAGACAAGCCGTCTATCGCTTTTGTGGGGTGGAAAGCTGACTATTTAAGTTCGTCAGCCAGCTATACCGGTCCAATTATAGTTAGTGGAACTCCCGGCACCATTTACACAAATGGTCCCCTTGGTTTGAGTTCTATTTCGGCTGTATTCCAATATGCAAACGGTTATTTCGCGTTGGGCAGTAGTGCAAGCAATCCTGTATTTGTTTATGTTTTTGATCATATGCTGCGCTCGCTAGATTTCAATGTTCAATAAATGAAAACTACGTCACATGGCCATGCCCTGAGCTTGCCGAAGGGCTTTACACTTATAGAATTACTTATGTTTATAAGTATTTTTTCTACACTTTTGCTGATATTAAGTTCGGTTTTTGGATCAATTATAGATGTTCAGCTTGAGTCGAAATCATACTCTAGCGTTGATCTGGATGGAAGGTATATTTTGGCGAAATTGGCACATGATTTTCAGTCAGCGGATAGCGCTAACCCCTTAAACAATAACATTGATACGCCTGCTACCGGTTCAGCCGGGCCGATTTTGAAAATTAAGATAAATTCTGTGCTATATACTTATAGTGCGTCCAGTAGCGGTAGCTTGCAATTAGTTACTCCGAGTCTGAATAATTTAAGTAGTACTGACTCAAGCATATCGGCTCTTTTATTTCAGAGAATCGGTCCGGGAGGGAACAAAGATACAATCCGGGTTAGTTTCAGATTAACCAGTAAGATAATACGCCGTAACGGACCTGAATATAGAGATTTCAAGACTACTTTTAGCATGCCATGAATAAAGGACAAGCGCTCATTTCATTGCTTTTTATTTCACTTATCGGAATTACCATAGCCACTGGAGCAACCATGTTGGTTTTAATTAATTCCCAAAGCGGATTGAAATTCCAGCAGGGTACCATCGCCTATGAGTTGGCACAAAGCGGAGCAGAAAATGCCTTGCTGCGATTATTAAGAAATCCTGCGTATACCGGCGAAAGTATGTCAATTGGTGATGGAACAGTAGATATACAAGTTACCAGTCCCGGAGGTACATTTATAGCAACTGCAAGTGGAAAAGTAGGTAATTATACGCGTAAAATACAGATTAAAGCACATTATAATTCTGATTATGTTCTTGTGATAGACTCAAGAAAGGAGGTATTTTAAATATGCCGGTCAAAGGAACTGGGGTGATTTATTTACTACGCGATAAATTTCAGATCTACACTGCTTTGCAACCTAACGTTCTTGAGTTCCATTTTGTGCCTGATATTGTCCGTGATCTGGATGTAGTTAACAAAGAGTTGTTTGAAAATATTATCAAAATCTTTATAGAAAGCAATAAAATACTGCCTTGTAGTTTTATAATAGCTTTAGCCGATAATGTCTGTTTTATAAAGGACTTTGCGCAGCCGGATAGGCGTCCTGTGCTAGCTGTTGCAACCAAGGAGTCACAGGTGCAAAAACAAACTCAAGAAAAAGAGGAAGACGAATCTAAAAATGAGCTGAAGAAGCAAAAAGAAGAGTTTCTGGATCATATTCCATTTGAAATAGTGGCGAGCAAAGAGTTTCAATTGCAAAACGGAGAACGGATAATTGCTACCAATCAGGAATTGATAGATGCAATAAAAACTACATTTGAAAAAAACGGCTTTTCAATTGATTTCGTTATACCGGGCGGATTATATGGAAGCAATATTAGCTCTCAGCCGGTATTGACTCCCGCAGCGGCAAACTTAATCCTGCAATTAACTCCTACATTAAAACAATATAATCTGTTAGTTCAGTCAACACATGAACCAGAGAAAAACGAAAGTGAAATAGACGAAACAGAAACACAAGAAGTCCAAAAACCAAAAACAGACAAAAAAAGAATTATTATAATGAGCGGTGTATTTGGTATTCTTATTATCGTACTTATAGTTGTGTATATGTCTTCTAATACAAACTCCGCTTCAACAACAACCGCGACACAGCCGGTTTCCAGTGTACAAACCATCACCAACCCTCCACTTTCCCAATAGCGCAAGATGTATAATTCATTTGCTTTAATAAAAGTCTAGAAAAAAATATAAATTTGGAAGTTTATCTCGAGGATCTTTTCTTTTTGTGCGTCTTATGCGTAACAGCCTTATGCTTCTGTACAGGTTTACTTGCTAAATATAGCAAGCCTATCATAAATCCTGCGCCAACTACCGCAAGAGTCATAAAATAATAAAACTGATTGGAATTCATTATATAATCACTATTTTGATAAAAAACTAAAAATATTCCTGCCATTAGCCCAATTATTAAAAATGCAATTACAGCTCTGGCTGAATCAGGATGATTGGAATTACTCATATATATAGTTATAGATGAAATTTAAATGAAATGTCAATAGAAAGAAAATACGAACAAAACATATTTTCATTTTAATTATTAAAATGGCTCAACCATAAAATCATTAAAATAACCAAAACTGGTCTATTTTGATATATTTGTTCCTAGTTGACAAGCGCTCATCCGTTATGTAATTATTGATAAAGATAAATAAATCTTAAATAAATTTAATGAAAAATACATCTGCTCGCAAATTAACTAAGTTTCAGGAAGGTTTCACATTAATTGAATTATTAGTCGTTATCGGAATCCTCGCAGTACTCTTGGCAATTACACTTATCGCCATCAATCCCGCAAGACAGTTTGCCCAGGCAAATGATACAAAGAGAAAAAGCGCTGCAACGCAAATCTTAAATGCAGTTGGGGCATATATGGCAGATAATAGAGGGAATTATCCGGCAGCGTTAACAGCTAGTTCTTCAGGAGAGGTAAGTAATACAGGAATTAATATATGTGCTGATTTAGTACCAAATTATATGCCGGCATTACCGCAGGATCCAAGAAATAATAATGGGGCAGATATAACAAGCTGCACAACATATAATAGCGGTTATACTATAACCAGAAATCTTGGAAGAGTAACAGTAACTGCAGATAGTGAAGTAAATCCAAATGTTGATACAGATATAACTGTTACTAGATAATATAATAAAGACAAAATAAGAAGCCACTTTAGGGTGGTTTTTTTTGTGTTTACTTAAGCTTTGGTGTTAGTACCCTATTATTGCATTGACAAGGCCACAGTATTATGAAACTATTATTATTGGATATATAATTTTTAAAATTTTGATGAAAAGATCGCGCTTGTTTAAACTAAAAAAATTTAAAAAAGCATCTGTGCTTATTAAACTTCTAGTTTTCATCGGTATTCTATCTATTCTATTGGCAATATTAATTACCGCAATAAATCCAGCCAAACAATTTGCTGAGGCTAATAATGCCAAGAGGAATTCTGACGTAATTAAAATCTTAAATGCCATTCATCAATATGCAGCGGACAATCAAGCGTTATATCCTCCCGATATGCCAAAACCGGGTTCGGATGCTGAAAACATTTCGGAGTCAGGGGCGAATATTTGTGCTTCATTGGTAACAAAATATCTAGTAGGATTACCATCAGATCCTACTTCAGAGAATGGCGGAGTGAATATAAATTGCGGTGCGGGATATGATTCGGGGTACACAGTGTCTGTAAGTTCTGCTGATGGAAGGATTATGGTAGCTGCTCCAAATACTCAATCTCCATTAACAAATAAGATTTCTGTCACGAGATAAATTTAAAAAATTAGCAGCTTATTTGTCCTCTGCCAGTTTCTTTTTGAAATAATCCACCCAGGGATTTATAGCGGGATTTTGTTTGTATTCAAGCGCGAGGTATAAGGTGAGGAAACTCCCATATTGTAGCGTCTCAAGGAAATCATCATAAATTGTTTGTCCGCTGGTTTTAAATTCATAAACATCAAGCTTATTCTGTTTGATAACATCAACAGTCAACTCGATCCGTTTTTCAATTTTCTCAGAGAAGTTGGGTGTATTCATTATAAGGAAATAGAGCGGGGCACCTTGGGGGTATTGTAGTCCTTCCATAAGATGATGGTTAAGGTCGGGGATAAGGTAGAATGCGGAAAAGGTTTTACTTGTTTCGTTGAATTGATTACGCAATATTTGTCCATTACCCGAGAGATGCTCAGCAGCAAAGACAATCGGAATCTTATTAATGAATAGTTGATAATCTTGTTGTGCTTGAGATTTTATGTCCTCGAACTTTTCCTTCAAACGTGTAATAGCGTTGGTTATTTCATGCTCACCCAACTCAAAAATGCCGATCTTATTTAAAAGACCGATCATTCCCAGAATAGAGTACCCATTGCCGAGACGGGGCACTCCTGCCGGGTTTAATTTACCATCAAAAATATATGCAGGTATTGAATTATCGCTTGCGAACTGCGCAAGCGGGCCTCCTTTGGTAAGTACCAACATTTTTGCTTTCTTAGCCTTCGCGTCCTGAGCACAGGAAAGGACTTCTTCAGTTGTTCCTGAATAGCTGGTTAATACAACCAAGGTATTGCTGTCTACATATTCGGGTAAATAATAATCAGACACCACTTCAGTAGGGAAGGGCATTCCCCGACCCTCCAGTGCCTTGAATACCAATGCTCCATAGATAGATGCCCCCATACCACAGAAAACAATTTTGTTTATCTCACGATAACTTTTAGGCACATCAATTTTATTGACCTGCTCCCAAACTGTCTCGCACTGCTTGGGTAACAGTTCTGTAGATCCCAAAGTGTTTTGCGGATCAATTTTTTTCAATTCTTCAATGTTATTTAAATCCAGCATAAATTATTCAAGCTTTTTTCTTTCTTCCTGACGCATATCTTCTGTCTCATCCGGTCTTTTATAATCATCTTCAAGGCGATAAGTGGTCCCAAGTTCCGGAGTCGAAACTTCAAGAATGTCACAGTCGGTAATCCCGGCAAGTCTATGCCTCTGTCCGATTTTGCAGGTATATCCTTGACCTACCTCAAGTTCAGTTTCTATAAGTTCACCGGAACTATTTTCCCAGATAACTTTTCCCCGGCCGTGTAAAATTTGCCAGCTTTCTTGTTTTTTGTCATGCACTTGCAGACTCAATCGTTTTCCTGCATTTACATGAATTATTTTCCCGGTATAAGGCAAATCAGGAGTTGTAAAAATAATTTCATATCCCCAGGGTTTGGTTACTTTTTTTACAAAAGGGTCATTAGTAAAAGTGTTTTTATCAATTTGGCTAAAGTCTATCATTGTTTTAATCAGTTAAAATAAGTTTGCTAAGCTCTGATTTTTTCTCCTCTGTCAGTTCTTTTGTTTTTGATTCTACATTCAAACGCAAGAGCGGCTCAGTATTTGACGCGCGTAAATTAAACCGCCAATCATCATAATTAACCGATAACCCGTCAATCAAGGAAATATTTCCATCCTTGAACTTCTCTTTAAATAACTCAATCTTTTTTTTCGCCTTATCAGCAGTACCCAGTTCAAAATTTATTTCCCCTGATTCATAGCTCGCCCTAACTTCGCTAACTATTTCAGAAATAGTTTTATTCTCCCTTGAAAGGGTGTCCAAAATTGTAAGTACGACTGCAATTGAAGATTCGGCACCTCCGGCGAAACGCCAATAATTATGCCCGGAAGACTCACCTGCATAAAATAGATTCTCTTTATGCATGATTTCAGTAATTAAAGCATGGCCAACCCTTGTAATAACAGGCACTCCACCATAATCCTTTGCAGCTTTAAGGGGCGACCAAATATACCTGGTATCAAAACCCACTTTAACTCCCGGGTACTTTTTGAGTATCTCACGAATAATAATAGCGGTAGAAATTGATGCCGGTATGATCTCGCCTTTATTATCAATGAAAAATACCCTGTCTCCATCGCCGTCAGGGGCAATACCGAGATCAGCTTTTTCGTCAATTACGCGTTTTTGCAAATCCTTGAGCGTATCAAATTGCAGCGGGTCTGCCTGGTGCGCGGGAAATGTGCCGTCAAGTTCGAAATTCATGCGGATAAGTTTACATGGTAATTTTGCGAACAATGCGTCAAGATAAGTTGCTCCCATTGCATTTGCCGCGTCCGCAACTACTGTAAGCGGTTTAATTTGCCCAGGTTTGATGACTTCAAAAGCATTCGCGACATCATCTTCAAGAACTTCTTTTTTGGTGATTTTACCCCGCTTCGCTTTCGCTTCGCTGGACAGGTTAGTTTCTTTTCCGCCAGCTGGCGGATCAAAATTGCCGGAATCAGCAATTTTCTTGACTTCATCCATACCTGTATTAAGGCCAATTTTCACCAGTCCCTCAGGAGTGTTGAGAACCGATTTCAGACCGTTATACTCTTTAGGATTATGCGAAGCGCTAACCTGGATTCCCGCATCGTAGCCATAATGCCGGACTGCAAAATAAACAGACGGGGTAGACACAAGACCGACATCAATTATTTCTGCCCCACTCTCGGTCAACCCCTTATTAACTGCTTCTAAAAGTGATGGGGTCGATAAGCGCATGTCTCCGCCTACAACAATTGTTAAGTTCTTTTTTGCAAGTCGTTTGGAAAAAAACGTGTAAAATGCTTTTGCTATAGTATACGCGGCTTTCTCATCAAGTTCGGTAGGATAAATGCCACGAATATCGTAAGCTTTAAAAATTTTTGGATTAATCATTTCAGAATTTTTAAATTATGTTGTGGAATGATTTATCATTCTCTAAATTAACTTATTTTTGAGCGATAAATCGCTCCACTACATTTTTTAGATAAGATACTTCTGTTGTATTTTTAATTATACCTTAAATCTCTACCAAAAAAAAGTCAACAGCTGAAATAAGCGGTGAAGACAGCGTTCCTGTTTTTTGTGCTCGTTCTATTTCAAAAAGTTGGGAGTAGTATTTTTTCAAAGTATCTTTTTCAAATAATTTGGCTTGTTTTTCAATTTTGCCTTTTTGCCATGATGCAAGACGCACCACTTCAGATATTGTTTCTCCCCGGTTTTCTGACATACAGAGAAGAATACGTAATTGCCTAATTAGCATAAAGAAAACTAATTCCGGCTCTGTTGTTTCCAAAGATTTATGAAATAATTGCACAAGCTGCCTGCCGTTTTTCGGTTTTATTGCATCCAGAAAAACAAAAAGGCTTGATGAAAGTTTAAAAGACTTTATATTAGCATTTTTAAATGGAGTAAAAGTAGTTTTAGCTAATTCTTTTCCTTCCCAAAATATGATAGTATGCGTTTTAGCCTGTTTTACGAGATAGGAAAGAATAGCTTCTTTTTCAGTACTCTTTTTTCTTTCAGTCAAAAATTGTTCGATTAATAATGTCTGTAATTTCTCAAACAATCCTCCTGTTTCAAGCAATTGCGACAAATGGGTTAGATTAATTTCATCTTCCCTCAGTAAGATAGCATCAACAAATCGTTCTTTCTCCGCAAGAAAAAATTTCCTTGATGCAACAATGTCTGAGCCATGAACTATAGTAAGCATAAATTACAAATCCAAAATTACAAATCCTAAATAATATCAAAATCCAAATAATTAAATTCAAAACTATTTATATTTAGAATTTTGATATTTGAATTTATTTGGAATTTGGTGCTTTGAATTTGAGATTTATTTTAAGTTTGTATTCCTTAAATAGCTGATTCGCAACCGAGTGCAAATTTCTACTTCTTGTCCTATGAGGAAGTAAGGCTCCGGAAAAATTCCTGGGTATATGTAATAGTTCATGAATAAGCACCTTAGTCCTGTTGTCTGCGTCTAAATTATCATAATGCTTTGAAAGCACTTCGATGACGTATGCCGGTTGTAAGGTTAACGCCCTTTGGAAAATTTTGGGCATTGCCCAAGTCCGTGCATATGCGCGTACTTTCGAGCCTTTTGTGCGATAACAAAATATCCTGTTACTTTTAATATAAGGCAGATCAAGTACTGCTAAAACTCTTTCTATGTCTTTTTGTACATCTTCCGCTGTATCCCATTCCATAAATAAAATTCCTAACCCAAATTACACACACTGCTGTCATTCCCCTGGACAGGGGAATCCAGAAGATATAAATAACTTTTCCTTATTAAATGATAAATGGAACAGGCTTATTTTACCTACTGGATTCCCGCGTTCGCGGGAATGACAAATTGTTTTGCGTAACATAAATAACTAACTACCAATCAGCCAGCGTAAAGCGTTCATGCTCAAGTTTGTTAGTGAAAACTTTTTTGGCTGCTCTTCACTTTTTGAAAAATCCCGGTAATTAGTTGTTGTGTCACTTACGCCCAACACTTTTTTTTGCAGTTGCAAAAGCATTGGGGGTTTTCGTGTGAGAATTGGCAACCCTCTCGTTTTTGGTAATGATTTTATCATTTGATATTGTACCGATGGGGCGCCATTATCAGCGATAAACGAAAATTCATTAAATGAACCGTTTGCACGAAGTAAGAATGGCGTAACTGCCACAATACCGTTATCAGACCAAGCATTGTTAAATGCATGTTGATAATAATTAGCTGCAGCCAGATCTGATATTTCGTTTGTGGACCAGCCTGTTTCGGTAATAAATACAGGCAAATCTTTTGTGTTCATACTTCTAACCAACTTTCTTTCATAGTCAAAACTTCTAATTCCCATTCTACTCAAACCTGTTGGTGGTTGAGAAAAAGCGGGATTAGGATAGGAATGACTGGATAAACCATCTATTTGATTGAAAATTCCGGGCACCGCATCATTCATCTCTCTCAAATAATCATATTGATTCTTATATTGAGGAGGTAAATCCGGAGCGGCGTTATCAAGTCCGGCGCTTATAATAAAAAAATCCTGGTTTTTCGATTTAAATAGTGTTACGGCATAGCCAAGAAGATTTGCGTACTCACTGGAGTTTGTACTCCCACCCCATTCATCACCACGATTAACCTCATTAAAAACAATTATGTACCTATTTTTAACAGGCCACTCTATTGAGCTAAGAAAGTTGGCAAAATCAATAATGTCAGATTCATTTGGCTTCCTCCAAACCTTTGTATCGAAGTAATCTCCTTCTGTTGCCAGACGGATAATTGGAATAATGTGCAATTTTTTTGCCCTATTCATAAATTGCTGCCATTTTACGATATCTTTATCTCCTGATTGAATCGGAATAGTCACATATCCCCAATCCCCGCCCGAACTATTTACCAGCTGCGCCGCGTTGTATAGTTCTTCAGGAAAAAGGATATGTATGCCGAATTTATTGTTAAAAGAGGCAAACGGATTTTCGACAGCATGGGCGGGTTTAACAGCGACACAAACTAAAGCCAGAATAACAACAAGAAAAACAAAAATAAATTTAATCCGCATGAGGATTAAATTATAACATCAATACTGAGAATATACAGCCCTCATAGGCGAGAGGAGTAAAATGTGATAAATCAAAATCTTGATCAGTTTTTTTGGTCAAGAAAAGTACTAGATAACATTGTAGCTTTCTTAAAAGATTGATACAGTTTTTGTTTTTTTCAGTAAAATTCAACAGTAACACAGAAGTGATTCTAGCCAAGAAGCCAATGTGAATCCAAATAATTTTCTATTTTTTCAATAAGTCAAAATTTGATATAAACCTATTTGTGAGGAATTTCTAGAATTGGAGCCAATCCTAATCTCGAATCTGTGGAATTAGGAATACCAAAATAGACCTTGAGCCCACTATTCTCTTCCCAAGGACCGACAATAGCACGGCGGCTACCTCCAGGAGATGATCTATGACTTGCTGCAATATCAATATTTGCATCTGCCCAGGTACAGGTGTCTCCATATTGATCTCCGAAAATCCTAGCTCTTCCTTCCGTTGCTTTAAAATGCTCACTAGCTACTCTTTTCCATTCTGTAGGTTTCCCAACCCGGACTATAATACCGCTGTCACGATATCTTAACTCAACTGCTGCTTTTTCTGCTTCGAGGCGTTCAAGTTGCTGCTCGTATGGGAGCCCCTGACTTCCTCTTAGGAAAATATTTAGAGGGTCAGGTCTGAATGCCAAAATTGACCTTTCTTGATCCTGTAAAGAATTCGGTGATTCAAGTGGAATTTCATAGACTGCGTATCCTCCAGATTTTTTCACATGCTCGATAAGCCTCAAAGTCTCAACAGGTAAAGGCTTTTTTATAGGCTCTGTGTCTATAGGTAATCTTCCTGATTCAATTTCTATTTTCATATATTATAGGTCTAGATTATATCATAAAAATTGAGGTTGTCAAATATATATGCGCAATGTTTATCGACCGTTGATCATCTTGATAATGTAGTATATTTTCTTCCAATAGATAGTTATTTTCATAATTAGTGAATATGTTAGTTTAAGTTATTACTCTTAATAAGACCTCTATACCAATATGCGCTTTTTTTCCATAATCGTTGCATCGTGTTTCTATCTATGTATATAAGACCAAATCTGGATTCCTGACAATAGCCTTCCGCCCATTCATAATTATCCATTAATGTCCATGCAAAATATCCCTTAATAGGAATTCCGCGAAGAATTGAGTTATACACTTGCTTTAAATGCTCTTTATAATATGAAACCCGTTCAGGATCCTCTACTATTTTACTTTTTCCATCCCATTTATCCTTCCATGCCATACCATTTTCTGTAATATATAGTCTTTTTAGTCCATAATCTCTATAAGAATAATATAGCTGTCCTAGAATATCAGATAATCCTTCCGGGTATAGAGGTGGATAAAAAATTGGCCATCCAAGACCATTTATTCTTCCCCCCTTTCGCAGGTTCAGTTCGCTAAATTTCAATTCATTTTCGGCTCTATAATTTACAATACTTCCTTTATAAAAGTTAACTCCCATGGTGTGAAGTTTATCCCCGATTTTTATAACCTTCATGTCAGCATCTGAAATAGAAGGCATACTCTTTCCATATAGCTCTACCATATCTTCGGGATATTTTCCCTTATAAATAGGATCAAAGAACCATCTATTAAAACTGCCATCAGAGTACTGTGCTGCAAGAAGATCTTTAGCATCTGTACTTCTTGCGTAGCTGGGTTGAACATTTAAAACAGTAGAGATAATACTTTCTTTAGAAATAGAACTAAGTGTTTTATATACTTTCCCCTGGGCTATAAGGAGGTTGTGGGCTGCAAGAAGCGCGCTTTTTAGGCTCGTTTTTCCCGGTGCATGTTTACCATGAAAGTAACTCAAAATTGATGAACACCATGGTTCATTTAAAATAAAATATTCTGTAATATATTCTCCCAAATATTTTGCGACAATTTTTGCATGCTTAACAAGATATTCACCGGATTTCTCGTTCTCCCATCCGCCTTCCTCTAAAAGATACTGTGGGAGTTCCCAGTGGTATAGGGTAGGATATATAGATATACCTGCGCTTTTTATAGCTTTAAAATATTTTTCATACCACTGAATAGCTTTTGTATTTTCTGTCCCGTTTTGATCAAGAGTTCGGGACATAGAGATAGAAGTCCGGTAATGTTTTATGCCCATTTTTTTCATGATCTCTATGTCAGTTTTCCAAAGGTGATATCTATCAATCCCTGCACCAGGAGTTTGGTTTTGATGTACTTTTCCTGAATGTTCGGCAAAATTATACCACATTGTTTCTTCAGAGCCTTCCAGTTTTTTAGTATTGTCTTCTCCAATTACTTGAAGGTCGGCGTCTGCAATGCCAAATTTAAAATTAGCCGGGAATTGTTTACTCATACTTATCAATGGAATTATGTTTTTCTATTTTGCCCCTTCAATGCCCTCAAATGCAGAATTATGTGGATCTGCAGTGTAATCTGCATGACCTTTTTCAATAGCATCTTCCCACATTGTTAAAGTTAAAGGTAAAAAATGTTCAAGCTTATTTCTTGTCATATAATCAGTTAAAACCCTTATTCTGTAAGATTCATCTTCAAAAAACTGTAACTCAGGACTTTGCCCTCTCAAATTCAGCCCATTTCCAAATTGGAGGTAACCTGCTGTATATCTTTGCAATGACTGCCTTCTACCCTCTATTGTAGGAGGACCCCATGCATATGACATAACGCTGTCCAAGTGCAAAAATTTTTTTCCATATCTTTCTGCTTGTTTTCCCATAACCACATCGTCTAATTTTGAAGGCGGAATGCCGTGTCCGAGTCTGTCAGAATAGAATTCCGGATCCCATGCAAAGAACTTGCCTTCTGTTTTATGTTCTTTAGGAATCAGAAAACCAAACGGCATAATTTCCCTTGGGGTTAGGCCGGTTCCTCTCAAAAGAGGATCAGTTACATTAGGACTGAAGTAGTCGAGAGCTTTATGACTCATGACTACTGCATCATTTTCTCTTCGTACAAATGATCTATGCGCTTGAGCAAACAATTTCATTGGCCCATCAGGCAGAAGTGTAACATTACCGTCATGAGACATCACAATTGGGACTTTTTGATCAACTGCCATTTCAGTGATTATTCTTAATACATTTGCTTTACCTCCAGTTTTTGTATTGAGATGGATATGTTTTTGATTTCCTACCTCTACCATGCTAAATGTTGGATCTAGTTGCGGATCAAAAGAAAAACCCCCTAAGTCGTTAACAGGAAGATCATGCTCGACCTTACCTAATGTACCCATAAATCTCCTAACCATTTCCTCACTTCCATCGGTACATCTGTTGGTAACATATACGTGATCTACTCGAGCTCTTTTTGGAACATCTGCAAGTGCATGTGCAATAGGGAGTACAGAGGGACCCATTCGTGTTTCATTATATATTGGACATGCAAGAATATAACGAGAGTTTTCAGGCTTAACACCTGTAGTTAGCTCCCATCTTTTTTCCTGTTCTCTCTCGGAAATTTCTTTAACATAGTCGGCTCTTTCAATAGGTGACATTTTTCTTAACTTAGAAAGTGGCTTCTCGCTGAATACTGCTCTTACAGTTTGCCTTGTTACTTCTCCGTTTCTACGTAAGGTCTCTCTTTCAGCAGGAGGGGGGGTAAAACCATTTTGAAAAATAGCGGACACTCTTCTGTTAGGAACAACATCTTGCCCGCTTTGAATTTCGGATCCTTGACGGGTTAACATTCCTTGTGGGCTTTGAAAATTTCGATCCTCTATTCCTATAGGTTTTTTATTTTCCATAGATAAATAGTTAGTAAAACTAACTTTACGGAATTGATAATATCATAGCCATAAGCTTATTGCATGACTCTGTCCTAATCCTTATTATGACGTGAAGCTGACATTTAGCCTCAACGTTAGATTTGCTCAACTGTACAGGAGAAAATAAATCTTTTTTCTTTAGAATTGATATTATAAAAAAATTTATTTGACTTTTACCTTTTCACTTATTATCTTGTAATATGGGAAGGTCTATCAATTTTATAGTTCAAATTAATGGTACCAATATATTTACACAGCACAAATAAACACAAAATCACCTGCAAGCTCAATTCGTACATATACTTAATATTACAGACCTATAGTTTGTTGACGACTATGCGCTTTTATGTTATACTTCGCCAATGGAAAGAGAGATGCCAGATAAATTAAGGGTAATACGACAAAGCGCAAAAGAAGCTGGAGGGACGTTGGAAAGTGACGTATTAAAGAAATTAGCCTCAAATCGAGGAATAATAAGTGATGTAGACGGGACATTAAGAGAAAGCGGAACAAGTAACCCCCCATCTGATCGTGTAAGAGGTGCATTTAACACTTGGAGGCGCGAAAGAGGACCTGAAAATTCTGCTGTTTCTATTATCACAAATAGCCCACGGTATAAAACAGAACATTTGATTAGGTTCTTAGGGCTGAAAGGCCCACAAGTAAATAGCGGCGGAGCAGAAATTGTTGATGCCGAATCAGGGAAAATAATAAGCAATCACCCGATTAATAAGGGAGTGGCACTGGATTTATGCAGAAAGCTAATAATACCTACAACAGAAAGTGGAGGAAAATTATGGATACAGGATAATGGCGAGGATTTTGACCCATTAGATCCTAATTACAAACCTCAATATCCGTATATTATTGTCATTGATGCAATACCGGAAGCATATGCCAAGTCATTAATGGAAGAGCTTAAAGCTTATAATGATATTGCAGCCCATAGGGTTATCCTCCCTCCCGGACAAGATCATCGCGAAGGTATACATATCACTCATCGCGACGCAACAAAATATCATGCCGTAATGGAAATTTCAGAACTTGTTAATATTCCTCCAGAAAGACTTCTAGGAATTGGTGATGGGCCAAACGATATACCTCTTTTTGAAGCATGTGGAGTTAATGTAGCAGTAAGAAAAGATGATGGTTCAGTAGTAAAGATACTCGAAGAACAAGCTGATTTTATTGCTCCAAGCATGAAAAATGATGGCGTTGCTGTCTTTCTAGAAACAGTACATAGAATTTTTAAGAACAAATAAATTTTACTTTTTGCGCTAAGGACATTTTAGTGCACTAGGTTTCGTCTAAATCTATAATCCCAAAATTCAACGCTTGACTTACCTCATACAGTTTTCTGACATAAACCGAACAATAATAAGCTTGCTGACATAGGCTAAAATTGAAAATGGAGATTTATTTACTTCATATATTTTTTAACTATTCAATTTATCAGTAAATCTAGGTGCCAATCAATTGCTGAACATAATAGCAGTACGATTTATGTCAAAAACTTTAAGTATGTAAAAATAGCATAAAATGTTATATAAATGTCAAGCGGATAATTAATTGTTGTGTTAAACTTTTAATATGGCAATGCTGGAACGTGAAGATTGGGTCGTTCGGGAAAGCAGGACTAGGGGTGAGGAGCAACGCGTAGATGGAAGAAGCGTAGAAGGAGGGCGTAGGGAAACTATTTATATTTTGGATGGAAAACCTACTAGACGTTCATTTAAAGGACCCACTGATACAACAGGGTATAGAATTAGAGTGCATAGTAATGGAGTAAAGTGATAACCTCTTTTTTTACAAAGTCTTAAGAGTGCTGATAAAATTCTTTGCCCATTTTATTTTTGCTGCCTCATTGAATTCCAATCGTTAAAGAATGCATCAGAATAATCAAAAACAGTATATTCTTTAAGCTCTGCGCGTGCTCTCTTCATCCTATCAAGCCTTTCATTATCAGGCATTGTTGCTACTCTTACTATTGCATGCGCAACTTCTTCTATATCATCAGGATCGGTTACTTTTATAACACTCTTGTCACTATATAAATCAGCAGATCCTGCAGTTCTGCTCATGCCTATGGCTTGTGTTAATTTTCCTACAATAATTCTTTCATCATATACGACATTGCGGCCGTCATAAGGAAAGATTAAAGTATCATCTGCTTCTTTAAAGTATCCCCACTTACGAGCATCATGCAACCCCTTTGAATGATAAACCACCGGCTTCCAGTTTCCGCTTCCTCGCTTATTCACTCTTTCGACCTCCATCTCAACGATGCTCCGTAATTTTCTAATAGCAGGTAGGCCTTCTCTGCTTTCTGAGGCGGCTAAATGTAAAGTATGTCGCATATCTGTTAATGCCGGGTCTAATTCAAAAGCCCTGTCATATGCTATCAATGTTTTCTCAATTCTTTTTGTATGATCCATCCTACTTAAGTTAATTCCAGTCCTTTTATCCTTGTTTTCCCTAATAAATATCTCAGAAGCCCTCTCGACTTTATGGCCAGTAGCCTGCCGCTTAATATCATCTATGTCCACACCAACCAAATGATTAACAAGTTTAGTTCTTCTGCCTTGATATTTAACAAACATACCCTCTCTGTTAATATCAATATTAACTCCCGGAAGATAATTTACTAAACAATTAATAAATTTATCTACATCACCTTTTCTTTGTAGCGAAACCAAATCATAATGGGTCATCGCTTCTAAGATATCAACTCCGGCTGCTCCTAATAATTTAAAATTTTCAGGTTCGTACCATGGTATATGATGCTGAAAGCTCTTGGAGACATTTACTCCCTTTGATTTAAGTACTTTGTCCAATGAACGGCCTACCGTATATGCATGAAAATCATCAACTCTCAGCATATCACCTGATTGAAAACCTCCAACTTCCTTATTCATTTCCATTGCTGCGGTATCACCTGTAGTAACATAGTAGTCAAAGTAGTATTTCAAATTATTTAAATTGCTTTTCTTTAGGTCCTCCCGCCTAGGATTTATAGGCTCATGCGCCAAAGACCAGAGCGTTTCACTTGCAATTTTATACATCATGTTATGTTCTTTTAAATTAAAAACTATTGGACAATATTTAATATAACCTTTTTGTCCTGTATATGCAGAGTCTTGACTGGAATACTTATCAAATGCATCCTGAACTCCTGTGTGGTCATAGGTTCCTGCCCATCCGTACCATCGAACATCGAACCCTTCTATGCTTTTTTGGTGCAATACAGGTTTGGTTACTACAGTAAGTCCTCCATCAGCATCCTTTACAACTCCATGTTCAATTTTTTTTGGTAAACGATTCGAAAATAGAGCCAATATTGGTGGTCGTTTCCTTTCTGACTCGATACGGTTTCCTCTTATACGAGTTGGCTGTCCTTCTTGTTTTGTCATAAATAAACTCTAATATTATAGGATAGTTATTATACTGTATGCCTGAATTAAAAGCAAGAGTTTCTGACTTAAATTGAATAAAACGAGCAACTTGAGGTTTTGATTATTTCGTCCCCTCGGTCCAGGAAGATAGGTATGTTTTTTGTGCTTGTGTTAATGTATCTATGCTTATTCCCATTGCTTTCAGTTTAAGGCCTGCGACCATGCTGTCAATAGCTTGTGGTAAGACATATACGCTATTTGTAAGTGTACCTTTTTCTTTAATAAGTATTTCAGCTGCAAGTGCCTGGTTTGCAAATGACATATCCATAACTTCAGCAGGATGACCTTCTGCTGCTGATAAATTTACAAGCCTTCCCTCAGCAAGAATATATAATTTATTCTCGTTTGGTAAAACATACTCTTGAAGGGACAGCCGCAAGTGTCTCTTTGATTTTTTGATTTTTTCCAGTCCATCAATGTCAATCTCAACATCAAAATGGCCGGCATTTGCGATAATCGTACCGTCTTTCATTTTTTCCATAAGCGCAACAGTAATAACATGTTTATTCCCGGTTACAGTAACAATAATATCCGCACGGCCATGCGCGACAGCCGACTCAAGCGTTTTCACTGTAAACCCATCCATCGCTGCTTCCAACGCTTTAATAGGATCAACTTCGGTGACAATAACATCCGCCCCCATACCACGGGCCCTGGATGCAACACCTCTGCCACACCATCCATACCCACATACAACAAACACCTTTCCTGCGAGCAATACATTTGTAGCGCGTATAATGCCATCAATTGTTGACTGTCCGGTTCCATAACGATTATCAAATAAATGCTTAGTTTCCGAATCATTTACTGCGATAACCGGTACCTTCAAGGCGTTTTTTTTCTCCATTGCCTTCAAGCGGATAACGCCTGTTGTTGTTTCCTCCGATGAGCCGATGATATTTATTAATAATTCTTTTCTATCTGTATGTAAAGCGTGAATGAGATCTCCGCCATCGTCCATAGTTATATTAGGTTTATAATCCAAAACCTGATTTAAGTGTTTGAAGTATGTTTGATTGTCTTCGCCTTTAACGGCAAAGACAGGTATATTTTTGTGCTTGACGAGCGCTGCTGCAACGCTGTCTTGTGTAGAAAGTGGATTTGAAGCGCAGGCTACTATTTTCGCTCCTCCTGCTTGTAATGTAATTAATAAATTAGCAGTTTCACTTGTAATATGAAGACACGCGGCTATAGTAATTCCTTGAAATGGCTTCTCTATTGCGAAACGTTTCTTAATTGTTTCCAGAACCTGCATTTGCTGGGAAGCCCATTCGATTTTCAATTTGCCTTCTCCGGCAAGTTTAATATCTTTAATGTCGCACGCAATATTTTTAGTCATTTTACCTATAATTAAAGTTTAATCTCTGTATTATACGTATCTTTATATCTTTGCGCAAACGTTCTTTTACTAAACTTATGCTCCTGTGTTCCATAGTTAACAACTGCATAAGCTGAGGTAACTGATCCAAGTTGTCCGCAAGTGCGCAAATCGAAATTTCGGGAAAGTCCTGCCAAAAAACCTGCCCGCCATGCGTCTCCGGCTCCGGTCGGGTCTTGTGCGTCTTTGACTTGAACGGCAGCTATAGAAATTTTTTCACCATCCCGCTCTATCAAGGCTCCTTTTTGGCCTAAAGTCGTGATAACCGTTTTCCCTTTCACTAAGGTCTTAAAGTCTGTAAGCCTGCTTTGTATAGAATTTATTTCATAATCATTCCCGATTATATAAGTTGCATGCTTCACTCCCAGCCTTAGATCTTGTGTTTTGATCTGGGTCAATATGAAACCCGGATCAAACATGTATTGAAGGCTTAGATCTATACACTGTCTTACAATTGACATAGTACTGCTAGAGCCTGAAGGCCCGATTAGAACAAAGTCTCCTTTTTTTGCGACTTTTTTTAGCTTCAATTCCTCTATTCTATCTGCAGCACCGTAAAAATACCCCCAAATTTGATTGTCTGTTTTATCGGTTAAGGCAAAACCTGTAGAGGTATAATTATTTTTATCTATGAAAATATATTTTGTGTCAATACCTTGTCTGCGCAATGCCTTTTTATATTCCGCAAAATCGCGGCCGGCAGCTGTGAATAATAAATGTTCAGTTTCTAAAAGTCCCAGGCTATAAGACACATTTCCAGCAGTACCACCGCGTCTTTTTGCGAATGTATTCACGATAAATGATAAATTAATTTTATGTTCTTTTCCTGCAAGGATATGATCGGAGAACATTCCGGGAAAATTCATTATATAATCATAAGCAACTGTGCCTGTAATAATCAGCATGAGACAGATATTATAGTCTAAATATTAGAATCTACGCAAGAGTTTTGAGTTTTGAGATAATACTGTATACTAATTAAATGTACGAGATTCTTAACCATAATTTCACTTGGATGACGTTCAATATACTCCTTGCGCTTATACCTGTATTTCTTGGTTGGTTATTTTACACGGAAAAAAACAAGATCCTGAAAATATTTATTTTTATTGCCTGGTTGCTTTTTGTGCCAAATACAATTTACGTATTTACAGACATCCTGCATTTTATAAGAATAATAGACAAGGTAACTCCATTTTTGGCTGTAATTATAGTATTCCAATATACGGTACTTTTTATAGTAGGGTTTATAACCTATATTTTTTCGCTTTATCCGATTGAAAAAATGCTTAGACACCCTGGTTTAATAATTGGCATTAATTTTCTTATTGGCTTTGGTATAGTTCTCGGCCGTGTGCATCGTGTGAATTCATGGGATATGATTGTTAGCCTGGAAAAAGTCGGCAGCGCTGCCATAGAAATACTCACTTCGCCATCGATGATATCTCTTACAATATTATTCGGGCTTTTTGCAAATTTCCTATATTTCCTGTTTAAGAAGCAGACTGTAAAATATATATTCAAAAATTTGACAAAACACTCTATATAGCATTAAATAAGGATACCGGAGGAAGCATATGCAAATAAAAAAAAGAGCAAAGGCTGTAAAATTTGGTAGAAAACTGGATCCGCCTAAAACTGAAGCCAACCTGCCTGCCGGCAGGCAAGGAGTAAAACCACCAACTAAGAAACCAGAAGTTGAAAAAGAAGAAAAGATCGAAAATTCTGTAGAGATTATACTAGAGACACAATCAGAAGAGGTACAAGTAAATCCTTCACCTTCAAAAGAAAAGGGCCCTGAACAAAAAGATGAATCGACTAGTAAGTCACCAAATCCAGCACAGACAGGTGAGAAAGAAAATAAGACTACGCCAAATGCAGGTCAAGATCAACTAATACCAATAACTCAGAATTCAGATACAATAGCAGATACCCCCTCAGTATCTGAAACAACGAAAGAAGAAAATATTGAAGAACAAAAGGTAATTCCTACCGGTTCAGAGCAACCATCTGACTCCACAAATGCAACACTCGGTGGTGATACATATATTGTGGAAAAAGAAGTAAAGAAAAATATGTTGGGATATTTTTGGCTTATTGCAATAATTTCATTTGTAGTTGGATTATTAAGCATGGCTGCATTGAACTTTTTCCTGCCAAATGCCGGAATGTCGGCCGGTATATTCTTCTTCTCCAAACCAATTGCAGCCTCACCCACTCCTAAACCCACGAGTACGCCTTCGCCCACAGCAAAAGTATTAAATCTTGCCGAATTTAGCATAGAAATTCTCAATGGCAGCGGGATAACCGGAGAAGCTACGAAATTAAAAGAATTACTAGTGACTGATGGATTCAAAGTTAGTACCGTAGGCAATGCGGATAGCAGCGATTATACGGACACAATAATTTTCGCCAAGAAAAATGTAAGCGCCGAGTATTTAATTAATTTAAAAGAAAAGTTGAATAAAACTTATACTCTGGGCGCAGATGTTAAAACGCCTACAGGAGCGACCAGCGAAGCCGATATAATAATTACAATTGGAAGCAACACTGCAAATAATTAGTTTTTCTTTAATTTCCACCTGCCAAAAAGACGCAGGAATATAGCTATTTTTTCAATCAAAAGTATCAGGCACAACCATGCTAATCCTGCTGCGAAGCCGGCAATACAATCACTTGGGTAATGTTTTCCAAGATATACCCTACTAATGCCAATACCAAAAACTAATAAGCTAAAAACAAATAAAAGTATGATACCTATTTTTTTGTTTCTCGTATTACGGAAAATAATATATGCGAGGCTCATATAAAAAACAAAAGAGACCATACTATGTCCTGACGGGAAACTGTAAGAGGATATTTCCAAAAGTGACACTTCATTTGGCCTAAGTCTTTGGAATATGTTTTTGAGAAGATGA
Source organism: uncultured bacterium (assembly GCA_963826535.1). Lineage (GTDB taxonomy): Bacteria > Patescibacteriota > Microgenomatia > Levybacterales > UBA12049 > JAHIGH01. The sequence continues at coordinate 69,914 of CAWGXL010000002.1, read as the reverse complement.
TTCAGTACTGTTCCAAAAAAAACTAAAGTCCAAAACACGAGCGCTTCATTCTTGTGATTTCTTAGTATAAGCAGTATCATGACTATAATTGTGGCTATAATAAGGAATTCACTACCAAGAAATGAGAGAGTCGTCATAATTACCTGCGTTGCTTGACTACTAAACGAATGAATAAAATGAGTTATAGAGTTATCAAAAAAAATAATCTCTTTGTCATTGACATGACCCATTAATTTTAAAAAGATTAAAAGACAAACTGTTACGGTGACAACTCCTACGCATATTTCAGCAACTAAGCGGCGGGCGGTAGGAGAACTTTTATAGAAATCGAGTAAGTTTCTAGCCATAATTACCTTCTCTCAATAATCTTAGTCACTTTTTCCCAAAATGAAAGTTTGTCATTTTTAGGTATTCGATTTATCTTCCTGTCTTGTGTATTGGCTTTTCTGCCTAATACTTCTTTTATAAGCATGAGTTGATTTTGAGATAATACCGGTAGATTATCAAATGGGAAAAATCCGGCTTCCGATACCTCGTGACTCTGTCTGAATACTCCACCAATGTATCTGCCGATAAGAGAAATATCTAGCCGTGCTGTTTCCCGGTCAGTTCTGATCCGTAACTCCTCATCAATACGCACAATAAAGCCGGTTTCTTCTTCAACTTCCCGCGCTAATCCTTCTTTCGGATGTTCTTTGCCTTTAATGTAACCTCCGGGCAAACTCCAATGAGGTGGTTGTCTATATTTGTGTTTACAGACAAGAATCTCATTGTTCGTATTGAGGATGACTCCGGTAACTCCAATGAGGAATTCGTCTTGGGTGAAGCGCATTATGGCAAGCTGAAGGAGTTTAGTGAGAGAAAGTTTGCGCCATATTTTGATAAGCAAAGGCTTCATAAAGATTCATCGTCTGCTTGTTCCTTTCTTCCTTTCAGTTTAGCGTTTTCAATTTCTAACTGATTGACCCGTTTTGTCAGATCATGAATTGTCCTCTTTGAATCTTTAATTGTGCTATCTTTTCCTCTTAGTTTCATTGCAGCTGAAAAAGAATCTAAAAGGCTATACAGCCATGATAGTGAAAGTCCAATAAGTAAGGCGACTCCAATAACAATATAAAGTGGAATACTGGTAATGACATAGTTGGCAAGAGTTATTGTAATATTCTGTGTATTTTGAGAAGCAAAGTAGCCAAAAATAAGAGCTAATATAACAAAGAGGATAAGGGTGAACATATAGTACTTTAAGTATATGAGAAGGTCAAAACAGTTTGCAATAGGGAAACTTAGGTAATTCTATTCAAAAACTGAGAATAATTTTTTTAGAATTCTATTTTTTCGTTGTTTTAGTTGCTTGTTTTTGAGCTACTTTCTTCCCATTACTAAGCCTATTCAGTGCTTTTTCTTTCAAAGGTTCAGCATTTTTCTTCAATTTGTTAACACCAACAAGCGCGTGTTTTTTCAGCGTTTTAACTGTGTCAATGACTTTTTTGCGAGTCTTCTTGTCAGAAAGAGCTGCTGCTGCTGCGCCGAGTGCTGCGCCGGCTACAACACCAGCTGCGCCTACTGCTAAACTTGAACTTTTATTATTACTTTTCTTATTATCGTTTGACATAAAACCACCTCCTTAAAATGTAATTTAAATTATACCATTTTTTTACCCCCTTGTAATCATTTAATCCGCACAGATGTGTAATCTTCTCCGGCTGAAAAAAAATTGACATTTTATTTTATGCTTGATAATATCAATAAGATGAAAACAAAGTTTATTACATCAGACCCGGAAATAATGGGAGGTCAACCTGTTGTTAAAGGAACCCGCATTATTATTTCGCGAATTATTTTTTTATTAAAAGAAGGTTATCCAATGGATGCTATCCACGCTCATTATCCGTGGGTAGATATAAAGACTCTTGAAGGAGTTATTGGCGAAATTGATCAGATAGTAACTGAAAAATTTCATGCCAAAAAGATTTTATAAATTTAAATTGCTTCTGGATGAAAACATGCATCCAAGACAATTGTTTCCCCGTCTAAATCTTAATTTTAACATAAAACACATAACTCTTGATCTCAAGAAAAGCGGTATAAGTGATAAAGTAGTTTATGATGAAGCAGTTAAATTGCAACGTATTATTGTGACGTTTAATGGTGACGATTTTAAACCATTAGCCGCTTTAAGCAATAAATCAGGCGTCATTGCTCTGTCTGTGAATTTATCAGATGATCAAATTGATAAAAAACTAACAGCATTTCTTATCAAAAGTAAACAAAATGATATTTTTGGGAAATTTGTTACCATCACTGGCGAGACATGAATTCAAGTTTAATCAAATGTGCAAAATTTGGATATGTTTAGCATGAAGCTTGTCTTGACACTAAATTAATCCCATAGTATAATTGGTGAGTGGAAACTGTTAAATCACCTTGTCTATCTAAAAAAGATTCAGAGCAAATAAGAACTTTTGGACGACAAATGTCCCGTCGTGGAGTGCTAAAGATTCTAGGCTTATCTGCTGCTTTAGCACTTACCGGCTGTGATAATAATCCCGAGCTAAAGGACTATATGAAAAGTCTAAACGAGCTGGAGCCATATATGGCAGCCGGAGCTGTAATTATAGGGAAGTATTCCCCTTCTAAGCAAGAAGTTCCAGATTTTAATTATATTGGTCATGGGGGCATTTATGAAAAGGGTGGAAGACTATGGCTTGCTACAGTAGAACATGTTAAGAATGAGATAAAAAAAGATGAGACTATGGTTGCTATATTTCCGGGCATAAATAAATCGCGCTTTTTGAAAATAATGATACCTGGCAATGAGGCATTCGCAACATTTTCTAAAACGACTCTCATAAACGATGATAACACCGGCAGTATCATAGGTTATGATAAAATTGTTGCTCATCCATTAGATGATTATAATGCTGACCTTAATATGTCCATAGGAGAAGGGAAAATTAAGCCATTAAAATTAAGTCTGGGCATATTAAAAGATACCAATCCCTAGGTATCGTCGACGCTGATGGAAAATTGACTAAGCTTTCCTATATTGGTTCTACAAAAGAGGGCTTTGGAAAAATCATGACTGCTTGGCTCGGTAGAGTTTGTCACGGTCAGAGCGGATCTTCAGTACTCGTCTTGGATTCTAATGGATTTCCAACGGGTGAGGCTGTCGGCCAGCTTAGTGGTGGCTATCCTAATTACTCCTTCGGAAGTAAATGCAGTAGAACTTATGGTGACTTTATCCTTTTTGATAATAAGATCAGTAATCCTTAATTTCAGTAATTTCTGATTTTTACCCCCTTGTATTCATATTTATTTTATTGCTATCATAATTAAATACATGGATTTAAAAGAACAAAAATTTATACTTTGGTTCAATGAAATAAATAAAGACGATATTCCGCTGGTAGGAGGGAAAAACGCAAACCTCGGAGAAATGTATCAGAATCTAACTAACGCTCAAAGCCCAATTTTTGCGGATGAGAAAATTCAGGTACCTTACGGATTTGCTGTGACGGCATATGCTTATAAATATTTTGTTGATAAAAATCAACTCGACAAAAAAATAAGAAGTGTTCTTGAAGGTCTTGATACAAGCAACATACATGCGCTGGAAAAAGCAGGAAAAGCAGTCCGTGAATTTATTATGGCTGCGGATTTCCCCCACGAGATGAATGATGCGATCTGGAACGCTTATATTCAGCTGGCCCGCGAACTGAATCTTGATCTTGCTGATCTGGATGTTGCGGTACGTTCCTCGGCAACAGCGGAAGATTTACCGGATGCTTCATTTGCAGGTCAGCAGGAATCTTATCTAAATGTACATGGAAGACATAATTTGCTTGAGGCAATAAAGCTGGCTATCGCTTCACTCTTTACCAACCGGGCTATATCATACCGACAAGACCAGCACTTTGATCATTTCAAAGTAAAACTTTCAGTTGCTGTACAAAAAATGGTGCGAAGTGATAGGGGTTGTAGCGGAGTAATGTTCACTCTTGATTCGGATAGCGGATTCCGCGAAGTCGTTCTGATCAATGGGTCATGGGGACTCGGAGAATATATAGTAAAGGGGGTCGTGACACCGGATGAATTTATGGTATTTAAGCCGACCTTGAAGAAGGGTTTTAAAGCTATGGTGAATAAGAAATTAGGAACCAAAGAAAAGAAGCTTATTTATTCTCATGAAGGTACTAAGCCGACTAAGGAAGCGATTGTTCATGAAGCAGACCGCCACAAATATGTGCTTAATGATGATCAAATACTCAAGCTCGCCAAGTGGGGTGTGATCATTGAAGAGCATTATGGTAAACCCATGGATATCGAATGGGCATATGACGGACATTCTAAAGAGTTGTTTATCGTACAGGCACGTCCCGAGACAGTAGTAGCCCGGAAAAATTTAAACACTCTTGAAGAATATAAATTATTGGATCATAGTAAAATTCTTGTACAGGGCGCTGCGGTTGGCGCGAGGATCGGACACGGGACAGCGCGAAATATCCACGACGCAAATCAATTAGATGAATTTAAACCGGGAGAGGTATTGGTCGCGCCTCTCACAGATCCTGATTGGGAACCTATAATGAAAAAAGCATCGGCCATTGTCACAGATTCCGGCGGCAGGACAAGCCATGCGGCGATCGTATCACGTGAACTTGGTATCCCTGCTGTTGTCGGTACTGGCAATGCGACTAAAGTTATTAAGACGGGAACGGATATTACAGTTTGCTGCGCCGAAGGAGAAGTGGGAAAAGTCTTTGAAGGGTTACTAAAATTTGAAATTCAAAAAACTGATCTAAAGGATTTCCAGCCCCCAAAAACCAAGATCAAAATGATAGTCGCCGATCCTGATTTGGTATTCAGTTATTCGTTTATTCCTAACAAGGGAGTCGGACTTGCGCGTGAGGAGTTTGTCATAACTAATTTCATAAAAATTCACCCTAATGCGCTCTTGAATTATGACAAATTAACCGATAAATCCGTCAAGAAACAAATTGATAAACTGACTTCCGGGTACCATAATAAAGTTGATTATTACGTTGAGAAACTCGCCTATGGAATCAGCATTATTGCCTGCGCATTTTATCCGCGAGAAGTAATACTAAGATTTAGTGATTTTAAAACCAATGAATATGCCGGATTACTCGGCGGCCGCGAATATGAGCCGGAGGAAGAAAACCCGATGATCGGCTGGCGCGGGGCAAGCCGTTATTATGATCCAAATTTTGAAGCTGCATTCGCGCTGGAATGCAAAGCGGTAAAACGGGTACGGGAAGAAATGGGACTATTTAATTTGCAAGTAATGATCCCCTTTTGCCGGACACCTGAAGAAGGTAAAAAAGTCCTGGAAGTTATGGCTAAGTATGGATTGGTTCACGAAAAACTTCCGAATGCCAGGGAAATCGCGGCAAGTGATGAAATAAATGAAAAACTCCGCGTCTGGTGTATGGCGGAAATACCTTCAAATATTCTTCAAATTGAAGAGTTCGCTGCTTTATTTGACGGTTTCTCTATTGGCTCAAATGATCTTACACAACTTACCCTTGGTCTTGACCGCGACTCCAAAATTGTCGCACATATTGGTAATGAGAAAAGCAATGCGGTAAAAAGTTTAATAAGAACCCTTATTAAAAAAGCCCATGAATTAGGTGTTCCTGTCGGTATTTGTGGACAAGGCCCGTCTGACTTTCCGGATTTTGCCGAGTTTCTGGTATCTGAAGGAATTGATTCCGTAAGTCTCCAGCCCGATAGCGTACTTAAAACATCTATTAGATTAAAACAACTGGAAGACTCCCTCGGAAAATAATTTCTAACTTATAGTAGAGTTGAGAATAAATTGGCTATATACTATACTCCACAAATGGAAAGATTGCGAGATTCATACATTCAGAATAAAGATGGCGTGGATCCTTCTTGCGCAAAAGAGACAAGCTCACCGGTCTCTATATTAGACATAACTACCATGAAGGGTAAGGAAAAATTTAAAGAAGCGATTGACTCTTCGCGAGGCACTGCGGCGGTGATCGTGCATCCTTTTTGGCATGACAAATCGAACTATTATGAGCCAAAAGAAGAACAAAATAGGTATAGGAAATATAAAAGGAGATTAAAGACTTCAATAGGGGAATATAAAAAAATAGACCTGCCTTTAATACTTTTTGAAGAGGCATATCGAATATCAAACTGGCAATCTATATTGAATCGAATGGGTGTACAAGAGGGCAATATTTTTGTCTTACCCACTTGGGCTGGATCTCCTGCTCCAGCAGACGAGAAGCATGATTGTATTTATCAGCAGCTTAAGGCAAATGGATTGCGACGGGTTACAGTAGGTGGAAGTTACTTGCGGCTTTACGATCCCAATCGTTTTCCATGGCAAAAAGCAAGAGAATGGGGGCCACCTATTGCTAAAAACTACGACTTAGGAGGGTGTGTAGGAACTGTTATAACAAATTTTTTAGATGAGCGTATTATTGCAACTCCAGCATTTGCTACTTATCCAGGACGTAAAGATCCACTACTTTATTAGATTTATTAGAGTATAGAGGGGGCTAGTTTTCTTCCTTTTTTGGAAACATCGACCTTACGTTTGAAACAAAAATTTGACAAGCAGCACTGGCTCTTGTAGTATAGCAATGTATGAAAAAGATTAATGTCTCAACTAAACAGATTGATAAATTTGAGGGACAATGGGTAGCAATTGATCCAAAAAAAGATAAAATTATCGGCGCAAGCGAAGTTTTTGAAGATATTGCTCCATTAGTGAGTGGGAAAATAAAAGACAAGAACAAAATAAAAGCCTACTCCTTTAAAGTGCCTCGTAAAGATGAGGGGCCTTATGTCTTACCTGCAATAAATGATTAAGTTTCCTTACAAGAAAAATAGCTTAGGAGAACACTTCCCAATAATCGATCTCTTCGCTTATAACAGCAAATATGTTTCCAGAGTAGCTTGCCTTGTTGATTCAGGGGCAACGATATCGATTTTTCGATTAGAAGTTGCTCAATCTTTGCGTATTGATATAATGACCGGGAAACAAATATATTTAGGAGGAGTCGGTGGGAGAATTAAAGGCTATATTCATAGTCTCACTCTAGAGATTGGTGATAAAAAAATTGCGGCTCCGGTAGTTTTTTCTCACGAATATAATGTTAGCTTTAATCTCCTGGGGCGACAGGCAATATTTGAAAGTTTTAAGATTATTTTCGATGAGAAAAAGCTGCTGGTTGAATTCTTTTGATATTTCTTCCTTTTTTCTTACATTTTTTGTAGCAAATATTTAACCTTTGTAGAGTATGTTATTCCTTAATGAATATGTTGGAATTATTAGGGATTTCTTCTGCAAATTTACTTATCTGGATCATATTTGGGCTTATGATGGGTTTATTTGCACATGTCCATGACCATCGAAAAGCCATAGGGGGAGTAATCTTAACATGTTTTTTTGCTGTATTAGGAGCAGTTATAGGTGGATATCTGGCTAACTTATTGTTGGCAAAAGCAATAATTGGATTTAGTATAGAAGGTTTTTTAACTGCACTGATTAGCGCACTTGTCCTGGCAGTATTTTACAGAGCATCATTTAGAAACACGGGATACATACATAAAGGGGAGATAAAATATGTTAGTTAAAGCATCAAAAGTAATAGGGTTGCCTGTTTTCACCATTAATGATGGAAGAAAAATAGAGAATATTGAAGATGTTATCTATGATCCTATACAAAACCGGATAGAGGCTCTTTTGACAGAAAAAGGCGGATGGTTTTCTGAAGCAAGAGTTATACTATTTGATGACCTGGAAGGGATAGGTGAAGATGCCGCACTTATTACCTCGCCGAATCAAATTAAAAAAATATCGGAGGTTGAGAAACACATTGAGATGATTGCGAAAAACGATACCTATCTCACTAATACCAAAATAATTACAGAGGACGGGTTAGAGCTTGGCCGCGTGAGCGATATTTATTTCAATTCCGCGACAGGTCGTGTTGAAGAATTTGAAGTTTCTCAAGGAACTATTCGGAATTTTAAGAAAGGTAAAAAAAGAGTAAAAATCTCAGATATTGTTACAGTTGGTCAAGACGCGACAATAGTCAGAATAACTAAGCAGCAAGAAGAAATGCTGTTGCGAGAGAAACAAAAAGTGGGAGCCGAAAATCCGCCAGCTGGCTCCGATCAAAGCGGAGCTGGTGGGGAATATGACATCAAACCAATAAATGCAAGCAAAATTCAACAGGAAACAAAAAAGCCAATAGAGGAAGTAAAGAGTAAAGTCCAGGAAGTGAAAGATAATCTTAAGCCGCAGATAACAAAAGTAGAATTGAGCAAAAAAGATGAGGTTGTAAAAGGGCTGCAAACTGAAACAATTGAAACCTCAAAGACTCCGAAAATTGAACAAAAGATTGAACAAAAAAAACCGGCTGATAACACTACTGAGGTGAAAAACAAGTTTGTAGAAAGACGCAAAAGAGATGCTGTCGGGCTCTATCTTACGAAAAATATCTTAAGACAGGATGATACTATTTTAGCAAAAGAGGGTGAAATGGTAACATACAAATTAATTCAAGAAGCAGAAGAGGCAGAAATACTTGATCAAGTCTTTAATAATGTTGCTCCCCACCTGGCACCTATGGTCGCCTAAGCCTTAAGCTGCAATGACTCTCCTCCCAGTACAATATTCTTCGGTTTAATTATAACTTGTCTTTTTCCGCTAGAAACATATCCTGCGTTAATACTTTCAAATCCGTTTTTATTAACTATTGATTGCGCTTTTTTAACAGCCTTTTCCGGAAGAAAAATCGCATAATCCATACCCATGTTGAATTCATCATACATTTCATAATCGGAAAGACCAGCATGTTTTTGCATGAAGAGAAATAGTTCCTGCGGATCAAATAACTTTTCAACAATATATGAGAAGTTTTGTCTTGCCCTCATTAATTTTCTAAATCCATGACCTGTAATATTGGAAATGTAATGAATACTTACTCCTGCATTGAGTAAATCTTGTATGAGCAAGGCGTAAATGTTTGTTTTTTTGAGGATTGCTTCTCCATACATCTGCCCGTTTTTTAATTTTGTGGCATACCCTTTTGGGAGTTTTTTGGCAATTGCACGAGCAAGGGATAGACCGTTTGCATTTATGCCGGAACTTTTCAGAAGAAGGACTCTGTCACCTTCTATTAAATTTTTATCATTTAATAAACGCTTCTTAGACGTAATAATTCCAATCGCCGATCCTCCAAGTGCAACAGTGTTTGGCTCTATGATACCTTTCAAAGTTGGCGTTTCTCCTCCACCCCATGCCGCGCCTGATAGGTCACATGCAGATTTCCAACCGGCAATAAGATCTTTCATGCGTTTCTCATCGGCAAGCCAATCATTATTCTCTATTGCCCAGTATGCAGAAATAACTAATGGCTGCGCTCCAACTGTTGCAAGGTCATTGATGATGGTGGCGATGGTATCGTGACCGATGATATCGTAATAAGTTTTTCCTGTTAATTTTCTTGTTTCATCCGCAACTAGATTTTTTGTCCCCAATTGTTCAGTAACTGTCGCCATGTAAATATTCCCCTGTTGCCAAACATATGCTGACTCACCGCGGGATTCAGCAATTTCTTCAAAACCATGTTTCTTGAGATTTACAGCTGTTTTTTTAGCAGCAGTTTGAGCGAGGATTTTTATTGGATCCTTTGTGTCGTAATTATCACCTACTTCTGAGTATGTGATTTTTTGTCTTTTCATTTAATATAATTTACAATATTTTTTCTAATCCGATCTTCAATAGGATAACTATAAACTTCAAACTTTTCTCCTGTTATTTTTTCATATACATCAATATACCGATTCGCGACTTCTTCAATTAAATCTTCAGACATTTTTGGTGGTATTCCATCGCCTCTGTATCCCTTATTCGCATACCAAAGCCTGAGAAATTCTTTGTCAAAATTTTCAGGTTCTAAGCCTTTTTCAAATTTTTCTTTATATGTGTTAGAAATCCAAAATCTGGAGGAGTCAGGTGTATGAATTTCATCAATAAGGATTAATTTTCCGTCATACAGTCCGAATTCATATTTTGTATCAACCAGAATAAGTCCGTGCTTTAGACACCACTTACTGCCAAAATCAAAAAGCTCCAGAGAGACTTCTTCCATTTGTTTGTATGATTTTTTATCAACGATTTTTTGCTCAATTATTTCATCCCTGGTCAACCGTTCATCATGAATTGCGCTTCCGGCTTCGGGATGAGTAGTGGGAGTAATAACCGGCTTAGGTAGCTTTTGATTTTTTTTCATACCATCCGGAAATTTCATGCCGTAAATATTTCGCTCACCCTTTTGATATGAATACCAAACTGATGTTTTTGTAACACCTGATAGATATCCTCGAACTACCATTTCAACCGGAACATTTTTACAATTATTTACAACTGAGACATTTGGATCGGGGATGGAAATTATATGATTAGGGATAATGTCTTTTGTTTTTTCAAACCAAAAAGCAGCCAAAGAATTCAGGACAGTCCCTTTATAAGGAATTAAGCCCAGGATAACATCAAATGCAGATATTCGGTCTGTTGTGATTATTACGCGCTTATCATTAAGAACATAAAAGTCGCGAACTTTTCCTTGATGTTTTTTTCCGAGTTCCGGAATGTCGATTGTTTTAAGTAAATTTGGGCTAGCGGAAAGAATAGTTTTCGCCGGTATCATGATTTATCAGATGATTCTAAATATTTTTTATAACCTTTTGTTTTCAATTTTTCTACTTTTTCCAGGACCGTGTCATTTAAATTTCTTTTATATGCCATGATTTTTTCTTGCAGATTCTTATCATAAGTTCCGAGAATTTCAATCGCTAAAAGAGCAGCATTTTTCGCGCCATTAACGGCAACTGAAGCAACCGGGATACCCGGAGGCATTTGCACAATAGAAAGTAAGGAGTCTAATCCGTCCATGCTATTTGTTTTAATTGGTACGCCGATAACCGGCAATGAAGTAAAAGATGCAGCCATACCCGGTAGATGTGCTGATCCACCTGCTCCGGCGATTATAACTTTTAATTCTTTTTGTATTGCGTCTTTTGCATAATCAACAAGTCGATCAGGAGTCCGGTGAGCGGATACAATAGTAATCTCATGTGCCACACCAAATTCATCCAAAATTTTCGCTGCTTCCTGCATAACCGGAAGATCCGAGTCCGAACCCATGATTATACCGACTAAAGGTTTCTTGTTTTCCATAATATTAAAACTACTAAAAGTATAACATTTCTATAAATCAATTAAAATTCTAATACCAAAGCGCCAAATCCGAAACAATGTCAAATGACCAAAATCTAAAATCCAAAACGTTTTTTTTATATTGTTATATAACTTCTCGCCCTAGTTGCCTTTTCAAATGCTTCATTCAGTGTTTTCCCAGTCGCTGTCACATGCCCCATCTTGCGTTCCGGTCTGGTTTCAGTTTTTCCATAAATATGTACTGCTACATTAGTAATAGCTAATGCTTTTTCTAAGCCCTTTATTTCTGCTTTTCCGCTTCTATCTCCCAAAATATTTACCATCACTGCAAAAGGAACAATCAAATCTGTAGAGCCAAGAGGTAAGCCGGTTATGGCTCTAATATGCTGTTCGAATTGCGAAGTAACACAGGCTTCTATAGTAAAATGTCCTGAATTATGAACACGTGGCGCAATTTCGTTTACCAATACTTTTCCGTCTTTGGTTAAAAACATTTCTATACCAAATACACCTGCTCCTTCTAAATGCCGCATTGTCTGAATTGCCAAATCTTTCGCTTGTCCGGCAATATTTTTATCAATAGGAGCGGGCGCAGAAACTATATGACAAATATTATTTCTATGGACTGTTTCTACGACAGGATATGTTGCTATTTCGCCCTGTAAATTTCGTGCTACCACAATTGCTAATTCTTTGGCAAAGGGAACAAATTTCTCTACGTATAACTTTCTATTCTTCAGTTTATTTAATCCTTGCTCTATATCACTTTCTGTTTTGATCAATGCATTCCCGCGTCCGTCATAGGCATCAAAGCGGGCTTTAAGTACTATTGGATAGCCGAATTGTTTTATAGCAGCCAAAATATCTTCCATAGTTTCAACTGCAGCAAAATTAGCAACAGGTATTCCAACTTTTTTTAAAAATTTGTTTTGTGATAATTTATCTTTGATGACAGTCAATGTTTTTGCGGAAGGGTTTACCTGTAATCCATTTTCAGAAAGTTCATCAAGAAGTTTTGCGTTTGCCAGCTCTATATCAAAGGTAATAAAATCAGAAACTGATGCTAGTTCCCTAATAGCTTTTTCGTCGTTATAACCTGCAACGATTTCCCGATCTACAACTTGTCCTGCTGGTGAGTGAGGGGTTGGGTCAATTATTGTAACTGTAAATCCCATCCTTTTTGCCGCAAATGAAAGCATTCGTCCGAGTTGCCCGCCTCCAACTATGCCGATTCTATCTTTCATAAGCGTACTTCTTGTTTTATTTTATTAACTAATTGCTTTGCGCGATCGGGTGCATTGCCAATATGTTGGCTAACATCCAATAGGCCACGTATTTTTTCTTCCGGCACATATTTTTTAATTTTTATATTTTCAGTTAGCAACTTTATCATTGGATTTGCATTACCTTCTTGCACATCTTGCCATGCTTTTAATGAAATAGTTCTAAGCAACTCATGCATTTCTTGTCTGTTTGCTCCATTCTTAACTGCTTCTACTAAAATTCCTTCAGTTGCTGTGAAAGACGCGTATTGTGAAAGGTTAAATGCGATTTTTTTCTCATTTAAACTCAACCCATCAATAAGTTTCTCAGATGTCTTAAGTATTTCATCAACTGCTAAAAATGCTTCTGGGATTATAATTCTTTTATTCGCCGAGTCATCCAGGGTCCGCTCAAAATAAGAGAGAGTTGCGTTTTCTAACGCCACATTTGGTAGTGCTGCAATAAATCGTGCGAGTGAACAAATTTTTTCCGAATTGATTGGGTTTTTCTTAAATGGCATGGCTGATGATCCAACTTGCTGTTTTCCAAAAGGCTCTGACCATTCTCCAATTGAGGGCGATTGTAAGATTCGAATATCCCCGGCAAATTTTGCGAGACTCGATGAAATACTACTCAATACTGATAACGTAAGGTAATCATATTTTCTTGGATAAACTTGTGTAGAGACAAGTGCAGCATCAATTCCCAATTCTTCCATAATTTCTTTCTCTAAATTTTCCGGGGTAACGCTTGTCCCATCAAGCACTGATGAATATGCTGCGGCAGTACCCACCGCGCCTTTCATGCCTTTTCCCTTAATTTGATTTTTTACGAATTGTAAATAATGAAAGTCAGTTAATAAGTCTTGAGCATAGAAACTCAGCCGATATCCAACAGTGGTCGGCTCAGCTGGCTGCAGATGGGTGTATCCCATACAAGGAAACGAGGCATATTGTTCAATTTTCTGACTAAAAAGCGAGAGAAGTTTCTTTAGTTTTTGTTCAATTAATTCCAGTGCTTCTTTTATCCGGACAGCATCTGTATTGTCAACTATATCCATGCTTGTTGCTCCGAGGTGTATTTTCCCCCCGCCGGTTTTTGCTTTATATGCAAATTCATGTATTGCCGCCACAACATCGTGTTTGGTTTCCTTTTCATTTTCAAGAATAGATTGAATATCAATATCTTCTTGATGTTTTTCCAAATCTTCAAGTTCCTCTTTGGATAAGAGTCCAGCTTTATGTTCTGCTCTTGCCAAAGCCACCCAGATTTTTCGCCAGATTTTATATTTATTTTCTTCGCTAAAAATATGACGCATTTCTTCAGAGCCGTAACGCCAGGTGAATGGTGAAAGATAATTTGAAAAATCAAGTTTTGACATAATAAATAACTAAGTTACAATTTCTTCTAGTCTATTTAATTTTATAGCTTCTTTTATCTCCATGGCAACTCTTCTACCAACGCTTATGGATTCTCCAAATAAATATTTACTATATGGAGTTGCGGCGATACCGGGAGAGCCAGGCATGCGTGGAGAAACGTCAATAACAACAATATCTTTCTTTGGTGGACCGGGAATAATAATCGATTGCAATGCAAACGGTCCAATAATTCCTGGAGAAGCGAATTTTTTACTTGCTTTAACAAATCGCTCACCCATTTCAAAGGCTTGTTCAAGCATGGATTCAAGTACTGTTACAGCGGTATGACCTGCTTCTTCATATTTAATACGTCCGCCTAACTTCTGGTATTGTTGTTGATACTCAGGAGAAAGTTTGTAAATTCCTTCATGATTAGTTTGTCTTCTTGTATCAGTTCCAAGTAGTTCTAATGTTTTAGTAAGTGGGCTATAGAAATAATTAAAGTTAACATGAACACCTGGAACGAATTCCTCAATGACGGCTTTTTTTAACAATTCTTCAGTAGTCTCTCCCTTTTTGATTCTGTTTTGAGCTTTCTTTTTATACTCCTTATAACTATTCGCAAGAAAGAATGCTCTTTCGAATCCTCGTTCTTTTTCCAGAACTTTAACTATGCATAAGCGATCTATATCCATAGCATCTTTAAACTGTTTCGGGTAATTAATTTTTGCAGAATCCAGCAAGTCATATTGATTAGGCTTGAAACCTCTTTCTTCAATTCTGAGCAATTTTTTATTTCCAAACATTGGGACATTAAATTTGTTTTCTATTGCATTATAATCATTTATATATACTTCAAATGAACGATTGGGGACAAAAATTGCATTTCGGTCAATAAGTTGTTTTTGTATATCTTGATTCATAATGTCTGAAAATTTATCAAGAACAATGCATTCGTCTACGCAACCAGTATTCCCAGAAGTCTTAAAGTAATGACTGTAGGTTTTTTCTCTTCCTTTTTGAGCTACGACAACTGTACGAAATCCTTCGTCCTTGGCTCCCCTACTCACATCCAAAGCGGAATGACTGCCAAGAGTCGCTATTGTTATATCTTTTTTTGATATAGAATTTTTCATAAAGTTAATCTAACAATAATTCTAATTTAGAATCTTTAATAGCATTTTTAATTTCTCTTGCGATTCTTCTTCCAGTACTCATCGGCTCATTGTAATATAACCAAGAATAAGAGGAGCCGTTAATAAATAGATTCGTCCCTGCAACTATTCTGCAGGAAATTTCAATTACAGAAAATTTACGGTCAGGGGTAATAATAGTTTCCAAACAAAAAGGGCCGAAAATTCCGCGTTTGCCAATTAGTTTTCTTGAGGTGTCAATTACTTTTCGGCCCATATCATATGCTGTTGACAGCATTCCCTCCCGAAGCACCAGTTCGCTATTACCGACAACGACAAAAGACGGATTTAATGCAATATCTTTTTGAATCCCAAACGGAACTCTGCCAAGTGCATCCACATTGGTCTCATATCTTCTATCCATGCTCATTATTTCAAGCTTATCACTCAAAGGAGAATAAAAATAGTGTACGTAAAGAGGAACGCCAACGATGTACTGCTGTATAATATATTTTTTTTGTCCAAAATCTTCCAATTTGCTTTTTAAATCGGGTTTATCCTTAGCCATAAAATATCCGCTTCCTCCTGCTGCTCCAAATGACTTAACAATAACCGGATATAAAATTTTATCGTTTAAGTCAAATTGTCCAGGCATAGTAATGCCTGCTGAAAGCAACCACATACGTTGCTTGTCTCTATTTTCCTCCCAATCCAACACGTCTTTATTGCCGAAATAAGGGACATGCATATTTTTATTTTTCTCAAATCCTAGATATGCCACGTACGAACCATGCGGTATGAGGATTACCTGTTTTTTGATTAATTCTTTTTCTATTGATGGAAAATCTGCAAAAGTAGGAATAACAATAGTCTTATCGACAAAAGGAAATGTTGAGTAAAAAGCTTTATGCTTGGGAACAGTTATTAGAAGCGTGGAGAAGCCTTCATCTTTGGCGCCTTTGAGGATCTGCAGCGCTGTATGGCTTCCAAGGGTACCAATGATTACTTTTTTAGCCTCCATAAATTATTATATCACTATAAGCTCAATATTGCAAACAGTACTATTTAAAATAGTTTACAGCATTTTTAAATATTTGTAATCCATCCGAAAATTCAGGCAGCGCTTTTTTCTCCCGTCTGTATTTTTCTTTAAGTAGACCGCTATCCGGGCGCTGGACGAAAAACATCCCCCGTTCGGGATGTGGCATAAGTCCCAAAATACGGCCAGTTTCATCAATAATGCCTGCGATATCATCTACCGATCCATTCGGATTAGCCGGTACATCGAGATATGTACTTATTGGTCCGTGAATATATTGTAGCGCTATTTGTTTTTTATTATGTAACTGTTTAAGGCTTTCTTTGTCTGCAAAGAATTTTCCCTCTCCATGTGCAATTGGGAGTGAGAGTATTTCTATTCCTTCAAGCCAAGGGGATTTTGTCGCGACTTTCATATCAGTCCAGCGTGTAACTAAGCGGGCGGAGTCATTATGAAGAAGCGCGACCTGTCGCTTTCCATAGCTTTTATAAAATGCGGGAACAATTCCAAGATTGGTAATAATTTGGCAGCCATTACAAATTCCAATAACCAATTTATCCTGACTTATAAATTTTTCAACTTTTTCCCACAAATGATTTCTAAGTTTATTTGCATAAGCGTTGCCGGCTCCTGTGTCATCGCCATAAGAAAAACCACCTGGAAAAGCTAAGATTTGATAATTATTAAGGTCATATAAACGATCAGCTAAATCATTAACATGCACAATATCTCCAATTGCTCCAGCCAATTCAAATCCATAAGAGGTTTCTTCTTCTGAATTTAATCCGTATCCTGAAAAAACAAGTACTTTCGGTTTCATAAAATAATTTTCAATTAAAAATTTTTAAATGTTTCTCTGTATGCTTCCAATGTTTTTGCTAAACTAAGGTTTATTATTTCATTTCCTTGTAATCCTTTTATCATTATATTTGGTTCTTTCGTAACCCTCCCAGCAAGCGAGTATGAATTCCCTCGAAATATCTTTTCAAATGCTGTTTTATTTTCCGGCGCAACAGTAACTAGTATTCGTCCTTGGCTTTCCGAATACAACACACTATCATCGCGCTTTACGTTTCCTGGAATTAGTTTTAGATCAACAGTAATTCCGAGCATTCCGCCAAGCGCTTTTTTTGCCAGCGCTACTCCCAATCCTCCATGTCTTATACTAATGCTTGATGCAACCAAATTCTTTTGGATTGTGGTATACAATGCGGAATATAATTTCCTATTTCGCGGCGCATTAACATTTGGTATATTTTTACTAAAATATTGTTTTCTATCTCGTTCACTCAACATTGCTAAATATTCAGAGCCGCCTAATTCATCAAAAGATTCGCCTAAAATATAGACTAAATCTCCCGGCAATTTTGCATCCAGTGAGACAACTTTGGTTATGTCATTAATAACTCCGAATGAGGAAATAAGAAGTGTAGGTAGGACAGAAATTTTTATGGGTTTACCATCTTTATCAAATCCATTAAAATCATTGAACATGCTATCTTTGCCGGAAATGAATGGGGTTCCATACTCAACGGCAAAATCGAAACATGCTTTTGCTGCTAGTTTTAACTGATAAAGCCGCTCGGGCTCGTTTGCGCTGCACCAACAAAAATTATCAAGAAGTGACAAATAGTCAGGATTTGCGCCGGCTGCTACTGCATTTCGAATTGCCGTATCAATATTCGCCCCTGCCATACGATACGGATCAATTTCGCTATATGTTGGGTACAAAGCTTGAGACAAAATCACTCCTTTTTGAGATGAAAGAACAGGTCTTATTACCGATGTGTCCCCATTAACCTTTCCCCATCCTTGCAATGGTCCAAGTACAGCATTGCCTTGCACGATATGATCATATTGTTGGGAGATGAATTCGAAACTCGCAATATTTAATCTTGAAAGCATTTGTAGCAATGATTTATTTAAATCTTTATTTTCCGGTATTCGTGATTCGTGATTCGTGATTTGTGGTTTGTTCGTTTTCATTGGTCTCTTGGGTAATCCGTAATGCAAAAAGTTCAAATCCATATTCATAATTGTTTTTGAGTTAAATTTTACAATACACTTTCCGCTATCTGTAAATTCTCCGATAACTGTTGCCTCAACCCCCCGCCTTTTCATCAAATCAAAAAACTTCTTCCAATTCTTTTTCGGTACTGCAAGTGTCATTCGTTCCTGTGACTCGGAAACCCATATTTCCCATGGATCGAGATGAGGATATTTCAATGGTACTTTCTCAAGTTCGACCAGACATCCGCCTGACTCTTTGGCCATTTCTGCAACCGAACAGGAAAGTCCGCCGGCGCCATTATCGGTAATACTGTTAAAAGCAAGAATATCCCGCGCTTCTTTTACTATTGCATCGCTTAATTTCTTTTGAGTGATGGGATCACCGAGCTGCACAGATGTTGCCGGACTGCCGGAATCCAAAGCCTCTGAGGAGAATGTCGCGCCATGAACACCGTCTTTTCCAACACGTCCACCTACCATGACGATATAATCTCCGGGTTTTGCCTTCTTTACATGCGAAAATTTTGATTTTATTTTTCTGGGAATGAGCCCTACTGTTCCTACAATGACGAGTGGTTTTCCCCGGAATCGCTCATTGAAATATACGAAGCCCTGCGGTGTTGGAATTCCGGATTGGTTGCCTCCGCTGTTTACGCCCGCGATAACCCCATCCATAATACGCTGACTAGATAGCATTCTCTGCGTTTTATTTTTTCCCTTATATAATGGTATATCCAATCGGGGGTCTGCAAAACAAAATCCATAAAAATTGGCAACCGGCTTTGCTCCTAATCCAAATCCGATGGTATCCCGGTTTACGCCAACAATTCCTGTAATTGCTCCACCAAATGGATCAAGAGCTGACGGACTGTTATGTGTTTCAACTTTATGTGTTACCAAATATTTTTCGTCAAAAACAATCGCTCCGGAATTATCGGTAAAGACGGAAACGCAAAAATCACTCTTGCCCTTTTTCTTCCTAATCTTTTCGGTTGCGCCTTTGATATATGTTTTAAATATTCCCTCTTTGAGTTCATCAATCGGATCGGCAAAAATCGTATGCTTACAATGCTCAGACCAGGTCTGCGCAATGGATTCAAGTTCTATATCGTTTGGTTTTCTTCCCAGCTTTTTAAAAAATGCTTGTATGGTTTTCATATAAGCCAAATTCAAGGCGAGCGGCCCGCGACGAGTTCCATCAGGGTTGGCAATACCTGATTTGCCGATTGTCTGGAGTTCTTTATCGGAAACTTTAAGATTAACCTGTGTCACACTTGGGGTTTGCGTAATAATAACGCGGGGCACTATAAATTCCATACCGCCATCTTTCTTAAATGTTTTAAAGTCTTTCAGATGAACCCGTTGGATAAGTGGGTTGTAAAGACTCTCGGCGATTTTTAAAGCTTCATGTTCTGTTATTTTTCCTTTCAGAAAAAATAGTTGTGAAGAATAAACGCCTTCTTGTTCACTAAATTTTGTTTTTAATAAATCTTCAATCCCTTCCCGCGCAGTATTAGCTACATTATCGGTAACACCGGGAAGAAATCCGATCTCGATTGCGAAAGAAAATGGCTTAGTATTGTCAAACGTTTTAGTTTCAAATTGTTTACGGATGACTGTGTCTTGGATTACAGGGTTTGCGAGCATTGATGCAATCCTCTGAAGTTGGGGTGAGGTAAAAGTTTTATCAATCGTATAGACATCGGAAATCCACAGATCAATATCTCCAGTTACTAAACTCAGTTTTATCAATCGGTTCTTTGATGTCACAGCCCGCGTATCAAATACTTTTGAAAATATTTCTATTCTTGCTGTTTGGTTTTTCATGATCTTCCAATATCCCGTCTATATTGCATTCCCGAAAAATGGATTCCTTTTTCTCCAATCATAGCATATGCTTTATCTAAAGCCTGATCCAAAGTATTTCCGATTGCTGTTATGCCGAGGACCCTGCCGCCATTTGTGACTAAGTTCCCATTTTCAATTTTGGTTCCGAAATGGAATACTGCAACGTCATTATTAAATCCCTCCCGACCTCCCTTTATCAAGGGAGGAGTAAGTTTAAGGCCATGTATAATTTCTCCTGTCTTTACTGTTCCTGGATAACCAGCGGATGCAAGGACTATACAACATGCGAATTGTTTTTTCCATTTGATATTCAGTTGAGAAAGTGTACTGTTGACACATGCTTCTAAAATATCAAAAATATCGGTCTCTAAAATCCTCATGTAAGATTCCATTTCCGGGTCGCCAAAACGGGAATTAAATTCGAGTACTTTTGGTCCTTGTTTGGTTAAAATTAATCCCGGATATAAACAACCGGTAAAGGTAATTCCTTTTTTCTTCATGCCATTGAGAGCCGGTTGAACAATTGTTTGATTTACTTCTTTCAAAAAAGATTTATTTAAACCCGGCACAGGTGCAATCGTTCCCATGCCGCCGGTGTTTGGCCCGAGGTTGTTTTCAAAAATAGACTTGTGATCTTTACTTACAGGAAATACTGAAACGGTTTTTCCGTCACAAAAAGCGTGGATGGAAATTTCATGGCCTTCTAAAAATTCTTCAATGATTATTTCATTGCCTGATTCTCCGAAGATTTTCTTAATTAAAATATCATCAATTAATCTTTGCGCTACGTCTAAGGTTTTTGCGATAATTACTCCTTTACCCGATGCCAATCCACTGGCTTTTATGACAATCGGCAAGCTTAGTGTTTTGACATATTTGTTGGCTTTTGAGGGATCGGTAAATTTTTTAAAAACTGCTGTCGGGATATTTTCTTCTTTCATCAACTGTTTCGAAAAGGCTTTTGATGATTCAATTTGTGCCGCATTCTTAGTGGGTCCGAAAATTTTCATTTTAGCTTTTTTAAACTCGTCAACTACTCCGGCAGCAAGCGATGCGTCAGGGCCGGCAACGGTCAAATAAATATTATGCGTTTTAGCAAATTTTACTAATGACTTAATATCAAGGGCATCAATTCCTGTATTCTCACCAATTAGACCAGTGCCCACATTTCCGGGAGCAAAATAAATTTTTCCTACTTTGGCAGATTGTTTAAGTTTCCAACCCAGGGCATGTTCGCGGGCTAGGTTGCCGATGATGAGGACTGACTTTTTTACCATATCTATCTTTCCAAGACTAAGATTTCCACCCAAGTTCTTTTCTGATATTTTTAACAGCTTTTTCGTATTGGTCTTTGGTTAGTTGATTATTGAGGATACAGTATTTTTTCTTTGATAGCCCAACGCAACCGAAGCAGTCTGAGCAGTTTCTCATATCCGCGCTGTAATAACAATTAGTGCAGTTATTACAATTGTTAAGAAATGCACAATCGTAACATACGACTGAATCTACTTGTTCATAAACTCGTTCAGAAATAGTTCCTTTAGATTTGAATCCGCCTGAGAAAAAAGTGTCCCATGAGTTTTTCGACGTACCGCCTGTATAGATATATCCACAATTTTCTCCATACCAACAATTAAAACCCCAATAAACGTTCTTTGAATCATATATATAATCACCATAAGGGCTTTTTTCATTATTGTATTGTATGCTTGCGGGATGAGGTATTTGTTTTTTTAATTCCAGCATTTGTTTTAGAATCTTTTCAGGTTTTTCTTTTTTTAATTCTTCAACTTTTTTCATATATTCATCTTTTGTGTATTGTTTGTTGAAAATACAATATTTCTTATGAGTTAATGCAACACAACCAAAACAATCGTTGCAAGAGTTTAAAAATGCCGAGAAATGGCAATCAGTAGTGCTATTACAATCCATTAAATAGGTAGAGCTATAACATTTAGTGCAATCAACGCATTGAAAACATCTTTCCGACTCTGCTAAATAAGTACAATCTACTAACTTATCGCCCCATCCCATTGTTGAATACATACTGTCTTTAAGTAGATTGCTAGTAAAACAATAATAGCAATTTTTGCTTCCATAGGCATAATCTACGTATTCACAATCAATTGTAGATTTGTCAATCGTTATGGCCGGAACAGGAATTGATTTTTTCAGGAGTTCGAATTTTTCAAGAAAGGTCATCGTTCTTATTTTATCATGTTATGCGTAAGGCGGGTTACCAATAAAACTCCCCGCGGCTTACATCTACTCCTTGTTTCATGACGTGCAAAACTCTTTTGATCGCTGTTGGTAAAACCCGATATTCCGCTTCATGAGTTCGTTTCTCAAATGTTTCAAGTGTATCTTCTTTTCTTCTTCTTACTTCCTCTTTTAAAATGACCGGGCCGATATCAAAATTATTTTTGGGGAGTATTTGATGGACTGTCACTCCTGAAACAAGTAAGTTTTTGTCAAAAGCATATTTTATTGCTTGTGTACCTATACCACGGATAACCGGGATAGTCCCGCGTGATGTAGCGATATGATCTTCATTGCCTTTTGATAATAACGCGGGATGAAGATTAATAACAGGCACTTCCAATTTTGCTAAAGCAGATAGGAACTCATCCCCCAAAACCAACATCCAGCCAGCCAAAACAATAAGGTCGGCGGCGGTCTTTTTGATATGAGCAAGAAGCTTCAACTCAAATTCTTTTCTCGCGACTTTATCATTCAGTTTTCCTGTCATAGGAAGAACGAGGGTTGGAATATTATTCTCTTTGGCTCTTTTGAGACCATAGGCGTCCTTTTTGTTCGATACCACTGAAACGATTTCTGCCTCAATATCATGAGTTTTTACACCATCGATAATTGCCTGAAGATTTGTGCCAGTTCCGGAAATTAAAATTGCTATTCTTGGTTTAGGATTTATAGTTTTCTTCCTCTTGGGAAATTTATGCTGTGCATCGCGTATAGGATGCGGTCCACCAAACGGATAGTGATAGAAATCCTCTTTTGCGCCTCCTAAAGCGCGGGTTAAATCTTCAATTGGCAAATACACGGCTGCATTTGAGCCTATAAACTTGGCAACATTTTCTTCAATCAGCTCAAATGGTTCATGTTCCCAAAGAGAAGCCGGCAGTTCTTTTTTACTTTTCATATCAATGCCCATATCGCAGTGGTTAACAACTGGAGGGCTGGCAATAGCCATAAATACACTCTTTGCACCTGCTGCATTTAATTCACGAGTCAACCGCTTGCTCGTTGTTAATCGTACTGCTGAATCATCAACCACAATAATTCGCATACCCTTAATATCATCGGGTATAATATTATGCTTGCCATTCACTGCTGCCTTTCTATTTTCATGCCCCGGTTGGATAAAAGTTCGGCCGATATAATGACTTACAGTAATAGCGTCCACAAGAGGCAATCCAAGAACATGCGCCACTCCTTTCGCCGCCGGATATCCGGAGTCAAAGACAGGGACCACGACATCTGCCAAGATTGCCTTTTTCAGAATTCGCTGTCCCAACAGTCTGCCTGATTCTTCACGCCCTTTTCTTATCCTAATGCCATTTTCAAAACTATCCGGGCGGGAAAAATAAATATATTCAAAAATACAATTCTGTTCTCTTGATGGCGCACCGAAAAAGAAAGAGGTAAGCTTCCCATCAAAGCTGATCTTAATAATCTCTCCCGGTTTAATATCGCGCAAAAATTCGGCACCTGTTAAATCAACAGCAACAGATTCTGAGGCAATAATCCACCCATTCTCAAATTTTCCTAAACAAAAGGGCCGTATACCATATGTATCGCGGGCGCCGTAAATGTTGCCGTCTTCAGTTAAAATTACAAAACAAAAAGCTCCGCGAATTCGCGGTAATACTTGTTTTAGGGTTTCGTCCCAATCTGAATAGTTTGGCCGTTCTTGCAATAGGAGCTTTGCGACTAGATGAGTATCGCTGGTTTCTCCTTCTTTTTGTTTTTCTTCTATTTGTTCTCCAAGGTACTCGCAATCAGGGATATTGCCATTATGTCCTATGCTCAATTCAAATTTTCCCTTTTTGAGCGTAATAGGTTGGGCATTACTTAAACTGGTACTGCCGCTGGTAGAATATCTATTATGTCCAATAGCAGCCATACTTTCTCCCAGCTGCTTAAGAACTTCGGCTGTCAGCACACCGAGAACAAGACCCATGCCTGAATAAGTTTTTATTTTGTCTTGAGGAGTGTAAATGCTAATTCCGGCACTTTCTTGACCTCGATGCTGCAGTGTGGACAAACCTTTTCGTACATAATAAGGCGCAATTTTTTCTCCAGACCAAACCCCAATGACTCCGCACTTCTCTTTTAATTGCTCTTTCAAAACAACTAAATTACCGAACGCCTTTCGGTTTATCATAATTAATACAAAATAAGTTCTAAAATTAAAAAACCCCGCTAAGCGAGGTTCAGTTATGGATATTCTACCCAGTCTTGGCAGCTCTTTTGCAATAATGGTGACGCATATTACTTATATTATATATTAAAAAAGAGTAAATAAGTCAAGCAGAATTCTCTACGGCTTCCATTGTGACTTAACCAAATTTACTCTATCTCCAATAAAAACCACGCCTTCATCGACAAGCATCTCCTTTTTTGTTTTGATACCATCTTTGGCTGAATAACCTGTCAAGCGGCCATCGGATGCAACTACGCGATGACAAGGAGTTCTTGGCATATCAGGATTATTTTTCATTAACATCCCGACAGCCCGTGCTGCTCTTGGGCTACCGGCCATTGCGGCGATTTGGCCGTAGGTCGCAACTTTCCCTTTCGGAATTTTTTTTGTAATTTCATAAACTTTATCGCGAAAAGATTTTTTCATAAATTACAAACTTTTCTGCACTGACAATTATATTATAACATGAACATTCAACTTAGAACTCTGATGTTAAGAATATTTTTGCGCCAAATTTCTGAATATTTCTACATTTCTGATCATAAGGCGCATTTCAAGCGGTATATCCAACTTAGCTTCCGCGCATTCATTCATAAGACTACGTATCAATGAAAAATTATCAACGGTTGAACGGAATTTTACCATGCGATACATTTGTTGTTTTAAATACTCGGTTTTCATGGAGCGCATTATCCTTTTTTTACTTTCGTTTCTTGTAGTTTCATTTATTACTTTATTCTTATCCAATAATGCATCTATAAACGGATCAATAAAAGTTTTATAGTCGCCTGTATTTAATAAATTATGAAACATATTTGCTTCTTGCCCGTTAATTTTCAAATACATGTTTCTATCTAGTACGGCGTTTTCTGTTAAGTTTCCATTTTCCATCATGTAATTGCCAACATGAGGATCTGAATGGATGAGATAGTAATTTTCTCCTGTCTCTGAGGTTCCTGCCAGGTTTGTTAATTGAAAGTCAAAAAAGCTCATTAGGCGGTTGACCGTTTCCTTTTTTTCATTAACAGATATGTTTGCATCATTTAATAGTTTATTTATTGTCCTGCCTTCTGCTTCTTCCTCAACTTTCAATTTTCTATGGGTAAATAGCCGTTCCGGTGCATAGAATGATGTTGCTTTTTGCTCATTGAATGACCTAATAGTCTCCCGAAATTCATCATCATCTTTTTCATATGTCGGGTCATTGATATCGCGGAGACACCATTCCCGGGAGAGATCAGTAAAAACTAATCCCATACGCGCAAATTTTCTATCTTGCGAATTTCCCGTCAGTTCAATTGCTTCTAATACTTTTTGCGCTGTTTCATGGGTTTTTGCGATAAAAACTTCCGGGTTGGGGTTGAGATAACGAAGAACTGCGCTTCGTGTATTACCTTTTTCATCTTTGACTTTAGCGCTGGCTACAGTATTTAGGCTGCCGCCAGCTATGACATCATTAAGCTCCACAAGGTTATTTTTTATAAAATCCGAAAGTTCGGGGTCATGACCATTTTCCATATGTCTGACCAGATTTTCCCAAAGAAACAATTTATTCAGACCGGGTGTGCTATCAAAGGAATTCGCAAGACGTCTGTCTGTAGCCGGCGCAAATTCATGAAGTTGGCGCGAGAGCTGAAGACATCTTTTTCCAAGTGGCCCGCTCGCTTCAACAGCGCTAATAATCGCTTCAGTATTGGGATCAACTTTAACTTTTTCGTCAGGCTCTTTATGTGGCGCCCCTATAACAGGTTCTTCTGTAAGTATTCGATCAAGTAATTGGGTTGCGAGGTGGTATTGATCATCGCTTTCTATGGCCATTTGGGCAACTTTTGTATTAGTCTCCCCTTTGTAATGTGCGCCAAAAAGCGTTACGTCTCTGGTGTCTGATCCGAATAATACAGGAAGCTGTTTATATGGAACTTTATCCTCATAATCTTCCCTCGATACTTTTTTAAGATCCACATAATTGGTATCAAGGCTCCTAAATAATAAAGGAGCAAGCATTTTTGAGATTGGGAAGCTGAAAAATTCTGCCGGTGCTAGCTCGCAGCCTTTTTGCAGAGCATGACTGATAAAAGTTGACTTTGTTTCCAGAGATGCGTTAAGTATTTCTCCCAATTGCTTTCTGTTGTTGTCGTCTGTTAATGCTCCTCCGGTATCAACCAGTGATTTGTGGGTGATAGCAAATCTCTTAAGTTCAGAAAGACCTTTTATTTCTTTTACCAAATCAGCAAATGTTTTGAAAATATCTCGTGTGGTACCGTTTAATTCTATTTTGCCTGTTTCTTTGTCAAAATTCACTCTTTTATCACGATTAGATCCTTCTATAAAGAAAAATTTGAACCATTCCTTGGCCATGTCTGTTGATAATTTACTTTTTGTCTGCTTGTCTGTTTTGCTGCTTTCTAATAGATCCGCAAAGTGTTTTGTAAAAAACGAGGTTGCGAAGTCTCCCATCGCGACAGCGCTGACTATACCTGACCCATCCAAATAAGTGGCCAATAGCTCTGCCATTTCTTTCCTGAAATGCAGATATTGAGGCAATGTATTGATATGATTGGCAAGTAGTGCCATCCCCTCCGGTCCGACGGAATTAAAATTTTGCTTAAGATAATCAATTCTCTCATGTAATTCGTTTTGGGAACCAATTGGTTTGTCCAAATACCTGACATTTAATGCTCTGAGAAATTCTTTTTCACGCGGACCTGATGGATATTCTAATTTTATAAATTTATACAACTGTGGGTATTCATCTTCAGGGACACCGCGTTGTAGTAATTCCAAGAAATTTTCCCTAACCGGTTTTAGGGTAATTATTGAGCTTAGTGTGTCTTCAAATAAATGACTGCTGCTTCTACTATCAAGCCTTTTTTGGAATATTTCAGTATCAATATACTTGTTTAAATCTTTTAATGTTGTAAAAGATAATTTTTTTTCAGATTCTTCCATGAGTTTTTGGAGAAACGGCAATTGAAGATACTTATTTATGTTTTCAATTTTTATTTGGTTTAATAAGAAGACATAATCTTTCTCTTTAACACTTTTCTCGTCAAAGTTGTAAAAGTGACCTTTGTCTATATTAATTAAGCTCGCGCTGAGATTGTATATTCCTGCCGGAGAACAGTTTTGTATATCAATGCCTGATTTATCCATAAGTACTTTAATATAATCATAAAATTCTTCACCGTCTTTTTGCAGCAGGGCGAGTGCAGCATTTGATTGCATATTAAATTCCAATAAGTTTCTTTGGAATAGCTCTTTGTCTGGAATTTCTTTAATATTCAGATTGAGTTCCTTGTTTAGGTCAATATTTGATGAGAGATCGAGCTCTTTTACTTTTGACCCGAAATACTTGACATAATTTATTCTTTGAGCGTCTGTTAGTTCTTTTTCATCGAAATCTTTGCGGATTATTTTCATGAAATAATCAAGTTCCCCTCCTTTTTCATTTTCCGGTAGACCTATATATGAGTCAAGAAAATCGTCTATACTTTGCTCAGTTGTTTTAGGGCTCTTTTCTACAAAAAATTCTTTAAATAATTCATAAACTTTTCTTTCTTCCGGAGAGGCACTCATTCTTGTATGAAGGGTATCCAGATTTATTGGGATATTTAAATCTTTTACTTCCTGAAGTAATTCTCTTGTTTTTGTTTCATCAAGCAACTTTTTATAGGCATTATCTGTACTGATGTAGGTTTTACTTATATAACTTTCTATGACCTGGGTAAATACTCCTGCTTTACCTTTAACTTTTAAACCGTTGGCGATATTTTCCCACGAATTTATCTCAGTCAGTGTTTTTAATAGAATCTCTTTTGTGATGGGTATTTCATTCTGACCTTGAGGAGAGATACCGGTATCATGCATTCTAGCACTTATTATGTTTAGGAAAGATTCCACCGTACTGCCGGTAATTTCTTTATCAAAAAGAGATCTATGAATGTCGCCATGTCCGCCAAAGTTAATGTAGTCCGGTAAAGCGCGTGTCGCTTCAAGCACCATTTCAGGTGTTTTTATCATGCTGAAGCTGGGGGTACGTGCACTATAACTTTGCATAAAGATAAAAAATAGATTCCTTTCAGTTTGCGAATAGCCTGCTTCTTCCAATCGATTATTTAAATACGCGCTGCCAAGCTCAATAATTTTTTTCTGTTCCTCGGTTAGCGCCTTTGGAGACCAATATTCACCTCCTCGCTCCTGATTGATTATATGTTGATAAGCGTCTTTTAAGTCATGCGGGTGCAAAAGAGAGAGCGTTTGTTCTACATTTTCAGGTTCCTGCTGGCGGATAAGCTGTCCCATTACTTCCAGATTGGTTTTTTTTATTGGTTCTTTTGTTTTTAGTAGTTCCGGAAGTGGCGTCTGTTCTTGGCTGCTTGTGCCGAAATCCAGTCCGAAGTGCTGTCCTACGCTTTGTGAACCACGGGAAAGTCCACTTTGATGTATACTTCCTCTTTCCGCGCCCGAAACTTTGATGATTGCTGAAGAGAATCCTAAACTATTAAGGTCGGCTTTTACCAATAGGTCAGGAGCGAGTGCGTCTTCCGCGGTTTCATGCGCCCAGCAAACTCCAAATGCATGACCTCCGGCTGCTTCTTTTTTTGCCGCTGTTTCGGTTCTGATGTGGTTAATCTCATGAGCCATGACTCCGCCAACCTCATCCAAAGTAAGCTTATCAATAAGTGATTGAGATAAAACAATCGTCCCGTCCGGAAGTACAAAGGCGTCATCTGCCTCGCCTTTGTTTTTTATTACAATTCGTGCTTCAACTGCTTTTTTTGAAGATACGGTCATAAGTTTTTCATGAATACCGTCTTGTCCTGTCATTTTATCGACAATATTCTGAAGAATCTGTGTTCTTGGGGTGTTAAATTCAAGATCGCCGGTGCGGCAAAGGTAATCTAAATTGTTTTTTGTTCCTGCTTCAAAAGCAGGGTCAACTCCGGTAAGTGGATCTAGTATTGCTTTATCAAAGTTTTTTGATTCATCTTCAATTTTTGATCTGTCAAATATAAATTTTGATTTTTCCGGTGGATGAGGAACTTCGCCATTTTTCTTTTTAGCGGAAGATTCTAGATGCTGCGGAGGGTTAACTAGATACAAATTTGGTTTTTTCTGAGTAGGTACGTCTTTTTGAAAATTTACCAATTTTGGGTCGATTGACTCGGCAAGTGAGGTTTCTCCCATATAATATTAATTAACTTTTAACAAATTTTAGAACCAGCGTTTTTTTGCTTGTAGCTCTTCTTTCTGAAATTCTTCAAGGAGATCTCTTTGTTGTTTTGAAAGTTTTTTGGGGACGACGACTTTGATGCGTACATAGTGACTTCCCCGTCCGCTGCCTCTGAGATGAGGGATGCCTCGTCCTTGAAGGCGGATCAAGGTACCAGGTTGTGTTCCTTCGGGTATGCGTATTTTAATATCTCCATCAACAGTTGCGACTGATATTTCCGCGCCTATTGCGGCTTGTGTGAAAGAGATTTCTTTTTCCGATACAACATCAGATCCTTCGCGCGCAAAGCGTGCGTCCGGCTTGACATCAAGCACAATGTCATACTTCTCAAATCGGATTCTAGAACCGCTATCAACTCCTGCGGGAATTTTAATTTTCTGTTTTTCTCCATTAATTATTAACTCCTTCTCTGTACCGAGCGCTGCGTCCATAAAACTGATTGCTGCTGAGTATATAGGGCGCCGCTGTCGTTGCCCGAATGGTGAACCGCCGCCGAAGAATTGTTCGAAAATTTCAAATGGGTCAGAGTAGCCTCCGAAATCAAAGTCAGCTCCTCCTCCATTCGTTTGATAACTATATGTGAAAGGTCCATATTGTCCGGAAGATTGCCCGCCCCCGCCTCCAAAGGGACCCTGACCTGCTCCTTGTTCGAAGGCTGCATGGCCTACCTGGTCGTACATTTTTCTTTTTTCATCATTGGACAGTACTTCATAAGCTTTGGTTATTTCTTTAAACTTATCACCTGCTTCTTTGGTTTTATTACGGTCCGGATGAAATTCAAGAGCAAGCTTACGGTAGGCACGTTTTATTTCATCGTGAGTTGCACTTTTAGAAACACCTAGTGCTTTATAATAATCTTTTTCCATATACCCATTATAGCAAATAGTGCAAAATCCGCCTAATTTGATTTGAATGAAATTAAAAAGTATTGAAAAGGAGATTCAGGAACTGGAAATGTTTTGTTGACACTCGTTTGTGTAATATGAAATACTGAGCTTAATGGATAATTCTGAACGTCCTGCTCCAGAGCAAGAGCTTCCGGAGGTCTATAAAAAATTGTTGAATGACCCTAATGCTTCGTTCCTGGATAAATATGGCAAATACTTTTTGCTTTTTTCACTTATTTTTATAATAGTTGTATTCGGAATTAAATATGTTTCGTCAAATTATAAACAAAAACAATTAGCTATATTACAACCGACAACATCTCCGAATTCTTTTTCTGCTTCTCCAACTTCCGATCCGAGTAAAATGAAAACATATATTAATAATCGATATTCTTTTGCCTTTCAATATCCACAGCAAATTGACAAAATTGAAGAGAAAGACACTAAAATAATATTGTATTACCAAAATGGAACCCCTGCGATAGGAATTACTGTGTCTGATGATCCGAAATCATTTATAAATTTTCTAGCATATCCTGAATGTTCAAGTAGTCAAATTGTCAAAAAATGCATTAACGGAAATCGTTCAGGACAAATTATTCTAGGAGGTGTTCCCGGAAAAGGTTTTGAATTAGTTGAAATAAATGGTGAAAGCAGCGATATAATTAAAACCAATATGGAACCATTAATCGAACTACAAATACAATATTATGATGAAAATGCATCCAGGGTTTTTGGCCAAATCATCTCCACCTTCAAATTCCTCGACCAAGCGCAGGTATCGATTCCACCTCCTACACAGAAACTAACATTTTGCACGGAGGATGCGAGGCAGTGTCCTGATGGATCGTTTGTGGGGAGAACCGGACCTAATTGTGAATTTGTTTGTCCCGCTTCGCCCGGGGAATAAAGTTTTACTTCTCCTTCCCGATAGAGATCATTTTCGTTTCAGTTTTATTTTTTGCAGGTGCGTTTGGATCATAATTTTTAATGTCTTCTAACTTCCACGCCGCGAAGTCGCAGGCGGGATAATTGGAACAACCGAAAAATTTACGGCCTTTGCGGGTTTTCTTTACAATAATGTTTCCATTATCTTTTGGGCAGGTTAAATTGGTTTCCTCGGCATAAGATTTAGTGAACTTACATTCGGGAAATTTACTACAGGAAAGAAATTTTCCAAATTTTCCATACCTTATCACTACATTTGCTCCGCATAGAGGACAAATCTCACTTGTTGGCTGAGTTTCTATCTTTACTCTACTTGCACTTTCTACCTCGCTTATCTTTTTTTCAAAAGGAGTATAGAAGTCGCGCATCATATCTACCCATTCTTTTTTTCCTTGAGCAATGCTATCCAATTTATCTTCCATCTCCGCTGTAAACGGAATATCATCAATTGCTGAAAAATTAGTGACAAGAAAATCATTAACCGCTTTCCCAACAACTGTTGGTTCAAATCGCTTTTCAATTCGTTCAGCATATCCGCGATCTATAAGTGTCGCGACGATCGAAGCATATGTTGATGGACGGCCGATTCCTTTTTCTTCCAAAGCCGCGATCAGCGATGCCTCGTTGTACCTTGGAGGCGGTTGGGTTTCATGCGCTGTGTTAAAACATTTGCTTAGTGTCAAAGATTCCCCTGATATAAATTGTGGTAGCTGTCTATCCTGCAAAGCCAGTGGAGTCAATTTCAAGAACCCATCGAAAAGAAGTACTGAGCCTGTTGATTTAAATCTGTAAAGATTATTATTAGAGATTGATTCGCTACCGCTCGCAATGACAACAGTAGAATCTGCGTACACAGTTGTTGATTCAATTAATGCATCACTCATTTGTGATGCGGCTGTCCGCTTCCAAATTAATTCATATAGTTTAGTATGATCATTTGTTATTTCTCCATTTGCCTGTAGGCTTACTTTTTGGATTTTTGTCGGCCTGATTCCTTCATGAGCTTCCTGAGCAAGTTTTTGTTTGGCTGAATAAATCCGGGGTTTTTCAGGCACGTATTTCTCACCATATTCTTTTTGAATAAATGTCCGTATTTGTGTGATTGAGGGACGGGACAAAATTACCGAATCGGTTCTATGATAAGTAATAAATCCTTCTTCGTATAGTTTTTGCGCTAACCTCATAGTCCTTTTTCCTGAAAATCCGTATCGCCGGGATGCATCCTGCTGCATAGTAGATGTTGTGAAAGGCGCATAGGGGCTACGTTTTATCTGCCGCTTGATCACATCCGCGACAGTAAAATTCTTCCCTGTAATATCTTTGGCAATCTCCTCTGCTCTGTTTTGACTGTCAATAATAGTTTTTGTTGTTTTATATTCTCCATCGTAAAGAGTAAATGTTTGAGAAGTTTCTATTTTCTCACCATTAATTTCTAATAAAGTAAATTCTACCGCGTCATTTTCTAATTTTGTAAACAACGCATGAACTGTCCAATATGGCTCCTTAGCGAATTTTTCAATTTCCCGCTCGCGCTCTACAATAAGACGCAAGGTAACACTTTGCACTCTACCGGCTGACAATCCCCGCCGAACTTTCTTCCACAAAACCGGTGATAATTGATAACCGACTAACCGATCCAGAACCCGTCTTGCAGTCTGTGCATTAACTAAATTAACATCAACATCCCTAGGACTCGCAAGTGCTTCTTTTATTGCAGCCTCTGTGATTTCATGGAATACAATCCTTTTAAATTTTTCGTTTTTTTCACCAGAGGGGGATTTGCCTTTGCCCAAAATTTTTTTAGAGAGAACATCTTTAATATTGGACGCGATCGCTTCTCCTTCACGATCAGGGTCTGTCGCGAGAATGATTGTGTCCGCTTTTTTCGCTGAAGCGCGCAGATCCGCAATTATCTTTTTCTTATCCGCGATAACTTCATACTGCGGGGTGAATCCATCTTCAACCGCAACCCCGAGTTTACTTTTGGGCAAATCAATAATATGTCCCATTGAGAACTTAATCTCATAATCATTTCCTAAGAATTTACCAATAGTTCTTGCTTTTGTAGGCGATTCAACTATAACAAGGTTTCTCATAAAAAATTTAGTCCATCTTTCAGGACTTAAATAATTGTAGTCTACATTATACAGGGGCTGTCAAGACGGTATTATAAATTATGCTATAATAATTTTTGATATTTATTATGACCTTTCTGGAAAAATATGAGCTTCTGAAAAAATCTATTCCTGTTCCGGCAACTATAACTTTCCAATCTGTTGATTGTGAATATGGAGATATCCTTTATAACAGCAAAAATTGCTATCACTGTTTTATTTCAAGCTACTTGGAAGACGGGATATATACTTCGAATGGATTTTGGAGTAACAAAGTCGTAGATTGTACTTTTGTTGCAGAATCTGAAAAGTGCTATCAATGTATTGATTCCACTAAATGTCATAATTGTACGTATCTGATGGATTGCAACAGTTGTACAGGCTGTCATTTTTCCGCGATGTTAAATGCCTGTGCAGATTGCTTCGGATGTGTAGGTTTAACTCATAAGAAATATTGTATATTTAATAAACAATATACCAAAGAGGAATATTTTAAAAAAGTTGAAGAGCTAAGAAAACAAAACCCTGAAAAGCTTCTCAAGCAAATGTTTGATTTAAAACGACAAATTCCTCATCCCGCAAACCAACAGTTGGATAATGAGAATTGTCTTTATGGTAATTACATTTATAATTCAAAAAATAATTATTGGTGTTTTAATACTTTTTATGGTGAAAATTCAGGCTATATTTTCATTAGCGTAAACGCAAAAAGCTGTTGGGATTTATATTACTCAGGTAGCGCGGACAGAAGTCTTGTTGCCGAGCGATGTTATGAGCTAGCACTTTCTCGTTCTCTTTATAACTGTGCTTTTTTATACTTTTGTCAATATTGCACCAATTGTTATTATAGCGCCTATCTTAAAAACTGCTCTGATTGCTTCGGCTGTGTGGATTTAGCCAACAAAAAATACTGCGTTCTAAATAATCAGCTAACTAAAGAGCAATACGAGAAAGCCGTGAAAGAAATCAAAAAAGAGCTTGGGTGGAAGTTTTGAATTGACATAGATAAAAGAATATGGTGTACTTGAACAGATATGAAAAAAGGCTGGGTTGTATTGTTTGTGTTTTTATTGACCCTTTGTCTTCCTATAACTTCCTTCGCTCAAGATAATACTAAAGCGAGCGTTTCTGTCTCTTCACCCATATCTTCAACTACAGAATCTACAGGGAGTGAGGGATATTGGACAGAAGATCGGATGCGTGATGCGGAACCAATGACAATGCCAGGCGTTGCCGAGCCGGTGAAGATAATGCCCCCGGTGCCTAATCCCGAAACTAGTCTCCCTTTTGGACAAAATCATTTTTATACTATAACTTTACGGGGCAATGGGGACGCTTTGTTCTCCTTGAAAACAGTTTTTTCAAATAGAGAAGAGGCTTCGGTGTCGGCAATTAAATTCACTTTTCAAAAAGATCCGCAAAATCTCAGCGTGTATCAAGTGTACCGGGAGCCGCAGTGTATTTCATACCAACCAATGCCGCTAACTTCTGAAAGTGATTCTATGATTTACAATTATCCCCCACCTACACAAAAATGCGATCAGTATCAGGAGCCTGACTATTCATATGGATGGGGGGCTACAACATATCATAAAGCAAAATTTGTACTTAATGGCAGCGAGCTGACAGTTCAATTACCGAAAGAAGTAAAGCCTAATGGCAGCGGAAGCTTGCTTCTTTCCTTTTCCATGAGTGGTGTTACGAATAAAGATATGCTTGGAGCATATAATTTTTCTGTTGATACGGTTAAAGTTGCGGATACAATTCAAAGCCTGCAGGTTGGAGTCATAGTTGATCCTGATTACTACCTTAAAGACGCAAAAGGAGATATTAATTACCAGGCAAAAGAAACATCAATCGCTCCTATGAGTGCTGCGGTTGATGAAGGGAGAAGCGCGGGTAATGCTCAATTTGATCAATTTTACAATTCAATTGGTCAGGGTACAATAGTAAAATCAGCTTCTAATCTCCAGCCAAATGAATCTTATACAGTTCATGGCGTGTATGCTGATAGTAGATGGAAATTATACGGCCGGGAAATAGGAGTTGGAATCGGAATCTTTGTTCTCGTTCTGGTGCTGGCATTTGGATCGCTATTTATAGCTGTAAAAAAGGTTTTTGGTAAAAAAGATACTCCTCCTGACCAACCAAGTAACCTCAGAACTCTTTCTTACATGGTGGTTTTAGGGGCAAGTTTCGGCGCGTCACTTCTTATACTATTATATACAATCGGTTTGTACATTTTAAGTTATTACTTCGTACAGGTTTTCCAATATTACAGTTATAACTTTTTCTATTCTCTTTTAATTCTCCTTTTTGCAGTTATTTCTTTATGTATTTATGCGATGTTTTTATTCGCTCCCGGGATTATTGTGGGTATAAAAAAAGGGATTATTGCCGGATCGGCAACTCTCATTCTGACAATTTTCTGGCTCGTGTTTTATGGAATTGTGTTTGCTCTAATTTTCTTTATATTTTTCCAAGACAGACAAACTCCACCATATCCTTATCCAGTCAGTTCAGGGGGAGCATTGATGGAAAGAGGCGCTGTGCCACCTGACCAACCAGTTGTTGACAAATAAACTACGCCGCAATAAGTTGACTTGGTATTGTCATTCCGAGCGACCGACGGGAGTCGAGGAATCTCATACCGCCTTAGCTACTCATTTGTGTGAGATCCCTCAACTAGGCTATCGCTTCGGTAGGGATGACAAGCTTATGTATTTCAATCAGAGCGGAATTAAATTTTAAAATAAACTGTTGTCAATTTAATATTTGACAGACATCTCATAGTATGATATGGTTCTCGTCATATGGGGCTGGGTCCAGAGAGAAAAGCAGTAGTTCCGGAAAAGAATCTTCGTCAGGAATCCTATGATTTATTGTACAGAGTTCGTAAGCCGTCAATTGAAGAGCAGATAGAATTTGCAAGTCGTGGATTTATTTTTCTTAGGATCGAGCCAAAAACATTGCCTGAGGTTATTCAGGAAGATCCAAGTTATTTCAGACGCGATCAGCTGAATTATGTAAATGCGATTCCTAGTCTACGTGATTTTGCTTTACCAAACTCAATGCTAGTTGCAATAGATCCGACTAGAGTTTTTGTTATGGGAAGTTTTGATGAGGATCGTCCTCTACAACTTGTTATGACTCAAAATCATTCCAGGGGACTAATAGAAGCAATAAATCCTTATGCAAGATCAGTCATGTTGCCAGCCTCAGGTTTGTCTCAATTAGATAAAGCTTGCAAGGCAAAAACAGGAAATGAGCTTTTAATGCGTCAGTTTGGCCGGGTATTAGATAATACGTCGGATGACTACCCTGTAAGCATTGGTCGAGATCGTCCTGGCAATCCACTGCGGGTAGTTTGGCGGCATTCTGCGGATGGCATTCCTCGTGCTGGTGCTGTATCAGCAGTTGTGTTCATTCAAAAATAGTCAGTTGCTTTTTGGTCTGCTCAGCGGGTCTAATGTTCACGAAATATCTGCTAAGGCGAAAATTCCTGATCCTAAGTTTCGCAATAAGCCTTTCATTTCCATAATTGAAAGGGTCGTGCCAATTTTGCTTGCCGGGATATTCATACGTTTTATTAATTCATCGATATGCATTTCTGTATTTTGCAATAAAACAATAATCTTTTGTTCCTCAGCGGTGCCTGTGAAAATTTTCCTGGTGGACGGGCGCTGTGGTATTGCAAGCGCTTGCAATATATCTCCAGATTGAGTGACCGGAATTGCTCCGCGGGCTAAAAGCGCATTAGGTCCTTTAGAGTAATTGGAGGTAATTGGTCCCGGAATTGCAAAGACCTTTCGCTTGTTTAAAAAGGCGTCCTCAGCGGTAATAAGCGCTCCGCTATCTGCTGCGCCTTCTGTCACTACTACGCCGATAGAAAGTCCCGCAATTATCCGATTGCGAGAAGGGAATGATCCTTTTGTCGGTTCTTGTCCCAATGGATACTCCGAAACAATGGCTCCACCGGTTTCTAATATTTTTCGGTACAAAGATATATTTTGCGCAGGATAACAACAATCGACACCGCTACCTAGCACTGCAATTGTTTTTCCTCCGCTTTGAATTGTCTTTCGATGCGCTACGCTATCAACCCCAATTGCCAGACCAGATACAATAACACAACCGGCCTCCGCCAAATCACCAACCAAAAGCTCTGTGACTTGAGTACCATAAGAAGTTATTTTTCTGGATCCAACAAAAGCAATTGTTTTTTGATTTTCTGCGTGGTGAAAATCAAAATCTCCTTTAACATATAAAACAAATGGCGGGTTTTTTATTCGTGATAAAGGGGCGGGATATTCAGGATCACGTAAAGTTAAAAATTTTACTTTCGCGTTATTTAACTTCTGTAAATACTCATCTGTAGAAAAATTTTCTCTAAATTCAACCAGTTTATGCGCCAGAATTTCTCCAACTCCGGACTTCTTTAGTTCGGAAACATCTGCTTTCCATGCAGATTGAGCTTGCCCAAAAGCCGCAAGTAGTTTCTGAAATCGAGCCGGTCCAATTCCCGGAAAAGCCGAAAAACCTAACCAATATAGACGATCATCCATATATTTAATGGTAGCATATTAAAAATTCAAACGGTGGATATATTTGATATGGTATGATACAATATGCATTGTTCGATAATCAACTATATATAAGGAAATAACAACTATGAGCGGTGAAAGATTTGGACCAAACCCACAAAAATATGAAGAACCTGATCGGGTATCACCTGAAGCCAGACTTAGTGTTGTTTCTATAGAAGGAAGAAATTCAGCAAGTGGATACACATACGGTTTTGGATTTATTTTTGATCATCCTGTTAATGGTCCTTATATCAGAATTGATACTGAACAAAGACAATCCTTTTTAAGCAAAGGGTCAGAACAGCAAGCTCAAGATGCGCTTATAGCTTTAGGGCAACAAACAAGACAAAGTAGCGGCGGCTATTTTAATGTACATCCATTTCAAGGCGCAGTATGGGGAACAAAGCTAACTCCTGTAGCTCCTGGCTTCTTAACTGATGCTGCAGAACCAGGTGGGTATTTAACTATGTTTATAGATTTACATGATGCTGATGATCGTTTTGATAACAAATGGATAAGAAAAGCTCTTGAGATAGGTACAAACGCAACAATTCCAGGATCTAAATCTCGAAAGGTAATAGATTATATTCAGGCTCCAAAACCAGATAATCAACCAGGTAGGAATCAAGCAATAGAAAATGGTTTAGGTGGAAGATGGGATAAGGAGTTTAGAAGGTTCCATAAAGGAGTAGATGTTCCTCCTGCAATAACTTTATCTCCACGCAGCATTATTGGACTTATGCGACAACTTGAGAACAATGCGGCTCTTACAGATTTAGTGGTTTGGAGAATCAATCATGCAAGATAGCCCTTGTTCTCTTCTATTCCACAAGCATTGACATTTTTTAGAAGCGATCGCTTTAGAAAAATGTCACTCTTTAATTCAACTACTCTTCACAAATCCAGATATCTCTTTGGCGAGAATATAATGGACAAAAGGTGAGACTTCCAGTGCATGGCGCAAAAAATCAATCTCATCCTTACATTCATAACGACAAACAAAAACGCTTTTCTGAAGTTGTGTGAACTCAAGATCTTTCAACTTTCTACGAAAGATTTCACGATTGAGCTTTTTATTTTCAGGAATATCAAAAATGACAAGCCTCCACCAACCGTCCCATTTATTGGACTTTTTAATCTGAAGGCTATCTATTGTAAACTGAAGCGTTTTCTTTTTACCATTTTCTGTTAGTCGAAGCAGAGTTTCTCCGTCTACTTCTTTCCAAGAGACAAGTGATTGTTTTTCAAGCCTCCTAATCGTTGAACGAAGTGAACCACGCCTGCGCGCCTCTTCCCACTGCTGCTTTTTAAATTCTTTATAGAGATAACCTGCTGCCGGAAAAATAAGCGCCACACCAATGACTGCACCACTCGAGAGGGCGGTCAACAGAGCTTTTGTTATTCCTTTCACAACCGTACCGCTCCTTTTTCCTCTTCCCTTCTGCATACAACTAATTATGGCGATCGCATATAAAAGTTGTCAATAGTCGACTATATATGCAACAATTTAGATAAAATACTAAGGTAAAAAGATAAAACAAATATTAAGCTTTGAATTTATTTTTCTTCAAAATAAGCTTCTAAAACTTTTTTTGCGACCGGTGCGGCTTCATTAGAGCCTTCACCGGAAGATTCATTCAGAACAGTGACAACTATTTCAGGATCATAGGCGGGGGCAAAAAGTGTTATCCAGGCATGAGGTAGGGTTTTCTCTCCACCGTGCTCCGAGGTTCCGGTTTTGCAAGCTATTGAAACGTGTCTCATATCAGCAGAGCTAGAGGCAGCTTGCATAAAATTTTTTCCATCAACTTTTAACTTTGAATTTTTAACTTTGAACTCGTATAATGGCCAAGCTACACCGCCGGGCTTACAGCTATTAATCATCCCCTGTCTGATCAAAGAAATAGATTTTTCACTCAATATTTTTTGGCCGTTGGCTGACGGATTGGATTTTGGCTTTTTCAATAGATGTGGTTCGAATAAAATTCCTCCATTCGCAAAAACGTTTGTCCAATTGTTTACCTGCAACGGAGTAGTTAAAAGATATCCCTGTCCGATTCCGTAATGATATGTATCACCCAAATACCAACTCTCCTTAATATTTGTTTCCTTCCATTTGCGTGTTGGCACTAAACCTGTGGCCTCCGACGGTAAATCAATTCCTGACACATTGCCCAATCCAAATTTTTTCGCCATAGCTGATATTCTATCGACGTTTATATGCTCTGCCAATTTATAGAAGAAAATATCATTAGACCGTGCCAGCGCCCTGACTACGTTCAATTTACCCGGCTCTGTCTTACCGTAATTCGTATAATACCAATTTGCAAAAGAAAATTCTCCGACTTTCAAAACTCCGGTATCTGTAATTGTGTATCCCGCATTTATAATATTTTCCTCGAGCCCCGCGGCAGCAACTACCAATTTGAAAGTGGACCCGGGTGGGTAAATGCCTCCTATCGCGCGATTGAGAAGCGGTTGATTTTCTGAATCTGAGAGAACTGATGAAATAGTTTTGTATGCTGATTCCGATGAAACAGAAGAAGTCGTATAGAGTGTAAAAAGATTTGGATCGTATGATGGTTTGGAAATCATTGCCAGAATCTCCCCATTTGGCTTTGAAACAATTACTGTTCCACGGCGAATATTCTTGGCGGCTAAATACGCGGCTTGTTGCAACTTCGCATCCAGAGTCAAGGTGATATCATTGCCTGCAATTGGATCTGTCTGTCCCAATGGCCTCACTTCAAGGCCGAGAGCGTCAATCTCCACAAGCTGTTTGCCATCAATTCCACGCAAAGATTGCTCATATTCTTCTTCAATTCCTGTCTTTCCTACCCTATCGCTAGGCGCGTAATCCGAAAATTCGCTTTTTCCCAACTCTTCTTTCGATATCTGACTAATATATCCCAAAACATGCGCAGAAGCATCTTTAAATGGATATTGACGGAGAGAGTCAACTGCGATGTTCTTTTCACCTTTAGCTATACGCGAAAGCGCTTGCTCCTTATTAATCGGGATAGTACTATCTGAACTATTATTTTTGGGGTTCTTAATAGTTTGCCTAAATCCGGGAGAATTAAGCACTAATGGCGTTCCATTTCTATCAAAAATTATTCCTCTAGGCGCAAAAATCATCTGAGTTCTTATCCGATTTGAATCTGAGAGAGTGCGGTAATATGCTCCTTGAAATAGTTGCAGATATACCAGCCGCCCGATAAATAAACTAACTACAACGAATAAAAATAAAAGGAGTAGAAACCCGCGTGTGTTTATGCGTTTTGACGCAGCATAGGATCTGCTCTTTATTTTTTCTGTTTTGATGTTATCTCCAAAGGCCGCTCCCGGATTCATAATAAAAATGCTAAAATCATTAACTTAAAAAGTAAACTTTCAAAATTATACTAATTTTAGGCTTTGAGTTGTAGCTTTGCGTTTTGCGTTTTGATCTTTACGCTTTTAAAGGATGAAAAAATAATTAATGCAATAAAAGAATTTACTATCGCCTGGATTATTACATTAGGGTAATTGAAAAGAATCAAGAATGCTAGAGAACCAATAAACGATGCAGCCAACACAAACTGGTAAGAATCGATTTCATACTTGCGCTCATATAATATAATTAAAAACAACCAGCAAACCAGAAAAATACTTGTACTGCCCAAAGGACGCACTGCGGCAATATCGAGAATTAAGCCGGCTAAAAAGGCAAACCCCATGACCCACATCTCTTTATATAGTATATGAATAATCATAATTATTATCAGCATTAACGGAAGAGAAATTATTGTGGATTCAAGCCAAAGCATTATAAGAATAATTGGCAGTATAAGAATCATAAAAATTAATTAATTAGAACGAATACTA
Source organism: uncultured bacterium (assembly GCA_963826535.1). GTDB lineage: Bacteria > Patescibacteriota > Microgenomatia > Levybacterales > UBA12049 > JAHIGH01. Next base: position 27,933 of record CAWGXL010000002.1, on the reverse strand, counting down.
AATTCAATGTCAAAACATCTACCAAACTTTCAACTACAGCTGCTTGAAAAAGTGCACTGGCTTTTTTATTAACAGACACTATTTTACCAACCACTAAAAGTTGAGGGTCTTTTGCGACAACAATATCACCTGTTTGTAATTTGTCTGACAATAAAACGTTATCTAATACTATCTTGTCATCTCCTGTCCCGCGGCTTATTCCAAATGCGGATGTTTTTATAGTCTGCGCAGTAAAAGAGATGTTTTTATGGTTTAGTAAGTCAACCACAGACATTTGGGGAGTAGTTTTCACTACCTTACCTATCAAATTATCTTTAAGCACAACACTGTTCCCCACCCTTACCTTATCAATAGTACCTTTATCAATAATAATACTGTCAACAACAGAAACTCCAGGTATGAAACTTGGCATTCCGACAATAAACGCGGGGAGAAGTTTTTCGGGTGCCGGATGGGTTAGTGCAAACTGGTCCCGCAACGCTTGATTATCTTTCTCAAGAGCCTGTAAATTAACAAGTCTAGTTTGCAAGTTTCTATTCTCGTTTTTGAGCTTTGTTATGGCATTTTCATCATCTTTATGAAATAAAAAAAATGAAGACCTCTGTATAGGTAAAGTGATTGATTGAATAACTCCAGTCATTCCGTTCAACCAACCTTGTTGTGATAAAACAAAAAGTAGAAGAGCTAGGAGAAAGAAACCAATAAAGACTGGAAAGCTTTTTTTGCGGCCTTGCATATAGGATATTGTATCACTTCAATCCACCAATTACTTTAACCCTATGCAAAAGCTGCTCATCCTCCAATACCCTACCTGTTCCACGGACAACTGAGGTCATCGGATCAGACGAGACCAAGACGGGCATATGCACACGATCAACAATCAGCTGATCCAGGCCAGCAAGGTTTGCTCCTCCACCTGTAAGTAAAATTCCATATTCTAAAATATCATGGAGAAGCTCGGGTGGTGTCTCTTCTAAAACATCGGCAACCGCCTGAACAATTTGTGTAATAATTGGAGATAAAGCTTCCCGAATTTCCGATTCTGATACACGCAGACTACGAGGTAGACCAGTCTCAATATCTCTCCCCCGAACAATTATTATTTTCTCGCTCCTTTTATTTTCGTCTTTATCTTTTTCTTTAGGACTTGAGTTTTTTTTATAAGCACTTCCGATTTTTATTTTGATATCTTCAGCTGTCTGTTCTCCAAGAAGTATCCCATGTTTGAGTCTAATATAATGAAGGATACTCTGATCCATATTATCTCCCGCCAGCTTCAACGATCTTCCAACAACAATCCCCCCCAACGATATCACAGCAATCTCACTCGTCCCTCCGCCGATATCAACGACCATTATTCCCTTTGATTGGAAAATAGAAATACCTTCTCCAATAGCTGCTGCCATCGGTTCTTCAATTAGATATGCCTCTCTAGCGCCTGCGCTTAACGCAGCTTCCCAAACTGCCCGTCGTTCAACCTCGGTTACTGAGGAGGGAATTCCAATAACAACTTTTGGACGAGCTAAAAGCCTTGTATATAAATTGCCCATTTCGTGTACCTGTTGAATATAATTAGAAAGTAATGCTTGGGTGGCATCAAAGTCAGCTATAACTCCGCCCTGTAATGGCCGTATAGTAACTATAGAAGCCGGAGTCTTGCCAAGCATTTTCTTACCTTCGCTTCCGTAGGCAATAATTTGTTTTGTCTTTTTATGTCTTGCGATAATTGACGGTTCCCGAATAGCAATTCCCTTATTTTTTACCCATACCAATGTATTCGCCGTTCCTAAGTCAATACCCATGTCACATGCAAAATAACTAAAAAGTTTGCTAAAATTAAATACCTTCATTTCTCACCCAATTCTAACAGCTTGTCACGTTCATGTAAACTGAACGTGACTTGCCACAAGAATGTAAACTACGTTCAGTTACATGAACGTAGTAAACTAAACGTGCCTTGCTCAGTATTTGACAATATGATACCATTAGTAAAATTACAAATCCAAAATTACAAATTCTAAATAATATCAAAATTCAAAAAACTTAAATCCAAAACTAGTTTTGATATTTTGAATTTAAATATTTGTATTTATTTGGAATTTGGTGCTTTGAATTTTGAATTTTAAAACTTAATTAAAAGTTTTATGAAATTTCCCTCCTACTGTAATAAGATAATCCAATATTCCTTCTACTCCCTCTTCTTCTTTGTCCCTCTAATTTTTCTCGGCAATACTTCTGAATTATTCGAATTTAATAAAATGTGGTTCGTGTTCGGATTAACGATCATTATCGGCGCTGCATGGATTTCTAAAATGATTATCGAGCGCAAAATTATCATCAGAAAAACACTTCTGGATATCCCACTTGCATTATTTCTAATCTCACAAATCATATCCACCATCTTTTCTCTTGATACCCATGTATCACTATGGGGGTATTATACCCGCTTTAATGGCGGGCTTCTTTCGCTAATTTCTTATATATTCCTATATTACGCTTTTGTTTCAAATTTAGATGTAAAAGCAGTCTCACGTATGATTATGATAAGCCTTGCTTCCGGTATTGTCACAGCAGTTTGGGGATTTCCTTCACATTTTGGCTATGATCCTACCTGCTTTGTTTTTCGGGGATCACTGGATACAAATTGCTGGACAGACGCGTTCAAACCAACTATCCGCGTGTTCTCAACACTCGGCCAACCAGCATGGTTCGCAGCTTATCTCAATGTTTTACTACCCCTGTCCATGGCGTTTGTATTGCTAAACGCTAAACAAAAAAAGACTAAATCTTTAATCACGTATTTTATAATTATGCTTCTTTTTTATGTATGTCTTATTTTTACAAATACCCGGGCCGGTACTGCCGCTTTTTTTGCGGTAGATGTTTTATTTTGGATAATTTTGTTTTATAAAAGAATCTTCATCATCAAAATCCTAGTGAAATATCTCCTCATTTTTCATATCGCATTTGCTGTCTGTAATTTTTTCTTCGGCGCTCCGATTAGTAATTTGGATAAATTCACTTTACCGCAATTACAGAAAAAAATTGTGGCATATGCGCAAACAGAAAAATCTAACTCCATAAATAAGCCGGTTATTAAGGCAACCGGAATCACTGATTCCGCGCAAATACGAATGATTGTGTGGAGAGGAGCAATAGATGCATGGGCTGCAAATCCAATTTTTGGCACTGGTGTGGAAACTTTCGCTTTTGCCTATTACCGTTATCGCCCAACAGAACACAACCTTACTTCGGAATGGGATTATTTATACAATAAAGCACATAATGAATATCTAAATTATTTGACTACCACGGGCATATTTGGACTAGGGAGTTATTTATTAATTATCGGGTTCTTTATATTTTTAACGGGAAAATTATTGCTTCATGGCTCTGTTGCAACACTCCCGAAAAAAAATAATGTAGCGGTATCAAGCGAGTCTCGCGCACTGAAACAATCTGATAATGATAACGAAAGCCAACAATACAAAAAAACTCTTTTGGTTGTAGGTTTGTTCTGCGGGTGGATATCAATCCTTATTACGAATTTCTTCGGGTTTTCCGTGGTAATTATAAATCTTTATTTCTTTCTCATACCGGCTTTTATTTTCCTGATTACCGGCTTGCTCAAATATGATAAGGATTATGTAAAAAAACTAGTATCTATTAATGCTTACCAATGGGTTTTAATTATTATAGTATTTATTATTGCAGGTAATATGATCCTGGGTCTTTTTCGTTATTGGTATGCGGATACTCTCTATGCTCTAGGATACAATTTGGATCGCTCAAACAGTTTCCAACAAGCATTTCCCTTATTAAAGGATGCGGTGAGCATAATACCATCTGAACCGCTATATAAAGATGAACTAGCTGTGAATCTTGCTACGCTTGCTGAAGCATTCTACTTACAAAATGATGCCACGACCGCAGGGCAACTGGCGATGGAAGCGATTAGCTTAGATAATCAAGTTATCGAAAACCACCCAAACAACATTGTCTTCTGGAAAAACCGACTACGGATTTTTTATAGTCTGGCAAACGGCGATTCACAAAATAAAGCAACTTACCTCTCAGAGTCCATAAAGTCACTTAACAAATCAAGAGAACTTGCTCCAACAGACGCAAAAATCTCTTATAATTTAGGGGTGTTACTCGGACAAACAGGGAATCCACAAGAAGCAGTAACAGTCTTGGAGAAAACCATTGAACTCAAACCAGACTATAGTGATGCATATTTTGCGCTTGGACTCATATATCATCAGCTAGCTATTGGTCAAACAACAGCTACTGCTTCTTCATCCGGTCAAGAAACTATTGTAAATCCGGAATTGCAGAAAAAAGCGATTAATGTATTCCAATATGTATTAGACAATCTTAACCCAAACGACGAACAAATCAAAAAAACCCTTGAGGAATGGAAAAAGTAATCATCGCAAGCCTGTGTGAATTCATCTTCCCTTCTCTGCACAAAATAAGTTGTCCATGATAAAATAACAATAAAGAATGGCCCTTATGTCTTTACAAGAATTAGAAAAACTTAAAATAACATCAAAGATCACAGCCTGCTTTGTAGATCTTGATAATACGCTCTGGGAGGGTATTATTGCCGAGGGCGAAAAACCCAAACTCATAGCCAATAGGTATTCTGTACTAAAAAAACTTCATCAAAAAGGTATTCAATTGTATATTGTATCGAAAAATGATCCTTACGACGTAGAACAAGCGTTTAATGATCTTGATATCGAAAATGAACTTTTTACTTGGGTTGTGGTGGGATGGGATCCGAAGTTTGTAAATATACAAAAACTTATTGACGCCGCGGAAATACGTCCTGAAACCGCAATATTTATTGATGACAATGTTTTTGAACTTAACGAGGTGTGGAATAAAATACCCGCCATTCATATCGTCGACGCTAAACATTTTAAGATACTATTATCAATTCCGGCTATAGTCTCCAAGAAGGAACAACTTGACTCAGAAATACAAGAGCGGAAAAATCGTTACAGGACAGCTATACAGTCAAAATTTTCTAAAGAAAAGTTTTCTGGTGCAGATATAGAGTTTTATAGATCCTTAAAAAGGGAAATTAGTATCGGGCTTGTTCCTGCTGACAACCTTGATCGCGCGACTCGATTGCTTGTGGAAACGCACCGGCTCAATTTAAATCCAGGAAAGTTTGCTGAATACGAAAAGGCGCTTGATTACCTTCATGCAAGATTCAATGCCGGCGATTTAGTTTATGCTGTTGCCACATTTGAAGGAGAATATTCGCTTGGGTTAACTGGAGTTTTGGTTGTTAATATATCCAGAGATAAAGCCACTATTACTGATGGTTCATTTTCCTGCGGCATCATCGGAAGAGATTTTGAGCAGAAGTCGATTTTAGCTCTCATCGAAAAACTGAAGGTAAAAAAAATCAAAAGGTTGGAAATCAACTTGATCATGACAGCAACAAATGTAAGGGTAAGAAAAATTTTGGAGGAATTGTATTTTTCAGAAATCAGTAAAAATACTGATAACAGAGGCAATGTACACCTTAAGCTTGGATTAGACATCGCTACGTATAAAACTGATGGCTACAACTGGATAACAATATCAAAGAGACCGCCTACTTTTGATTATGTAGGTCATCCTTATGTCATTAACTTCTTTGAAAAATATGTTAAGCCTTTAATTTTTAAATCTTGTAATTTCATAAATTTAGGGTCAGCTCGAGGTGAAGTGCTGGGCATGCTTCAACAAAGCGCGCGGAAAAAGTTTTATGATTTCTTGAAGGACAAAAAAGTTAATTATATAAAAATTGACATGGAATATTACTCGGAGGAGAAAAATGATATTGCTAATGCTGAAAATTTGAAAGGGGTCGTGAATGATGAGTCGCAAGATATTGTGATGGCAGTGGAATTACTTGAGCACACGCAACACCCTGAATTGGTTATTAGCGAGATGAATAGGATTTGTAAAGCAGGCGGCTACATTTTTATTTCTACTCCATCGTTTAACTTTCCAAAACACGAATATCCAATAGATTTGTGGAGGTTTGGCCCTAAAACGTTTTCCGAGATATTTCGTAAACCAACATTTGAAATCATTCGGCTTGAAGTTGAAGGTGATCAGAAACTACCAAGAAGAACTATGTTATTGGCTCTAAAGTCCAAAGCAGGCGCTTTTGATGTTCATTTACCCATTGGTAAAATAGATATTGATAGAAATTTAACTGTCTTTGACTAATGCATCGTCATTTAAACCAGGATGACATATCATTTCTTCTCCTATTAAGCTCCACTAAGGAGGTGAAACAGCTTCGCCTATTTGAAACGAGTTCATACGCGCAATAAACAATTATACCAAGGAGATTTTAGGTGGGAAATTATAAATTATGCCCTTTAAGTATTTTTTATTTTAGGTAGTTACTTTTGAGGATTCAATTTGCTTTAATCTCTTTTCGTGATCGTCAACTTTAATTTGAAGTTCCCTTGTATGATGAGTACCAACTGTATTATCAGTTCTTAAGTCATCAACTGTCCCAATAAACCCATCTAATGTGTTTTGAAGTCTATCTAGCTTGGTATGGTTATCAGCTCTTAACTCTCTAAGTTCTTCTTCAAGCCTTTTCTGCCCTTCTTCAAGATTATCAACCTTTTCTTCCACTCTGAGTATCTCCCGCCGTATGGATTTAGATTCTGCTTTCAGGTCTTTAATATCTGTTTTTAAATATTTAATATCTTTTTTTGTCGCAAGTTTACTTGTATCCATTTAGGATAATAGTATAACATCCTATATTGCTTTCTAGTCAAGATATCAAAAGCTCTCAAATTTGTTTACTTTCACTCAGCCAGAAGATTTTGAGTTGTAAATAGGAAAGAAATAATTGGCGGCGAGGGCCGGGTGATTTTTAATGCTGTTTAGTTTATAATAAAGGGCGAATTATGTTAAAAATTATTCAGGCGCCGAATGGTGTCCTTTCTCAGCCGGCAAAATCAATAAAAAATATTGATAAATCGACTCATCACCTCATAAAGCAAATGGAAGAAGCGCTAATTATGGCTAGTGACCCGGAAGGCGTTGGACTTGCGGCTCCACAGGTAGGCAAATCTTTACAATTGTTTCTAATTAGACAGACTCCCCGTTCGCCAACGCTGGTTTTTATAAATCCAGTAATAGAAAAATTTATTGATGATATAGAAGGGGAAAGGGTTAAGGGTGAAGGGGAAAGTAAGGAGAAAGGTAAAGGGGTTCAGCTTGAGGGGTGTCTTTCGCTTTATAGTATTTGGGGGGATGTAAAAAGACATCATTCAGTAGTGCTTACCTATTCAGATGAAGCCGGCAATAAACATACCAGGACATTTAGTGGTTTTATTGCCATAATTATCCAACACGAATTCGACCATCTACAAGGAATTCTTTTCCCAAAAAGGGTACTCGAACAAAAACGTCAGCTATATAAATCCAAAAGGAATGAAAAAGGCGAGACGGAATTTGAAGAAATAGAGATATAATATATAAAAATGAACATAAGTAACGATTTAAAACTTGCAGTTCGTGCGGCAGAAAAAGCAGCGGAATTAATTAGGGAACGGTATAATAAAGATTATTCGATTAGAGTCAAAGAAGATAAAAGTCTTGTAACAGAAGTCGATATCGCTGCTGAAAAAATTATAATAGATACTCTTTCTTCGACTTATCCAATACTATCTGAAGAAACTAATTCATCTATTGAACCCTCGAAGGATACTTACTGGGCTGTTGATCCGCTTGATGGAACGACAGATTTTATAAGGCAAATTCCTATATTTTGTGTTTCTATAGCGTTAATTAAAAAAAATAAACCTACAATCGGAGTTATTTTAAACCCTGTAACAAAAGAGCTTTTCTATAGCGAACAAAATAAAGGTGCTTTTCTTAACGGTAAGAGAATTAATGTGGGATCAAAAACAAAGCTTGCGTTTATAAATTCGGGATACGGATTAGAGAACAAAATGAGGTCTGTCGAGGTCCTGAAAAAGATCATACCGGAATTTTGGTTTAGACATTTTGGATCGACTGCGTATGAACTGGCAACAGTTGCGTCAGGTAAAGTTGATGCATTTATTTGTTATGGTGATCAACTTTGGGATCATGCGGCGGGAATTTCTATATTGAAAGAAGCGGGTGGAATTGTCACTGATTGGAAAGGGAACGAATGGACAACTAAAATCAAATATGTGCTTGCAGCAAATCCAAATGCCTACAAAAAAATTCAACCTTTAATTTCAAATCTACAGAAATGAAAAAGAAAATTATTTTTTTCGGCGCGTCACGATTTGTCCTACCTGTAATTGATATGCTTAACAAAAACTTCGACATGGAGCTTGTGGTTACAACAGAGAAAAGCCCAACCGATGTGGTACCTGTATATTGCCGCTCAAACAATATATCTTATCTTTCAATTTCAAAATTCGATAAGGAGACTAAACAACGAATAGAAAAAATAAAGGCGCCGGTTGCGGTTTTGGCGTATTTTGGTAAATTGTTGTCCAAGGAAGTGTTGGATATTTTCCCAAAAGGCATTCTTAATATTCATCCATCTTTACTACCGCTTTACCGCGGCGCAACGCCGGTTCAATCCGCGCTCCTTAGGGGTGATCGTGAAACAGGTGTCACAATTATTAAACTTGATGTTCAAATGGATCACGGACCTATTTTGGGTCAAGAAAAAGAATTGATTCAAGAAAAAGATACGACCGAAACTCTACATGATAGGCTTTTTAAAAAAGGGGCAGCTATGTTTGTTTCGAAAATTCCAGATTATCTTTCCGGAAAAAAAAATTTGAGAGAGCAAAACGAGAAAGAGGCCACATATACAAAACGCACCTTAACAAGACAGGATGGTTATTTTGATATAAATAATCCGCCTGGAAAAGAACAGTTGGACCGGATGATTCGAGCTTATTATCCTTGGCCAACGGTCTGGACTAAAGTAAGAATCAAGAATCCCACCAATTCGGCGAGCGGGCAAGAATTAAGAATTAAGTTATTACCCGATAATAAAATCCAAGCCGAAGGCGGCAAACCGATGAGTATCAAAGATTTTCTTAACGGCTATCCGCAATTGAAGGAAGATGTAAAAAAAGTATTACTAAACTACTAAAATTTAGTTATTTAGATTCCAGGGAATACCTCTTAAAGAGATTTCAATATTGTTGGAGAAAAACATCAAAAACTTAAAACAAAGAGGTGACACCTGTTTTATCATTGCTGAGGGCTTATTGACAGCGAGCTAAAAATACCCTATAATATGGTTTCAGTAAAAGAGATAGCTTTATGGCAATTGAAGGAAAGAGATTCTTTAGAAATAAAACTGCAACTGTTGCGTTAGTGGTTAGTATGGGCGTTTTATCAGCGTGTGATAGCGAGGGCCAAAAATCACCTACCGTATCTGAAGCTTCATCTACAACCGCATTTGATCCATCTTCAAAAGAGTTGTCAACTCATCGTGTGCTTGAAGGCTCAATCGGAGCACTTAAAGATAGGGGGTTAGAAGTAAGTACTAAAGTCAGCGACACTATAATTACAGAAACAGAAAAAAAAGATGTGGCTGATGCGCGCCGACTTGCAAATCAAATCGGTAATTCTATTATTAGAGAGCGAGCAAACGATAATATTGATAGCAATTTGGCAGAAAAAACTCGATATGCTAAGTTTAACTTCTATCGATCCAAAGGCTCTATTGAACACAATAAAAAGGAGGCAACCAAACGCGAACAATCTGTAGATCTAATTATAAATCCGGCTATTAGGACGATGGCAGAAAGAAATTTAGATCTAGAAGAAGCACAAGCTGCAGTAGAAGCCGGGACGGGTTATTCCCCACAAAGTGATGTTGCCGCGGAGCTACTTAAGTTTGTTGAAGACAAAGATATAAAGTCACACGCTGAGCGAGCAATTGGTGGTAACAAAAAAGCAGAATCAGAGTTAGATAAGCAGGCAAGTAAAAGCAGCTCTGCGATTGAGACAAAAGGTTTTGATATTTGGAGCTCCCTTTTTGATGGCTCCAATTTACAGGCAGAACAAATTAATAGACATATTGATGATTTTAATGCCGCTCGCCACAGAGACGGCAAATAAACCATAATATCTTCACAAACAGCAACAAACGCGTCTCTGATTACCTGAAAATGTTTCTCACCTGATAAAATAGTTCAGTTCTCTATTAAATATTATTTAGAGACTGTTGCAACTGTAGTCTGAGAGGGTTTTTGAACGGCTTGTTGGGAAATACTTTTAAACATTCGTAGACATTTTGTACATAATCTTAACTTCCGGTGTACTCCATTGATGAGTATCCTTGCAGCATGAAGATTTGGCTTAAAAATCTTTCGGGTTCTATTTTTGGCATGCGATACATTATGTCCATACATTACACCCTTGCCACAATTCGCGCATTTCATACCCATAGGAAGATATGATATCATAACACAAGGGTAATCTCAATAGAAAGATTAAATATTATTAATATTTTATATTACTCAAATGGACATATTTTCAGCCGTTATAAGTATAATCATTTTAGTTTATTCCTCCATTTTTCATGAAATTGCGCATGGTTTTGTCGCTTACCGGCTAGGTGACCCAACAGCTAAACTTCTAGGCAGATTGACTTTGAACCCTATACCACATATTGATCCCTTTATGAGCGTTCTTTTTCCTTTGATATTAATTTTCTCAGGCTCTCCAATTATCTTCGGGGGAGCTAAGCCTGTTCCAATAGATCCGTTTAATTTAAAAGAGGGCCGTAAAGATATTGCCTTAACAGCCCTTGCCGGTCCGCTTACAAATATTATATTGGCGATTGTCGCAGGTCTTTTGATTCATGTTTTTTATCCTCAAATGCCTTTGGGTTTAGTTGCCGGAAGCGGGTTTGTGGGGCTTATCTTATATCATACATTAACTCTTAATTTTCTGCTCGCGATATTTAATCTCATACCGATTCCTCCGCTAGACGGTTCGAAAGTTTTCGCCTTGATTCTTCCCAAAAAAGATGCCGCAGCATATCTATCTCTTGAATCTATGGGTATTTTTATTGTCTTTTTTCTATTATTTTTTCCAATTGGTCCATTTTCATTGATGGGACTCGTTGTGAACTTGCTTGATTTCTCTTTGTCTCTGCTTGGCTTCTGAAATGTATGAGTCTACGGTGTAGTAGCAGGTGTGAGTGCACAATAAGGTGGGTTATCCATACTTACTGTAACAGTTGAGGAAATTGTGGAATTATCCGATGCGTCATATGCTTTAGCAAAGATAGCATGCGTGTGAGTGCCTACGCAAGGATGTGCTCCTGCACTTGTTGTATCCCAAGAAAAACTATACGGGCTTGTGGTAGAAGTTCCTTTCAGTGCCCCATCAATATAAAATTCTACTTTTGTGACGCCGACATTATCACTTGCAGTTGCTGTTACCGATACATTGTCTGAAACAGTTATTCCTGCAGTTGGTTGTGTCAGTGAAACAGTTGGGGCTATGGTATCGGAAACAGAGGGCGATAGGATTGGTGACAGTTGTGGCGAAGGTGGCGATGTGGGAGCAGATGTAGGTGCTAATGTGGGAGCTGTATTTCCCCCAAATAACTGCTCTATGAGTGCTTTTAATTGTTGTATTATTTGTGTGAGAATTTCAAGCAGTTGCTGAATTGTGCTACCTCCAGGTTGGGGCGGTGTTGTAGTTGGTCCTAAAGTTGGGTTTGTTGTTAGTACAGCAGTTGGTGCTAGTGTTAGCGCTGCTGTTGGTGCAACTGAAGGTCTAACTGTTGGTGCTATTGTCGGCGGTACTGTTGCTGCAACTGTCGGTCTATTTGTGGGCGCTACTGTTGGTCTAACTGTTGGCGCTACAGTTGGTCTAACTGTGGGAGCTGTTGTAGGTTGGGGTGAAATTGCTATTGAGACTGGTGGACGAGTTGGTGGTATTGTAGAGACTCCCGGATTGTTTGTTGGCGATACTGAAATTTGAGGCGTTGGAGTTATGTTCGGATTACCACCGGATATTTGTTTTATGAGATCTTCTATTTGTTTTATAAGCTGTTTGATTACTTCCATTATTTTGTCAATTGGATTATTTCCGGTTGGAGGTGGTGTTGAGGTTGGATTTTGAAAGGTTGGCGCTGGAGATGATGGATTCGTTGATGGGTTTGTTGATGGGCGTAAAGATGGAATTGTTGATGGATTTGCAGATGGGCGTACAGATGGATTAACAGATGGATTTACTGTTGGGTTCAATGATGGATTTGCAGATGGGCGTACTGATGGATTTGCTGATGGATTAACAGATGGGTTTCCAGTTGGGTTTGTTGATGGGCGTACTGATGGATTTGCTGATGGGTTCAATGATGGATTTGCAGATGGATTTATTGATGGGTTGCCAGATGGTGATCCTGAAATTGGAGGGGTTGGGGCTATTGTTGGATTTCCAGAATTACCACCTGTTAATTGATTTAAGAGTTCTACTATTTGTTGTAAGAGTTTAAGTATCTCCTTAATTAAACCATCTTTAGGATTCCCATTAGCTTTTTCTGCTTTATCTGATTTATTATCTTTATCTAATTTATCTGCTTTATCTGATTTATTATCTTTACCGGTTTTTTCTGCTTTATCTGCTGCTTCCTCTTCCTTATCTTCTAAAGCTTCATCGTCTGTATCATCTAGAGCTTCCTCATCTTTATCTTCTGCCATCGAAAAATCCGGACAGGAACCAAGACAGTAGATTGTTGGTGTTACATAGTAGTTTGTAGATTCTCCTAAGACTGATTTAGCTTGGCACCAGCCGTCTGTAGGTTCTGCAATTTCGCAACTAGGTGTTGCATCTAAACAGGCCGGGCGAGGAGAACAGGATTGAGCAGGAATTGAAACATTGGCATGGGTTGACTCCACTTGCTTGATTAGTCCACTATTAATGGTTATTCCAACAGTTATCACTAGGAATGTGGTTACTAGAAGCGAAAGGTGTGTAGTTATCGAGAGTTTCTTGAATTTAATAAGAAGTTGTTTCATGCTTTTTCTTGATTCTTCAAGTACAACAGAAAACTCCAGGCTTGTCAATATACAATTACTTCTTCAATTTCAGGGATAAAACTTAATATTTCCCAGATTTGTGGGTTTATTTAATTATCTAGGAAAAAGATCGCGAATTAATTTAATCAATTCCTCTAAGATTTTTATAAGCTCACGGATAGTATTACGTATGGGATCGTCTGAAGGCGGGGACGTGGTTGGTTCTATAATTGCTGTTGGCTCTACTGTCGGAGTTGGGGTGTCGGTAGGAACTGGAGTATTAGTTGGCACGGGAGTTGCTGTTGGAATGGGTGTAGGTGATGGAGTAGGTGTAGCTGTAGGTTTTGGTGTAGGTGTCGCAGTTGGAATCGGCGTATTGGTAGGAACAGGAGTATTGGTTGGCACGGGAATTGCTGTTGGTTCGGGTGTTGGCGTTACTGAGATTGGGGGAGTTGGAGTTATTGTTGGGTCCCCACCGGTTAATTGTTTTATGAGATCTTCTAATTGTTTTATAAGCTGTTTGATCATTTCAATTATATTGTCAATTGGATTATTTCCAGATGGGGGTGGTGTTATAGTCGGATCTTGAGAGATTATTGGAGCATTCGATGGTTCGGGAGCTTCTGTAGGTTCGGGTGTAGGCGAAGTAGCAGGGCATACAAATTCACAATTTGGTCCGGTTCTACCAACCTCTGACCCATCCGGGCACAGGTGTGCATCCTGTGTGCAGAAAATCTGAGTTGGGACTTCTGAGATTGGTGGTGTTGGAGTTATGGTTGGGTTTGGATTACCCCGATTTAAAAGTTTTTCTAATCTTTGTATAAATTTTTTAAAGGTTTCAAATAATCTCTCGAATATGCCTTTTTTCTTTACTTTCTTTGGTTTTTTCTCTTTCTTTTCTTTTTCCGGTGTTGGAGATACACTTGGTTCTTCCGTAATAGTAGTTGTTGGAGTTGAAGTTGTAGGGGTTGTCGGTACTGTTTCGGTTGGTATGGTTGTTGTAACTGTTGTTGGAATAGTTGTTGGATCTGATGTTGGAACTGTTGTTGGAACGGATGTTGGAGCTGTTGTAGGTAATTGGGTTGGCACCATTGTTATGCAATCGCCCTCACTGCCAAGACAATAAAGCATTGGTGTTACATAGTAGGATGTTGATTCTCCCAAAGTTGATTTTGTTTGGCACCATCCAGCTTCAGGTTCCGGAATTTCGCAGCTGGGGGTTGCATCTAAACAGGCCGGGCGAGGAGAACAGGTTTGAGCAGGAATTGAAACATTGGCATGGGTTCTTTCTTCCTGTCTGATAAGCGCATTATTAATGGTTACTCCAATAGCAATTACTAAAAGTGCAGTTACGAGAAGAGAAAGGCGTGTTGTTACGGAGAGCTCTTTTAATTTCTTAAGTAATTCTTTCATGCTTTTCCTGGTTATTTAAGTACAACAGAAAGCTACAGGCTTGTCAATATATAACCTCTACTTCAATTTCGGGATTAAAATTGAATTTTTCCTGCATCTTGTTTTGGATTTCTTTGATAATGATGAGCGCGTCGCGGCTGCGTCCGTTTCCTAAATTGACGATAAAATTTGCGTGCTTGCCGGAAACTTGCATATTCCCGACCCGTAAGCCCGTAAAACCAAGCCGGTTTATAACATAACCCATTGAGACTTTCCCATGCCATTTTGTATCTACTAATTCTTTTATATCAGGCCAAACGGTAAGAATTTTTATAATATGGACCGCTTCCGTTATATTTTTAAAAACTGAGCCACAGTTTGGATATTCGATTGGATGATGTTCGCGACGGTAGTTGATATTATATGCACAGGTATTTTTGGCTTTTATTAAATTTTTCGGGGCGGAAGGTTGTAATTTAAATGTTGCAGAAATAATAATCAGATTTTTATTTTTTTTGATCAGACTATTTCTATAGGAAAAGTCTAACTCGTCTTTGAATATTTCGCGTACAGAGTAATTCTCATTTTTTCTTTCCAGAACTTTTGCTGAAAAGACTGAATCTTTAATTTCGTGTCCAAAAGCGCCAACATTACCGCGAATTCCGCCACCTACAGTGCCGGGTAGCCCACCCGCCCATTCGAGTCCGATTAGTTTGTTGGAAAAAGAGAATTGAATGAGATTATCAAGTGTTGTTCCTGCAAATACTGTGATAAATTCATTTTTTCTTTGCAAATCATTTTCTTGTGTTTTTGATTTTGCAATGCGAATTACAACACCATCGAAAAAGTCATCTGTGAAAATCAGGTTTGAGCCAAGGCCGCAAATAAAGACTTTTTTTAGTTTTTTTTTCTCAACAAAATCTAAGGATGCGGCAATATCCTGAAAGTTTTCTGAATCTATGAGATATTTTGCTTTTCCGCCAATCTTATACCAGAGAATTTGTGATAAAGGGAATTCCTTTTGAATAATCATGTGCATATTATAATGGGTGAAGGGGAAAGGGTAAAGGGGAAAGGGTATTTTTAAAGATTTTTGGCTTTACTCGATCGTAATAATTTTGTATGTCATTCTTCCAGCCGGGGCATTTATTTCAATTTCTCCACCTTCTGCCCTGCCGAGCAACCCTTTCCCAAGGGGTGATTCATTGGAGATTTTATTTTCTCTGGGATCTGATTCCCATTCTCCTACTATTGTGAAGGCTTCTTTTTTGCCGTCTCTTTTTACTGTAACTTTTGATCCCAGGTTAACAATTTTATTTCTTTTCCCAGAAGGCTTTTCTTTGATTAGAGTAGCTTTTTTTAATAGCTCTTCCAGTTCATCGATCCTGCTGTCAATGAATACTAATTCATCACGCGCCGCAGTATATTCCGCGTTTTCAGAAAGATCACCCATATCGCGCGCAGTTGATAAGCGGCTTACTACTTGCGGCCTTTTGGATTTTACCAATTCAACGTACTCTTTATTGAGTACTTTCAGTCCTTTTTCGGTTAAGTATATTTTCTTATCTAGCATGAATTAAAAGAAATCCCTCATTCTGATGTTGAGGGATAATCTGTAAATACGTACAAAATCCAGGTCAGTATAGTTAATTTTCACGTGTTTGTCAATAAGCTAAATTGCTTTATTTTGGCTGCGAAGTTGTTTAATATTTCCCGGCGGTAATCATGCGGATGAAATGCTAAAAAATTGGAAAGTATGGTTTCATTTATACTTTTCTTTCTCATGTATATCCTTTGAAATTGGTTGAATACATATTCAAAAGGCGGTAGAGTTAGGATATAACTGAATGTTTTTAAAATTAGGTATGGCCTTGGTGTTTTGAGTTGAAGGACCATATTTTGGCGTCTTGAAATATTGGGATAAAAACGACTTATCCATTTATTGCTGTTTAGAAATTTTTGATGCATGTTCTTTCTGACTATGAGTGGATAGATATGGGTTATTTCATGTGCCGTATATAGATCATGTTTAACTTCAGGCCATGCAAGGGCAGATTCATCGATAATGAGATTAAGGCAAATTTTATTTTTAGGATTTGTATCGTTACGGGTTCTGCGTACATTTAAAAGTTCGAGTATTGTAAGCGCAAGCAATCTTGTCGCCCAAATTGTATTTTTTTTTGTGATAAAAATCATATCAATATCGTCATTTACATCGGCATCAGAATGAGCCAGTCTCCCGGTAATGCCAATTAGGTAAACCGTGGGAATATAGGAGAGGTATTTGGCTACAGTTGTGGCAATTTTGAGTTTCTTTTGCGTGATTTTTGTTCTTTCTTTTCTTTGGTCAATTATTTTTTCGCGGCCTGCTAAACAGTAGAATCCATTTTTGGACGTAATCAACTTTGATAAGCTTTTTAAGGTTTTTCTCAGTGTATCTCTGTCAATTTTTTCATCCGAAATTAGATCGCGCCATAATTCTTCTTCTGTAAGAGGAAAATTAAAAATATCACTGTAAAGCAGTGTATATAAAAGTGTTTTTTGCTTATTATTTAATTCCATTTGCTTTGATTCCATTTTCTGTCAGAATTTTCGTTATTCCTTCCAAAAGTGTTTTAATCTCTGTATCAACTGAGCTATTTTCATTTACCATGGCATTGATGGTATTCTCAAGGTAAGTGTTTGCTCTTTTATTGAGGCCAGTATCGCCATCATAGGTGCTGCTGGCAAAATAGGAAGAACCTGCAAAATCTAGTTGGGATATAAACGGATAAATCATAAGATTATCTTTGAGTGTATCTGCCATATCCACCCGGGGGAACGGCTCACCAAATGCACGCGTTTTGGAGGCTTCCGTAAAGAATTTTTGTAAAGTATCTTGTTGTGTTAAATAATGCATGAATTGCATTGTTTCTTTCTGATTTTTACTTCTTGTAGAAACACCCTCTACCCAATAACTGGCAACCGTAATGCTTTTACCCCCAGCCAGGCTTGGAACGGGATAGATTGCGTAATTTAAATTATTATTTGTTTTTAATTGTTCGATGACAAAAATATCCCAGGAAAAACCAAAATACATTGCTACTTGTCCCTTAGCAAAAGCAAGTTGGGAATTATCCAGCGAACTATCCCAAACTGCATTTTCTCCCTTGCTAAAGGACGTGTAAAATGTCAAAGCTGCAGTCAGATCTTCCGATGATTCTGAAATTTTTTTCATATCTATACCTTGCTGGAGAAACATTACTGAAAGAATGTCAGGTGCGTGCATAATATTCCCATATGACCCAAGGGCGGCTCCTGCGGTTTGTATTTTATTCGTATCTTTGTCTTTTACTGTCATCTTCCGGGCGGCAATGATGAATTGGTTCCAGTCTCTTGGGACCGAAAGACCGGCGCTATTTAGCAAATCGGTATTGACAAATAACGCAATTGAATCTACCCCAAGGGGAATGCCATAAATAGCGCCATTCTGCGTAAGATCATTTTGGATAACCGGATAATACTGTTTCTGAAAATCGTCAACGGTGATTACATCTTTGGGCAAGGGAGCTAATACACCGGAAAGTATGGGTACCCATGTATTATGGTAGCGAAAAATATCCGGACCGCTACCATTATTTACCCTGGTTATGAGTGTATCGCAATATTTTTCCGGATCTTGTTTGGTATATTTTATTTTTATATGGGGATTTTGTCTTTCAAATCCATCAATTAAGGGTTGCATAGTGGCGTTATCTTCCCAAAGGCCCCACCAAACCAGAGTCACATCTTTTCCTCTTTGGTTTTTCGGTATGATGAGGATAATAATAATGATAATGATAAGAAGTATTCCTAAACCAATTAAGATTTTTTTTAACCTGCCGCCACCTAATATCCGGGAAATGAGACTGGGTGGAGGCTCTTCGGCGATTTCTGATTCTGTATCATCTACAGGAGGTTCATCCCCTGCCGGTGGTTCATCTCCTACCGGAGGTTCGCCTTCACCACCTGGTGGAACTTGCATTTCCTCTTGCGGCGTTTGAGGAGCTTGCTCGCCGGGAACCGCATTTGGGTCAGGCTGTCCAGTATTTGTTTGTTGGTTATCAAAAATTACATTTTCAGCCATAAGCAGATTATTTATAGTATAATACTTGAAGGAGTGGTATAGCAATGTTATTTAAGTTTTCTTTTTTTAATAAAAAAAATATCTTCATTAATAAGGATAAGATAAAAAATCAGCTTGTTTTTCGAAAGACACTAAAAAATATATTTTGGTTTGTCCTGGGAGCCGGCATTGGTTTTTTCTTTTTTGTTAGTTTTCTAACTATATTTTATCAAAAGACTCATAAAGAGCAGGTCTATACCGGTGTTTTTGTAGATGGCCGAGATTTCAGCGGTAAATCTAAAACCAATGTTAAAAATCATTTTGCGAAAAAAAATCAATCGATAGTAAAACATACCTTTGAGCTTAGAACCCCGACTAACATTGCGACAATCTCAGCTAAACAAATTGAATTTGGTTACGATGATGATCTCCTCGCGGAACAAGCATTTAGCATAGGACGCTCTGATAATCAAATATCAAATTTAAATATTATTATCAAAGCTTACTTCAATCAAATTCATTTGCCCGCGGCGTATCGTTATTCAGAGAATAAACTGGATAAACTTCTTGTGCCACTTAAAAAGGGTACGGAAATACAACCGGTTAATGCGCTTTTTACTTTCGAGAATGGAAAAGTATCGGCTTTTTCCTTATCACGCGACGGCCGAGTAGTCGACATTACAAAGTTAAAAGTGCAATTATATTCAGAGTTAATAAAAACTACAACGTATGCTAAAGCATCCAGGGTTATCATTCAGGTTCCGATTAAAGTTGTAAAACCAGCGGTGACAAATGAAAATGTGAATTCACTTGGCATCCGTGAACTTATTGGCGAGGGGACATCGCTTTTTGCGCACTCAATTGAGAACAGAATTTATAATATTAAATTAGCTGCCGGCCGATTAAATGGTGTCCTTATTGCGCCCGGCGAAGTTTTTTCCTTTAATAAAGCGCTGGGTGATGTGTCAGCGTTTACAGGATATAAACAGGCGTATGTAATTGAAAATGGCCGGACTGTACTTGGAGATGGCGGCGGGGTTTGTCAGGTTTCAACTACTCTTTTTCGAGCTGCGCTCAGCGCAGGATTGCCGATTGCAGAGCGCAGTGCCCATGCATATAGAGTTAGTTATTATGAACAAGATTCCGGACCGGGTGTTGATGCGGCAGTCTATTCTCCGTCTGTGGATTTGAAATTCAAAAATGATACGGGGTCACATATACTTATCCAAAGTTATGCCGATTTAGATAATTTGCGGCTTAATTTTTATTTGTATGGCGCAAAGGACGGCCGGGAAGTAGTTATCGGCCAACCGGTTATTCTCTCAACTGCACCGGCGCCGCCGCCCATCTATCAAGATGATCCTGCATTACAAAAAGGGGTAGAAAAGCAGGTTGATTTCTCGGCTGCGGGGGCACGCGTATTTTTTACCAGAACTGTAAAAAAGGACGACAAAGTAATACTTAACGATAAATTCAGTTCTAATTATAGACCTTGGCAAGCGATATTTTTGAAAGGAACCAAGGAGTAAAATTCAAAGCACAAAATTACAAATCCTAAATAATATCAAAATACAAATAACAAAATTCAAAACATTTTGAATTTATAATTTTGATATTTGAATTTATTTGGAATTTGTAATTTTGAGATTTATAATTTATCTATGTTATGAATAAAATTGTTACAGTTAATCAGGCAATTGAAAAAAGTGAACAGTTAAGAAACCATGGCAAGAGGGTAGTGCTGGCTGGCGGGTGTTTCGATATCTTGCATATAGGGCACATCACTTTTCTTGAGAAAGCAAAAGCGGCAGGAGACTCGCTTTTTGTAATGCTCGAGTCAGACACACGAATTAAAAAAATTAAAGGAGAGAACCGGCCAATTAATAGTCAGGAGATTCGCGCTAAAATTTTGGCTGCAATTGAAGTAGTTGATTTTGTGATTTTACTTGCGCCGAATTTAATTGATCAGGTTTATGATGAAATGATAATTAAGTTAAAGCCCGCTATAATCGCGACAACTCAAGGAGATCTGTCCAGAAGCCATAAAGAACGCCAGGCAGCAAAAGTAGGCTGTCGCGTTATTGATGTCGCTGAATATATCAAAAATCAGTCTACCAGTAGATTTATTAAACTACTTGGATAGAACATTTAAAAAATGAAAATTGTGCTTGTTTTATTGGGTTTTGTAGTATTAGTTTTGGTGATAATTGTTTATGGAAATCGCAATAATTCTCCGGATTCTAAAGTTACTACTCAATCCGAAACATTGGTTTCCAAAGTCACCATTAATTCTGCAACTTTTAAAGTAACTCTTTCTAATACGCCGGAAAAACAAATAAAGGGACTTAGCGGTGTAACAAGTTTGCCGGAAGGACATGGTATGCTTTTTGTTTTTGATAAGCCCGGTAATAATAGTTTTTGGATGCATGGAATGAAATTCCCGCTGGATATCATTTTTATATTAGATGATCGCGTGGTTGGTGTTTACGAGAATTTGCCGCCTGCCGATGACCGCGAATTAAATCCTCCCCAATGGGGCGGGGATGTTATTTCTGATCGTGCACTTGAGATCAATGCGGGAATGGTCAAAAAATTCAATATAAAAGTTGGAGATAAGGTTAGTTTTCAGATTAAATAACTCATCTTATTCACTGTCATTCCCGCGAACGCGGGAATCCAGGAGTTAAAATAAGATTTATTGCTTTAATAAGGAATTAATTATTTATATCTTCTGGATTCCCCTGTCCAGGGGAATGACAAATTTTTGCGTAACATAAATTAGATAATATGACTATTCTTGGTATTGAAACTTCTTGCGATGAGACTTCGGTGGCTATTGTTGAAGGTGAAGGAGATAGGGTCAGCATTAAAGCAAATACTGTTGCTTCATCACTCGCGATGCACGCGAAAACCGGTGGGATTATTCCCGAAGTTGCCGCGCGGGCGCAATTAAAATTCATGCTTCCAGTTTTGATTGAGGCAATTGAAAAAGCATTTGGTTATTCGGATGCAAATATTTCCGCATCACCCCCACCCATTGATGCAATAGCCGTGACTTATGGCCCGGGACTAATTGGCCCGCTTTTGATCGGAGTTGAAACTGCCAGGACATTATCTTATGTATGGCAAAAACCGGTGATTCCTGTGAATCATATGATGGGACATATTTACGCGAACTTCGTTCGCGAAGATCGAAGATCAAAAAGTGTGCCGGAGTTTCCATTGATTGCCTTAGTGGTTTCCGGACAACACACAGATTTGCTTCATATGAAACAGCATGGTGATTATAAAGTACTTGGTGGGACGAGAGATGATGCGGCGGGAGAGGCTTTTGATAAAATCGGCAGATTATTAGGATTATCCTATCCGGCCGGTGCAATGATTGAGTCGCGATCGAAACTCGGCAACGAAAAACGCTTTCAATTCCCCAGACCTCTTCTGAAAGAACAAACACATGATTTTTCTTTCTCAGGTTTGAAAACTGCAGTGCTGCGGGAAGTACTAGAGCTGAATGCTAATAAAACAGCGGGAGCATTTCCCGTTAGCAGACAAGGCATGGGATCTTTTGCTAAACCACAGAATGACATTTCCCTTGATGAAAAAACTATCAATGATATTGCGGCAGGTACTCAAACGGCGATTGTGGAAATTTTGGTTAAAAAAACATTACGCGTTGCGGAAGAGGTAAATGCGAAATCAATTCTACTGTCAGGTGGCGTTGCTGCTAATCAAATGCTGAGAGAAGTTTTTCAATCGGAATTGCAGAGGCAAAATATTGGAGCGAAATTTTTCTGTCCACCCAAAAATCTGTGTACAGATAATGCAGCGATGATCGCTGCGGCGTCCTATTTTAACTACTATCCACTTGATTGGAGAAAACTAACAGCAAATCCGGAGTTGTATTATGACTAATTACTTTTAAATTGCAGTTCTAGTACTATTTTTAAATTTTTTAAACTTTCATCATCGATGATTGAAGCCGGAACGACTTTTTCATGAAGTTTTTTCATGAGTTTTAATTTTTTCTCTATTTCTTTTTTATCGAGCAAGTCTGTCTTGGTTAGAACAATGATTTCTGTTTTATTTAGAAGCTCAGGATTGTATTGTTCAAATTCTTTTCTTACTGTTTTGTAAGCATCCGTAAGATTTTCTTGGGAAATATCAATACAATGGGCTATGAGATTGGTCTTTTCGATGTGTTTGAGGAATTTGATTCCTAATCCTTTGCCACTACTGGCCCCTTCTATCAGGCCGGGAATATCGGCAAGGATTAAGTTATTCATCACTCCGAGATTGGGCTCTAATGTGGTGAAGGGGTAATCGCCTATTTTGGGATTGGCATTGGTTAGGGCTTGTAATAAACTGCTTTTGCCCGCATTGGGAAGGCCGACGAAACCAATTTGTGCAATTAGACGCAGCTCTAAATGGACTGTTTTTTCCTGACCCGGTTGACCATCTTCCGCATAATGAGGAGTTTGATTTGTTGCAGATTTAAATTCATCATTGCCTAAACCCCCTTTCCCGCCTTTGGCAAGTAGGAACGGAGTTGTCGTATTTTCAATTTCATATATCCAATCCGAGTCGTTGATGGCGATACGGGTTCCAATGGGCACTTTAATATAGAGATCCTGAGCATTGCGGCCATCTTTATCCTGTCTGTCTCCGGGCGCGCCGGGTTCGGCTTTGAGATGTTTTTTAAATTTAAATTGAGAAAGCGCTTCAATATCGTTGACACCGATGATATAAATATCTCCGCCCCGACCTCCATTTCCGCCGGAAGGACCTCCCCGCCTCGGATGGAAAGTGACAATTCCGTTACCTCCGTCGCCGGCTTTGACAGTAATTATAACGTCGTCAACTAACATAGGTGTATTGTAACACGGATTGTAAGAAAAAAGTCGATTTGATTTTGCTAAGTATTATGTGGCTGTTTTTCATTACATCAGCTTATAAGTGATGAGCTTGACTCTTCTTTTTATGGGACTATACTAAGTTTCTCATGCGTTGGACGAGTAAAAAATTGCCCGCTTTTATACTTTGTTCTTTATTTTTTTGTTTTTTTATAAGTCCTGCTTTTGCTGCTTTTTCTACCGATTCACCTGAACTAAATTCAAGAATAAATCAGGTCCGTGAAAATATAAAATCATTACGAAATGAAAGAGATACGTCCTTATCTCCTAGTATAAATTTATCACCCACCCCAATTAAATCGGTGCAAGCGCTAACATCTACTACAACCCTTAATGAATCGGGGTTAACCCCGATTGTATCGGGGCCAACTGTCAAAGTAACTTCCATTCCAACTCCATTGACCACTTCAACATTGACTGATATTCAGGGTTATATTATGCAGGAAATTAATAAATTCCGCGCTTCATCAGGATTATCATCGGTTAAAACGAGTAAGGAGACGTGCGACTTTGCAAAAACCCGTGCACAAGAAATTTCAATAAGTTTTAATCATAATGGATTTAATAATCGATTAAAAAATCATACAGTACCTTACGCACATTGGACTAAGATAACTGAAAATATCGCTAAGACTTCAAATTATAAAAATGTCGTAAGCTTGTGGGCAAAATCTTCCGGTCATGCGGCTAATATGAGAGCTGATATGCCTTTTGTCTGTGTAGCTCAATACGGTAACTTCTATGCCTACGAAGGTATGAAGCCTTAATGACCTTAGACTTGCTGCTTTTTGAGGTGAGTTTTGAGTTCTATATATTGTCTGACCATGTCGATGATTTGTTGTGGTGTATAATCTACTTTAACAAGGTAGGCATTGGCGCCTAATTTAAGTGCCTCCTTTATTATGGTGTCTTCGCTTAAGTTGGTAAGGACTATAACTGAGAGATCTTTAGTGGTCTGTTCCTGCTTTATGGCTTTTAAGACATCAATTCCATTTAATTTGGGAAGCATTAAATCAAGTAGGATCAAACTCTGCGTCAGTGTTACTTTTTATTAAACTAAGTCCTTCTTCGCCATCTTTTGCAGAAACAACATTATAGCCGGCTGTTTTTAAGGTGTCTCTATATAGGCCATGAAGAAAAAGATCGTCTTCAACTAATATTATTTTTTCTCCGCTCATGTTATAGTTTACTTTTTATTTTAGCATTTTTTATTTATTTGCGTACAACTGCTTGCTGGTATACAATACTGACATGATTTTGGATATTTTGCTTCTTATTCTTCTTGTTAGTCTATTTGTTTTATTCTTTTTTATATATAAACGGATATCTGATCTTAAGAAACCGTCTTCCGATTTAGCCCTTTTAGAATGGCTGAAGACTATGCAAACGTCAATTGATTCCAGTTCAACACACATGGTACAGACACTTCAGGAGAATTCTAAGCAGTTAAATGCAAGGCTGGATCGCGCTGCGCAAGTAATCTCCGGTGTTGGAAAAGAGGTCGGGCAGATGAGCGAGATTGGGAGAAGTATGAAAGAACTACAGGAGTTTCTTAAAAGTCCGAAATTGCGGGGGAATATCGGGGAGCAAATTTTAAAGGATTTAATTACACAGATATTTCCCAAAAACAGCTTTCATATGCAATATCAGTTTAAATCCGGTGAGAAAGTCGACGCTGCAATACAAACAGATGCGGGAATATTGCCGATTGATTCAAAATTTCCTATGGAGAATTTCGCGAGACTCGTGAAATCACAAACAGAAAAAGATACCGCAACTTTTCGCCGCGAATTCGGCCGAGACGTACGGAAACATATTGACTCAATTGCTGCGAAATATATTCTACCTAATGAAGGGACAATGGATTTCGCGTTAATGTATGTGCCGAGTGAAACGGTTTTTTATGAAATTGTGAACATGGATGATTTACTTGAGTATTCGAGGAAACAGAGGGTTTATATTGTTTCTCCAAGTACATTATACGCTCATTTGCAAACGATCCTTTTGTCTTTTGAAGGCAGGAAAATTGAGGCTCAGACACTTGAAGTTTTGCAATTATTGCGGGGTTTGCAAATTGATTATGGTAAGGTAAATACTTCACTAGATGTTTTGGGAAGACACATTGTTAATGCTTCGAATCAATATAGCAATGTGCAAAAAGGATTTTCCGGCATTGGCCAAAAGCTTGAATCAGTCAAATATTTGAACGGGGATCAAAATAATACCAAATAGTTGAAAACGGGCAACTAATTATCTATACTTACTTTATTATGTTGACCAAGGATGATTTACAAGCAATTAAGGAAATAGTACTAGATAACAATAGGGTGTTTGGTACTATAATAAAGGTTGAATTGGCTGTAACGAATAAACGAATAGATACTGTTGTGTTGGCTATCAAGGAATTATACAAAAGCACTTCAGAATTACAAAAGACTACTAAGGAATTGCAAAAAACCACTAAGGAGCTACAGAAGAGTAATTTAGAAATACAGAAAACCATTGGTGAATTACAGAAGAGCAATTTGGAATTACAAAAAACCACCAAGGAATTGCAGAAGAGTAATTTAGAATTACAAAAGGGTATGTACGAATTAAAACAAGGCCAGCAACGATTAGAGCAAAAAATCGATAACTTGAACTATGAAGAGCGAATAAAACAGTTGGAAAAGAGAGTAAAATCTCTTGAAGCGGTAGTTGAGGACCTGAGAGGAATACAGCGATAAAGGGGTAGTTTTATGTTAGGCTTAATTTATGACTTTAGACGGATTCTAAAAAATACTTGTGGTCCGTATTTAGAGTCGTGTGGCTCAGATAGCATAATGCGGCCTTGGTAGTTTTTATAGATTTTTGCAGCGTAGTTATTTGCCTCTGTTGTGTCACGGTCGATATAGCCATAGTCTTTTCTTACGAGTTCGTGTTCCATTGTGGACATGAGTAGACTGACTAATCCATGACCGGTATATGCCGGGTCAATTACTGTATCCTCAATATACGCAACACGTTTGTTTAAAGCTTTGATTCGGGCTACTCTTTCGGGACGGACTGATTCACTGTACAATTCATCAGCAGGTAAGGCATAACTAA
The DNA here is from genome assembly GCA_963826535.1 of uncultured bacterium. Lineage (GTDB taxonomy): Bacteria > Patescibacteriota > Microgenomatia > Levybacterales > UBA12049 > JAHIGH01. The sequence continues at coordinate 1,432 of CAWGXL010000002.1, read as the reverse complement.
ATCCGACAATCTTACCGCTTCCCTTATCCCGTAGAAATACAGCAGTACATTCGGGATTATTGAAATCTCTCATAAAAACCTTTTCAGTATATCCTTTTTCGCCAAAATGTGCTTTTTCAATCAGTAAAACATCAGAACGTATATCATTCCATGTGGTGGTTCGACGGTCGTATACTTCCGGTTTACACCTTTGCCATAGAGGATCTACATCTTTGCCTATTGTAGTCGGGAAATCATGGACTTGCCTCTCAGGAGACCCATTCATATCACAGATTATATAGCATAGAAAAAAATTTGTAAAAGCATTCACCTATGCTAGAATGAATTGCTTTATGAATATTGTTAAGGATCTAAATGTTGAACAATCGCAGGCTGTGCAGCATGGTGATGGGCCGCTTCTTATAATTGCGGGGGCGGGGGCGGGGAAAACTACGGTTATTACCAAACGGATAGAACATCTTATTTTGGAGAAAAAAGTATTACCGTCCAATATCCTAGCACTTACTTTTACTGAAAAGGCTGCGCAAGAGATGGAAACACGTATTGATCAAATACTTCCATATGGTTATACACAAATGTGGATCGAGACATTTCATGCTTTTTGTGACCGGATACTGCGCGCGGAGGCAATTCATATAGGGCTTACTCCTAATTTTGATTTATTGAAAGAAGCCGAAAGCTTACTTTTTCTGAGGAAACATCTTTTTGAATTTGAACTGGAATATTTCCGGCCGCTGGGTAATCCGATGAAGTTTTTACAGGGTATGCTGCAGCATTTCAGCAGACTCAAAGATGACGATATAAATCCTGAACAATATTTGCAGTATGCGGAAAATTTATCCAAAAAGTCCAATCATGTCATTGCGAGGAGGAACGACGAAGCAATCCCGTCGAGTACGAGATTACCGCGCTCCTTATCAGTCGCTCGCAATGACAAAAAGATAAACGTTTCCGATGAAGAGGTTAAAAAAACATTGGAGCTTGCAAATGCATTCAAAAAATATGAAGAGCTAAAGACAAAGGAGGGTGTGATGGATTTCTCCGATCTTATCAGTAATACTCTTAAGTTATTTCGTACAAGAAAGACTGTGCTTACTTATTATCAGGAATTGTTTAAATATATTTTGGTTGACGAATTTCAGGACACAAATTATGCCCAAAATGAAATGTCTATGCTGCTTGCCGGCGCAAAACAGAATATCACTGTCGTAGCTGATGACGATCAAAGCATCTATAGATGGCGCGGCGCGGCTATATCAAACATCATGCAGTTTCGTGCACATTTTCCAAAGACTAAAATTGTCACTTTGACTAAAAATTATCGTTCTACTCAAAATATTTTGGATAGTGCGTATGGCTTAATTCAAGGCAATAATCCGGACCGGCTGGAAGTAAAAGAAAAAATTGATAAAAAATTGGTCAGTATGCGTGG
>CAWGXL010000001.1:0-148509 GCA_963826535.1 uncultured bacterium | reverse complement strand
AACATTGGATAGATTTTCCGCTGATGCTTATTTTGCATGGACGTCAAATTTGCACTGCGAGACCGCATACTTGTGAAGGGTGTCCACTTGGGGATCTTTGTCCGGATATGAAAAAATAAGCCTTGCTAATTTTTCTCAAGAATGCTTAGGTAATTATACCTATGCATTCTATTTGGTCAGGGGTTTTAAGTTTTGGTTTAATTAATATTCCAATAAAAGTTTACAGCTGCACCGCGGGCACCGAGATTACATTTAACATGCTGCACAAAACGGATTACTCCCCTATCCGCTATGCGAAAGTTTGCCGGATCAAAACCTACCATTTGCAATAATTAGCTTTCTTATAGTACGCTAGAGGTATGGATAATAATAAGAGTGATAACTCTTTTTCTAAGAGAGCTTATGGTGGGTACAGGAATCTGTTTTCTTACCAGAATAGTACGATAGTCTATGATCTTACTGTTGTGTTTTGCAGTAAGTATGTTGACAAATTTTCGAGGACGCATGATCAGATGGTGCAGGCTGCGCGGTCTGGGAGACAGAATATTGCGGAGGGATCGATGGCGGCTGTTTCGTCAAGGAAAAGTGAGATCAAATTGGTCGGTGTTGCACGCGCAAGTCTTGAAGAGTTACTTCTTGATTATCAGGATTTTCTTAGGCAACGCGGACTGAAATTGTGGGACAAGAATGATCCGAGAGTGAAAGGGATACGGGCGTTGTCATATAGGACCAATAGGACATATGAGACTTATAAGTCTTATGTGTCTGCACCGGAATCTGCTGCCAATGTTATCATCTGCCTTATTCATCAAGCGAATTATTTACTGGACAGGCAACTACAATCACTTGAAAAACAATTTATTCAAGAAGGTGGATATACAGAACAGCTTTTTAAGAAGAGAATAGAGTATAGAAATAAAAGAAACAGATAACGAGTTTCTACCGGTGCTGCTGAGCCTGGATTCGAACCAGAATAAACGGATCCAAAGTCCGTTGTCCTACCTTTAGACGACTCAGCAATTTTAATTTATTGGTTGTTTAAATTTAATACAGCCTACTTTACCCTGTATTGCGGGCAAAGACGTATCGGCAAAGTTAAGCTACGCCTAATTTTACTAAAATTACTGATAAAAAGCCAACAAATTATTTGAAAAATAAATATTCAGCCTAGTGGGTTTAGAAATTTAGGAATTCGCGTAAGAGTCTTTGTAAATCAGTTGAAATTGAATTTGCATCTTGTCTCGCGCTTTGTAAATTTCTTCTTTCAGCTCTAAGCGTTTCTCTCGCTGCATCAAAGTTTGGTCTAAAGGCGGGATCATCTGTTGGTTGTAGTGCTAGTAAAGTGTTTATAGTATTATTTACTTGTGTCCTCGCGTTGGTAATTTTAGTTTGCATATTTGTAAGTGTAGTCTCAAGGCCTGCGGTATCTTGACCTCTATTCGTGGCTTCATTTATTGTTATTTGTAATCTACTTGTTAGCTCAGTACGCTTATCTGCTTCTTCGAGAATTCTGTTGCCTTCTGCAATGAGACTAGTCAATGGAGAGATTAAGCGATTGATGTTATTAGTTATTGTTGCAATAAGTTTCGAGTCCGCTTCTATTGTTGGTAAATCATTTGTGTTTTGTATCTTAATTTTTAACGCATTTAGCTTGGCGATTTCAGATTCTACTTTATTTATTAAACCGGATTTTTGGCTATCACTAAGGCCACTCGTGGATGAAATTCTGTTGACTAGATTTCTCAAAGAAGTTATTCTTCGATCAATATCGGCCACGGCTCTTTGCTTAATATTTTCTATTCTTCTGGTCAGAGTCAATTGTTCCCGTTCGGCTCTTTCACCGGCTTGTTTGGCGAGTTGCATGTTTCTGCGCGCATCCCTCAATGTTGTTCTGGCGTTTTGAAATACCTGTCTATTTGCAGGCTCATTTACAGGTTGTAATGTAAGTATGGTGTTAATTGTATTATTAACCTGATTTCTTGCCTCATTTCTTTTAGTTTGAATTTCTGCTAATGCTGCCTCAAGGTTTGCGGTATTTTCTCCTCTATCTTTGGCCTCTTTGATTAATGTTTCCAATCTTAATACAATTTCATCGAGCTCATTGGCTGCATCAAGAACTCTATTGGCTTCAATAAAGAGACTAATCGAAGAAGTGATTAAACGGTTGATATTGCTTGCTATTGGCGCAATTAATTTTATGTCCGCTTCTATTGTTGGTAAATCATTTGTGTTTTGTATCTTAATTTTTAACGCATTTAGCTTGGCGATTTCAGATTCTACTTTATTTATTAAACCGGATTTCTGACCATCATTAAGGCCACTCGTGGATGAGATTCTGTTTATTAGATTTCTCAAAGAAGTTATTCTTCGATCTATGTCGGCCACTGCTCTTTGCTTAAGACTCTCGATTCTTCTTCTAAGATTTGTTTGTTCCCGAACAAGCCAAATTTGTTCCCGGTTTATTGTTGGAGTTGGGATACGAGTTGGAGTGGGAGTTCGGGTTGGAGTAGGGGTACGAGTTGGAGTTGTAATTTGTGCTTGCGCAAGATCAGGTGCTGTACTAATAAAAGTAAGTAGTCCCATCGCCGCAATAAGAAGTATTTTTTTCATATGCTAGTTCATGATTGATGGACAGTATTCTAAGTTAGTATAGCCTTGGAAATTTTACAAAGAGTATACATAGTATCTTATAGTTTGTCAAGATGCTCCAGGAATTTTTTGAATATATTCAAAGGTGGGACTTGTTATTTATATTTGGGGTCTTAAATGTGCAGGATTTCTATAATTGATTGACGTCTTTATCCACGCTTTCAAAGTCTGCGTCTATATTTTCGTCAATGGTAACTTTATCTACTTCCTGCTCTTCTAATGATGCAGGACTGGGAATTGCAGTAGGTTCTACTACTGTGGGAATAGTCTGGGGAGTGGTAGGTGCTAATAATTCAGTTGTTGTTTGAAGTGCTTGATTTTTTGGTTTTGATATTACGAAAAATGCGGCAATTGCAAAAACAATAATTAAGCCAAGCAAAATTAACAATAATAGCGGCGATTTTTTGTTTGGCGGCGTAGGCGTTACAGGTGGTTGTGTTACAACAGGTTGCTGCACTAAAGGATTTTGTGCTACAGGATGTGGTGGTTGCGGTTGAGAAATTGGTGTTTGTTGAGTATTTTTATATTCTTCCATAGGATTATTGACTTATTGTACCTTCGGCTGAGCTTATCGTATCCCCTGCTGAATTTAACTTAGATTTTAGTTTAGCTACTTCAGCCGCTGCATTTCTTACGGCTTTTCGCGCGTCAACTACTGTTGTATGCGTTGATTTGAGATCCGTTTTCAAAAGATTGGAAGCTGTCCAAACTTCTTGTTTAAGTGTAGTATCATCAGTTATCTGCGCAACATATTCTTTAGCTGCCTGGGTGCTTACGGTATTTTTAGCTGATTCTACAGATGTGGTGGCAGCGGCAAGTGCGGTTTCTGCTCCGGTTACGTCAACTCCGCTTGTTTTAAGTTCACTAACTTTTGTTGAAAGTTTAACAAGTATTTCATCCAGCTTTTGAAGTACTTCAGTCATGTGTTCGGTGCGATTGGTATTTATGGTAGACAAACGTGTATCTACCTTTTCAACAACTGTTTTTTTGTTTTCGTCACGAAGCGTTTGCAGGCGTTGTTTAAATTCTGCTCTCTTTTGTTGAAATTCTGTTTTTACAGCTTCCCGTTTTTCTTTAATACTTTCCCGCAAGTCTAATCGTTTTACTTTCAGTGCGGTTTTTTCCTTCTCCAATGCAGCTTTTTCAGCCAACGTACGTTCTTTTACTACTTGTTTTTGGACTTGATCGTCGGCTCTATAATCCGGTGGATATATTACTGGTTTCTCCGGGTAACTGTTGGTTGTTGTTGTGGAATCCAGGGCTGAAGTAATGGCGGGAAACATAAGGAGTCCGATCAGTAGACTTAATACTATAGAAATACGAAATTTTCTCATCTATATAATTGAAACACTTTTATAGAGTAGTTGTCAAGCTGTGTTTGATTTGATAATTTGTACCGGGTTTTTTCTGATACAGTCAGTTCAGGAATTTGTATCTATTACGCTCAAAGCTTGTTTTGCTGCTATTTCTTCAGCTTCCTGTTTGGAGTGACCGGTGCCTTCGCCTACTTTTTTGTCTTCTATAAAGACGCCGATAGTGAATTGCTTGGCGTGAGCCGGGCCTTCTTCTTTGAGCACTTTATAAATCGGGGAATTTTGTTTTTTGGCCTGGATGTTTTCCTGAAGTAGGCTTTTTGGATCTTTGAATACTTTTTTTTCAACGAATTCCTGAATACGCGGGATAATGGTTTGATCTAATAATTTTTTAACTCCAGTAACTCCCTGGTCAAGATAGAGGGCTCCGATAAATGCTTCAAATGTATTGGCAAGTATGGAATCGTTTTCGCGTCCGTTTGATTCCTCTTCCCCTTTTGATAGTAATAAGTATTTTCCGAATCCATGTTGTCTTGCTTCCTTCGCAAGGCTTTTTGTATTGACCACCAGAGAGCGGAGATTGGTGAGGATACCTTCGTCAAAGGCAGGATAATTGAGATAGAGATGATCGGAGATAACAAAAGACAGTATGCTATCGCCCAGAAACTCAAGTCTTTCATTTGATTCCGTAGGTTTTTTTACCTCATTTAAATATGAGCGATGAGTAAATGCTTGGATAAATAATTTTTCACTTTTTAGTTTAGGAAGATTTTGCATAAGTTAAAATTTTGCCAAGTACACCATTTACAAAGGCAGGACTGGTATTGTTTCCGTATTCTTTTGCTAATTCCACCGCCTCATCTATTATGACATTTTGCGGTTCTTTTTGCTCAACTAAGATTTCATAGGTTGCCAAGCGAAGAATTGCCAGATCGACACGGTTTATTTTATCAACCGGGAATTCAGGTGCTGCTTTTTGGATTTGAACATCAATATTGTCAATATGACTTATAATTATTTTTGTATTTTCCGAGACTTTTTGTTTGTGGAATTGTAGACTAAATAGTTCTTGAATTAAAAGTTGCCTCTTTTTGTGTCTTGGATCTTGCGGAGTCTTCATGCTACTGCCGGTTTAGTTTGTGTTTTAGGCGCTTTAATAAGCCGACCTTTATAATATCCGCAGTTTTTACAAATGGTATGTGAATAGCGTTGACTGCCACAATTTTTGCAAGTAACTGTTGAAGTGGGAGCTAATTTTATATGTGCTCTTCTTTTACCTTGTCTTGCTCTTGAGTGTCTTTTTTTGGGTTCGTGCGGCATAGATAGTTATGAGTTTAATGGTTATGGGTTATGAGTAGTTAATTTATACTCATAACAAAGAACTCATAATCATTAACTATACAGTATTTTACTTTATTTTGGTTTTTGTTGCAAGCTACAATTATGTGAACTAATTGTAGCAAGCTACAACTATGTAAGCTACGTTCATGTAATTGAACGTAGTAAACTAGTTGTGGTAAAGTACAATCAGTTTACAAGAATGTGGTAAAAGTTTTTATCTTTTGCTTTTTATATTGAAAAATTGTATAGTTAAAAAATGAGTTTAACGAGAGATGATTTAGAGGCAATTGGGACGCTGATTGATCAGAAACTTGATCGGAGTCTTGAGCCTATTAAAAATGAGCAACAAGTTCAAGGTAAAACATTAGTTTCTCACAGTCAAGTATTAGAGTCTATAGGTGAATCATTAGAGACTAATGGTAAAACATTAAAGTATCTTAAAAATAAGGTTAATAGAATTGCCAAGACTGTTGATATTATAGGAAGAACGTATGATGAAAACATTGTTGAGAACTCGAGAGAAATTATCCGGATAAAAGATCATTTAGGAATTTCCTCTAAGCATTAATTTCATTTCCTTTATTCCTTGTATTATCTATAGACGTTCCGTGGCAATTTACCCATGGATAGTATGATATACTTTGATTTGAAATATGGGGTTTACGCGAGATTTCTTATTCATATCTAAAAACGATGCTTATATCGCAGGCGGCAAAGGTGCCTCGCTTGGGGAGCTTACTTCTGCCGGTATTCCCGTTCCACCGGGATTTGTAGTACTTTCTTCAGCTTTTGAACAGTTTCTTAAAGATACAGATCTGAGCGCGGAGATTGATTCAATACTGCACACTGTTAAACACACGGAAATGCATACGGTTGAATATGCATCTGAGAAAATCCAGGCTTTAATACAAAGCGCAAAGATGCCGGATCAGATTGCAAGGGAGATAGTACAAGAATTTAGAAAACTGGGAGCTGAATATGTGGCTGTTCGTTCTTCTGCAACAGCGGAAGACTCAAGTTCTGCGGCATGGGCCGGACAACTGGATAGTTTTCTTAACACGACAGATAAAACTCTACTTATCAATGTACAAAAATGCTGGGCTTCACTTTTTACACCCCGGGCAATTTTTTATAGATTTGAAAAACAACTCCACTCGCAGAAAATATCTGTTGCAGTTGTGGTACAAAAGATGATACAAAGCGAAAAGTCAGGCATTGCATTTTCAGTTCACCCGGTTACGGAAGACCGAAACCAGCTTATCATTGAGGCAGGGTACGGATTGGGTGAGGCAATTGTATCCGGACAGATCACACCTGACTCATATGTGGTCGAGAAAAACCCTCGAAGAGTTATTGAAAGACATGTTGTGACACAAGAGCGAGGACTTTATCGTTCCTCTTCCGTAATTCCCGCGGAGGCGGGAATCCAGAACTCTAAACAATCAAATAACCAATGGCAATCTATTCTTCCTGAAAAAGGAAGCCAGCAAAAACTCACAGATGGGCAAATTCTTGAACTGACTGAGCTTATCTTGAAGATTGAAAAGCATTATGGATTTCCCTGTGATATTGAGTGGGCTTTTGAAAAAGGGAAGTTTTATATCACACAGAGCAGGCCGATTACGACGCTTAAAAAGGATACGCATGAGAATGCAGATACTACGTCTCAAAAAATAGAAAGATATCTAATTGCAAAATATGATATTCATCCGCCATTAATTCACAAGGGTCTTCATGCAACATTTTATCCAGCTGATTTTGTTCAATTGTTATGGAACAAGTGGGGAGATTATTCCGGTTTTTATTATAAACTGCACATTTCTGCTCTGCAAAATGATTATTGGGATATTTACTACCTGCCCGATGAATTTACTAAGCTACGTAATCATTATTTTGCAAATCTCAAGAAAAATAAAAATTATCTTCAAAAACACTATCATGACTGGCGGGATTCGTGTCAGCGGCTCAATGGAAAGATAAGCGTACTTGAGTCTGCGCTTGCGGCGGATAATTTCCCAGTCATTTTGAGCGCTTATCAGGATTTTGTGGAAGAATATATTTTTGAGTATGCGCTGGCTTGTGCCATACAGGAAGCATGCGGCTTTCAGCCGGAACAGTGGATCACACCTGAGCTTGAAGCGTATGTGAAAAAATATGGCCTGGATTATAATGCAACAGCAGCGCTGCTTACTTCGCCGGTTGTGCATTCATTTATTACTCAAGAGGAAATTGATCGCTTGGATCTAGCGATTCAATCTAAAACATCTCATTTTGATAAACTACTTCTGAAGCATCAACAAAAGTGGTTTTGGATACAGAATAACTATGCTGACATTCAAGTGCTTGACGAAGATTTCTTCAGGGAGAAAGTGTTTAAAACCGCAAGGTTGCCGGAAGCTGAAATAAAAGTAAAAGTATATGAACTTGAAACTGCCCCAGAGAACACTAAGCGAAAAAAAGAAGATTTGTTTAAAAAATATCATCCGTCGTTATTACTGAAAGAATATATAGGAATTGTAGAGAAGTTTGCAGAAATGCAGGACGTGCGAAAAGCATTTGTTCTTCGCGCAAATCATTATCATAAGCTTTTCTTAGAAAAGGTGAGTCAAAAGTTTAGGGAGCCATTATCGCATCTTTGGTTCTACTCTTGGGGAGAAATATCTAAAGCAATAAAGACTCATACTTTTTTGTCAGAGCAAGAAATTGAAAAGCGCAAAAAGATGATAGTCGCGGTGGAAAGTAAAGAGGAAAAGGTTATTCTTTCCGGCGACGGAGCATATTTTTTCTATAATCATCTCCAGGAAGATGTGAAAGTAGTGGAAACATTTAGTGGAATTGTAGCGCAAACAGGAAAGATGCAAGGAAGAGTGAAGATTGTCTTGAAAAGTAATGACATAGGTAAAGTATCCTCCGGGGATGTTCTCGTTTCATCAATGACGCGTCCGGAAATGACTCCGGCTATGAAGATAGCGGGGGCTTTTGTGACAGATGAAGGAGGGCTTACTTCCCATGCAGCCATTGTTTCGAGAGAGCTTGGTATTCCATGTATCCTCGGCACAAAGATTGCTACAAAGGTTTTGCATGACGGTGATTTGGTGGAAGTGGATGCTGACGAAGGTGTGGTGAGGTTACTGGAGAGGGCTGACGGTGGTGAGGCTGGCGCAAAGGTATTGAATGAGATTCCAGATGTGAAAAATGAAGATATTGTTTATTTCGGTCAGAGAATTGAGCCTTATTTTGCTTCGGCTATTGTTGTAGGCGGATTAATTGATGAAGCGGGTCTTATAAAGAAATTCAAGCTGAATAAGCCTGTCAGGTGGTTTGTACGTACCTCTGATTCTGAAAAACATAATTACGATTTTTTCAATGTTAAATCGGATATTGATGATTTTACCGCACGCGTAAAAGAAAAAATTAAGCGCGAGAATATTGATTATATTAATACTATTCTAACGGACTGTATAATTTCCGGCAATAACTTGGTTAAGTTCGCAGGGGATTTGAGAAAAAGTTTCTCAGGGGATTTAGAAAAAAGGGTTTCAGGTGAAGTAATCGCAAAATTTTATGAACAGGCGAAAGATTACTGCGTTTATTATTCTATCGCGTTTTTTGAGAAACCGGAAATGGAAATTACAAGAGAATTAGCTGAAAAATATTCTAAGAGCGAGGAAGAAAAAAATATCGTTTTGGAATTACTTACAAATCCGAATCAATTAACGGCTACAGACAAAGAACAAGAAGATTTTTTGAAACTGGCGATTCACAAATTTAAAACCGAGAAGGAAAAGCAGAGGCTTGCAGCGAAACATGCAGATAAATACGGTTGGTTGGCAATCCGTTTTTTTATAGGAGATTGGTGGAGTAAGGAAGATGTGCTCCAGCGGCTTGAAAGCCAGGCACGAGATAAAGCCCTACAAGCGTTTACTGAAAGAAGTAAAAGACGACATGAAAGAGAAAGGAGAATAGGCCAACTTATAAAACGATTTACGAATGAAGAAAGAATGTTGGCCAAGCAGATCCGAACTATTGTTTTTCTTCGAACTGAACGGGCAGATTTTTTCAATCATGCATCGGCAATCTTCAAACCATTTCTAGTATCTGCGGCAAGACATCTTGGGGTATCATACCATGATTTGCTCTACTTTTCGCCGCTTGAGGTTAGGGATGCACTGCACGGTAAGTTTGATATTCAGAGCAAGCTCGGAGATAGAAAAAAAGAGTCACTAATTTATTTTGGTGAAAAAGTAATCTTGGTGGCGGGAGAAGATGCGCGTAGGTATGTACAAAAACGGAGTGTTTTTAACAGGAGCAAAAAATCTGTCAATGAGATTACCGGTTTGGTGGCATGCAAAGGGGTTGTGCGCGGTCTGGCAAAAATCGTTTTGACAAATGAGGACAGTATGCGGGTTGGAAAGGGTGATATTCTTGTTGCGACTATGACGACGCCCAATTTTACAGCAGCTATGGAAAAAGCGGCTGCTTTTGTAACTGACGAAGGGGGTGTGATAAGTCACGCAGCCATTATTGCCCGCGAAATGAGAAAGCCTTGTATTATTGGCACGAAGATCGCGACTCAGGTTTTGAAAGATGGGGATTTGGTGGAAGTGGATGCGGATGCGGGGGCTGTGAGGGTTTTGGAGAGGGCGAGTGACGCGCGCAAGAAAGGTTCGGGTAATGAAGAAATAGTTCGGACTATGAAAGTGTTGTCTGCCGAACGGTGGTATCCGCAGGGGTTGAACGTGACTCCACTTCTTATTCTCTCAGCAGCTGATTTTGCAGGAATAGCGTATACGTGTTTCGTGTTTGATATAAAAGACGATTACGGGTATATGTTATATAGAATGGCAGATCTGAAACGAATGGCTAATGAACTTTTGGCGAAACTTAAACAAAACCCTAATTATTTTGTGGGCATAAAGAAAAAGCATGAGCTCATTATGCAAAAATCGCAGCGATTATTTACAAAAATTCAAAAAACAGCATTAATTCCCTTGAGTGATGGCGAGTTTCTAAGCCTCTTGCGAGAAAGCTCGAGGGCAATGAGTGATAGCGTTTGTATAAGCCACATAATTGAGCCTTTTGTACTTGTCGCGGATAAAAAAATTAAAGCAGAGCTTAGGAAATACATTGAAGATTCCAAGAAACTAAACGCGGCATTTGTACTTCTCACTACTCCCCTAGCAAAATCATTCGCGCAAGAGGCATATGATGATTTGGTTAGGATTGCATCTGCCAAAGATCCTGATATTCTAATTAAAAATTATTTGAAAAATTATTATTGGCTTCGTAATTCATATTTGGGAAGAAAACCTCTTACATACGATGATGTTTTAAAAGAAGCAAATGAAATTAAACATGAAAAATCTATCAATACTAATCTGCTGAAGCAGAAAGGTTTGCTGCTTAAAAAACTTGGACTACCAAAAGAACTGGGTGTGCAGCTTGAGGCGCTTGAGTTTTTGACCCTCTGGCAGGACGAGCGGAAAAAGAATATTCTGATGGCTATAGAGTGGCTAGACCTGTTATTGGAAGAGCTTTCCAGGAGGGTTAATATTTCTATAAATTTACTACGATATCTTACACCATTTGAATTAAATCAAAATATGGCTGCGATCAAAGCGCTTGCGCCAATACTCGCGGAGAGAAGAAAGGGCGGGCTTTACCTTAAAACTAAGGGACGGGTTGATGTGGCTAGCGGGGCGTTGTATGAGCAGCTAGCGCCAATGTTTGCACAAAAGCAAGTGAAAACACAGGGGGATCTTCATGGAGAGGCAGCTTCGCTAGGAAATGTGGTGGGGAGAGTGAAAGTATGTCTCTCTGTAAATTCGCTTGCAAAAGTCGAAGAAGGAGATATTCTTGTTACTTCGATGACGCGGCCAGAGTATATGCCGGCTATGAAAAAGGCGGCTGCGTTTGTGACTGATGAGGGCGGCATTACATGTCATGCAGCTATTATCGCCCGGGAGATGGGCAAGCCTTGCGTGATAGGGACACGAAATGCAACAAAAGTTTTGAAGGATGGGGATTTGGTTGAGGTAAAAGGGAATCATGGGGTGGTGAAAATACTGTAGCAAGATGAATAATGTACATAAAAATATGAAGATGAAACAACAGAATTTTCCACTCGACCCTAATGCCGAACTCTTTCGTTGGGGGCCTGCCCCGATACGGATATTTTTTACGGCCGACTTTCTTGAGGGGATTTTCAACCGAAATTATTTCCAGAAGGCATTTAAGGGTGAGAAATGGCCGAAAGGTCTGGCGCTTTATCGGGATAAGCGTATGGTCTTTGTGAACGAATGGCGGGATATGCATCGATACGGCGGGAGCGTGTTCCTGAAATATATGCTTCCAACCAAGAAACGCAGAGGATTGTATAGAAATTATATTCAACATCTGAAGAAATTACATAGGGCCGAACAGAAGATTGAACGATTACATTTACCCCAACTAACTCAAACGGAATTCGCACGTCTCTGGCATAGTTTTCATGTACTGACTATTAACTTCTGGATATATGTGACAGTGCCGGAGCTCGGAAATTATGGCTCTTTGCCTATTCTGGAGGAAGAATTGAAAGCTTTCACTTCCAATGATAAGGAGCGGCAGCATATGATGGAAGTGTTGACCGCACCTGAAAAGCCTTCTTTTTATCAGGAGGAGGAAATAGATTTGGCTGAAACCAATGATATTCTAGGGCACCAAAAAAAATATTTTTGGTTGAAAAATAGTTACGACGGAGTGGAAATAGTTGATGTTGATTACTTTTCCAGGAAAAAGAGAGAGCAAGGGGCATCTCCGAGAGCAGAATTTGAAGAGAAGCGAGCACATACAAAGGAGAGGAAAATTGCCCTGACAGAGAAATATAAGCTTCCCCAAAGAATTACGGCAATGGCCGCAGCGATTGTGGCCGGAATTGAATGGCAAGACGCACGCAAGAGAGAAGTTTGGATATATCTTCATTATAAGAATCTGATGCTGAACGAAGTTTGCCGCCGCTATAAGTACAAGAAAGATGATCTTTTAAATCTTCGAGAATTAGAGATTGAACGAATAATCAATAAGAAACAAGACGTAACTTCTCTTCTTGATCGCAGAAGAAGAGCTTTTGGTTTCCTGTGCGCTGATGGAGCTGTGACAGAAATTATGCTGGATCAAGCAGAAAATTACTGGAGTCTTTATTCGGAGGAAAAGGCCGGTCAAAATATCACTGAATTGAGAGGGGTAGTCGCAAGTCGCGGTAGTGTGTCCAAGCTGACCGGTTTTGTTCAGGTAATCTTAGATCCAAAAGACGCGGATCATTTCCGAGAGAATAGTATTTTGGTAGCTCCAATGACCACTCCCGAGTATGTATTTATTATGAAAAGATCAATGGCGGTGATTACAGACACGGGAGGATTGACTTCCCATGCGGCTATTGTCAGCCGCGAGTTAAGAAAACCTTGCATAGTGGGCACGAAAATTGCTACTAAAGTTTTGAGGGATGGGGATTTGGTGGAGGTGGATGCGAATGAAGGTGTGGTAAAAATTATTAAAGAGATGTATAATAAAAACTAATTAATTGAGAGTTGAGTATATGAAGCATTTTACAAGAACAGAGGATTTGACCACTAAGGAATATAAAGAGGTTTTTCGTAGGGCGTCGATATTTGAGAAGGGAATAAAAGCAGGGAAGAATTTTACCCACTTATGTCCTGGAAGAGTTATCGCGACGATGTTTTTTCAAGAAAGCACTCGTACTTCCACAAGTTTGCAAGCTGCGATAATACGGTTGGGCGGAGGATGGTTTGGAATCGCGGGAATTAAAGGAACGTATTTGGAAACCGGGGAGGAAGATCTATCTGATACCCTGCATGGAGTCGCGCCTTTATGCGATGTCATGGCGGTGCGGCATAAAGAATTGGATCTTACCGATTTCGCAAAAAAAGGTTTCCGGGTTCCCTTGATCAACGCGATGTGCGGGGGCGAAGAGCACTCTATAGGAGGCATTGTTTTCAGTAATATAGTTATAAAAAAGCGCGGAACTCTAAAGGGTCTCAAGGTAGGATTATTTGGTATGAGCAAGTCATCCCGCCCGGCAAAAGCCGGCGTGAAAGTTATGAGCCGGTTTGGTGTAGAATTCTTTGAGGATTCGGTAATTCCGGAATTCAAACTTCCCGATCATATCCGAAAAACGGTCGTGGCAAACGGTTCAACTTACAAGCAGGAAAAATTGGAGAATTTCATTGATAAAGTTGACCTCTTGTGGATTATAGAAGGGCTTCCGCAATCAGGAGAAGATCCTAAGCTGGTCGACGCTTTCAATAAAAAATTCGTTCCTTTCTCAAATAAAAAACTGGCTCGTGTCCGGAAAGACGCGATGATATTGGTCGGTGAACCGCGCGCGACAACTGATGGCCGGTTAGTTGCTCTTAAAGAGACAGATAGTGACTCAAGAATGATTGGTAAAGCTATTATGGAGGATATGGTATATTGCAATATGGCACTAATCACCTATCTTCTTAAAATAGATGTGAAATAAATATTATGAGTGCAGAAGAATCCCAAGGAATTTCCAGCAGAGATAGAGGTTTCACCCTTCTTGCACCTGAAACGGTTGTTTCGGGTGGTGAGATGCTTCGGGAAACGCAGGTTGTGGTTGACCCCAGAATTAGAAGGATTGTAAAGGTAGGTCCTCCGGATGATGTACGGGATTGGCTTGACGCGGAAAGGAAAGAGAAAGGAAATATGGTTGGAGAGCGAGTCGAAGGCGGTGCTGTACTTGCAGGACTAACTGATGCTCACCAACATCCGTTAGATTTCGCATTCCTAAAGTTGGTCGGAACAGGTGATGTTTCGCGTATGGAAAAAGCCGATGTGCTTAGAAAACTTGGGCGAATGGCTAAAGAGAAAGAAGACCCAACAAAACCTCTAGTTTTGATAGGGCTTGATACAACCAAGGTGAAAGACCTTACTAATGTTGATTTGGAGAGGATTGCTCCTAATAGAGATGTGTTGGTTTTTGACAATTCATTTCATGCAGGGGTTATATCTAATAGAATGGGCGAAAAATTGCGTATTCTTGCCAAACAATCGAGTCAAAAGCCAGCCGGTAGTTTTAAGAGAGACGGGACTTTTTCTGAAGGATATGCCATAAAAGCGATAGAGGTTGCCGAGGCTGCATACTCTATAGAAAATATTGAGCAGGCAATTGATACACAAGTCGAGGGGTATCTAACACAAGGCATTACGTCAATGCATGACTTACTAGCTTTAACAAATAATCAGTTTATCGCAGCACTTAGAAGTAGAAAAAGATGGGGAGAAAAAGGATTAGAATTTCCTGTAACCCGATTTCATTTGCGGCCGGAACAGTTAGTAGAAATAGGAAAGTTAATGCCTTCACTAGAGAGGGCGGGATTATTAGATCAAACAGAATTTCCCCAGATAGCGGGAATTAAACTTCTTGCTGATGGCAGTTTTGGTTCTCATACAGCTAAGATGAGCGAGGAATACGAAGATCATCAACATGGGGGTAAAAGCGGTCATGGAATTTTTTATGATACAGTCAGGCAAATGAATGAGGGCATAAAGCTTGCCCGTGAACATGGACTGTCTAATGTGGCAATTCATGCAATTGGCGATGCAGGTATTCAACGGTCTCTAAATGTTGCGCAGAAATGGATTGAAAAGGGGCGTAGCGGTGAAATTGATCCTATAAGATTTAGAATTGAACATTTTGAATTACCGTTGCCAATTGAGAAAACATTAAGAAGAGTTAAAGATTTGGGTATCTGGGTGGTACCCCAGCCCAATTTCTTATTGGATTATGTTTATAAAGACCGGTTGGGCGATAGGACACGCTGGATTTGTCCGCATCAGGAGATTGTGAATGCGGGAATTCCCATGATGTTTGGGACTGACGGTGAAGCAGGAATGAGTGATAGCATGCTTTATGCTATATATCTTGCGACTCATGCCCCTGAGGAGCAACAGCGTTTATCTTTAACACAAGCACTGTTGGCATCCACGGTTACTACTGCGCAATTTGAGGGGGATGAAAGAGGTTTGATGAAGGCAGGACATAAGGCGGATATTATTGTTGCCAATCCTTCACTTCTTAGAAAGCTTGCTGAGGGAGAATCTGATGTTACATATAATGCGGATAAGATAGCAGAGCTAGAAGGTACAATAGAAAGAGTCTACAAAGGCGGAACACAGGTTTATTCAAGGATTCAGAATCCTCGTTAATAATGGGAATGCGGTGAAATTATAGTGTTCAAATGGCAATAAAAATAAGAGCTGAGGATAGGTTTATCCGGCAAGTGCGGCCGGAGAATATCATCAAGCAGGAAGGGCATTTCTCTCCATTTTTTTGTTCATTTTTTGCTCCGGGTTGTTTCCCGCCGTTTATTTCTAGATACTATGATGTTGATTTTCGCGCACCCCTTTTTATAGCAGAGGGAAAACGGGGCGGGGGCTTTTACATCAGGAATGTATACTAAGGCGGGCATTGGTTAGACTTTAACCTTTCCATCCAAGCTCTTTTTTAATTTCTTTTACTGCTTTTTCATACGACAGTTTGGTTAGCTGATTATTTAAAATGCAATACTTTTTATTTTTTAATCCAACACACCCGAGGCAGTCTGAGCAGTTAATGAGACTTGCGCTGTAATAGCAATTTGTGCAGCCTTGGCATGAATCAAGAAATGCAGAGTCGTAGCATTCTGCGGAATTTACCTGTTCATAACACCGGTCGGAAATTGTTCCTCTTGCCCTATATCCTCCGGAAAAATATAAATCCCATGAATTTTTAATAGTACCGCTTGTAAAAATATACCCCGAATTTTCAACATAATATATGTTAAAACTCAAATAACAATTCTTTGAATCATATACATAGTCACCATAAGGACAGTTTTCGCTGTTGAATTGTTGGCTTGCCGGATGTGGTATTTGTTTTTTTAATTCAAACATTTGGGCTAGAATCTTTTCCGGCTTTTCATTTATTAACTTCTCAACCTTTTTAAAATATTCTTCTTTCGTATATTGTTTATTAAAGATACAATACTTTTTGTGTGTTATGGCGACACAGCCGAAACAATCAGTGCAGGAATTTAGAAACGCTGAAAAATGGCACTCAGTTGAATTATTACAATCTATTAGATATGTAGAATCGAAACACTTAGTGCAGTCAACACACTGGTAACATTTTTCAGATTCTGTTACTGAAATGCAATCATCTAATTTATTGCCCCATCCCATGATCGTATACACACTATTTTCAAGTTTATTTGCGTTAAAACAGTAATAACAATTTTTACTTCTATTAGCATAATCGACATATTCACAATCAATTGTAGCGGTGTCAATTGTTATCGCTGAAACGGGGACAGATTTTTTTAGAAGATTGTATTTTTCGAGAAAGGTCATATTTGTTTTTCCTTAATCACTCTATTGGAAGGCAAATAGTGAGAAATATAATATCTTTTTCGGTGATAAAAGTAAAGTGGAGACAGGTGTGTCGCGTGAAACTAATGATATACTTAATGACAGTGATTTCGTCAAGATAAATGCAGCGGCGGGTGTCGTAATGTTCAGGAGAGTGTATGAGTCTTAATTATAGTCAATATAGATATGACCTTATTGGTCAGAGATGGTGCTATGCATATACCATCTATATTTTTGCTCAGCAGTTTTCTCTAATTGATAAAAGACTCCCCCACTTTGTTGGCCAAGTAATTGACCTTAAGAATAATCTAGTATCTTTTTATTGGATTTATAAAAAAAATGAATTTGAGCAGTATGTTGAATATTACCGGGACAAAATTAATCTCATTGAAGGGGAAATTTTAGCTATTGAAAGTTTTATTCCTGAACTTTTTAATTCAAATAAAAATTTTGATGCCCGTGATTATATAGAATGTGTAATAAGAGCATTCCGGCTGCCAACTATTCTTCGAGGTATTGATCATGGGTTATTACCCCAACTCAAGAGTTTTTTAAGCGATGAGGAGATCGGATTATTTGCCCAACCAACTAAGCCGGCTGCTGCGATTGCCGAGGAGCGAGAATTAATTGGTTTAGCTAATAATCATACTGCAAATAAAGTTGAGGACCGAATATTAGAGCAGATTTATGACCGCTACCGCTGGCTATATGGAGGGTATTATAATGAAAAACCTAAAGAACAAAGCTGGTACATAGCCGAGTTAAAGCGATTAAAGTCGTTGGATCAGAATACACATATAAAAGATTTAAATGTAGATCACAAAGAAATTAAATTCGATTCATATAATAAGGATGAACAATCTCTCATCCGATTAGCACAGGAGTCAGCATATCTTAAAGATTCGGCTAAATTTTTGATCAATAGGTTGCTTGGTAATTTTAATCAGTTGTGGGATAAGTGGTCTGTCGAGCATGGAATTGAAAGTGAGCTATTAAGGTATTTCCTGCCGATGGAAATAGTAGATGTATTTGAAGATAGGAAGGTAGATTTTAATCAAATTAGAGATAGAAAGCAGTTATTATTTATTGGCAGGCCTGAGGGATTTGTTATTAAAAGAGGAGATTCTGCTGAAGAATTTCGGTCAACGTATCTAAAGCTAAAGGGAATAACGGAGTTAAAGGGCCGGGTAACTGCAAAGGGGAAAGCTTATGGAAAAGTTAAAATTGTTCTAGGTCAGTCTGATTTTGCTAAATTTCAGGAAGGTGATATATTGGTTGTTTGTAATACCACTCCTGATTATCTGTTAATAATCCATAAGGCAGCTGCAATAGTGGCGGAAGAGGGCGGTGTGACTGCGCATGTTTCGATACTTAGCCGTGAGTTTAAAATTCCTTGTATAGTTGGTGTTATGCATATAACTCAAATATTGCATGATGGAGACTTTGTTGAGGTAGATGCTATTAAAGGTTTAGTTAGAGTAATGGAGAGATAATTCCCAAGCTTTGAAAGCTTCTTGATTCTGTCGCGAGGAATGCGCTTTTTCTCGTCATCGTACCTTTTACTATTTGAAATATTGGTGCCTAAGAATTAGTATATCTACACATTTAAGTAGATTTTAATTTATTATTCATTCCTACGAAAAAGCACACTCCCCGCTTTGTATGATATATTGGAAATAATTAGTGCTTTTAATATTTTACATTGTCAATCAAAGCCTCATGTATTATAATCGACTTCTTGTATGGAAAAGCCGGTTCCCTGGTTTACTATTATTGGTCTTTTATCAGATTTGGTTGTATTCAATCATTATGATTTTAATGAGTTTTTACAGAAGCTTATTAAGGTGGTTAATCAAGTTATTCCCGTTGATGCGTGTTTGATTTATTTTTATGACCGGGAGCGAAAAGAATTAATTTTAGTTGGCTCTAAAAGGCGGCATGATGAACTGTTGGGTCATATTACTATGAAAAAAGGTGAGGGTATTACCGGATGGGTTGTTGTGCATGGAAAAACTGTAGTTCTCGCGAAAGAAGCATATAAGGATCCCCGGTTTAAATTTTTTAAAGAATTACCTGAAGATAAGTTTGAAGGTTTTTTGTCTGTACCAATTTTTGATGAGAATGGTGTTGTAGGCGTTATAAATTTTCAAAGTAAACTCCCCTACTCATTTTCTAATCAGCAAATTCAGAGCATCGAGGCAATTGTTAAGATTATCGCTTCAGCATTCGCGAATATTATTTTAGAGAGGAGAGTTGGTCAGCTGGAAGATAAATTGCAAGCCCGACAAATTATAGAGGAAGCAAAGGGAATACTAATGAATGTACGGAATATTAGCGAGAGCGAGGCTTATCATTATCTGCGGAAGGAAGCAATGGCGAAGCGAAAAACAATGAAAGAAATCGCAGAAGCCGTGATATTGGTTTTAAAATAATTAATAAATTTAATTTCGTATTGACCTACCTCCTTTAATTACTATTTCTTTTACCCCATTTTTTAGTAGAGCAGTTTTTGGTTTTTGATATTTTATGATTCTTGGAAGATACTGATAGTAAAAGTTCATATATATTTTTAAGTGTCTTAAACGCAATTTGTTGAGTGTAATACTGATCACCTTCCTTCTAATTAATTAAAGAGAATACATTAGTTTTTACTATCATGCTTGACAGGGATTATACTTTTTATTGGACGAGATGGAAACAAAACTGACTTTAATCAGGGGAAACTTTTTTTCGAGTCAGGGTGTTTATTTTTTGTTCAAGACGCGGATAGGTTGATAAATTAGGGAAAATTTCATCAGCAACATTTTTGGCTTGTTGGATAAGTTGTGTGTCAGAAAAAGAAGCAACTTTTAATTTGGGTATTCCATGTTGTGCCGTGCCGTATAAATCCCCCGGTCCGCGAAGCTTTAGGTCTAATTCGGCAAGTTCAGCACCTGAATAGATTGATTCTAAAGCTTTGAGGCGTTTGGTAGTTTGATCGTTTTGCGACCCGGAAAAAAGTAAGCAGAATGATTGTTTCTCTCCCCTGCCCACTCTCCCTCTGAGTTGGTGCAGTTGAGCAAGTCCGAAGCGCTCTGATGCTTCAATCAGAATTATAGTAGCATTCGGAATATCGATACCTACTTCAACAACAGGAGTAGCGACCAGAATGTCGGTCTTTTTATTTTTGAAATCATGCATGGTTTGTTCTTTTTCAATGGGCTTCAATTTTCCGTGGAGTAAGCCGAGTTTGAGATCCGGAAAGACCTCTTTTTTTAAGTATTCGTATTCAATGGCTGCGGCTTTGACTGTCTGCATGCTTTCGGATTCTTCGATGAAAGGGCAAATTATAAACGTTTGGGAATTGGTTTCTTTGATTTGTTTCCTGATCCAGTTATATGCTCCTTCTCTTTTTTCTACCGGTACAAGCCAGGTTTTTACTTTTTTCCTACCAATTGGCATTTCGTTGAGGTAAGACAAGTCTAAGTCGCCGTACATAGTTAGCGCAACAGTTCGCGGAATCGGGGTCGCGGTCATGGTCAATAAATGGGTGTTTTCTCCTTTTTTGCGTATAAGGCCTCTTTGCTCAACTCCAAAACGTTGCTGTTCATCTATGACAACCAGGGCAAGATTATCAAGTTTTATTTTTTCATTTAATAGAGCATGAGTGCCAACTAAGACATTGGTATTATGTATTAAGTATTTAGTATTAAGTATTTTTTTAGCATTTTTTGGCTTAATAGTTACTTCTTGATTCTTTATACTTTTTTTGCTTCCGGTTACTAAGTCAACTTTTACTCCTAACGGTGATAAGAGTTTGGTGATTGTTGCAAAATGCTGCTGCGCTAAAATCTCTGTTGGTGCTAAAAATATTGACTGGTAGTTATTCAGGTATGCAGCGTACATCGCGATTGCGGCGACGACTGTTTTTCCGCTTCCCACGTCTCCTTGAAGTAGTCTATTCATTTGTTTATTTTGCTTAAGGTTATTAAGTATTTCTTTAACCGCTCGTTGTTGGGCGTTGGTTAATATAAAAGGGAGAGATGCAATAAATTTATTAAGTTCGTTTTGATATTTTTCTATTTCTAATGGGTTTCCTGTTTTGATATGCTGCCATTCATCGCGTCTTTTGATACTTGCCAGTTGGAGAAGGAATAATTCGTCAAAACTCAAACGGTCTCTGGCAAGTGATGCAAGCTCAAAGTCTTTGGGGAAATGGATTTCCTGAATTGCCTGCGCAAAGCTCAAAAAGCGGAATTTCCGGATGATTTCCGGAGGAAGATATTCCTGGAGTTCAATTTTATAATCCTGTAGGATTTTGTGGATTTGGCGGCGGAGCCATTTAGACGTAACACCTTTGGTTTCAGGATAAACCGGAATTAAGCGACCGGTGTGTATGGGATTTGTCCGGTCATTTAAAAGAATTTCGAATTCCGGAGACTGCATGTATAATTTATTTTTTGATTTCTCAACTCTACCGGACACGGATATTCTGCTGTTTTTTTGGAGCGAATTTATAAGGAATGGTTGGTTAAACCAGGTAAGTTCTATATTTCCTGTTTCATCAATAATAGTTGCTTTTTGAATAGTTCTTATTCTAGCGTTGCGGAGATATTGATTTTTGGCAACGAGCACTTTACCCTGAATTGTGACTGTTTCCCCCTGCTGGACCTGGCTGATTTTTGAAATTACCGAATAGTCTTCATAGCGACTAGGCAAATGATATAAAAAGTCTTCAAGTGTTGTGATCCCTAATTTTTCGAGTCGTTTGGCGTACATTTTGTGGAGTCTGTCTGCTTGCGTCAGAGGAGTTTGTAGTGTCATAATATTATTTGGATTATAGCAAATAAGCGTATGAATTATGCTACACTATTTTTAGTTGGTTAATTAGTATGTTAGAAAATTTTTATCCATTGTTGATCGGAATTATGGCGGGTATTCATGCAGCTAGTTACGGGGCGTATAAAGATTCACCATATGAGGGGTTTAAGCCCGCGCGCGTTGTCCGCGAATTATTAATAGCCAGCGCAATCGGTTTATTGTTTTCAGTATATCAATGGGCAGGAAATGAAGAATATGTCATTGTGTTTCTTGTTATTTTTGCATTATCAAGATGTATCACCGAATTTTACAAATTATTTATCAGAACCGAAAACCAGAGTTTATACAAGATACCCACGCAGATACATTTATTTGGAAAAATTATTAATAGCAGATTAGAAAGACTTTTTATTGGCGTTATACCAATATTGGGTATTTTAGGAATTTATATTCTTGGAGAGTATGGCCTTGCAGGTTTTCCTATTCTAATTAAAGGTCTTATATTGGGATTTTTGATAGGTTTAGGTACAGCAATTGCAGGATCTTATAAAGACGGGTTTTTTGAGGGGTTTGATACGCTTAAATTTTTACGCAGTCCACTTCTTGGTATATTGGGTGGGTTGTTTGCTTCACGACTTACTGATAATGTATTTTTTATAATTCTGAGCGCCGTGGGAATTGAGAGAGTGATTGTTGAGTTGTATAAAACTTTTATTAAAAAAGGATATTGGCCGGGGAAATTCGGATCGAGTAAAGTTCATCATAAAGATTGGTTAGAAAAAAGAATGTTATTTGTACCGTTTTATTTTGCATCATTGTTTTTTCTCTTATATTTATTTAGATTTCTAGTCTAGAGTTATGGACGAAATTGGGAGCTATCAGACTTTAAACATTTTGTTGAGTAAGCGGATTTATCTGAAGGCTAAAATTAAAAAAATAAGGAATATTACCCATGTTGTGAAGTAAGGTAATACAAAAATGTTTCTTTTTTTAATCCATGTTGGAAAAATAGGCGTATTAGCTTTGAATTTACCTATCCTTTTTTTAATTATGAAAGTTTTATATAGTTCAATAGTCATCCGGTCGGCTCCTAATACTGAAATAAAGAGTATTGCAAGATTCGTTTGATTAAGAGCTAAAACTGTTCCCCAAAAAAGACCTACCAATGGACTGCGGAAAAATTTTAGTGGTTCGAGGCCTTCAAATGGAGCATCTTTCCACATTCCTCCTGTTGCTTCCATAACTCCACCCACAAGACCCACGGATCCGCCGCGTATAGCACTCTGTAAAAGGATAATTCCAACTAGCTCGAGATATGCTATTGCAACGCCTCCATATATGCCCGTAAGAGTACCGGTTGCTATTTGCGGTACTTGTATTAAAGATGTATTAATTTGAGATAGTATATAAAAAAGGGTTCCCAGGAAAAGAGTTAATACTATGCACATGATTAGCCTTTGATAATTTGGAATATGAGTACTCCACGCGTGGAACATTGATGGGATAGCGTACTTTCCCTGAGGCTCCGTTCTTATAAATAGTTTATAAAATTCTGTAGTTATAGTGTCTAGCGCAATTACCATCAGGAATATGTATACCGGCGATACAGTTTCGCTTTTAATGCCAATGATTGGGAAAATTATAAAGAGGATAATTCCCCAAAGCGTAGCTATGACAATACTTCGAATAGACTTGGATATTTTATATGGCTCATGTGGCGAATCTTTGTATGCTCCCCATAAAGCTCTATGTATTCCTCCTAATAAACCAAACAGGATATAGATTAGCATGTATCTATATTATTGGATGATCCGCTATTAAATTGCAATACCTATGTTGGTTTATCTGCTTGCTTTTCCTGTAAAACAATTCCATTGATATAATCGGTTATTTTATCATCCCGGGTTATTTTATTTGTTGTAGTAAGTTTTTCCACTCCTGTGACATTTAGATCCGCAAATAAGCCTTGATTTTTTGCACCATTTAATTTTTTTAAGAAATATTTAATTCCAAGATCATATAATCCTGTGCCGACGTATTTTGCATTTCCTAATTGTCCAATGTCGGTAGATTGATGATATTTGAGTGCATCCTTACCAAATTTGAGTGCAGCAACGGGGGTTTTCGGGTCAACATGAACCGGAAGTAACAGAATATCGTTGCCTTCGGAGTCTTTAACAGCGTAAATTACTGCGTGTGTTCTGGACATTCTCCAGTCCTTTATTATTGGTATCCACTTTAGTTCTGGAAAGACAGGCCCCCAAAGGACTTTTTCGGCTTCAGAGTCAGGGTCGTCGTCCGGGACGAATGGATGTTTTCCATCCGGGGGGAGTTTGTTGTCAGCTGCAAACCTTCCGGCATTTTCTCTTCTATCATCAGAAAGAAATGCACGCGGGTTATCTCCCATTTGTTTGGCTAATAAATGAAATTGTGCCGGAGATAGTCCCTCCAACATCAAAATAGTACGGCAGTTTACTTCACGAAAAATCTCCTGATCCAGTAAATTCATTAGATGTTCATTATTCTCCTCAATTTGTAAAAGATTTTGGAATTTGGGGTTGTCAAGTATTTCTCTGCGACTGAGAATTGTTGCGTTGACTACGGCAAGTTTCAGAGATTCTTTTTCAGAACGGCTTTGAAATGATAGGACAAAGTCACCTACCATACGAGTGATGTTTCTTAGCGGTTTTATTTTTGAGGCAAATGAGGTTAACCATGTTTCCGGTTTTGGTTCTCCAAAATAAGCTTTTCTTTTTTGATTGTTGTAAATATCACGCTGTGAATTATAGTCAATCCACCGGCCATTTGCAATTTGTATTAGAGTTTCGTTGTCGGAGGGAATAATATTAGGATTTGGATTATCAGCACTTTGGGTTTCTTTTCTAGAAGATGTTTCGGCTAGTTCCCGTCTTGTTGCTTCTAACTCTTCTATGGTTTGAAGGTTTTCGTTAGGAGGAATGTTTTCTATGCATGGTTTTTCAAGGGGCTTAGGTCTTTCTATTTTTTTATCTTTCTCATTACGTCCATGTTCTATTTCGCTGGTAGGTTCCATTCAGGTATATATTATATCAGGTAACTCTTGTTTGTCATTTATTTGGCTAAAACTTATTTTTCTTGATTGAGCGGGATTAGTTTGTTATTTAATATCTCGGATCGACATATAAAAGGGGCTTCAGGTATTCTGTTCAAAAATCATCTGGGAAATTTTTCGGCACACGGGAATAATGATTATGAACACTTATAAGTGATCCGGTTTTTTTGTCACGTTTCAGAACTGTTGTAGTTCTTCCTTCTCGGGGAAATTCCGAACCATCGGGTTTGACGCCAATGCTTTTCCACATAATGCCTATGACTATGAGGCTCTTGTCGTCACTTGTTATAAATTGCAGAGTCGAATAATCGAATTCAAAGTCTTTCGTCGTACCCCAGCACTCTTTCCATTGTTTGGTTTCGTATTCGGCAAGGTTTGAATATAGGGCAGCAATAGTGCCAAAACCAAATGTATTTTTATCAAAGAATTCTTCAGCATCGGTATATTTTTTGCTTCTGACCATTTCTGCAAATCGTTGAAGCCAGGATGTTATCTCTTTCTTTAGTTTATTGTCTGTTTTGTTCATAATTTTAAGTGATTATACAATTTTTGTCTTTAAGTGTCTATATTTGTTGTAATTCTAAAAATATATAGAGTTTTAATCATCAAACCAAGGCTTTATGCTTCTTCCTTCTTTAATAGAGTACATATAAAAAATTGGCAATTTGAGCGGTAAAATTTTATCCAGTTCACTGCCGTTGTAGGTTAGAAAAATAGAGTTGGGGTAATTTTGTTCAATTTCTTTTTTCTCAATCTGATTTTGTAGATAGTAGAGTTTCGCTCCTGTATCGGGATCGTATCGTTTGCAATGCTTTTTAGACGTCACGACTAAAAGTTTTAGCAGCGCGTCAGGTATCTTAACATCGTCTTTCTTTTTCATAAGGATTTGTTCGTTGAAAGCTGCCAGCGTGCTTAAGCGAGTAGTTTCAAAATCTCCTTGTTTTGCCTGTTTAACGATTGAATCGAAATAGTGGTCGATTTGCGATTTGGTATAACCGTTCAATTCGGCGTGTGTATCGTTTAAAATAAAAGTTAAAATTGCGCCGGGTGGGTATTTCTTGTGTATTGTGTCGAGCATTTGTTTTAGGTATGAAATAGCCCTCCTCTCTTTCTCTCCGGCAACAGATCTTTCATCTTTCCCCCAGTACATGACAAACTGTATTGGGTTTTTTGACCGGACTGCGTGTAATATGGCTTCCCGCATCTTTCCTTCTGTTTTTGGTTGTTCTCTCTTGAATTTCCATGTATCGAAACTTTCTAAAATTTTCTGAGCGAATTTAATATCGTTTTGTAATGTAGCTGTTTTATTAACGACGGTTCGGACTTTATTGAAAACCGCTTTATCATAGCCGAATGATTTAAACAATTTAAAATAATAGACTTCTTCTTTTGTTTCAAGGCTCCAGTCTTTATAATCATTGAGATACTGATTGAATTCTTTATCTGAAACCCGTTCTGCTATTTTGTCGGCAAAAAAGCTTGTTTTTTGGTTGCCGCTGTAGCCTGCGCCCTCGTTTAAGACAACTTTTTTTCTATTAACTATGTAGTCAGGCAGCTCGGAAGTCGTGGCAATTCGCAAAATATATTTTGTAATGGTTTCGTTCCCGTCCTTTTTTATTTTAAAATGTGCCGGTAATTTCATGACATATTCAACCAATTCTTTATCAAGGAAAGGTTCTCTGACTTCGGTTGTAACTTCCATGGATGTTCTGTCAACACGCTGGAGTTGGGTGCGATGAAGGTCATTGAGAAATGCGCGACATGCATCATCTACTTCTTGGGGACCTGGCAGAGTAGAAAATTCCGGATAACCGGCAAAAAGTTCATCTGAACCCTCGCCGCATAATATTATTTTTAATCCCGCATCTTTTGCGCCTTTAGCTAAATACCGTGAAAGTGTTGAAGGCCGTATCATGTTTGGCTCAAAGCTTTCCGTAACCTCAATTGTGCGGGGAATATCTTTCTCAATTATTGCTGTCTCCTTTGGCGGGGTAACTAAGGAATAGTTAACTCCAAACTCTTTACAGTAACGCAGGGCGATTTCCTTATCTTCCGAACTATCGTTGCCCATAATGATCGCAGTCACGTCAGGATGAAATTTTCTTGCCATGGCAATAACAGAGGTGCTATCTATGCCTCCACTCAGGTATACGCCGATGGGTAAATCTGTTTGAACTCTAATTTGCACTGCCCGCTCAAATAATTCTTTTATTGTCCGTGCTGCTTCTGCTTCGCTTGGATATTCTTCAGCTACTTGCGGCATATTCCAGTAACGCATTATGTTTCCATTTTTCATGAAATGAGCGGGTGGGAATAGATTAACTTTTTCGATCTGTTTTAGAATTACCAATGATTTAATTTCGGAGGCAAAATAGTAATTGTCTTGGTCGTCCTTAGCCCAGTAGAGCGGTTTAACCCCAATTGGGTCTCTTGCGGCAAAAAAGCTATTTGTTTGTTTATCATAAATGAAGAAAGCAAACATGCCGCTGATTTTATCTAATAATTTTTCGCCCCATTCCTGGTAGCCATTAACCAAAACTTCTGTGTCTGAATTTGTTGAGAACTTGTATCCTTTATATATTAATTCTTTTTGCAAGTCTTTATAGTTATAGATTTCGCCGTTATAAACAATATAAAATTTGCCATTATTGGATTTAATTGGTTGTATTGCTTTTTCCCTATCAACAATAGCGAGGCGATTCATTCCTAGCACGCATTTGCCCAAATCTAAGCTTTCATTGAAATACTTCTTTTCGCCTCTGTGCAAAATTGGCAAAAGCATCTTTTTTAGATCTGTGGCTTCTTGTTTGTTTTTTCCAATTATAGCTGCTATGCCACACATAAGTAGTTAGATTATTTTTGTACTTTACTCAATGGGATTAGTTTTTTTCGTAAGGTTTTGGGAGTTTTGGTTTTGAGAAATGAGATTAATTTATTATCTACTTGAGTGGTGAACCAATGTGGAGGTATACCAATAATGCCAACATCAGCCTTAGTGCCGGCGAGAGGAAGAAAGTGTTTTGTATTACGAGTGATTATGATTCGTTTCTGAGTAACAGCAAGGTTATATACTTTTTGATCTGATATTCCGCCTTGTTTAAGATCATGATCAACATGCTTTACGTCAAAATGTTTATTTAGCTGAGGGAGGTCTGAGCGTAGCGGCATGTTTTCGTCCAATAAAAGTTTATGTTTATAAAATCTCTTTACCATGAATTTTGGTTGTAAGAAGGTCGATTGCCTCTCCTATTGCTCCCTTTAAGGTTTCCAGAGTAGGCGTGGGGTACATACGATGGATTTCCTGAATGGAATAACCGTCCTTGAGCCTGTAAAGAATTACATCAATAGGAATCCTGGTGCCCTTTATTACCAGATCGCCGCCCATAATTTTTGGATCAGAATTTAAATATTTCATAAATTTAGTGTTATATTACCTTTTATGAATCTGCATGTCAATAATTGTGGGTAATGCTTTTTCACTACAACATGAAGAATGGGAGGAAGGAGGTGGCAATTAGAGCCAGGCCGGCGATAATGATTATGACTCTTCCTATTATTGGATGTTTGCGAAAAAATTCCATAACAGGGTTATTATATAGAATTAATAAATACGAATCAAGGCACGTTCAGATTCATGAACGTCTCAAGAATTAAGGGACATTTTGTGTTTAACTTTTTTGAAATTTCGTTTGCCAACTTGGATAATTGCCTCACTATTTTTTAGAAATGGTTTGAACAAAGCTTGAGAGTTACTAATTGATGCTCCATTTATTTTTACGCCACCTTGATCAAATAATCTTTTAGCTTCAGATTTGCTAGTTGCAAGATTTAATTCCACCACAACATCTGAAGTAGTAATAGTATCATTTATGGAAATTTCTAGTGTTGGAATAATTGTAGGCATTTCGTCTTTTTGTACAGTTTTTTCAAAGTTTTCAGCTGCTTTTTGGGCTGTGATGTTGTCATGTAATTCGGAAGTAATTTCAAAGGCTAATTGTTTTTTAAGAGCCATGGGATTCTTGTTTTTTTCGAGTGATTTTTTTATATCATCTATTTCTTGAAGGGGGAGATTTGTTGCAAGGGTGAAGTATTGAATAATTAAATCATCCTTGATTGCCATGACTTTGACGTACATATCTTCAGCTGAATCGTCGAGCCAAATCGCATTACCCCAGGATTTGCTCATTTTCCGCCCATCTGTGCCTTCCAGATAGTCATTGGCGATAATGAAGGATTCTTTATTTCGTAATATTTTCTGTAAGGTACGGCCTGCTTGCATATTAAATGTTTGATCTGCTGCTCCCAACTGAATATCAGTATCTAAGATGTAGCTGTCATAACCCTGCATTAGTGGATATGATGTTTCATCCAGTCGAACGTGTTTTCCTTCAATTAATCTTTTTTTAATCAATTCCCGACTGCTAAAATCGTTCAGGGAAAATTTTTTCTGAAGTTTTATACCATCCTCAAAGCTCAGTTTACTTAACCATTCGCTGTTATATCTGATTTTTACTTTTGATAAATTAACGATTTTTTCCGCTTGGTTTTTGTATGTTTGAAAATTTTTATTGATCTCTTCTTTTGTAAGCATGGGCCTTTCGGATTCTTTGTCTGAAGTATCGCCTACTAGTGCGGTAAAATCACCAATAAGTAAAGTGGCGTTATGTCCAAGCTCTGCTAAGGCTTGTAATTTCCTGAGAGGAAGGGCATGGCCAAGGTGGATATGGGGCGATGTTGGATCTATGCCTAAGTATACGTTTATTTTTTTTTCTGAGCGGAGAAGCTTTCCCAGTTCTTGTTTGTTCGGAATGATATTGGCTACTCCGCGGGTTAGTATTTCTTCGATCTTGTCCATAATGTTTATAGCCTACTGGATTCCCGCCTTCGCGGGAATGACAGGGTATTAGCGCAAGTATAGCATAAGTAATCTCGGGTTTGGTATAATACTTAGACTTCTTATGGACTATAGAACTTCCAGACGACGCAGGCGTGGGAGAGATGGTGTTCGGGTACCTTGGTTGAAGGTGTTTAATAAAGCACTCATAATATTTTTTTTGGGAATTGTCGCATGCATTATTGCAGTGCCGGTTCTTTTTGTTTGGTACAGCCGTGATCTGCCTACTCCGGGAAAACTAATTGCTTCGAAGTATAAAGACGCAACAAGAATCTATGATAAAAAAGGTGTACTGCTTTACTCTGTTTATCAAGACGAGAACAGGACTTATGTAAAGCTAACGGACATTCCACAGTCGCTTCGGGAGTCTACTATTGCAATAGAGGACGAAGATTTTTATGAAAATAAAGGGTTTTCTCCTGTCGCGTATCTTCGTGTCGTTAAGAATTATTTAGAGGGTAAAGGGTTGGCAGGAGGTTCAACAATCAGCCAGCAACTTGTTAAAAATGTGCTTCTTTCTCCAGAACGTAGTCTGCCTAGAAAAATTAAAGAACTTATACTTTCAATACAGGTTAATCAGAAATACAGTAAGGACGAGATCCTGGAGATGTATTTGAATAATATTCCTTATGGTGGTACAGCTATTGGGGCTGAAGCTGCAAGTGAAATGTATTTCGGAAAACCGGCAAATAAGCTGACTTTGGCAGAGTCTGTTTTTATGGCAGGTTTGCCGCAGAGTCCGAGTCTTTATTCGCCGTTTAGCGGTAATAGATATTATTTGGGAAGGACAAAGGCAGTTTTAAAACAGATGGTCGAAAATGGGTATATTAGTCAAGCTGAATCTGACGAGGCATATAAGCAGGTTGGGCGATTTAAGTTTTCACAGAAATATTCGTCAATAAAAGCACCTCATTTTGTGATGTATGTAAAAGATAAATTGGAGGAACAGTTTGGCGCTCAAACTGTTTTGGGCGGCGGGTTGCAGGTTACAACGACACTTGACTATGAACTAGAGAAAAAAGCAGAGGAAATCGTGAAAGAGGAGATTGATAAATTGAAGAATTATGATGTTAATAACGCTGCCGCAGTGGTGGTGGATCCAAAGACGGGTGAGATTTTGGCGATGGTCGGAAGTAAAGACTATTTCAATGAAGATATTGACGGTAATTTCAATGTCGCGACTTCAAATAATAGAAATCCAGGTTCATCGCTTAAGCCTATTATTTATGCGGCTGCATTTGAGAAAGGATATACTGCAGCAACTATGTTGATAGATACCCGGACTGAATTCCCAAGTAATGACCCGGGGAAGCCATATGTTCCGGTAAATTATGACGGGAAATTTCATGGACCAACACAACTGCGTTTTGCATTGGGTAATTCATTCAATATTCCGGCAGTGAAAGTGATGGCGCTTGTTGGTATCGATGCGGGGATGAAGAAGGCGTATGACATGGGGATCAGAAATTGGGAGCCGACAGCTGAAAATAAGTCACAAGTAGGATTGTCGCTGGCGTTAGGCGGGCGCGGTGCATCGCTTATGGATGAGATTACCGCATATAGTGTGTTTGCGAATAAAGGAGTCCGGCAAGATCCGGTTTCGATATTGAAGGTAAAAGACAGTAATGGACGTGAGCTTTTTGAATATAAAAAGAAGGAAGGGAAGAGGGTACTTTCTGAAGAAATCGCATTTATAATTTCACATATTTTGTTAGATAGTAATGCGCGAGCGACAGCATTCGGGACACAGTCCTGGCTGGGAGTGTCGGGCAAGACGGTGTCTGTTAAGACCGGAACAACCGATGAGAAAAGAGATAACTGGACTGTCGGCTATACTCCTTCATTTGTAGCGGGTGTTTGGGTGGGGAATAGTGACAATTCTCCGATGGATCCTGCTATAGCGTCGGGTATTACCGGCGCTTCGCCAATTTGGAATAAAATTATGAGTCATGTTTTGAAGAATAAATCAGATGAGCAGCCAAATAAGCCGGACAAAGTTGTGGCATTGCAAGTAGATGCTTTTGCGGGCGGTTTGCCTCATGGGGGGCAAGGGACCCGGTCAGAGTATTTTATAAAAGGCACTGAACCGACATCAGAATCTTCAATTTATCGAAGTAAGGACGGGCAGAATTATTTGGTATTCAAAGAGACAGATCCAGCTTCAACCGATGGCGAGAATCGTTGGCAGAAAGCGATTGATGAGTGGCTCAATACTGAGCATAGGGATGATAAGATGTATCATCCACCGGATGAGGTAAGGAATGAAAATAAAAATACTAGCGGAAGTGCGCCTACGCCTACTCCCACTCCGGGAGCTGCACAGGTCCCAGCTGCTACAAATACTCCGGTACCTGAAGTAACGGAGGGTCCGACTCCAACGTCGGTTCTTAATTTAGGAGAGATAAATCTTTAACTTTGAGTAGTTATTCCTTTAATCTCGCGTTGAATTTTTCTTTTAGGGTTTTGAGGATTTTTTGACGGATGTCCCCTACTTCTTCGCTTGTCAGATTTTTTTTGTAACTTTGATATATGACGTGATATGTGCGTGTGTCTTGATATTTGTCGAGCAGGGATACTTCTTTAATTAGGGGGTTTTGATTTTTTATTGTGTCAATAATCGCGCCTGTTGAGATGTTTGTTGGGGCAATGATTGCCAGGTCTTCATTGACTTGCGGAAATTTACTAAGAGGTGAGTAAGTTTTTTTGAGGGTGGCATTTTCCACCAGTATTGCGAAGTTTAGCTCAAACACTATTAAATTTTCAGTTAATACAGATATTCTTCCAAGATATTTTTTGCCGAGATACATATCTGCACCCGTTCCTTTATAAGTTTCAAATCGTAGATTATCGATTCCTAAATTTATAGTTAGTTGTTCAACATAGCCTTTAACTGTGTAAAAGTTAACATTTTTATCTTTAACAACTCCTGCCAGAGTTTGTATTTCATCAGGCAAGTCTTTATTCTTTTTATGATAGACATTTGCCATTTCAAAAATTTTTATTTTTTCTCTGCTTTTGTTTTCATTGACAATTTCTAAGTGACTATTTATCAGCGTATTTCTCATGTAGATATGTTCTTCATCAAAAGGATTTTTTAAAGTTAGTGCGTTTTCAATTGGTCCAGTAATTATATTTTTTGAAACCATTGAATAAGTGTAGACTTCAGTAAATCCCCAATACTTTAATGCTTCTTTGGCACGATTTTCCCAGAAAAATTTATTTATATACCGGTGAGACGTGATTGAATTGAGAGGGGGTAGTTTGCCTTTAATATTGTGGTATCCATACATTCGGGCAATTTCTTCGATAACGTCTTCGGCAATATTCATATCTGAGTCACGGTAAGATGGAATTGTTACTGCTATGGTATTTGTATTCAGTT
This sequence comes from uncultured bacterium, assembly GCA_963826535.1. Classification (GTDB taxonomy): domain Bacteria; phylum Patescibacteriota; class Microgenomatia; order Levybacterales; family UBA12049; genus JAHIGH01. The sequence continues at coordinate 115,609 of CAWGXL010000001.1, read as the reverse complement.
TCACTTTGAAGTCCAATCGCTCGAGCATCAATGCTGCCACTTTTAAAGAGATGTTTACACCTATTACTTGGTTTATTTTTTCAACGGACACTGTGATTGTTTTTGGGCGCCATTTTTTTGGATAGATATTGATAATTTCGCTGACGATTTTTGCATCAGCTGTTTTTTGATATAATTCAATTCCCCGATACAGTGCCTGAATGGCGAGTTCAGGATCAACATTTTTTTCATTGAGAGATGCGGCATCAGTCCTAATTCCAAGAGACATTGACGTTTTTCTTATTCGTACGGGATCATTGTTGTTGATGAAGAATAATATGCGTTTTGTTTCATCTGTTACTACTGAATTTAAGGTCCCCATAATGCCTAAGAGATCGATGATTTCTCCTTTTCCGTTGTCGGCAACGATATCTCCGCCTAAAAGTGTTTGCTCTTTATTATCAAGAGTAATAATTTTTTCCCCTTTTTTTGATTCACGGATTATAAGTTTTTTTGAAAGTAGCCGGTCATAATCAAATACGTGAGTGGGGTGGCCAATTTCAAGTATGACATAATTGGTTACATCGATAAGATTGTTGAGGCAACGTATTCCTGCTGCTTCAAGCAAGTCTTTTATGTAATCAGGAGATTCTTTTTGGGTTACCTCCATGATTACAGCGCAAATACGGTTGACGAGTTTGTCGTTACTTTGGATTTCTATAGTTTGTTTTTCTGAAGGTTTTATTTTTGGAAGAGATTGCCGCGTCGTTTCGCTTCTCGCAATGACATGGGCGGGAAAGCCGAATTGCGGCAATATTGCGGCTGCTTCTCTGGCAATGCCTATGATTGAGGCCATGTCAATTCGATTTGTGGTGACTTCAATGTGATACAAATAGTCTTTTTTAAATTTTTCAATTTTTTCTACGGAAGCGCTTGTTAGAGATAGAGCTCTTGCTATGTCAAATGGCTTCGCTTTTGTCTCTAAATGTTCACGTAAGGCAGAGTCAAGAATTTTTATGTCCATATTCATTTGTCATTCCGAGCGACTGAAAGGAGTCGAGGAATCTCACGCCACAGTCTTTTTTAGTAAATAAGTGGTATGAGATCCCTCCGCTTCGCTATCGCTTCGGTCGGGATGACATTTTAAAATTGCTCCAGGAAATCTAATTTATTGGAATAAAGTAATCTTAAGTCGTCAATAATCAGGTCTTCTTTCATCATTAATACCCGCTCTATTCCCCAGCCGAAGGCAAAGCCGGTATATTTTTCTGGATTAATTCCTCCATATTTTAAAACATTAGGATGAACCATTCCGGCTCCTCCAAGTTCGAGCCATCCTTCTTTACATAGACGGCAAGGGACGTGATTATTAATGAACCCTGAACCATTGCAAATGCCGCAACTTACATCAACTTCAAACGATGGTTCTGTAAATTGGAAGTGGTATGGTCGGATTCTTGAGATTCGCTTTTCGCCGAAATATGATTTGACAAAATAGTCCAGTACACCTTTCAAATGAGTAATTGCGATATTGCTGCCGACAACAAGGCCTTCAAATTGGTGAAACATTTGTGTGTGGGAGATATCTGATTGCCTCCTATAGCACTTGGCAATATTTAGCATTTTAATGTCTATAGGGTTTCCGTTTTTTTTACTTTGGGCAACTGCTTTTTCCATTTCCCTTACCTGTCCGGAGGAAGTGTGTGGGGTGAGGATAATTGAGCCTTTTTCGGAATGGTTTTTTTCTGTGGTGAAGAAAGTTTCCCAGTCGTCACGGGCTGGGTGATTTTCAGGAAAGTTTAGTGCAGTGAAGGCATAATAATCCCATTCAACTTCAGGATATTTAACGCGTGAGAATCCGATGCGTTCAAAGATCGTGGTTACTTCTTCGATCGCTTGAGTTACTAAGTGAAGGTGTCCAAGTGGTGGACGGATACCCGGCTCGGTGACATCCAAGTTATGAGTTATGGGTTGAGAGCGTTGAGTCAGTTGTTGTAATTTTTCGTAAATTGTATTTTCTATTATGGTTTTTATTTCATTGATGAGTTTGCCCATTCTGGGTTTTTCTTCGTTTGATAAATTTGTGATTTCTTTCATTGCCAGAGTTAATGATCCATTGCGGCCCAAGAATTGAATGCGGATTTCTTCGAGTTCTTTTTTGTCTTGCGCAGAGAGGATTAATGAGATGGCTTCGTTTTTGATATTATGGAGCTTGTCTTTCATTTAAGATTGATTATAGCAAATACTTATGGACTTGTCAGAATAGATGCGTCTTTTATTTATTTTAGAAACGCTTCTTCATGCGGTTCCATGATAGGTTTTTTCAAAAGGTAATTATCTGTACCCCAGTAGCCTTTTTCATCAAATCCGAAAACAGTGTAGCCACATTTTTCGTAAAATGGAACGTTCAGTTTATCCGACTGTAAATGAATACTATGCACTCCTAATATGGATGCTTTTTTTTCGATTGATTTCAAGAGTTTTTTCCCTACACCCTTGTGTTGGTGCTCTTTGAGGATTGCAAGCCAAGGGATAAACAATATCCCTCCATACGGTTTTTCAGCCATTAAGTACCCTATTAATTTTTGATTATAAAATGCACCGATTTTAATAGGTAATTTTAAGGCAGCATCTTTCTCGGGTGAACTGGTGAGATATTTTCGTATATTAAGGGTATATTCAAAAAACTCTTTCAGTACTGTTTCTCGGTATATTTTTTCTAGGGGCATCTTATCTTTTTCTGATAACTCTTTGATGACAATGCTCATAATTGGAATTATAGCAAAAATTTATACTAAATAATTAATTGACAGATAGAAATAGTTTATTATGCGTTTTTGGCGGTTTCGACGACTTGATTGAAGGTTTGGGGGTCTTCAAGAAGTAGAATGCTCAGAATTTTGCGGAATTTGCTTGACGAATTAGCAGTATATTAGTACAATTGTGCTATGAATTGGATAACTACAAATTTGAGAATACCTGAAGATCTTTATATGGAATTGAAGCTTAAAGCAGCGAAGGAGCGGAAGAGTGTCGCAGCAGTTATTCGTGAGCAATTAGCAGAAAAAAAAACAATAAAAAACGATAAGAATAGATTACTTGAGCGTATGAAAAAATTCGGTAGGAAGTTAGCTAAAGAAAACCCTGGTCTCAATTTAAGTAAGAGAGTCATTGAGATGCGGTACGAGCAATGATAGTTATAGATGCCTCTATTGTTTTAAAATTTATAAATACCCAAGAAGAAGGAAGTGGTAATGCAGCGGAAATTCTAAGAAACCATATTGCAGGGACAGATGAAATTATTGTACCGTCTCTGCTTTTTATTGAAGTAGCAAATGCATTAGTTACAAAATCAAAAATTAAGGAGGTTCGTATTGTTGAGGGCTTAGAGCTTTTATATGCTGCTAGTTTTAAGGTTTATGAAATTCAGGAATCTGAGATACAAGAAGCATCGATACTTGCTAATAAATATAAAACTACTGTCTACGATATGATATATGCGGTAATTGCGAAAAAGAAAAATATTAAGCTTGTTACTGCTGATCGTAAATTTGTAAATAAAGTTAAATTTCCTTTTGTACAGTCTTTGTGATTGTAATTTTTGTATTAGGAGTTTTTGGCGGTTTCGACGATTTGTTTGAAGGTTTGGGGGTCTTCTAGTAGTAGTTTACTTAGAATTTTGCGGTCTATGGTGATATTGGCTTTTTTGAGTTTGTTTATAAATACACTGTAGGAAATGTCTTGTTGTTTAACAGCTTCACCAATGCGGGTGATCCATAGTGTACGGAAGTTTCTTTTGCGAAGTTTGCGGCCATGATAGGCGTATTGATCGGCATGCAGCGAGGCTTCTTTGGCTACCCTGATAAGCCTGTTTTTGGTACCACGATAGCCTTTGGTGCGATCCAAGAGCTTATTGTGTTTTCTTCTGGATACTGTTCCTCGTTTTACTCTGGCCATAATCGTTCCTTTCAGTCACTCAAATTCAAAATTCAAAATGCAAAGTTCAAAGTTATATAAGGAAGAATAACTTATTATTTTTTCCCTCTTCAATTTTTAATTTTGCACTTTTAACTGATTCTAGGCGTAGCCTAGCATTTTTCTCACTTTTCTTGCTAGCGGCTCTGCTAAGACGCCAGGTTCGTTTTGTCTTCTGATCCGGCTGCCGGATTTTTTGAGTTTATGATGACGGCCGTATTGATGTCGGAACATTACTTTTCCGGTTTTAGTTATTTTGAATCTTCTGGTTAAACTGCCCTTAATTTTTTTCTTAACTTTTTTCATATTTTAATTCCTAATTTTTTGTTTTTCTCAATTAATTTAGGATCTTTTGGAGATCCTTCGCTGCGTTCAGGTTGACGAGCAGGGTCTTCGGCATGTTTTTTTCCTTTTTCAACTGATAATACTGCGATCATCTGTCTTCCTTCAAAGCGAGGTTCTCGATCAACTTTTGATATTTCAGAAAGCGCCTCAATAACATTACTAATAATTTTACGACCAAATTCAGGGTGTGTGATTTGTCTGCCTTTAAATTTTACTACAAGGCGTAATTTATTACCGTCTTCAATAAACTCCCGGCCCCTTTTAATCCTGACTTGGAGATCGTTTTCTGACATAAACGGACCAAGTCTTATTTCTTTAGTTTGGGATACTTTTGCTTTTCTTTTTTCTTCCTTTTTCTTTTTTTCCTGCTGGTATAAGAACTTCTTAAAATTTATAATTTTGGCAACAGGCGGATTAGCCATTGGAGCTACTTCCACCAAATCAAGTTCTTGTGATTGGGCAAGGTTCAAAGCTTCCTGTTTTGTTAAAAGTCCGATTTGCTGCCCTTTCGCATCAAGCACTCTTATTTGCGGAGCGTTGATACGATGGTTAATTCTGTAATACCTCTGTCTTTGTTGTTCCTGTCTACCTCTTCTTATCAATGTCTTCTTTTAATTTTTGCAAAAACTTAGGAAGCTTGTTAAGTCCCAAGTCTTCTCCTGTTCTTGCTCTCACTGAAATCACTTCGTCAGCAATCTCTTTGTCCCCTATTATACCCATAAAGGGTACTTTTTGTAAAGTAGCGTCTCGGATTTTGGCTTGGAGTCGCTCCGGACGTGTATCAACCTGGGAGCGGATATTATTTTCTAAAAGTTCATTGTTTAGTTTTTCGGCGAAATCATTGTGTCTATCGGCGATTGGTAGTAGGATAACTTGAACCGGAGCTAACCAGAGAGGGAAAGCTCCGGCAGTATGTTCAATAAGAAATGCCATGAATCTTTCATGGGTTGATAGAGGTGCACGATGAATAACAAAAACTTCATTATTCTCTTGTCCAGTTTCATCTATGTAAGATAAACCAAATCTACTTTTGGCCATGAAATCCAATTGGATAGTAGACATTGATTCTTCGCGTCCGATAATTGATTTAAATTGTATATCGACTTTAGGTCCGTAGAACGCAGCTTCATTATCTGCTTCAATAAATTTTACCTTCATTTCTTCTAATACTTCACGAATTACTTTCTCTGTATAATCCCAGTTTTTAGGTTCATTAATATATTTATCGGTGTACTTAGGGTCCCATTTTGATAGTCGAAACCAATAGTCTTTTAAGCCGAAAATTTCAAAATAATCGATAGTCAGTTTTAAAACAGCCTTAAATTCATCTTTGATTTGGTCTTTCCGCGCATAAATATGAGCGTCATTCATATCTAATGCTCTTACGCGTAGCAAACCGGCTAGTGTTCCTGAAAGTTCATTGCGGTAAACTGTTCCGTACTCGGCTATTTTTAGCGGTAATTCTTTATAACTTCTATTTGAATGTTGGTAAATTCTATGGTGATGAGGGCAGTTCATTGCTTTTAAATAATACGTCCCATCATCCATTTTCATTGGCGGATACATACTGTCTTGATAATATGGTAAATGTCCTGATGTCTGGAATAGTTCCTCTTTGGCAATATGTGGTGTTGTTACGCGTTGGTAACCTTGTTTGGCTTCTAATTCCTTAGCAAGATTTTCAATTTGTTCTTTAACAATATTTCCTTTGGGAAGCCACATTACTAATCCTTTTCCTACCATGTCATCAATAAAAAAGAGTTCTTGATTTTTACCTATTTTTCTATGATCGCGTTTTTTGGTTTCTTCGAGCAAAGTGAGGTGATCGGCCAGTTCTTTTTGGGTTGGGAAGGCAGTGCCGTAGATGCGGGTGAGCATTTTGTTTTTTTCGTCGCCCCGCCAGTACGCGCCGGCAATAGATAGAAGTTTAAAAGCGCCTATGTCTTTTTGGGGGTTTTCGCTATGTCCTCCACGGCACAGATCTTCGAAATTACCGGCTTTATAAAATGTAATTTTTTCGCCCTGCCTGCCGGCAGGCAGGCTTTTTTTTACAATTTCTTCAATTAATTCTAATTTAAACGGGTTATTTTTATAAAAAGATTTTGCTTCTTTTTCAGTTACTTCGCGATAAGAAAATTTGTCCCAAGATTTGATAATTTCAGTCATTTTTTTTTCTATTTTTGGTAGGTCAATATCCGAAATAGCTTCAGAAAAATCAAAGTCATAGTAGAAACCGTTTTCAATAGCAGGGCCAATGGTGATCAATGTATTTGGATAGAGTTCCAATACTGCTGCTGCTAAAAGATGTGCGCAGGAATGGCGGAGATTTTGAAGGTGATTTTGATTTGTCATAAAGCTTACTATAGCAGAACTAGGTTTAGAATTAAAGACGCTTGCAGCTTTTTATTTTCTGAGGTTTGGGTTGGTGGCGAGGATGAAGTTTAGAATGTCTGAGACGAAAGTTCCGACAAGCGGGACTAAATTTATGTTTTGCGTTATTAGACTCAGGATATAGAAGAAGAGTGAAATTCCGAGGGTCGCGCCAAGTCCCCAGGCGATGCCGCCGATAAAGTTATTGAAAATTATTGCTTTAAAAGATAGTTTATGGCTGGATTTTTCAAAGGGCTGTATATGTTCAGACATAGGTTGAAGTTAGTATAGCAAAAAATAAAGAGGGATGTTAATCGTGCTTTAGAAATCTATAGTGGACCCGAGAGGTATCGAACCTCTGACCTCTTCGATGTCAACGAAGCGCTCTACCACTGAGCTACGAGTCCAATTGCGTTAAGGGCGCGAACTAAGTATCTAGAATGAGAATTTATACCTATCTATTAAAGCAAAACTAATTTTAACAAATGGAAGGCTTGAAAACAATGTGCGGGGAGTGAATTAGCACAGATAAACTTATCCGGTAGAAGTTGCGACATTTCTTTCGTTGGCTTGAGTGAATGTGGTGCCCATTTTTTTGGCTTTTCCCCAGTAGCCCATTTTTTTGCTTTTACCTTGTACAGTATCCATCCAAGCCTTTGAGTCTTCAACTTTTTGTCTTGATTGGCGTATCATAATGAGCATCCATTCAAAGAAATTTATATAATATTTGCCGGGATCTGCCGGTGGGGGCTCCACTACAAGAGATCCAAATTCTACTTGCAATGCTTTTGTTGAAGAAGCTAATTTTTTAAGTTCTTGCATGATCGATTGGATTTGTTTGCTGTGCTCGTTTACTTCACGCTGGGAGTGTCTTTCACCGGATCTGGTTATGGATTGGTAGTATTCACTGTGGTAGTTTATACCAGGCTCGCGATCCCTTTTGGACATTTTCTCACTAGAAGTGGGTAATAGATTGCCGAGTATTTGGCTTCTTAATTCAAAAACTATGCCTCCGAGGGAAGAAGGATCTTTTTCATTCTTTGGTGATTCTTTTGCATTATGAGACTGTGCGTTTTCATTATATTGACTATCATTGGCAGCATTACCCAGGAGTTGCTTAAAAAAGTCATCTGTGGCTAATTTTCCTTGATTCCCCAATTCCTGTGCAATATTTTTGGGTAGATTAATATCGTCTTGTTCGTAAGACGATATTTCAGGCCGTGTTTTTTGCTTATAGGCTTTCATGTCTAGCCGCACTGTATCATAAATTCAGCAAAAAATCAATGGTCTTTTGCTGTCTGAGAATAGCAGCAAGCATATACCGGTTACTTTCAAGCCTGGCTCTTTCTGTTTCGTTCGTGGATTTTTGGATTGCTTCTTCTATCTCTTTTGGTTCAATTGTAATTTTTTCTGTTTCCGCTATTTTCTGCAGAGCAAATTCTAGTCTTATATCTTCTTCAGCACGTTTTGAATTTTCCTGTCTTAATATTTCGGGTGTTCTATTTGTTGAAGCTAAATACTGATCCAGATTAAGCCCTAGTTTTTTAATATCATTTAAGAGCTGTGAAAGCAGTCTATCAGTTTCCTGTTCTATGAGAACTGTGGGAATTTTTGCTTTGGTGCTCTCTACTATAGCTTTCATAACTTCTTCACTGCTTGGTTTTTTTTCTTCTTTTCCAGGAATTATTATTTTGCTTTTTGCCGTTATTTTTTGTACATTTTGTTTGTATGCGCCTAAATCTATAACCGGCAGTTCACAGGTTAATGCTGTGAATACCCACTCTTTTTCGAGTTCTAATTTTTCCAGATGTATTTTGGGGTTCATTATTGGTTTAATATTGTTGGTTTGTACAGCTTGTGAATATGCAAGCGGAAGCAATTTTTTGAGAATTTCTTCGTTTACTTTTTCTAAGTCAATTTTTTCTTCAACTAACGAGGTAGGTGCTTTACCTTGACGGAAACCGGCTACTTTGGTATTTTTGGAAATTTCAGCGATTACTTCCTGACGTGTTTTTTTAATATCTTCCTGGGAGAGAGTTATTGTTAATTTAATAGTTCCATCCGGTTGTTTATCTACTATTGATTTATTCATAATTAGATTAAGACTTACGAAATAAGGATTTGGTGGGCCAGAGAGGACTTGAACCTCCACCCCTTTCGGGATACGGTCCTAAACCGTACGCGTCTGCCAGTTCCGCCACAGGCCCAAGTTAACTCTCAGCTTTTTGCTATTAGTCATTAGCCGAACAGACGTTTAAAAATTTTGCTTTTTATAGTTCAAATTTAAAATTATAAGGCAGAAATTAGTTATTAAAGCTGATTTATTATAGCCTATTTATTTACAATTAAAAAGGGGTATAAACAAAATAAATCCCCACGTGTTTGTTTTGGTCAAGCACCTGAGGATCTGCCTGGTATATTATCACTTAACTATAGGTTTGTCAAGGTGTATTTTAATTAAGTTGGTTCATGAAATGATTAACGCTAAAAGCCCAGCTTCCATTGCTTGACGGAGTCCACTTAGTCATTATTTGCTCGGGAGTTATAAGCCCTTTATTATGATATTTTGTTGCCAGAGTTTTTGAAACCGCATAAATTCCTTCTTTGTAATCACTAAATCTGTGGACTTTGCCACCATATATTCCGAATCCCCAACAGTTATATGAGTCAGTAGGAATTTTGAGGCAGAGATTGGATTCCTGCATTGCTATTGCCGGAATAAGGCGATGGTCGAGTCCATATGTATCTGCCGCGTCTACAATGTCTTGTGCGTAAGGTTCAAGTGGCGAGTTATATCTTTGTAAAAATTGTCTAATTTTTTCAGCACGTCCGTCTAGTTCACTGATATTTGCGGAAAAAGTATTTTGAGAAGTTGGAAGGGCAGCATACGCGACTGTATTCGTGCGGCTTAGGATGAATGCCTGGGAAATATAGTTTTTGTGATATGAGGCCAGGGTTAAAATGAGTGCAAAAAGGAACGCAATTGGAGTAATTGCGACAAATGCGACGCCAAGTATTACCCTTTTCATCTATAATTGTATAATGGCAAATCGCTTTTTAGTTGTCAAGTTTCGTGCCTTTTGATAGAATTGGTTAATTAATTGCCCAGGTGGTGAAACTGGCAGACACGCAGCGTTCAGGACGCTGTGCCTGAAAAGGCGTGGAGGTTCAAGTCCTCTCTTGGGCACAGAAGTAACCCTTCAATCGGTAAGCGCTTTTAATGCGCTTTCATCATTGATTTGAGGTCCTATCCCACTTACCCATTGTAAAATTTGAGCATCTTTAAGTCTTGCCATTTCACGAGTTACCGTTTCTCTGGAACAACCTGAATAATCCGCGATTAATTGATATGTTATTTGCTGCGGCGAAATTCCTGGAATTTTTATAAATTCTGAAAAAGCAGATGCTACGCGTAAGAGAGCTTTTTTGGACATTAAGTCGAGCATTCGATTTTCTAGGCGGTGTTTTTTTATGCTTTGTGTAACAAATAGAAGGGTTGCTAGTTTTGGTTCTTGTTTGAGTTGTTCCGCAAATTTTTCTTTTTGTACAGTTTGAAAACTACAGTTTGTAAGTGCTTCTATTGTGTATTCCCTTCGCTGAATTTCATGAAGAATTTCATCTCCTAAGAACATAGGGCTGTCGGCTATTTCAATTATATTTCGTTTTCCGTATCTTTCACTATTGTAGACAAGCGCATGTCCACTCTTTAGTAAAACTACTGACTCGGCTGGATCTCCTTCGTGATAAATCCTGCTTCCCTTTTCTCGTTTAGTGGTTGTATTATCGAACAATCGGAGGCTGAAGAGTATTAAATCTATCGCATCATTTTTGGAGTATCCCAACTGATTTAAAGCATCTATCTGTGGTTGAAATTTTTTTCTATTTTTTTCATCCTGGTTATTGTATACAATATTTTCTCTTTTTTTAACTAATCGACTTTCTCTCAGTGGGAGACTATCAGTTGTTAGAATGTCAGCAATGGCATGTGGTCTTTGTTCCAGTGTTTGCATTTGGTGAGATTATAGCAATCAATAGTATTGTTCACAATACTGCTAGTTTAAGCTTATGATTATAGCCTTAATATCAGCTTGATACGCGTATGTTAAACTGTTAAAATTAGCAAGTGTAATCGATGTAAAATGCGGACGTGGCGAAATTGGCAGACGCGCAGCCTTGAGGTGGCTGTGCCGCAAGGCTTGGAGGTTCAAGTCCTCTCGTCCGCACTAGATGAATAAAACTATGAATGAACAGGAGTGGATTAAAAAATTGGAACAGGAGGGATTTGAGAATATTCGGGTTTGTCCGATTGAAGCGGGGTTTGATTCGGGAGAGCATACGCACGATGAGCATACGGTGCATGTGATTTTGAATGGTGAATTAACTATATCAAACCTTGAGGGTTCAAAGACTTTTCGTCAGGGTGACCGGGTTGAGTTTCCGGCGGAAACAAAGCATAAGGCAAAGGGTGGAGTTAATGCGGGGAGGATGATCGTGGGGGTTAAGGCGAAAAAATAAATATGAAATATAATAAATGGATCAGATAAATTAGAATCACTTTGCTGTCAAAAATTCCTCTTTAAAAATGATGCACAAAGCACGAGCGTTTGCTCCGGGAAATATAAGTTGTATTTTTAAGATTTATGGGCATAAAGATCCGCGTTGGATGGGTTCTTATGGATTAGGATTTACTATACGGGAAGGTGTAATAGTTGAGGTTGTTAAATCAGATTCTAATAAAATTTTCTTTAACGATAAAGCCATCAACTTGCCAACAGTTAGAAAAGTTATACAACTATTAACAAAGCAGAAGATAAAATTAAATATAAATACTTCTCTGCCATTGGGTTGTGGGTTCGGTATAAGTGGGGCTAGTGCATTGGCGAGCGCATATGCATTAAATAAACTATTGGATTTGAAAAAATCTAATAAAGAATTGGCAGTTATTGCTCATACTGCAGATGTGATAAGTAAAACCGGTCTTGGAGATGTTGCGAGTCAATATTTTGGAGGAATGATTGTAAAATTTAAGCCAAGTTCGCATTTTATAGTTGAGAAGCTTTCGTTTGATAAAACTCCGGTTTATTGTGTATATTTTAGTAAGATCTCTACTAAATCAATCATTAATAATAAGGAAGTAGTTGACGAAATAAATAAATCAGCTACAAGCGCTATGAACAAATTACGAATATTAATTAGGGCAGAGAAAAAGTTGTTATTTGAAGATTTAATTAGACTATCGAAAGGATTTGCTAGAAACAGTGGATTATTGACAGATAAAAAAGTTATAGAAACCATAAAGAATATTGAAAAGAATAATGGTTATGCTTCAATGATTATGTTGGGAAATGCTGTGTTTAGTAATAAACCATTTAAAGGGGCTAGAAGGTTGTCTGTTTCAGATAAAGGAGCACATATCTTATGAATGTACCGAAATCTCATCCACGATATATTTCGCTCAAAATCCGAACACGCATTGAATTAGGAGTTCGGGAAGGCATTACCTCTCTAAATGGTTTGATAGCTCAAGGTAGAGGTGAGGCATTTGATTATCTTATTGGCGAAAAAACAAATAGATTTGCTGTGAGTTCTCTGGAGGCGGCTGCAGCATTGCTTATGCTCGCAAAACATCCGGTAATTTCAGTTAACGGAAACACAGCAGCGCTTGTATCTAAAGAGTTAATAGCAATGTCTAAGATATTAAACGCTCCACTTGAGGTAAATCTCTTTCATAAGTCGCAGGAAAGATTGATAAAAATCAAAAATCATTTAATTAAAAACGGTGCAAAAGAAATTCTGCTTCCTGATGAGAGATGCATTATCCCTTTTCTAGACTCCGATAGAAGATATGTTAATCCCACAGGCATAATGAAAGCTGATGTTGTATTTGTACCGCTTGAAGATGGGGATAGAACTGAGGCTTTGATCAAAAACGGGAAAAAGGTAATAACTGTTGATTTAAATCCTTTATCGCGTACAGCTCAAAAAGCTACAATTACAATTGTTGACAATATCGTACGGGCACTGCCCACTTTAATCTCAATAGTCAAAAATTATAAAAGTGACAAAGTGAAGTTAAAACTAATAATACAAAAATATAATAATAGGATAGTCTTAGTTGAGGCTATTCAGTTTATTGCAAAGAGATTTGCAGCTTAGCAGGTAGTTTGGTTTTCCCATCGTTTTTGAATTTTTCGTAGTGTAAGAACATGTTTTTTGGTTTATTTCTCGTTTTGAGTGATCCGGTACCAGTCGTAGCAGCTAGGCTTAACTCGGTTGTGTTGGCGAGACTAACTTGTTGTCAATAAAGTGTTTATTTGTTATTATTCAAGTTGATTGAAGTGCAATAGCTATTTGGATCCTTAGCTCAGCTGGTAGAGCGTTGCATTTACACTGCAAATGTCGCAAGTTCGAATCTTGCAGGATCCACCAAGCTAAGCTTGGTGATGTCTAGCTCAGCTGGCCCACCCACGCGGGTTATCTTAATTTCATGTTTATTGTTTTGATATGATTTCGGTTTCGGAAAATTAGTCTGGAGATTACTGCGAGGATTATGCCGCCGATTACTGCTATGGCAAAATTTTGGAAATTAATGCCTGATATTGCTGTATTGAATAAGACTGAAGATAGAAGGCCGCCGGCAACAGCTCCAAGTATGCCCAATCCAATTGTCATGAATATGCCACCTTTGATCTCCCCGGGATCGAGTAGATGGACGAGTGATCCTACAACCAAACCAAAAAGTACCCATATTAATATATTAGCTTGTGAGATTTCCAGAATAGTCATATTTAAACACTACTATTTCCTTTTGTGAATTTAGATAGAATGTTGTAAGAATACTGAAAATGTGGAGTTGGTAATTTATTTTACAAGATATTTTTCTACCACTTCTAATAATTTGTCAGGGGTGATGTCTGATTTGACTATATATGTTGATGCTCCCAATTTAAGGGCATTTTCTATGCGTAATTCATTACCGAGGTTTGAGAGAAGAATTATTGGGCCATTTTTTAATTTTGGTGGGTGCTGAGTGAGTTCATTCATTACTCCCGTTCCGTCAACTTTGGGCATCATCATATCAAGGAGGACAAGATCGTAGCCTCCTTCTTTCAATTTGTTAATCCCCTCTTCTCCATCTACTGCAGTTAGAACCACAAAACCTGCGTTTTTTAAGACTTCTTCATATAACTCTCGTATATATCGATCGTCATCTATAATTAATATTCTTTTATTCATAGGATAATATTAGCTATTTAAATTAGATAAAGTCAAGAGGAGTTTATAGCTTAATTTAACTTGCGCGGATATTTAACGGGGTACAATAAGTATTACTTTTTTTTATTCCATACTCACCACATTCGCAATAAATATCCGGTGCTACACCTTTTTCTACTTTTAGTAATTCACAGGTTGTACCAGTAGTATGCCCGTAATAACATTGAGGAAGCCAGTTGTCCAATTGATCTTGTCCCCATGGGCTACTGGGATGATTTTTACAAATTCTAATATTAGACAGGGCATTCTTTGTTTCCTTAGCATGTTTCATATGTCGCGTTTGTTGGTTTCTCTGATCTGTGAATGTTGTTGACGATCGATATATCATATGTTAATAAGAGTGTTGAATCATATTTTCAATTTCATGATATCTTGCGTTAATCGTATAAGGTGATGTAATAAATGTGGTAGTAATTTTTTTTCTCTTATATATTCTAAATCGCGTGCGGCGAAGTTTAACAATTCACCCCTTAAATTTGAGGAATGTGGCAATAAGATATATGCCTGTTTATAAATAATTTGTGTAATAATCATACGACGAATTTTTAGATTTTTAATTAATTCATCTATTAGCAAAAGTATAATTGTAGTATGAGCATATGTAATCCCATCTTTTTCAATTTTTGTCAAAAATTCCATACATTCCAAAGTGTGTTGGTCAATAATTTTTTGAATTTCTTTTGTTGAGATATTCTGGTTTAGCATTTTTGTAAGCGTTGCTATTGCTGGAGAATTTATGCCTTTAAAGGCAATTAAGTGCTCGTTATATTTGAGATTTACAATATCCTTGTGCTCACTCTTGAGATAGTCAAATTTTGTTAAGTTTTTTGTTCTGTTCTCCTTCCCTGTATTTTTTAGATCAACAGAATCAATGAATTTGACTGCTTTTTGATGAGTTATAATATATTTCGGTTCAATATTGCTGTTTAATACTCTTCTTGATTTTGTATATTTATGGGTTTTCATAATTTTGAATATTCTATTAAATATTTTCTGCTTGATGAGCGTATAAAAACTTCACTTATTGGGAACAATCATATTACATATCTAATAAATTTAACATGACTGTAGCGTCAGGATATCTGACAACTTAAGCCACCGTGGAGTGGGTAGATATTTAGCTGAGCTTGAAACGAAGTGGTTGAATTAGGGGTTATACGAGAGGCTGTGATCATTATAACAACCTGTCATAGTCCAACTTTGGGTAGGACCAGGTATTATATTTGACAAAAGCTATAATGCGCGCCATAGTTACAATACTTCTTCTGATAATTATCGTCTGCCTTAGAGTCTTCAATGGGATATTCAATTATGCCTAATTGGTGTTTGGTATTTTGTTTCTTTAGTTGTTGGAATTTTTCATATGTGTAATTAGAGATTTTTTTGATTCTAGCATTAGAGAAATTTACTGAATAAAAGCCGTCTGGATCATGAGCTAAATTAAAATAATAATAAATTGTTGAATCATCTTTCCAGGCAAGATTACGTCTCGGTTTATATATATATTTGCCATTGTCAAGTGAAGATGTAATAAAAGGACTACGACCAAGTTCACTGCTTTGCCATTCTTCATTTGTGTCAAATATCGTAATGGGTTTTACATCTAAATTCTGGATAAGTTTCTTGCTTGATCCGTCTTTTGTATCAAATACATACATTGCATCTTTATTAAAATATGCTATTAGCCTACTATTCGGGGAAAAGGCAATATTCCCCAAGTAGTCAAATATCCTATTATCTTTGCCGATAATCGGTATAGTTTTATCATTGAATAAATCAATATACTGAAAATAAGAATATTTCTGATCCGCGCCTCCGCAGGTTTGATTAGTAAATTTGCCAATTGCACGCGTTCTATCTGGAGATAAAATAAATAAGTCTAGTTTATCTCCTTGATAGTTATTATCGGAAAAGATTCGTTCTTTAGTTCCTATGAAATTAGTTACAAAAATATTGGTTTTGGTACAAGTATATTCGCCACCAAGCCACCACAAAAAATCTGTTGGGTAGTGTTCTCTATAAATTGGACGAGAGACAACAATGTTTTTTGGTTCCACCAAAGTGATAAAGCGGCCGCTTAATTTATTTGAGGGCAATAATATGAATAAAAGAGCAAGAAACAAAATGCCCAAGAATATAATTCTACTTTTGGACAATCTTTTTTTCGTCATAGTAATAAAATTATACTACAATGGGAGCGTATATGTTGTTGCCGGGAAGCCTGCCCCTTGGAATGCTTTTAAAGATGTATCTGCCCCAAAGTTTACTGTTTTTGAATATAATCCTCCGTTGAGTGTTGTATTTGAGAATGCTCCGTCAATTTTTGTAGTCGGAGCATAGACGATACCAGTGTATGTGGTTCCATTTGCTAATGTTGTGTACCCTTTGTTGGAGTAGAAGAGTACCCCATTTTTTGTATCCCATGCTGTCAGATTTGCTGTTGTGCTGTTGTCCCTGATGAATCCTTCGCTGATGATCGTCAATTTTCCAGTTGGAGTCGTTGCATTAAATGTGACATCGCCAGTGACATACATGCATTTGTTGTATGCAGGAGATGTATCGTTGATTGTGAGCGGGCCCGCGAAATTGGGGCATGTTGTTTTGTAGTAGCTTAATGGGTAGTTTGGTAATGGATTTGGTGTTGTTATCTGATTTTTTTGATTGTAAGTGAATGTTGTGTTGCCTGATTGAGTGAAAGCGCCGATGTGGTTTATGATATCAAGTTTTACTGTTGTATTGTACGTAAAACTCATTGTCCCATTGCTTTGGGCAATGCCTTTTGTTTCCAAATTGGTTGCTAAATTGCTGGTAAGAGAAGAATCAGCGAGGGCGACAAACTGTTGGACATCGATAACTCCTGAGAATTTGGCTGCCTCGGCATTCCCAACTCTATCGATAGCTCTGTAGTGGAATGATTTTTTTTCATTTTTGTTGAAGCTAAGACTGCCACCGCTTGCTGTTCCGCATTGCTGCCATGTGACTTTATTGTCATGGGAACATTCGATTTTTGCTACACCTGATGCGGGATCTCCATTTGTGCCAGTATCAGTTGCTGTTAAGTTGACGGTTGCTGTTGAGCGGCAGATTCCTTGCATGTCTCTTGGGCATGTCATTTTTCCTGTAGTTACTGGAGGCACAGTGTCATGGAACATCTCAAGTTTTGTTGGTGTTGTTGAGTTATAGATAATTTGATAGTTATCCTTTTGTCCGCTTGTAGTATTTCCTGCATAAGCAGATGCATTTGAGGATGCAAGATCCTCGGTACCCAAAGTAAATGCGCCTGTCCCAGTTCCTACTACATCAACTTTATATACTCCGTTCACTGGTGAGGGAATATGAAGTACAAAGTCGAAATCGGTAGGATCTTCACCTTCTATTATTTTTCCTTGGACTCCGCTGGTTATATTGGTAACAAATTGTCCAGTTGCCGGATCTACGCCAAGTCTTTTTCCCGTAGGGTCAACTACGCCCAAGTTTACTGGAGAGAATCCTGCGATCAATAGTCCAGATGGGTTTGTGTGAGCAGGTATAGTGCCAGTGCCATTGTTATTAGCGAGGAATTTAAATGTAGGAATAAATTGATATATATTATCTCCAGGGCAAATAGTATCATTTGGACTATTGCTTATATTATTTGTTGAGAAATCATAATCTTTGTGTCCTGCAATATTGTTGACAAAGCATTCATTTGTGACTTCGGATCTAATGCAACTTGGAACTCCATCAACGCTCGGAGGTAATTTAGTTTGGCCATTTTTATCTATATTATATTTTGCGGTCAACCAATCAATTAGACTTCTTGCGCTTTGAATTGACGCATCCGTAGGCTGTGCAACTCCGTGAAGAAGATTAATAACAGCCTGACTTTCTCCTCTTGCTGTGTCAATCCCATATCTTCCGACAAATGCTATACCAATGAGTCCTGTATTCGCGTGCCATGTTGATGACCCTCTGTTGTCTGCATTTTCGGCTAAACCACCTTTAAAGCGTCCCTCATAAATTTTCCCATTCGGTGCAATAAGGTAGCTATAGGCAAGATCATCTATGCCGTAATCTGGATGCAAATATTTATGATCCAGCCAGTCTAGGAAGATTGATCCTTCGTAAGTATTTCGAATTGCTGTATAATTGGGATCATATCCCGCACTTAGCACATTTAAAGGATTAAATAGTTTTTTGAGTGTAATAGAAGGCTTTAATTTCGTTGCAAGCTCTAATTCTTTCTTTAAAGTTCCTATATTCCCAGGATCATTCGTGCCTGCTGTATGATGGATGGCAATACGTTTCGGTGTTTGAGATATAGTTGCTCCACTGCTGTCTCCATGCCAAGTACTTCTTGGTAAAACATGTGGTTTTGCAGGCGTTGTCCCTCCACCGCTAGTCGTCTCTACCAGCCAGTACTCAGAGGAATTACACACTGGGGCTGTCGTGTCTGTCATGGTTACTTTGACGTTGTTGTTACCTGATTTGAAAAGTGTTGTGATATTTTGTGGAGCTGTGGGAGTTATTATGGAGCCATTGCCATAGTTTTTGGTGAATGTAGCTTTAGTTCCATCTGGACGGGTTACTTCGATATCTATCTTGTCATCGGTGTAAATATTGCCCGTTCCATTGGAGAGACTTGAGAGCCAGACAGTCTCGCTATTATAGGTAAATGAGTATGGCGAAGGTGTGTAAAATACTCCGCAGGGAGAATTTGCGTTTGAGTGGAATGGAGAGATTTTCAGTGGGGAGCCGGCTGCTAATGTAGTATTATTGAATTTTGTTACCGCCAAGGTTATTAGTGAAAAAATTACCAGGATGTATAATATTTTTTTCATATTTCGAAAATATCATAATATAGACGAGGAAAGTTGACCATGACATAGCTGTCAGGAAAACTGACAGAGTATTTAGTATAATTAATCTCAGCTATGAAGACTTTTGCGGAGCTTTTTAAGAAATACCGGTTGCGGGCGGAATTTGATACCTTTGCCGCATTTGGAGATGCTCTTTCGGAGAAGGGGTATTTTTATGAAGAGAGTATTTTTTCACACTGGCAGAAAGGGACGAGAATTCCGATGGATAGAAAGCTTGTGTTGACAATTATCGTAATTTTCGTAGACAAGAAGGCGATTAGTACGAAAGGAGAATGTAACGAATTCCTCGCAACAACAGGCCTCGGTTACTTAACAGAGCAGGAGAGAGAAAAACTCGATATAAAAATTGAGAGCTCTATTAAATCATCGACAAGTCGCTTCAGTGTTCTGGGTAGTATATTTCTTATTTTACTTTTCTTGCTTGGTTTCGTATTAATTTATTCATATATACAAATTCAATCGCAAAAAAACTATATAAATTCTCCTAATACTGTTCCTTCCGCAGTTACAGAACCTAAGACTCTGGTTATAGGAATTGATGCTACTCTAGAGCCAATGGAGTTTATTGAAAACGGGAATTTGGTAGGATTTGACGTTGACTTAGGGACATATTTAGCAAAAGAATTGGATGCGGGTATAGAGTTTCGCAATATTATCTTTGACAATCTCTTTAATTCACTTGATCAGAGACAGATTAATATGATTATTTCAGCAGTTAGTATTATTGAGGAGAGACAACAAAAGTATGATTTTTCTGATGAATATTTGAATGCCGGACAAGTAATTATCACAAAAAAAGGAAATACTACAATTCACGGAACTGCAGATTTAAGAGGTAAAAAAATTGCTACTCAGACAGGGACTACAAATGAAATAGAAGCACTTAAATATACAACAGATAGATTAGTAATGCGCTATTCGGATTTTGTACAGGCAACAAATGCCCTTGTGGCTGGTTCTGTTGATGCACTTTTTACCGATCTTCCAAATGCTAAGGGAATTATATCTAAAAATTCAAGTTTAAAAATTGTCAGTGAGCCTTTTAATAATGAATATTATGGTATTGTTTTTATTAAAGGTGATCCATCTGTTACACAGGTCAATGAAGCTCTGGCATCGCTCCGCAAAAAAGGAGTATTAGCTGAACTTGAAAAGAAGTGGTTGGATTAATATATTGCAAGAATACAATAATCTATTAATGCATAAATGAATCAACTAGGAACTTATTTGAAGGGGATCTGATATATTTACTATGGGTATATTTTGGGGACGATAATTGTAATAGGAATCAAATTCGAGGCTATTTTTTGATTAGTTTATATACATGTATAGATCTTGCTACTTGCTATAGGTCTTTTTTTTTGATATACTTCCTGCTAGTCTAATATAATTAGGTTATTTTTAACACTATTAGTAGTAAGGCTAAGAATGTATGCAAAGTGAACTATTGATTGCTATTTTGACTGGACTTGGCGCAATGCTGGGTTGGGGTTTTGCCGACCTATTTGCCAAGAAAACAATTGATGAAATAGGTGATATTGTCAGCTTGGTTTGGGCACATGTATTCGGTACTATTGTCTTTTTTCTCATACTTTTATACCAAGTAATTGTAGGTGAACAAAAGTTTTCTTTACCGCAAAATTCAGTAGAGTGGGGACTACTCATCTTTTTTGGAGCATTACAGGGAATTGTCTACTTACTGGTTTATAAGGGTTTTGGCAAGGGACAGGTTGGTCTTCTTAATCCAGTATTTGCTTCTTTTTCTGGGATTGTAGCTCTTATTTCAGTTGGCTTCTTAGGGGAAAAATTGAGTGGTAGTCTCCCCTTGTCTCTTGGTGTTATTTTTATAGGCATTTTGTTTATCAGCATGGATACACAAGCATTTCGCTTAAAAAGACTCAAATTGGGAAATGTACCCGGAATTAAAGAGGTAGGGTTAGCAACGGTTCTTGCTGCTATATGGACTTTGTCATGGGATAAATTTGTCGGAGGAAAAGATTGGTTAGTTTATGCATTGTTAATGTACGCATTTATGACATTGGTCTTACTTGCAATAGCAAAATATCAAAGGGTAAAATTGAAAGTTACAAAGCCTAATATTTGGAAATTTTTATTTCTCATTGGTTTTTGTGAAATTTTAGCATATGCCTCAATAAGTTTAGGGTATAGTAAGACATCATTTACCAGTGTAGTAGCCTTGATCAGCGGAGCTTTTTGTTGCCAACCATTATATTCGCACGCGTATTTCTGAAAGAGAAGGTTGCGATGATTCAAACCCTTGGAGGGCTTGTAATTGTTGCCGGAATTATCATTTTGTCTTTAAATTAGTAGCAATACAAATATTATGGTTAATAAAATTGTGAATAAAATTAAGGGTATAGTAGGGAAAAATCCAAATAAGGCTTTTGACCCGATGTTTTTGGAGACTCTAACATATAAAACTCCATTTTTTCTTTTTAGCGAGAAAAAAATTATAAATAACTTTAATCAGTTTAAAAAACTTTTTCCTAATTCTTCCATTTATTACGCAATGAAAGCTAATTCTGAACCGGTGATATTGAAAATACTATCAGACGCTGGCTCAGGGTTTGAAGTGGCATCAAGTTCCGAACTTGATATGCTAAAAAAAATCAAAGTGCCTGCTGAAAAAATTATTTATGGAACTTCTGTCAAATCAACAATTCATATTAAGGAGTGTTTTAAATATGGAGTAAAACGGTATGCATGTGACTCATTACCGGAACTTGAAAAAATTGCAGCTTGCGCACCAGGCTCAAAAGTTTATATCAGAAGCGTAACTAATGATTCGGGTTCAGTATTTAAGTTTTCTTCAAAATTTGGTGCAGAGACGGCAAGTATTATTCCTTTACTACAAAGAGCAAAAGAGCTTGGTTTATATCCATATGGCATTTCTTTTCATGTGGGGTCACAGGCTTCTGATTCTGAAGCCTGGGCAAATACATTGGTTAGTTTGCGTTCAATAATTCAAGATTTAATAGATATGGGGATAAAATTGGACGTATTAAATCTGGGGGGCGGATATCCATGCAGATATCTCTCAAGTGCGAACGCGCCTACTCTCAAAGAAATAGCAAAATTAACGTTAAAGCAATACAAGAAACTACCTTACGAGCCTAAATTAATTTTGGAGCCTGGCCGGGGAATTATTGCAGATACAGGAATAATGGTCGCCAGCGTTATAGCTCGCGTTGAAAGACGTGGTTCCACTTGGTTATTTTTAGATGGAGGTTGTTATAACGGTTTGTTTGAAGCTATGGCATATCAGGGATCTACCCGATATTTAATAACTAGTATGAGACCTGTCAAAAATTCGGGGGAATCCTCTTTCGCGATAGCAGGCCCAACGGGAGATAGTCCTGATGTTATAACTCGGGAAGTGCTTTTGCCAAGCGATATTGATGTAGGCGATAAGCTTGTTATTCATGACACTGGAGCATATAGCATCGGGATGACAAGCCGCTTTAATGGTTTCCCAAAGCCCAACGTTTATTATATTTGACATTTATAATAAAATATGCATAAACTAGTAATGTGAATATAAACGTTTACCAAAAAGTGTGTTTGGCTTTTTTGGTTTTTTTGTTTATATTTTGGGTTTTACTTTTTTCTAGCGGGACAAAAACAGGCTTCTATAACTTTCTCTACTCATTTTTATTCGGATTAATTCCTCTTGTTGGTGGATTTTTTGCACTACTAAAATCGAAAATGTGGGGAGGATTTAAAAGTGCAGTGGGAAAAGCTGTATTTTTTCTTGGACTTGGTCTTTTACTTTGGGGACTAGGCGAGACCATCTGGTCATATTATAATTTTTTTCTAAGTGAGCCGGCACCTTATCCATCTTTGGCTGATTTAGGTTTTGCACCTAGTATATTTTTCTACGGGCTTGGGGCTGTTTACCTATCGAAAGCAACGGGTGCAAAATTCGGATGGAGACATAAAAACGCAAAAGTTTTAACTGTAATTGCTGTTCTATTCTTGGTGATAATATCATATTATGTGCTTGTTGAAGTTGCTAGAGGTGGAGTTGTGGTTCCTGATGGAGAGACACCCCTAAAGACTGTATTGGATATTGTTTATCCCTTGGGTGACTTTTTGGCTTTAGCTATTTCTGTTGTAATTTCCGGGCTGTCGTTCAAATATCTAGGAGGTAAATATAAGAATGATATTTATGCAATTTTATTGGGTTTAGGAGTAATGTTTATTGCCGATTCAATTTTTTCTTTTACTACTACTGCGGGTACATTCTATAACGGTAGTTTTGGTGATCTTATGCTTACGCTCGGCCTTTTCTTTATTACGTTTGGAACTCTTGGTTTCTGCAAAATGCCAAAAGCATCACACATTGGTTAATGTGAATTATTTATTCGAAACTTTATGGATATTTTTGCTCAGTTAGCAGATAAGATTATTAAGGGACAGGAAGCAATTATTGGTCCTATTGCTATTGAACAAGCGCAAAAGGTTCCCGGGCTTAAAGTTGACTTAAAAAGCCATGAAATTAGTTTTCAAGGCAATAAATCAGATGCAGTCGAGAAATTAATAGAGAGATATAAGGATCTTTTTGGTCAGGCGTCGGTTGAGGCGTGTAAGGAAGCTGTTAGTGGAGTTATTTCTCAAGTCCCCCGTGATCAAGTTCCTAATTTACTCCGGTAGTGAAAACTATTATACTTTATAGGATATGGATAATTCAGGGAAAAATGTAAACGACTCCAATACTAAGACAATAACAGATACCGCGAAAGAATTAGCTCATATAACAGAGGAGATGTATAAAAAGAATTTTGAGCTTGCAGAGAAAAATAAAATACTCTCCCTGCTTCGTAAAATAGATGAAATAATCATGACCGCTGTTACTGATGAGTATCAAATTGCACAACAGGTAGTAGATACTGTTGCAACCGAGGCAAGTTTTAAGGCTGTCGTAATTTATCTTATAGAAAAAGATGGATTATTGAGTAGGGTTGCCCTTTCGCAAACAGAATTAACTGGCTTGTTACAACAGTTAAAAACACAAGTGTTTCAGGAAGAAATTAAGTTATCTGACGAGAAAAATGTAATAGCTAAGTCTGTTAACGAAAAGAAGTTACAAATTGTTCATGATATTCGTTCTGAATTTATTTCTTTAGATTCATCTGAAGCGTTAAGTAAAATAGATGTGATAGATGAAGTTAAATCTACCTTGATATACCCGCTTATTGTGCGTAATGAACCGTTGGGGGCATTAGTACTCTGTGTGACTGTGAAAGAAGATGATATGCCTCAATATCAAAAAGACTTGATTTATCGTTTAGTTAGTACTATTGGTATTGCTATTGATAATGCATTTCTTTATCAGGAAATTCGGGATGCCAATGCGCGATTGAAGGAGTTGGATCGGTTGAAGGATGAGTTTGTTTCGTTGGCATCTCATGAGCTCAGGACGCCGATGACGGCTATTAAGTCGTATCTGTGGATGGCGCTTGATGGGCAGGGAGGGGTGCTTAATGAGAAGCAGAGGCATTATGTGCAGAGGTCATATAATTCGGTTGACCGGTTGATAAAGCTTGTCAATGATATGCTGAATATATCGCGTATTGATTCGGGGAGACTTACGGTGCAGGTGAAATCATGTTCTTGTGAGCAGATGGTCCGTGAAGTTGTAGATGATGTGGGTGCAAGAGCAACTGAACTTGGAATTACGGTTGCAGTTGAACAGCGGAGTGCTGTTGCCGAAGTACTAGCTGATCCGGATAAGATTAAAGAGGTTATCTATAATCTTATTGGTAATTCTATGAAATTTACTCCTAGCGGCGGGAAAATTACAGTTTCCTGTACTCAGCAAGAGAATATGGTTGAGATTGAGATAAAAGATACAGGAACAGGTATAGCGGCTGAGGATTTGTCGAAATTATTCCAAAAATTTGGTATATTGCCAGGCTCTTATGTTGCAAACCAATCAGCAATGGGAACCGGACTTGGTCTTTATATTTGCCGGTCACTTGTGGGGTTGCATGGAGGTAAAATATGGGCTTCATCTGAAGGTAAAGGAAGAGGCACGACTTTCACATTTTCTCTGAAAGTATTTAATCAGGAGGATTTTAATAAATTTAATGAGAAATATAACCAACAGTCGCAATCCAATGTTGGCTTGGTACATAATAAGCCAATTTCATAAATGCCACGTATTAATCAGGCCCTTGAGAAGATTGGTAAATAATGATAAAATGTGGTTATGTCACTAGTAATCAGATTAACGAGAACGGGTAAAAAGGGAGAGAGAAAATTTAGAGTGGTGGTGAAGGAGAAGCGGAGTAAGCGCGATGGGGGTTTCCTGGAGCTACTTGGATGGTATAACAAAACTAAAGATCACAAGAAAAAAGTGATCAATATGGAGCGATACGGCTACTGGGTTTCTCAGGGAGCCAGACCGAGCGCAACGGTTGCCGAGATTGTTAAGCCTTAGGCTTATCCGCCCCGGGCGGAGAAATAAATCATGAAAGATACTTTACTGTTCATTGTTTCAGCAATTGTTGATAATAAAGATGGTGTTAAAGTTGAAGAGGAGCAAGTTGACGGCGTTACCAATCTTGTAATTACAGTAGATAAGGAAGATATGGGTAAAATTATAGGTAAGACAGGAAAAGTTATCCGCAGTATTCGTAATGTGATGAAGATTAAAGCCATGAAGCAGAACGCTCGAATTAATATTTCAATTGCAGATAGTGAAGCAAAAAGCCTCTGAAAATAACTATTCTTACATTATTTCCTGAAATGTTCCAAGGGCCGTTTGAATTTTCAATTGTAAAAAAAGCCCGGGATAAAAAATTAGTTGAAATAAATATCGTAAATATACGGGATTTCGGTATCGGCAGGCATAAAATCGTGGACGATACGCCTTATGGCGGTGGGATTGGGATGGTGATGAGGGTGGATGTATTGCACAAGGCGATAGCAAGAAGCAAGGAGCAAGAAGCAAGAAGCAAGGGTCCCACCAATCCGGCGGGCAGGCGGGAAAGGGTGGTGCTTCTTAGTGCTTCAGGAAAAAGGTTTAATCAACAAAAAGCACAGGAATTTTCCGGTTTTGATCATCTCATTCTCGTATGCGGACATTATGAGGGAGTTGACGCGCGAATTAATAAATATATAGATGAAGAAATAACGGTCGGAGATTTTGTTATTACGGGAGGCGAAATTCCTGCCATGCTGATAACTGATTCTGTGACTCGTTTGATTCCAGGTGTGTTAAAAAATGGAGTAACTAATAATGAATCTTTTTCTATTATAGACTCGAGCGGGCAACAATATCTTGAATATCCACACTATACGAAGCCAGCTGAGTTTGATAAAAATTCCGTGCCGGAAATTCTTCTTTCGGGCAATCATAAAAAAATACAAGAGTGGAGAATGCAACAAGCCCGCGAAAAAACCAAAAAAGTACGCCCCGACCTTGTTAAAAAATAACTGAACACGCAAGCAATTAAAAAAGTGGAATTGATGAGGAAGGTGGTGGAAGTGCTAACGGATCGGAACTTGTGTTAGAACTCCAGGTCGAGAGTGTGCCAAGTATGGTACCATTCTCGGCGGATACAGGACGAATGGGCTCTTCGTCGCGAATTTTTAGCGGACGATAAGATTTACTATGGAATTTTAGAGAAATAGCAGTCGTGGTATTTGTAGTATCTACGGCATCAACTTCACTAAGAGGCAGCTTTTCTCCTATTTCCTTGATAAAAGTTTTAATTCCATCAATGCTTCCATTTAATGAAAGTTCAAGCATTATTGTTTCAGATGAGGCAGTCGGAACTGATCCTAAAGCAAAAGTGAAATCATTTACAGATATCCCTGATCTCACAGCGCTTACACCTACGGCATTAATAATATCGGCAAAGTCTTTTTCAACCGGCAAAGCGCGAATTACTGTCTGTCGATTATTTTCGAGCGCGGTTTTATTTAACTTGGACATATAATCAATATTGCCGGTTATAATTGATATTCTTTGCTGGGTGGCTATGGACTCGTCTCTTATAGAAAACCAACTATTAGCCTGTGGCATCAGTATATTAAAAATAAGCACAATACTGACAGATATAATAATTATTAATATCAAAAAAGAATAGTAAGGAGAATCCTTATAGGAAAAATAAATAAACCTTGCATTATTGTGCCGCAGCCAAGTCTCTGATCTCATGCCACTTCGCCAACCTTTCTATATCTCATAAAATTAATTATTCAGCAGCTTTAAATGCTTTGTATTTTTCTTCATAATGCTTCGTCGGCATGACCCTTCCGTAGTTTTAACGAAGGAGGGTCATACAGTGAGCAAATCAACGATCAATACAAATCTGTTCTTATCTTCATCTACGGATAAACTTGTCAAATAAACCCGTAAAAACTCTTTACCTACACCGGTTGCAGAAACAACAGAATCAATAAATTGGTCGAGGGAGGCTAAATTATTGCTTGAAAATCTAAGGGTATAAGTTTTATTTTCTATAGTTAACCCATCCAGGGTTACATCCACGGGTAATTTATTTTTAATTACATCTAATTTTTTGTCGTAATACGGGCGCTTTTTAAGTATTTGCCGAATGCCATCTCCCCTATCGTTTATAAAAGCAATTTTATTTATTTCTATTTTATAAGTGGCAAGGTTTGTCTTTGCTTTTTGTTCATCCTCCTGCAA
The DNA here is from genome assembly GCA_963826535.1 of uncultured bacterium. Lineage (GTDB taxonomy): Bacteria > Patescibacteriota > Microgenomatia > Levybacterales > UBA12049 > JAHIGH01. The sequence goes on along the minus strand of CAWGXL010000001.1, from coordinate 88,123 downwards.
TCTAGGTAAAGGGGAAAATACAATTAAGATAGAAAGGATCACTGAAGAAACCCCAACGATAAATAATAAACCCATTGCGCTTAAGCGCATTATTTTTAATTTACCTTTTAGCGGTGCTAATTGTTTATTTTTACGATTATCAACTACGAGATTAATACCTTTATTACTCATATTCTTTTAAAGCCAGGCCAATAGGAACTGCAAATTCAGGTCCCCGAGATTGTAAATCCGCAGGAACACCTTGTATATTGAGATTTTTCCATGGATTTGCGATAACTGTCTCAATCCCTGTATTTTGAACAAAATATGCATTGATTCCCGGAAGCAAGGCACTTCCTCCGGTTAACAACAATTGAGAAATTGGAGATTCGTTTTTATATCTTTCAGTATAAAATGAAATTGCTTTTTTGACTTCACCTATTATTGAAGATAAAACCGGCCGTATTGCGTTACCTATTTTCCCTCCAAAATTTTTATCTGAAAGTCCATATATTTTTTTATACTCCTCAGCTTGGGGCAGGGCTAATCCGAAATCCGCTGCAATTGCACGCGTTATCGCGATACCTCCCAAGGGAATGAGATATGTAAAAATAATAATTCCGTTTTGAACAATTGAAAGCGAGGTGCTTAAAGCCCCAATATTCATAATCAGGGTGGTCGGAAAATGCGCGTTACCTACTACGCTTCTGATAACAGATAAAACTTCCGTTTCAATTCCAACAACTGAGAGTCCAGCTAATTCGAGGATAGTCCGATATCTCTTGATGAGTTGATTGGGGGCCGCAACAAGCAATACTTGCATTTTAATTGCAGGATCAGCGTTTTTTGGTTTCCTTAAAATACTCCAATCTAAGGTCATTGTATCAAGAGGAGCCGGAATATATTGTTCCGCTTCCCAGTAAATCGCACTTGATAACTCTTTTTCTGAAAGGTTAGGCATATCAATAACTTTTGTAAACACACGATTTTCCGGTAACGCAACGCTAACGTTATTTGTATTAATTTTGGCGTCAATGACTAATTTATTTATAACTGCCGCCATTTCCTGATGATCAAAGGGAGATTCTGATGACATGCCCTTCGGCAGGGAAGGTGCTGAGCGTGATGACAAATATTTTATGCTCTTTTTATCGAAATCCAACCAAGTAACTTTGATAGAAGTAATTCCGATATCCAATCCAAAAGTACTATTTTTCATAAGCTGAATTTAAGGCGTTTACTTAGGCGCAAAAATTAAAAACGGATAGAGCTCGATTGGTGCAGTGGGGTATCCTCTGAAACTTACTATTTTTCTTTGTGTTCCACCAGAGTTGCCAACTGAACTAATTATAGTACCTTGCGGAGGTAAATCGGTTCCGGCAATCCCAATACGAGTGCCTGCATAAAGTGGAATTACGCGGGCCAGCAGGCCTGATGATACCGGTATGTTTACGCTGTGAGCAAAACTTTTCCCGCCGATAACTCCTCCTGCTAATACCGGGCTAAAATTGTTATAACTGTTTCTCCTTGTTGCACAGGGATCAAACGCAAAATGGTTAATTACGGGCGCGACTTTGGTGCCACTAATGAGTACAACCTCGAGAGCAGTCATGGAGTTACTTGTTTCCGGTTTGTCTACACAAGCATCGCCTGAGCTTCCCCAATAAATACTTAATGTACCTGTCCAAGGGCTAATATAATCCGGATAACTGGATAACCAGACGTCTACAGGATCATCTTTTAGAATAAAACTTCCATTATTGACTAGAAAATTATCTCCGGAAAGTACGCTTGTTGATGTAGTGAAGGCAGAATTGTTTGTTAAATTTCCCGTGAGGGTGGTATTGACTGTTGCTGTCAAAGCCTGTTCTATGCCTGCTTCCGCAGCTGAAAATGCACGTTGTGAACTGTCTTCTGCAGACGTCATACGGAGGGTGGAGATACTTCTTGTTGCCACGGACAAACCGACTGTCACAGCCACAACTAAAACAAGGAGCGAGATAAGTAAAACCTGACCCTTTTGGTATGGATCCTTTAACGGAATATGTCTCATGTATACTATATTTATAGTAACAACCTACACTCAGGCTGTCAACAGACATGCATTTATTAATCGCTAATATTTCTGAGGGTAACTGAGGTTTGGAATGAACTTGAAGAATTACCTTCTGTTAAGCCGCTTGAATTTACTTTCGAAAGTGTAAAGGAAATGCCAATTGTCGGAGGTCCTCCAGTGGGTTGAGTGCAGACAAATGAGCAGGACTTTACAACAACGGTATTGCTGTTTGTTAACCTTGTGCCATTTAAGGCGATGAAATTGGGATAATTAAAATTTGATGGACAACTAAAAGTATCTTGTATTAAGGTAAGAGAGGTTACCTGTACAGATTGGGTAGTAATTCCGCTTCCTGAGCAAACTGGCGGAGTACCGCCAAGGGGACGGGGATAATCAAGACTTCCTGAAAAACGCATAGTTTTTACCATCTGATTCATAGCGTGTTCGCCATTTTGTCTTACTAATATGATTGAGTCGGATTGTTTAGATCCACGAAGAACCGTAATTAGAACAGAAAGCACAACTGTCGTTAGTACAATAAAAATACCTATAACAACAAGCACTTCAATTAGTGTAAAACCCTTATTTTTTTTCATAGAGCAGGTACGGGATTAACCGCAGATAGACACGACGATAACTCCGACTTGTGACAGAAATTAGCTGACGCACATTTAGAATCCTGCCATCCGACAGTGACTATAACGCGTGTTACATTAGCCGCGCAGCCTGAATGAGTAATCGTGACCTGACGACGAAAATTATCAACATTCCCGAAATTGCAATTTGGGCTTAAATTACTCGATCCTTTGTCCAGGCAATATGTGCCACTGGCAATATTCCGGAATACTGCATAATCACCGTCGCGTATCTTTCGCATTATCTCCATACCCTCAGTAGAGTAATGTGTGGCGAGATTTTGATTTTTACTAAACTGCGCATTGCCTGTTGAGGTGATAACAACAGCTGCTAATGCCGTGACTACAACGGAAATAATTCCGAGACCAACTAATACTTCAATAAGTGATTGTCCTTTCATGTTCCTGATATATTTCCCGCCGTATCAACTTGAACAGATCTGGTTGAACTGGCGTCTTTCAAATTTATTGTACCACCTGAGGATAAACCGCTGGCGACAAGAAATGTAATTTCTGCGCTTGTTCCGGTATTAAAGGTGACACCATCGGGCAATTTCTGATTTTTTAACACAGAACCTGTTCCATTGCAATAAGCCCACATTTCATAAGTGATTGGGGGAATAAACTTAACGCTATAGCGTTGGAGTTGTTGAGTACAAGCGCCCGGCATAGTCTGTGTAACAGCGTTTATTCTGGCTGTGTTTAGAATTGAAATTATATCCTGAGACGAGGACTGGAGAGTTTGTGAACTGGTAAACTGAGTGAAGGAAACCATGCCGACTGTTGTAACAATAAAGAAAATAGCGCATATTACGACAATCTCTATAAGCGTGAATCCCCTACTTGTCGAAATCTTTTTCATGATTAACTAATTACGGACTAAATAAAGTATAGGACCAATTAGCGGTTCCGTTGCAACCGGTAATTGAAGCACCACCATCTACCCGTGGAGGATTATTTGTTGCGTCTTTTTGCTTGTCGTTTATGTTTTCCAAGCAGACTGCAAGGGTATAGGCAGAATTACTAAAGGCGCTTTGGTATCTATAAACGAGGGGGTTGGTGTTAATAGGATCACAAGGCATTTTCCGAATGTAAGTTGTGCCGCTAAACGAAAGCGCAGCTCCGCAGGCGGGCATTGACGCCGGATAGGCGCCGCTTTCAGACCTGTAGAGCTCAAACCCCGATTGAATTTGCCGGATATCCGATTTGCGCTGCGCGTCTCTTCCGCGGGATTGAATACCTATATAATTGGCTACCATTAAAGACGACAATATACCGATGATTGCTATAACAACCAACAATTCTACAAGCGTGAATCCTTTAGCCGAAATTTGAAATTTGAAATTTGTTCCCCTTTTGGGGGATTGAATTTTTGTCATGGTGTTGTGTTTGGACTTGATACTCCGTAATTACAAGTTGCTCCGCAACTATTGCTCAATCCGGCGCCTACTGCGCTTGCGCAGGCATTTCCGCTACCCGGAAAACATGCCTGACGATCACTGCCTCCTCTTTGCAGGTTGGCAAAAATATAGTAACACTGGTAATTCGAGCATACACCTGAATTAGGTGTATAATAAACATAAGTGTGTCCGGCTGTTGGGTCTTGAGGCAATCTTCGCATGTATGTTGACCATGCCCCTCCCCAAGTTGTACCGGTGATTGTATAAGTGCCGGTGGACGCTGGATATTGTGAATTATCCTGATAGTAAACTTCTAAAGCACGAATAACTTGAGCTAAATCTGATTTTCTTTTCGCGTCATTTGCCTGGCCGATTTTTTGAAGTGGATTAACTAACACAAATATTCCTGAAACTAAGACTGATAGAATACCAATAGCTAAAAGTAACTCGACCAGTGTTAGTCCAGATTCTTTTCTTAAATTATGTTTAGTAAACATGTAGGTAGAGCAACAACTCGCTAATTATTGTTTGTCCCCAAAATAGACTCACAATTGTCGCGAAAACCAAAAATGGTCCGAAAGGAATTGTTCCTCCTTTTAGCTTTTTTTTGTTAGCTAAAACCAGTATGAGAGAAATCCCAGCTCCTGTCAAGAAAGCTATATAAACCGCCAGTACAATCTTGGGAAAGCCAAGAACATAGCCCATCAGTAAACTGAAAACAACATCTCCAAATCCTATTGCGCGACCACGAGTTACTAAAAATAACAAAAGAAAAGTTAAGAAAACCAAAATTGCGGTGACCAGGAAATTAAGGAAAATTCCCGGGGTTGTAAACTCAAGAAAAATATAGCGGACAGTCACAATACCCAACCCCAATACGACGATCTTAAAAGGGATGATGCCGTATTTTAAATCTATAAAAAATACAACTATCAGTAAAGAAATAATTAATAATAGATAGATAATAAACCAAAGCTGTCCGAGTTGCTGCAGGAAAACAGATACAGACAAGCCGATAACTATATAGGCTGTTAGTACAAAAAGAAAACCGGTTGTAGTTTCAATAAGAGGATAATACCAACTTATTCTTGCTTTGCAATAACGACACCGCTTTTGTAAAAAAAGAAATGAAAATATTGGTATAAGATCAATGAGTCCCAGTCTATGTTTACAATGAGGACAGTGCGACGCAGGAAACAAAATAGATTTATCAAATGGCGACCTATCTATAATGACATTTAAAAAACTGCCCAAAAATGTCCCGATGATAAATATTAGACAATAAAAAATAATTATTTCCAGCATTTATATAATGATAATGAAAATAGTTTTGAAAGTAAATGAATATTAATAAATGAGGTTAGTTATGCCAATTGCCGGACCTGTCGCTCCGCAATATAATCCTGATCTTCCTGCGGCAGATGACCAGACAGTAAATGTGTTAGTAGCACATGGCACTGCACCGCCGCCTGCTTTTACCTGTTCAGAGCGTGACCCTTGTACTGCGTAAACCACGGCATCAATAGCATTTGCGTTATAACAAACATTGTTTTGCAATTGACCGGGGGCTGTACATATAGTTACCGGATTACTTCCTGCAACACCATTATCCGGAAGAGTCTTTATATCTTGTGTAGTTTGCAATGCAGTCATCCATGCAGCAGTTACAGGGGGGTAGGTCGCATTTTGGGCAGTGTAATATGCCTGAATCGCGTGCCCCACTTGATCAACCATATTTTTTCTTCCCGAATCCCGTCCTCTGGCAAATTGCTCCAAAGGATTAATCGCGACCAATACTGCTGTTGTCAAAATACCTAGAATCGCAATAACTATCAGAAGTTCAATAAGGGTAAAGGCTTTTTGTCCGTTGAGGGCAAAGTTCTGAAAACATTGTTTTAATTTTAAGATAAGTAAAGCAGTCATATAAGTTGTGTCTACTTAAATTTAAATGCTTTTGCTGTGTTTGTCAAGTATCAAGCCTTACGGATATTTATTTGGTACAATACGGAGGTTTTAGTCACGGAAATATTGTATATAATAGAATCTTAAGCAAACTTTAAGATAGCGGGGTTAGAATACAATCCATGAGAATTTTGATAGTTGAGGATGAATTAAAATTAGCAAACGCGATAAAACGGGCAATGGAACTGAAAATGTATGCAGTTGATGTTGCAAATACTGGTGACGCCGGACTTGATTTGGCGATTGGTGAGGTGTTTGATCTGATTGTTTTAGATGTTATGCTTCCGGGTATTGACGGAATTGAAATTTGTAAAAGGATTCGCGAAGAAGGAATACATACGCCGGTTCTAATGCTCACAGCAAAAGGACAAATAGTAGATAAAGTGACAGGACTTGACGTCGGCGCGGATGACTATATGGTTAAACCATTCTCGTTTGAAGAACTTTTTGCGCGAGTCAGAGCATTGATCAGAAGACCGAAACAGACAAGTAAATCAGAACTTAGCGCACACGATCTAATTTTGGATACTATCAGATTTAAAGTAAAAAGAGACAACCAAATTATTAAATTATCCACCAAAGAATTTGCAATTCTTGAGTATTTAATAAGGCAAAAAAATACTGTCGTGTCCCGAGGGCAATTAGTTGCTCATGTTTGGGTATATGATACCGATGTAATGCCTACTGTAGTGGAGGTGCATATAAAACATTTGCGGGACAAAATTGATAAACCTTTTCCTAATAAACTTATTCAAACAGTTCGCGGAAAAGGATATACAATTGAGGATGAGGAGTAAAATGTTTGAATCAGCGCGGCTGAAATTAACTGCCTGGTATCTCTTGATAATAATGCTAATCAGCATTTTTTTTAGCGTGGCTTTTTATCACGCGTCTACGCGTGAAATAGAATGGATTATAAATAGAATTGAATATCGTCAGCGAAATCCAGGTAAGCCTATGCCCAATAAACCACAACCTCCACATGTTTCAAGTCTAACAACAGTAGAAGATCTAGAAGACTCAAAAAAACAGATACTAAATAGTTTAATTTTGATTAATGGTTTTATTTTTGTTGTGGCCGGAAGCGCCGGGTATTTCTTAGCAGGTAGAACGCTCAGGCCAATTAAGCTCATGATCGAGGAGCAAAACCAATTCATAACCAGCTCGTCACATGAACTGAGGACTCCAATTGCTACTATGCGTGCCGAGATGGAAGGAAGTCTAATGGAGACACATATAACAGAAAAACAAGCGAGGAAACTTATACATAGCAATCTTGAGGAGTTGGGGTCACTGCAGACTCTAACCAATAATCTTTTAAAACTTTCAAATATACCAAATGCAAATAACAAAAAACATATGGAGGAAATTACTCTTCAGGAAATAATAGAAGCAGCCCGGAAAAAAGTAATGTCATTGGCTAAAATGAAAAATATATCGATTAGCACAAAAGTTCAGGACATAAAAATCAAAGGCGATAAGAGCAGGCTTATCGAGGTTTTTGTAATTCTATTTGATAATGCAATTAAGTATAGTTCTGAAAAAACTAAAATATCAGTGAAGTCAGAGGCTAAGCCTCACTCGGTAACTGTATCCATAACTGATCAGGGTGTAGGAATAACTGATACAGATTTACCATATATTTTTGATAGGTTTTACCGTGCGGATAAATCGCGCTCTCTTACAGACGGTTATGGACTTGGTCTTTCAATTGCTAGGAAAATTATTGAGACTCATAACGGCACGATCTCGGTAAGTAGCGAAAAAAATCATGGAACAACTTTTGTTTTGCAGTTTCCTCTCAAACACACATAAAAATCTCTTAAGCGATTATTAAGAAACTTTTTATAAACTTACTACAGTGAAAGCCCGCCTAAGCTTACCCCGATTAAATCGGGGAGCGCTTAAGCGGCGGGCAAGGGGGTGGATATTATGAAAAATAAATACAGATTTTTAGGTGTGGTAGCTGTCGCACTAATAATAGGTGCAGGAGGCGGTGTAGCTATAAACGCAATACAAATTAATGCGCAGAATACTACTCCAACACCAACTACCAGCAAAACCCAAGTGACACCAAAGGTTACAAACAGGCAGGTTGATACGTCTAAAGGCGGTCATGTGGGGGCAAATGGAAAAAGGGAAGAGCTGCTGACTGGTAACACAGCAGAAAAGGCTAAGGCTGCAGCTTTGATTGCAGTGCCGGGTGGAACAGTTGACAGGGTTGAGACTGATGCCGAAGGCGCAGTATATGAGGCGCATATGACAAAGTCAGACGGAACGCGCGTGACAGTGAAGTTTGATAGTAATTTTAAAGTTACTGCAACAGAGGCTGGACGTAAATAATATATATAAAAGTCTAATAAAAAGATTTTAGCAAATATTAATACAGCTCCCGGTTAGCTCCGCGTTTAATACAGCCGACTGCCGGGAGCTTTATTTTTGTTTTCCTTATAATATAAACTTGCTTTTAGTATAATAGAGGTGACTTTTATTAATCTGCCGAAAAATTTAAACTAAATTACGACATGAAACTTAGCACAATTTCTATGAAAAAAATTATTATTTTTATATTTATACTTTTAGCTTTCGGGATTTATATTGCATTAGTAAGAAATAATCCCCAAAAAATTATGCAAAAAAAGTCGTTGACACAACAAACGGTGCCTGAGGCAAATATAAAATGCAGCGGACAGCCAACTATTGAACTCACCGAAGGGCCATATTATACTACCGGGTCTCCGGAAAATATCAATTTGTATACCGGTACCGAACCGGGTACTAAGTTAATACTTAGCGGATATGTATTAGACACTGGTTGTAGGCCAATTGCCAATGCGTGGTTGGATTTTTGGCAGGCAAACGGGAATGGAGAATACGATAATTCCGGTTATTCGCTTCGCGGACATCAATATACTGACGAAGATGGTAAATACACATTAACTACTGTTATTCCGGCTGAATATCCAGGCCGGACACCGCATATTCATTTAAAAGTTCAGGCAAATACAAACAGTTCTATAATTACTTCACAACTTTTTATTCCGGGAGTCGCGGCGAACGATACTGATAATATATATGACAGTTCATTGCTTATACAAAATGTAAAAGATACAGCAGAAGGCAAAACTGCTAATTATAATTTTATAATAACTGCAAAATAAATTGAAAATTTATTCTTAAGCATTCCTTAAGATTACTCTGGATATAATTAATTGAAAAATCTTACTTACAACTATTTAAGGCTTTACATTATGAATAAAATAAAATTAACAGTTTTTTTAATAGTTCCCGTTTTTTTAATAGGCGGCAGTATTTTGTATTTCAATAATTTTAATAATATCTCTATAACGAGAGTTGTGGAAACAGAGACAGATACAATAGAAAAAGAAGATGAAGGCGGACTTGAACAAGAGGTTCATCCCCTGTCCATTCAATCTTTACGAGACGCGGAGTATCCCGGCAGTGATATTGTAATTGAACAGACGCTAGAGTCAGGTATTAATTATCAAAGATATATTGCTTCATATAAATCAGAAGGCTTGAAGGTTTATGCTCTACTTACTGTCCCTGGCGGCGACATACCGGCAACGGGTTGGCCGGTCGTAATATTTAATCACGGATTTATCCCACCGGCTCAATATGTAACTACGGAACGGTATATTGCATATACAGATGCGTTTTCTCGTAATGGTTATATTGTTTTTCGTTCAGACTATAGAGGACATGGAAATTCAGAAGGGAGAGCCGAGGGTGGATATGGTTCAAACGCATATACGATAGATGTTCTAAATGCTGTGGCATCAATAAAAAAGCTAGAGATTCCTTCGACAGGCTCAGGACAATTGGCAGATTCTGATCGAATTGGGATGTGGGGGCACTCTATGGGCGGGCATGTGACACTTCGTAATATGGTTACCAATAAGGATATTAAAGCAGGGGTTATTTGGGCTGGGGTTGTAGCATCGTATCCTGATCTTATTTCCCGTTGGAGACGCGGTACAACTATTTCTCCTTTCCCTACAAATTCTAACAGGGGCGGTTGGAGACGGGGGCTTATTGAACAGTATGGAACGCCTGAGGCAAATCCGGTGTTTTGGAATTCGATTTCTGCAAATTCCTTTCTTGCTGAAATTTCCGGACCTTTACAACTTCATCATGGTACTTCCGATCATTCAGTCCCACATGAGTTTTCTGAAACTCTTGCCGCGCAAATGAAAAAAGCAGGCCGCGAAGTTGAGTTATATATTTATCCCGGAGATGAGCATGATATTCCAAATAACTTTGGAATTGCTATGCAGAGATCAGTTGAGTTTTTTGATAAGTATTTGAAATAATAATTTTTATGAAAAATTTATTTGGAATAATGTTATTATTTTTTATTTTTATAGCTGCTGTCATTTATTTTAATACAAGCCAAAACGCAGAAAATTATGGCGCGCCTCCTTACATCGAAGATGAAATTTCTTCTGAACAGGATACGGATAACTTTGATGAATTTTCAAATTGGGTACGACCCGAAGGACCTTTGAAAATCGGACTTCAAGCAGGACATTGGAAAAATTATGAACTACCTGACGAACTAAGCAGGATAAGAGAAACCGGAGGAGGAACAAGCAATGGAAATGTCGCGGAATGGGAGGTAAATCTTGCGATTGCAAATGAGGCAAAAAAGATAATAGAGAAGGAAGGTATATTAGTAGATATTCTGCCCGCAACTATACCGCCTGATTATTACGCAGATGCAGTTGTGGCAATTCACGCCGATGGAAGCGCAAACCCTTCTACAACCGGTTTTAAGGTAGCTGCTCCTAGAAGGATAATGAACAGTAAAACGTACGAGTTAGTAAGAATAATTGACGAAGTATATCAGAAGGTAACTAATTTAGAGCGTGATACAAATATTTCAAGGAATATGACCGGGTATTATGCTTTTGCCTGGAGAAGGTTTGAGCATTCGACACATCCTATGGCGCCGGCTGTTATTTTAGAGACCGGATTTTTGACTAATCCTCAAGAGGCAAGAATGCTTATTAATAATCCTGAGAAACCGGCAAATGCGATAGCTCAAGCTTTAATTACTTTTTTGGGTAAGGAGGAGATTTAGCCGAGGGGTGAATAATTATATTAAGCTAATCCGGAAGTATTTTCCCGGGATTTAATATGGAACTGGGGTCTAGCAATTTTTTAATAGATTTCATAATATGAATTGTAGTTGCATGTTCAATTGGTAGAAATTTTTTCTTACCAATTCCAATTCCATGTTCACCGGTGATTGTACCGCCTAGTTTAATGGCAAAGTTTATTAAATCTTCATTTAGTTTAGTTACTCTAACCCACGCATTTTTGTTGTTTAATTCATATAAAGCCCACGCATGGAAATTGCCGTCTCCCATATGTCCAAACGTTACTGTTTGTAATTGATACTTAATTGACACATCTTTTGCTTTTTTTAATAGTTTTGGTATTTGCGAAACGGGTACACCAACTTCTGCGGAAAGTACCCCTGTATTAGGAAGAAGAGTTGATAATTTAGGTCTAACAGAGCGTCTATATTCCCATAACTGGCGGAGTTTTTCTTTTGTTTTAAACTCTTGGCAGGAGGTTGATTTGTTTTTTTTACAAATATCTTTTATTTGAGAAATTTGCATGGCAACTGTTTTTTTATTTCCGTGAAGTTCAATAAGTAATGTCGGTTGTTCCATTAATTTTGTTCCTTTTGCTTTGTTTATTAAACCTAAATATATTGAATCCATAAATTCTATAGATGCCGGTAGAATACCAGACTTTAATAAATCTAAACTTGTATTAGACGTTATTTCATTATTAGGGAAAGACGCAAGAACGGCAATTTTCGTTTGCGGAAGCGGAGTTAAGCGCAATACGGCTTCTGTTATTATTCCAAGGGTTCCACCTGAGGCAATAAATAAACTTTTTAAATCATAGCCTGATACTGATTTATGTGACCTGCTGCCAACCCGAATAATGTCTCCATTCGCTAAAACTACCTCAAGTTCTAAGACCGCATCTCCGACTGCGCCGTATTTAACAGCATGCATGCCGCCTGCATTATTTGCAATCATTCCTCCGATAGTTGCAAGATGTTTGCTTCCGGGAGCAGCGGCAAACCAAAGTCCAAAAGCGCGTAATTGTCTATCAAGTTCGTCCCCTATTATTCCCGGCTGTACCCTTACCTGTAAATCTTTTGGATATACTTTTAGTACTTTATTCATGCGGGTCATATTTAATATAATGCCACCTTTTACAGGAATTGGATTGCCTTCTAAGCTGGATCCCCCACCCCAGGCGGTTACAGGAATTTGATGAATATTGGCAAGTTTTAGTGTGTTACTTACCTCCAATGTGCTTTTTGGCCATATGACAACATCAGGTAAAGATGCGTTGTGGAAAGAGCTATCTTTGGAGTGGGTGTCTAAATCTATTTTTTTAACAGAGATAGAATTTTTACCAACAATTGCAGAAAAAGAATTTATATGTTCACTAGTAATTTTCTTCACGGATAAATTGGAGCAGATTATGTAATTTTAACATATTCATGAATCAGAAAAAAAATTACTTCTTTATAGATAAGCTGCTTGGCTAAACAGATCCTATAAGTTATAATACGTGCATGAAACCTTCCCAAGAATTGGTTAGACAGTTACCTGATGCAACTTATCTGGCATTGGGTTTGCCTCGACTTGATAATATTGCTCAGATTGCAGATCAAGCTCGTCGAACAGACGAACAGATCAAGGAAACAATTCGCGAAGCAGTTGAATATATTCCTCCTTTTGCGAGAGAAATTGCTGAGATCTTACATCCCGCGGTCATTATTTTAAAACAAGCAAGAGACGAACTAAATGCAGATACATCTTCCCCTAAAGCCAATCTCGTTGAAGATAAAGTAGATGAAATTGCTGATCGTCAATTGTGGAAATTAAGATCTAGTCCAGATCAAATAGGACATGCAAGAGCTATTGGTAAAAAGCTCGTCGGTCGTCTCCATACAGATCGTTCTGATACCTTATTCACCACAGGACTTTCTCAAGGGGAACAAACAACCGCTTTACAAAAAGTGAAAAAGGCGGCAGAGAGAGACGATCTTGATCAAGCACAAGATGTTTATTTGCAAACAGGTTCAAGGTCAGTTGTAGCGATTATAACCGAGATGCTGAAGGAAGGTAAATCCTTTAAGGAGATCACCCAAGAACATCCACAGTTGGCAACAGAAATGAGAGTTTTGGAAGAGGTCGCCTATATTAGACTTTTTGAGCATAATCCATTTGGGACTCGTATTCAACCACGAAAGGCAAAAGCAATTCAAACTGTCAGAGAAGCAGAAAGAAAAGCATTTGAAATGAAATGGGAGGATGATCGACAAGCAAGAATAATTGGGTATATTGCTATACATGGATCGTTTACGGATTTTGTAGAGGTCACAGCGCAATTGAATCCAAATCAAGTAGCTTCGTTACAAAAAATAGAGGAAGCAATTCGACGTGCAGGAGGCTGGGTAGGTGGAGTTGATGAATATTTAAAAAAAACTGTGCCTCGTGCAGAGATACCCGGTCCTCAAGGGGCAGAACAGAAGGCGATAGCAGAACTAGCACGAAAGGTTGTTTGTGCTATCCAAACTAGCCTAGTGGGTAGTTCGGAGGATGAAAAGGAGGCCGCTCTACGAGAAATGCTCGAAGCTGTTATGTGGGTAGATCGATCAGCAAGAGGGTACGCCGATGATCTTCAATATCAAGCAAATAGAGCAAGAAATCCCTCTTCTGAAAAAATAAATAAAAAAATAGACGAACATATCATATTTAATATAAAAAAAGAGAATAAATACTAATTATTTATGACACTTATCACCTACGTGGACTTGGTTTAGTATAAATATGAATATTCCGGAGGTCTTAAGGCATCAGCCTGAAGTACGAAAAGGCGATACTGAAAAATTGATGGAAAAAGGGTTTGATATTCACGTCTATATTACGGATCATAGCGCTGATGCAAGATTCAATCGAAGTCCACAAATGATAATGGATGTTTATACGACTCTGAAAGAAGCGGGTGTTCAGTCCATCCGATCTGATTGGCGCTGGAACACTCTTCAGCCCGAGCAGGGTAGATTGGACACAGATCAACTGGAGCGTTATTTTAGAGCAAAACAAATATCAGATCAAGCCGGTCTTGATGCGCCAACTGTTATTCTCTCCAGTCCTCCGAAATGGGCGAGTGATCTATATAAAAGCGGAAAAAAATCAGAATTTGAATCTTCATTCAGGACATATGCTCAAACAGTAAAAGCAGCGCTTGATGAAGCGGGGGGTGAAAGGGTCACAAAAATTCAGATAATGAACGAGGTTAATACGAATATATTTAGCCCGGTTGCCACTGAAGACTTACCAAGATTATGTGAAATCACGCGTGACGTATTCGGACAGGATGCCAAGCTTATGGCGACATTTATCGCGTCCAATCTGACAAGTCTATTCAACGCGGCAAAGGTGTTCAGCGGAACACCAATTATGGAATACTTAGATAAACATGAAGAGACTCTGCGAAATAATTTCGATATTATCGCAGTAGATTATTATCCGGGAGTTTGGCATTGGCCGATTGAAGATGCAACAGGAAAAAAGGCGTACAAATCTCTCCCTGTATTGTGGAGAGAGGAAGAACGGAGAACTCTTTTCAAATCAGTAGTAAAAGATATGACTCTTCTCTCGAAGGTTTTTGAAAAACTTGAAGGGTGGGAAAATACAGAGTACGAGCTTGGAGAGGTAGGAATGCCTACAAGAAAAATCTTTGACCGTGAGAATCCACAAAGAGCACAACGTTACTTTTTCGACACATTCTTTCGATCGTTTAAGCATTTGATAGTAGATTTCCGCTCTCGTAATAAAAGGCTTCCTGCGCGTATGGGTCTCTACGCGGGAACGGATGAAGAAGCGCTTCAGCCGCAAGAAAGGTATTGGGGTGTTCTTACAGAAACCGGCGAAGAGAAGCTGGTGTTAAAAGGGCATTTATATTCTTCTCAAATCTTTCCTCAAGAAGAGATGAGGCAACCACAATCACAATTAAATAGACTTATTAAATATTTGCGTGCCCCAATGGAAAAGAAAACATAAAATACATTGTGAGCCGTTCGTATCTGTTTTCGAACCACTTTTGAATTATTTCCAAAGAGTTTATCAAACATTTGAACAGTTACAGCTACATATTCCGCAGCATAACTTCTTATTTGATTAGTATAGCTAGTTAAACTGAAAGAAATAGAAGAATAAGATACAAAACATATGAAAATACCAAACCTGCGCCGATATACTGCGGAATGGTTTTTCCACGAAACAGATAAATTAATAAGCCAAGTACAAGTGTAAAAATTAGCAAAGCGTAAAGCGATACCGAACTATTAAAATGTTTTACTCCAAATATGCCAAGCATTCCAGCGCCAAAGAGGATATTGAAAATATTACTCCCAAGAATATTGCCCACGACGAGTTTTTGCTCAGCTTTTGTTACGTGTTTCGCAAGCGCTGTGATAGAAACAGCAAGCTCAGGTAAAGACGTTCCTACTGCAAGGACCGTAATACCGATAATAACTTCTGGAATATGAAAAAGGGTAGCAATAGCAACACCGCCATCCACGAGGAACTTACCTCCAAGAAATAGACAGAAAAGTGATGCAAGAAAAAAAAGAATAGTAAGGGCTGGATTTTTAGGGAGTTGCGCAGTCTGTTCATCTACAAGTCCATCATTTTTGCCCTGAACAATTTGCCATATAATAACACCAAACCCAACAATGACAAAGAAAACTCCATGAGCAATAGTTATGCCGTCTATAAGTAGTGTGATAAACAAAAGCAAGCCTACAATCAAAGTAACTAGCATATTCTTTTGTGTACTTGTCCTACCAATGTAAATTGGGTGCATCAAAAGAGAGATACCGAGTATAAGACCAATATTAGCAATATTTGAGCCAATGATATTACCTAAGGCAAGACCTGATGCTTTCTCCAATCCTCCGAAAAATGATACAACCATCTCAGGAAGAGAGGTTCCTATGGCAACTATTGTTACACCGACAATGAACGGGGGAATTTTTGTTAATGCGGAAATACGAATGGCATTTGAGATAACACCACGGCTTCCAAGTAAGAGCAGAGTAAGCCCAACAATAATCAGAAACAACGCTATCATTACTTTCATTATATATAATCCTGGCTAAGTGTGCTATTGAAGCAACTATAAGAAGTTATATTAAAAATCCGAAGAAATTCGTAGAAGACCGAAGATTGTGAGCCGACTCAGACTAGAATCGAACACCTTCGCTTCATATTTTAACAGAGTTTATCAAGCATTTCAGATTAATAGCGTAGCAGTTCCTTTTTAATCGATATGCCCTCCTGCGAAAGAAGGGCATTATCAGTGTAACTCTATAAACATTTAGTTATTTTGAGTTGGTTGTGGGTTACCTCCAGGACCTCCACGAAACATCATATTTCCACCAATAGAAACATTTTGAGCAGTAATGCTTCCATCAGAATTTGAAGTTCCAAATGCTGTTACTGTTTCACCAGTTTTTAAATCTGTCTTAGAGCCTTCTGAAGATTTATTAATGTTTGTATCATCAGATAGAATAACAATCTTAGAGCTTCCATCCTGCATTTTAACAGTGATGCTTGTATCGTCTTGGCTGATTATTTCACCACTAACAGGCGTCATTCCCTGTCTATTTCCGCTTCCACCTTGAAATCCTCCTTGTGGTCCACCTCCATTTGGTCCTCTAAATTGTCCCTGCATTGGACCGCTTGTTTGCGATTTCTGATACTGCATGCCACCAAAAAAAGCAGCACAACCCACTACTATAGCTACAATAATGGTCATTATCATTGGATTTTTCATATAATTTTCACCTCCTTTCAAAGTTATTCATAACGTAATGCCTCAATAGGCTGTAAATTAGCTGCTCTTCTTGCAGGATACCAACCAAATAAAATTCCTATTCCTGCCGATACCACAAAGGCTAAAAGCACTGAATTTGGGGAAATAACAAATACGGAGCCTGTAAAATAGGAATAAAGATATGAAGCAAGAATACCTACACCTATCCCTATAACTCCTCCTACAAAAGTTAAGATGATTGACTCAACAAGAAACTGAGTAATAATGGTTTTTTTCTTTGCACCAAGTGCTTTTCTTAAACCTATTTCCCTGGTCCTCTCAGTGACAGTCACTAACATGATGTTCATAATCCCAATCCCTCCAACTAAAAGAGAGATTGCTGCCACACCAGCTAATAGAGTTGTAAAAGTCCCTGTAGTTTGATTCACTGTATTTAATAAATCTTGCTGATTAAATATTGAAAAATCCTTATCTTCTGGGTTTTTTAGTTTGTGCCTTGAAAGAAGCAGATATCCAACTTCATTTTGAGCATCAACCATTACATTAGCTGATTTTGCTTCTACAGAAATAGAGGTGACATGAGAAGCGCCAAATAGCTGTTTTTGTGCTGTTGTAATAGGAACCCAAACCATGTCATCTTGATTTTGAAAACCAGTTCCACCTCTTGATGCAGTTATTCCAATGATAGTAAAAGTTTGTCCGCTAATTCTCACTGTTTGCCCTATAGGATTTGCATTTACTCCAAATAAATTTTCAACAGTTGTGGGTCCTAAAACAGCAACTTTTGCCATACTATTTACTTGAGAATCAGTTATGAAATTTCCTGATTCAACAGTTACGTTTCTTACATCTGCATATGCTGCTGTGACTCCAACTACTTGTGTATTGGTGTTTGTCCTTCCTGTAGTAATCTGAGTCCTGCTTGAATATTCAGGTGAAACTTCCTGCACGGTAGTGATTTGAGAAGAATTTTTTATAGCATTTGCATCTTCTAATGTTAATGTAGTACCTCCACCAGCAGCTCCCTGAACTCCACCTTGGCTTTGACCAGATGGTTGAACCGTTAAAAGATTAGATCCTAAAGATTGGATCTGAGATTGGATTGCCTGTTGACTAGCTTGTCCAAGCGAAACTAAGGCAATAACACTTCCAATTCCAATAACAATTCCAAGAGTAGCAAGAGCAGTTCTCAGCTTATTTATGGTTAACGTTCCGATTGCTTCAGTTATTATTTCCGCGTCCATTTACCCTCCTTTGCATATGTTTTGAAGAATCGCTGACAATCCTTCCATCTCGAATTTGAATGACCCTCTTTGCATGTTTTGCTATATCAGGCTCATGAGTAATCATCACAATAGTATGTCCTTCAGCATTTATTTTTTGAAAAATCTCCATAATTTCTTCTGCTTGGGCAGAAGCTATGTTTCCCGTGGGTTCATCTGCCAATAAAATTGCTGGATTCATAGCAAGCCCTCTTGCAATCGCTACACGCTGTTGTTGTCCACCTGATAATTGATTAGATCCGTGAGTAAGTCTTTCTCCCAAACCAACCATTCTTAAGTATTTCTCAGCTCTTTTAAGCCGCTCTTCTTTTGGTACACCTGCATAACGCATGGGTAGCATGACATTGTTCAAAGCCGATGTGCGGGGGAGTAAATTAAATGCTTGGAAAATAAATCCTATTTTTCTATTTCTAATATCTGATAACTCATCATCGGAAAGCTTTTGCACCTCTTCTCCGTCAAGAGTATATGTACCAGAGGTAGGAGTATCCAAAGCTCCAATAATATGCATGAGAGTAGATTTACCAGAGCCTGATGGTCCCATGATGGCTACAAATTCACCTTTCTTAATCTCAAAGGAAACGTCTGATAAGGCTACTGTTTCTAAGTCACCAGTTTTATAGACCTTTGATAAATTTTGAGCCTGAATAATTGCTGACATACATTATCTTCTTTGTATAAACATTTGACCTCCACCACCGCCAGGTGCGCCCGCGCCTCCAAATCCACCTCTTGTGTTACCAAATGGTGAAGTGGCTGCACCAGCGGATCCAGGAGTTGTTCCGCCATCTGTTTGTCCAGTAACTACATTGTCTCCTTCATTAATTCCAGAAACTATTTCAGTTTGAGTATCATTTGAATCACCAACTTCTACAGGTACAGAGGTTATTTGACCATTTCTCATTACTCGCACAGTTGACTGACCATCAATAGTCTGGACAGCACCAGAGGGCAATAAGATAATACTACTCTTCACATCTGTAATAATTGTGGCATTAACAGCCATGTTTGGATAAATAGTGTCTACTGCTGTATCAAAAGTAATAGTTGTTGGATATGTTGTAACTCCAGAGCTTACTGATCCATTAGTGTTAACTGCAGATACCTTGCCTGTAAACGTTTTGTCTGGATGTGCATCTAATGTTAAAATTACTTTTTGACCAGGTTTTACTTTAATTACATCTATTTCAGTTAGGTTAACACTTACTTGAGGTGTGCCATCTTCAAGCGTTATGGTTCCAATTGTTTGTGACGCTCCCGTATTGGAATCAGTATTTGACCCAGTTGTAGAAGTCGAGTTACTTCCTGAAATAGTAAGACCAGGACTGATACTCAAATTATTTACTACTCCTGACATAGGAGCTGTAATCGTTGGTGAGAGTTGAGAATAAGATAGCCATGCGCTTGATAAAGCCGCTTCGGCCTGTTTAATAACATTTACTTGATTATTATAATCTGCTTCTGCTTGTAACCAATCAGCTCGCTGGATAATATATGTAGGATCATCTGTTGTTGGATTTTCTGTTCCTGCACCATTCACAAATTTTTGATTGGCAGTAAAAAGTGCCGATTGTAAAGAGTTAATTCTAGACTTGGCAGTATTAAGAGTATTTTGTGCCGATAAGTAGCTAGCCCATGCTTGAGTCTGTTGTTGCTGAGAACTTTTGTCTAATTTAATTAGTGCAATTGGGTCACCTTCTGAAACTGTTTCACCATTTTCAACATAAACTTCTTGGACTATTCCTGTTGCGCTTGATGTGATACTTGCGCTACTTCCTGAAGAAACTGTTCCTGAAGCTGTAACAGAAGTGATGAGCGTTCCCTTTTCTGCAAGAGCCGTTTGATATTGAACTTGCTGTTGTTGGCTTCCTAGAATGACAGGTTTGACACCAAACCACCCAATTGCAACGATTATTGCTACAATAATTATCTTTTTTATTAAAGATTGTTTTAGAAATAAGTTCTTTATAAGTACAAGCTTTTCCAAAACCGTTTTTACAATATTCATATAATTGCTATGTTATATCGTCGGGCTTAAAAGTGGCTTAAAAAACAAAACTTGCGGGACGTCTCCCGCAAGCTGTTTTGGGTCTTAACTGAAACAACTTAGTTGCCAGGTTTTATTCCAGGTTTAAATTCCATATGAAAGCCACGACCTGAACCCATCATAAGGTACTTTTTATCAATACCATTATCTGTTGCCCATTTCTCAAGTTCAGCTCGTTCTGTTTCCATTTTTGAGCGAATTTCTTCACGGCTCAAATCTTTCAGTGAGCTTTTATTTGCTGCTCTTTTTTCTGCCAACTCTTTCTGCTTATTTATAATAAGAGTTTTTTGAGCTTCTGTTATTTTACCTTCAGAAACCAAATTTGAAAGTCTATCTTCTTGACGTGCAGATATATTAGCTTTCATCTCACTCTTATGTTCGGTGAACATAGCTTGTACATCATCTTTGTTTAGCCCAAATTTATCGGCTATTTTCTGTACAAGAGAGTTAACGGGGTCTTGAGTATTTGACTCTTGTGCAAACGCCTGACTAGAACCAAGAGCGCCTGCTCCAATAATTGTTATTGCCCCTAGAACTAAAAGTAGTTTTTTATTCATATTCTCACCTCCCTTCATCTTGACAGCCTAATAATACCTAGCTGAACTTAAAGACGGCTTAAAATATTAAGTGCGGGAAGTGTTGGTGGGAAGTTTGACTATGAATTTAGTGCCTATATTTATTTTACTTTCTACGAAAATAGAGCCTTTATGTGTCTCAATGATTTTTTTAGCTATAGATAATCCCAAGCCGTATCCTGGTGTTTTTGAACGAGATTTGTCAGCTCGATAAAACCTATCAAAAATATGCGGAATATCTTTTTCATCAATTCCGATTCCTGTATCTTTCACTACAACTTCAACATGATGATCGGTTTTTCTTGAATTAAGAGTTACTTCAGAGTTTTTATCACTATATTTAATTGCGTTATCTAAAAGAATTACAAATAATTCAGTTAAGCTCTGGGTTTCTCCTTCTAGAACAATGTCATCGACTTGATTGTTTATTGCAATTTGCCTTTTTCTTGCTAATGGAACAACTCTTTTAAGAGCTGCCTCCATAACTTCTAATAAGGAAGCTTCTTCTATTTCTAATGAACCTAGTTTCTTTTGTTGTTGTGTAAGTTCAAGCAGGTTCTCTGCTAATACTTGAAGGCTAACAATCTCCTCAAAGCCACTTTTAATCAAATGTTTTGCTTCTTTAAGTTGTAATTTCTTTTCATCTAGTATTGCTACTTCAAACTCACTCCTCAATGCAGTTAATGGAGTTTTTAATTCATGTGAAGCATCAGTAATAAATCTGTTTTGCTCATCTATCATTTCTTTTATCGGTTTCAAAGTCCTTCCAGCAAGAAAATAACCTAAACCGCCTGTTATTACTAATATTCCAGCATTTGCTACTATAAGTAGCAATAAAATTCTTTGCTTGGTTTCAGCAATAAGTTCAGGGTTCATTTGATCACCATTAAACAGAAGCACTCTTCTTCCATCTGGTGGAGGAGGTACTGGGAACGATCCTTCTTGCAGCCTTCTTTCTATAAAAAATCTCTGTGCTCTTTCAAAGCGATCTATTTCTATTGTCCATGCCTTAAAAATTAATACACTAAAAATTATGCTGAGCGACATAATTATAAGTAGATACCAAGCTGTTAATTTAAGTCTGGCGTAGTGAAAAGTATTCATAGTTTAGGCTTCTTCAGATATTTTATACCCGCTAAATCCTTTTACAGTATGAATTAAATGCTTATCGGGAAAAGGTTCATCAATTTTGGTTCTTAAATGCTTGATATACACCTCTACTGAATTAGGTAAAACATCAGAGTCATAGTTCCAGACGTGATTAATTATTTGTTCTTTTGTTATTACCTTATCTTTGTGTCGTACTAAATATTCAAGTAGTGAGTATTCTTTATTGGACAATCTAATTTTTTGCCCAGCTCTTTTAACCTCATAGTTGTTGGTATCTATAGCAAGGTCTCCAACAGATAATATTGTTCCTATAGAACTTTGCGGACGGCGCGTTAATGCTTTTATTCTCACTAGTAACTCAGCAAAAGCAAACGGTTTCGTTAAGTAGTCGTCAGCCCCTGAATTAAATCCGACTACTTTATCCTCAATTTGACTTTTTGCTGTAAGCATTAGGATTGGTGTATGAATTTGCTGTTCACGAAGCTTCATGCAGATTTCTATGCCATCCAATCCAGGAAGCATTATGTCCAAGACGATAACATCAAATTGTTCAGATGAGGCTAAATCGTAACCCTCAATTCCATCATGCACTATATCAACTGCATAAGATTCACGATGTAAACCTTTTTTAATGGCGTTGGCAATTTTATGTTCATCTTCCACTACTAGGACGCGCATAGTCACATATTATAGCTGAAGTGCTTAAAAGTAGCTTAATTTTTTGATGTAACTATTTTATCTAATTTAACAGAGAGAAAATAAGGCTTTTATTTCTTATGACACCTTCTTCTCTTCAGTTACTTCCTCTGTTGAGGTAACTCCTTCGGCTGGTGGTGATTCGGTTGATAAAGTAAGTTCATCAAGAGCCTTGTACACGTCTTCAAGGTCTTTAGAGTAAAAGGCTTTATAATTTCCTGTTAGAACAGATTTATCACTCATTGTGAGATTAAGCTTTTTAATTACACTTTCATTATCATTCCAGTATTTACGGAGTCTTTCTTTATCAAGTACCTTAGTGAACTGATTAATGTTTGCTATGTAGTTTCGTCCTTTAACAGGTTCGAAAACACTAACAAAATTCATTAGTAGGTAATCTAAGAAATGTTCATAATTTTTTAGATTGTCTTTCTTTTTACCTGGGTAGAAACAGATGTTAAACAAATAGTCATTCATTTCATTATATATTTCTTTTTTATCCTCACTTCCTGAAGCATCATAATAACCACACGGGATACCGTGATCGATAGAGGCACTACCTAGCTGATAAATTGTGAACAACTTAATTCTTGATCTTAGCTCCCTTAGTCTCTCATCCGGTTCTTTGAGTTCACCAGATTTAATTTTACTTTTAGTGAATTTGTGGTACTTACTGGTTAAATCTACCAAGCTTAGCTCGTCAATAATATCAAATATATTTATTTTTTTATTTATGTATCTTTTTTTGAATACTTCAAAGACCTTCTGAGAAATTTTTCGCATCTCTTCGATAGCTATAATTCTAGTTGCTCCGTCAACAGGCGCATTTGGATTTCCATCTTTAGCTAATGCGCGAGTTAGATTAAATACATTTCCTCCTCGATCAGCACTACAGAAAAGACGGAAGGAAAGTAAATCAAAGAATCCAAGAATCCCTCTATCTTCCTGTGATAATATTTGAATAACTCCTGCTTTGTTGTGTCTCTTCTCCCCAAAAACCCATTCAACAATTTCTGACAAGTTTTCATCAAAATTACTTCTATGTGTACCATTTTCATCAACCCATCCAGCCTGATCAAGAAGTTTCACTATGTAAAAACTAAGATCATGCCGTAAACCCAATCCTATCTCCTCATCTTCTAAAATCGAATATTTGATTATGTTATCCGAGAGATAGCTTATAAGTTTACTTCCTGTTTCTGCACTAAAATCATGAGCACTATTAACAATAATTTTCCAAAGTTGTTTATGGTTGTTTTCATTTTTTTCGTATGAGAAAGCTTCATTAGAGAGTATTGTTTCTATGAGCTCTCCTTCCATAAGTCTGTTCTTTTGGTTTAGATAGAATTTATACTGTCCTGTTGTCTGCGGTTTTGATGACTCAACGATTAGATTGAGATAGTCTTCTAAATTTCTTCCACCACCCGACCAGAGATCTCCATTAAAGCAAGCTAGAGAGGCTCTTACTTCAGCAGATACACTACCTGCATTCATTACTTCAAGGCGTTGAGATACCTCAAAAATTTTATTTAATAGAAATTTTTGATTATCCGAAACTGTTTTAATGTAATCACTATATTTAACTGAATTCTTATAATCACTTTCATTGAAGTGCGGATTGTTACCATCAGTCTTTGGATATCCATCTTCGTACATTGAAACAAGTGAAAAAAACCCTTTTTTACCTGCTGTTTCCGTGTTATAGATTTTACGGAAGATATTTGGGTAATTGATATATATTAAAAGCAGATGAATTAAATCCTGATTATTAATATCACTATTGTCAAAATCAGTTTTTTCTATATCCAACAATAAAACTGTATTAATTAATCGTTTTATTTTTCGAATATCTCCAATAAAGCTCACATATTGATAGAAGTCATTTGAATTAAAAATATCTTTTAGGCCTCCAATTGCCTTGGATACTAAAATTGGGTCAGCCTGTGAATTGCCAGTAAGTGATGTTTCAAGATTAGCTGTAACGTAATTACTAAGCTTGTCGCTCCTAAGATAAAGACTAACCTTAACATTGACAAATTTTTCAAGAAACTCGGTTACTTTCTCTAAATCAGGTTTTTTATCCTCAAGTGCATTTATGTTTTCTGCATCATAACAAAGGACATAAGAAACATTTGGTAAGGTAAAGCTCTTTTTGATGGTAAACAATAAGTCTTTAACTGCGGATAAATTCAGCCTGTCTAAATCATCGACGATAACGATAATCTTCTTATCAATACTGGTTAAGGCTACCTCTAAGTCTTTAAATGCATCATCTGCAGTATAACTACCTCCAAGTAATTCAATATTGAGGAATCCGAAAATACTTCCTTTAATGCTTCTTATATATTGAGCGTATCTTGATATGATAGGCTTTATTTCAGGCGTAAAAGTCTGTTTCTGAATAGTATTGGTTAAACCATCAATAAACTTTTCTAATAAATTTTCTCTATTTTCATACTTCAGAGGATTAAAAATGTATACAAGAACTTGATCTTTATATTTTTCTTCCCAATAATTCTTGCAAAAATTTATAAATGTCGTTTTGCCAACCCCCCAAGGGCCATCTACACCAAAAACTAGACTTTCTGATGATCCCTGATTAAAAATTCTTTCGGCAAATCTCTCCGATGATTCAGCAAGGTCGAGTAAATCTTCATCTTTAGATACTTTTTCACTATCAGATAGAAAAAAAGGGGCATTATCTTTTTTTCTCGAAATTAGCCACACCTGTATAGCTCTAATCCAAACTGTAAGAATTATGAATAAGGGTAAAACTACTAAAATCAAAAGTTGATGGATGGTAAGTGTAGACACAACAGCTTGGTAGAGAGGCTTGCCGATTCCGCCTAAGAATATACTCGTTACAATTCCAGTGATGAAAATCATCGCTAAATCAATGCGTTTACTTTTTACAATTTTCAGAAAGTCGGCACCAGAATTTCGATAAAAAATATAAATCAAAACAAATATTAAATATAAGACAGTAGATATCAAAAGATAGGTCTTATGAGGGCTAAGATTTATATATCCGTATACTTTAGATGCGACAATTTGAGAAAAATAAAACGACTCAGCACAAAGAACCCCGATTAACCAAATTTTCATCAGTACTAAAATGTTTGGTGAAGCTTTAGATTCAGTATGTTTTTTCATAGATTATTATTTAGAGAGGTGCTTTCCCCTTTTCAATTGTAAGAATCCCAGGAATCTTAGATTGTTTTAGGTCATAGCAAATCCCTCCAACATTTACATCGTAAGCTTCAAGGTAAGGATTGTATGATACAAAGCGCGCCTTAGTATCGGGATGGTCGGAAACTTCTTGAACAGAAAACACATTAAATTTTGCATTCAATGCAACCAACTTATCTCTTATGGCCTGATGGTTTACTTCCAATCTCCTCCCAATATGTATTAGTAGCCAATATCCATCGGGAAGTTTATAAAATTTTCCACCAATTTTACTCAATCTATCCTCTAATACTTCTTCAGGTAGCCCAATCTTGTTCCTTCCATAAAATGTAATTTCAATTGGAGCGATTTCATTTGTTGTCTCTGATACAGACCTAGCAAGAAATGCATCTGGTGAATCACTTAGATTGTTCATCTGAACAAAGCAAGGGTGTTTTTGCATGGTAAAAAACGATAAGCCAAAAATTGATAAACCTCTTAGCTCGCGAATTCTTTTATACTTTCCGTTCCATTCAAACTCATCTGGATCAATGCCTTCTGCTTGTTTTTGAGATTCAAAATATGCTCGATCTGGTCTTAGCCACATTTTCTCATGAGGAATGGTAAATTTTTTGGATGATAAATCATTCATATTTAGGTACAAAAAAAGACCTTTTCAGGTCTCGTTTTTTGGCTGTCAGAGATTTCTGCCGGTCAAGGCGCGAAGCCCTTATTTATGAGGCTAATCATAGCAAAATTTATGTTCTTAGTCAATCAGATAAGCCTTTGGAGTGCTAATTTTAATAAGTGGAATTAAGGATAAGTCGATGACATAATCACCTTATAGACGCAGTACCATCAAGGGTTACTTCATCTCCAAAGGCGGCATTCGTTGGTCATCGTAACGCAAAGAGGGCTTTCAGAAAGATGAAAGATAGTGACGGAGATTATATCTTGAGAGATGGTGGAGCCGCTAAAAATAATAACGGCGAAACTGTTAGACTTCCTAACACGCTCTATGGATATCCTTTCTACGAACAAAACGATTTGCCACAAAGCGAATTGTATTTCGGAGATTGGTCGATGTATATCATCGGAGATCGTCAAACTATGGCAGTTAGCACTACAACCGAGGGCGGTGACGCTTGGAGGCGTAATGCAATGGAATATATAAAGAAAGTATAAAAATATAAATAGATCCTAATTGATTAACAATGCGCCTTTTCTAATACCTCTTAACTCGCTAGGATGCGATTTAACCAGCAGTTAACATCAAATATATCCAAAGACTCATCATCTCCCTTTTAACATCTTAAATCTTATTTAAACAGCAATTCCTTAAATCCATATAAACCCATAGAAATCCTTAGAATGATATATTTAAGTTCGAATTGTTCTAATTGACATAAAATAACATATCCGATAACATGATGATTAGTATGTTTATGTGTAGGGGTTGCAACATTAAATTTGATCCTAGAAAGAAAGGTCAAGAGTACCATGATATTGACTGCTTTAGAAGGTCAACTACTAAGTGGATAAAGTGTCCTGAATGCGGAGCCATGTTCAAAAGAAAATTTACGGATCAGATTTGTTGCTCCGCAAAATGTGGATTTGCTAATAGAGCAAAAAAGAACACTAAAGGAAAATACTTTAAATGCGAGTTCTGTGATAGACATGTTTATAGAATGCAGTCTAAAATTAAGGATCGCAAATTTTGTAACAGGAATTGTACGGTAGCATATCTTCGAAGCCCACAAAATACCTCCATGAGTAAAGGTTGGAAGCATACACAAGAAGCCCGAAAGAAAATAGGACAAGCAAGAATAGGAAGAAAACTTTCAAAAGAAAATATTGAAAAAATGATTGCTGGAACCAAATCAAGGAAATGGACATCTCAACAACGTGAAGCCGCCCGGCAGAGAAAACTAGGTGTAAAGAATACAGTTGAGCAAAACTTAAAAATAAGACTTCGGGGTAGATATGGAATAGAAAATAATATGTGGAAAGGTGATTTCGCTAGCTATGCGGCAATGCATATGTGGGTTGTAAGGCATAGGGGTAAAGCTCAAAAGTGCATAGATGGACTATATTTTGGTATCGATTGCAAGGGTAGATTTGAATGGTCGAATATAGATCATAAGTATAGAAGAAATTTTAACGACTATGAAGAGAGATGCACAAGACATCATAGAATTTTTGATCTTATTAACGGATTAACATCGCCTAACGGTATGCAAGCAAGATTTTTTTCAAAGGCGAGAGGAATTCATGTATCAAAATTTATCATCGACGCAAGAATAATTAATCACAATGAAATGGTAGAAGATATTAATAGAACTGCTGATTAAAATTATTTAAGATCATGGCGATGGTTATGAAGAATAATTCAACAGTTCGTGGTTCGTTTTCTTAAAAGAAGACGCATGAACCCAGCTTCGACAAAAACACAGTCGAATGCTGGGTTTTTTGATGGACAAATTATGAAAAAACATGCACAAACTAAAACTAATAAGATCGTCGAAAACTCTAATCTTACAGAGTTAGATCCTGAAACTGAACGGAAGATGAGAATTCTTGCAAATCTTATTATCGATCGAATATTTGAAGATAAGAGAAAAAGTCTTAAATTCAAATAATTGCCCTTTAAATGATCCTGCACATATAATTGCAGAATACTATGAGTTTAGATAAAGATCAGAAAATTATTTATGCAGCTGCTTCATTAAGAACTTCTGCTTTAAAGACCGGTCTAGAAGGTGATAGTCATGAACAGCAAAAAGAGCAAATTATAAGCCGAGCAATACAGGTCTCAAATATAATTGGGTGCAGAATAGAAATTGTTAAATGGTTTAAATTTACAGCATCCGCTGGAGGAGAATTAGATACCCAACCAATTCTCGAAGCACTTGATTACTGCAAAAATCCAAAGAATAAAATCAAATACTTCTTTATTCGAAGCATTGATAGAGGCACTCGAGGAGGAGCAAGCATCTATGGGCAACTTAAGGCTGAATTCGCTAAATACGGCACGCAATTACTAGATAGCTATGGCATTATTGGCACTTCTATAATCAACACATTGGAGTATTACGGTCTTAAATATGACTGGTCTGAATTCTCTCCAACGACTACAAACGAGTTATTAGTTGCAGAAGGAGCAAAGGAAGAACGAAGAGCTATACTCACTCGCCTTAATAGGAAGCGAAATACGCTATACAAGACTTGGATATCCAATGAATTCTGCGCCTATTGGGTACATGAATGTAAAAGTTGATACACATCATGGACAACGCAAAGTACGAAAAGCTGAGCCAAATGAATCATTATGGATATTAAAGGGCTATGAATTAAGAATACAAGGTAATGTAAGTGATGAAAAAATTGTAGATGAGATGAATAGCTTAGGTTATAGATCGCGAAAAACACGCAAATATGATCCTCGGGATAGAACTAGAATAATTGGATATGGAGGCGAAAAGAAATTAACTGTAAAGCAATTCCAATTGCTCATTCAAAACCCTGAATACGCCGGAATATATGTTCACAAGTGGACAAATTACAAACCTATCAAAGGTCAGATTGAAGCTCTCATTACTTATGACATTTTTAATAAAGCCAATAAAGGAAAAATTGCTATAATTGAACAAGAAGGAGAGATAAAAATAGTGAAAGGAACAATCGCCGATTGGCAAAAAGTTAAGAATAAGGGAAATCCGCTGTACCCTTATAAAAAAGAGGTACTTTGTCCTAAGTGTAAAAACCCTTTATTAGGTAGTGCTTCAACTGGTAATCGAGGTAATATTCATCCTGCTTATCATTGTGGAAGATTAATTAATGGAAAGCGCTGTACATTTAGAATTCGTCTCAAAATATTTAATGAAACAATTGAAAATTTCGTTAAAGATGTTCAGTTCACCGATGCATTCAGAGAACGATTTAGAGAAATTGCTCTTGAAGAACTTATAAAACGGGAGAGTCAGCTCTCTTCAGATACAATATCGTATTCTCAACAAATTGAAGCGAAAGAAGTTGAGATACAAAACCTAAAAGAGAAAATCAAATTGCTTAATTCTCCTGAAACAATAAAGTTATTTGAAGATGATATTGAAAAGCTGAGAATAGAGAAAGCTCAACTTGCTTCTCGAAGGGATACAAAAGAAGATCAGCAAGTAAATTCACAGGTAGCAATTAACTATACAAATTATTTCATCGAACACCTCGAAGATTTACTATTGGGAGGCTCAGATCCACATAAGAACGCGTCCCTGTTTGGTCTAATTTTTGATGAAAGACCAACTTACGAAGAATTAATTCATCGAACACCAAAATTAGCTTGTCTATTCAAGCTAAATGAGGACTACAAGAAGACTAAATCTTTAGATGTGAGCCGTAGCGGGGATAGGTGGAAACAAATCTTCGATTCTCTGATCCAGACCTACCACAAACTCACAAAGCTAGGTTTTACTTATTATAACGGAAAAGTGGCAATAATTGAAAGTGGCGAGGAGGAGATATCAAATGGATAATTCCTCACTATTTGATGAAAGAAACTTTTACCAAGCATTCTTACAAGATCTCAGTCACTGTGAAAAAGAAGTACTTATTGAAAGTCCATTTATTACAAGTAATAGAATGAGATGCCTTTTTCCTATTTTTGAAAAACTTATAAAACAAAACATAAAAGTTTATATCGTAACCAGAGACCCGAATGAACATATTAATTCGCTTGAAAAACAAGCCGCTAGCGAAATAAATCGGTTTGAAAGGCTGGGAGTTCAAGTATTTCTATGTATTGGAAATCATCACAGGAAATTGGCAATATTGGACAGAAAAATATTATGGGAAGGAAGCTTGAATATTCTATCTCAAACTCACAGTAGGGAAATTATGAGAAGAATCGATAACAAAAAATTAACTGAAGAAATGTTTAACTTCCTCAAATTTGAAACGATTTTATGAGGAATGGTATAATCAAACTATGAATAGGAATTTCACGGAAAAACAAATACAAGCTATGATAGAAAAGATAAGGAAAATCAAACCTGAAGAGGCTACAAGAGAACGGGCAATTAAAGTTCTGAACATGCTGCCTCTTGCAGCAGAGGATATCGCGGACGCATTGAAGCAATTAGTTAAAGAGTCTGAAAAAAAACCACCCCCCAATTAAAAAGGGAAAACGTCTGAAGATTTTAATTTCAACACCTGCGCGATTTTAGTCAATACCTTTGAACCCGGATTTTCTCTTTTATCACGTTCAATCATTGAATAATAATTTGACGAAATACCAACCTTTTCAGCAACTTGAACCTGTGTTAGTCCCATACTTTTTCTTGCCTTTTTCAGTAATTTCCCAACCTTCTTATCAACCATAATATTATTATAGCAGGAATCAAGTACATCTATATAAAATTTTTAATTATTATGTGCATCAATAAGTTGCCAGATGTAGAAAATTATACATCCTATCCATATGAGGATTGAGGATTGTAATGCTCCATTGTATTATTTCCACTCGCTAAGCCACTTTCTCATTTGCTCTATTTCATTTGTTTGAGAAGTAATGATGTCATCAGCAAGCTTCTTCATTTCAGGACGTTGTGTCCCATTCTTTAACATACTCGCCATCATAACAGCCATTTGATGATGAGGTATCATTTCCTCAACAAAGGTTGTATCAAAATCAGCAGCCTTTTCAAGGCGAGTAATGTCTTCGTCAGTACCCATCATTCCCATATGCATGCTTGTATTACTTCCCATACCATGATGTCTCATGACCTCATTTCCCTTAAGTAACTCACGCCCAAACCACTCTTTATACCAAGCTTTCATTTGGTTAATTTCTTTTCCTTGGGAATCAATTATGCTGTTTGCCAACTGTTTCACTTCAGCCCGTTGCGCTTTTGCTTGTGCTAGTTTTGACATTGTAATGGCATCTTCATGATGCGGGATCATTTGCTCAATAAAATGTGCATCTATAGTGTTTGAATTAGCCATCATTCTTTGGTTTACTCCACCCATACCCATCATTCGCATCATGCTCGAATTACTCGTATTGACAGCTTGTGTTGCTAAAAACCAAACGATAACACCTCCTATAAGAATACCTATTATTCCATACAATAGTGGATCTCTTTTCATAATATTCATCTCCTTTATCCTAAATCACTATCGAATTGTCCATCCTCCATCAACTACAAGCGTTTGTCCTACGACATAATTTGACTCATCTGATCCTAAATATACGGCCGCATATGCTATATCTTCAGGTGTACCAATACTTCCAACCGGTATTTTGTCCAAAAACGCTTTCTTTGCATCTTTATCTGAAAGAAAAGGCTTAGTCATATCTGACTCAATCACTCCGGGCGCAATTGCATTGACAAATATTCCATGATGAGCATAGTCCAGAGCCATCTCGCGAGTTAAGTTAACGATTGCCCCTTTCGCTGCGCAATACGCTGCTGATTTTTCAAAGCCAAATAACCCTGCTATTGATGCTATATTGATGATCTTTCCTTTCTCTTGCTTGAGCATATGGGGAAGTACTGCTTTTGATGCGAGAAATACTCCTTTTGCATCGACACTCATGACTTTATCCCATTCGTTTTCATTCATGGATGCAATGTCGTGAGCTATATAAATCCCTGCATTATTTACCAAAATATCAATTTGTCCCCATTTCATAAGAGTCGTTTCAACCATATCTTGAATTTGAGCAGAGGAGGAAACATCAGTAATGCAATATATTGCTTCACCACCTGTCGCTTCAATCAATTTCACAGTTGCCTCAAGTGGTTCTTTTCGCCTGCCACAAATTACAACATATGCTCCCTCTTGAGCAAACTTTAGAGCTATACTACGTCCAATCCCTGTTCCACCTCCAGTTACAATTGCTACTTTATTTTTTAATCTCATATATTTTCACCTCCTTTCAAAGCTAAGCGTTATCATTTATGCTCAGCTTTTCCTGCTTCCTCTTTCGTTTTATGAACTGTTCCATCCGGATGTTCTGGAGGAGCATAGACAGTGAAGAGTTTTAAGTCTTCATCACCGGTATTTTTAAAATTGTGTGTTGTTCCTGCCGGGACAAAAACTACATCATGTTCTTCTACCAATCTTTTCTCACCATTGAGCATTGCTTCACATTCTCCTTTAACTAAGAAAAGCATTTGATCGGTATTTGGATGAACTTCTTCGCCTATGTCCCCACTTACTGGAATACTCATAGCGACTATTTGACTATGTTGTCCTGTATGAAGAACTTTTCTAAAATTAGTATTTTCTTTTGTTAATTTTTTAATATCTTCCGCAAACATTTATTTTCACCTCCTTTCATGTTTTATTAATTTTATTAAAGTCTGAATAGGTAATAGGACTTTATGAGCATTTTTATCAATCCAATAACAAATCTTGATTAGTGGATGCGCATATTGCCAATTCCTATCTAATTCAATAATATCATTTCTCATATTACTTATAATATACCCTTATTCATTTTAAGATGCAGTGATAAATATCAGGAATATAGTGTGATTTAAATCAATTCATCGAAAATCTAACTTAGTAGGAGGAGTAAGGATTTTAATCCATATCCTGGGACGATTTCCAGAAAGTAATTGCAAAATCAAGCGGAATGGTATAGTTTTAATTGTTAACTTTACCGTAAGCACAATTATGATCTATGGTATACTTTTATCATGATCGTAGATTCACAACTTCTTAAAGAGGCAAAAGATTTCTTAAAAAATAATAACGTTGCCAGCTTAGCAACTATCTCTGCTCCCGAAGCAATTCCCCAAACAGTAATTGAAGCAGTCCCACAATCAGCAATCGAACCGGGGCCTGCGTCGGCAATAATTTATTACTATTACGATGGTATCAAGTCAGTCTATTTCGCAACACGTAATGACAGCGCAAAAATTCAGAATATAACATTCAACAATAGAGTTTCTCTTACTATTTGCAAAGCTATAGAGAGGCAAGAGATTCAGATTAAGGGATATGCAAATATTATTGATAACCCTGACGACTCAATAAAGTTTCTTATATCCATACATAATGCAATTAAAAAGGACATTTTACCTTCGCAAGCTTGGCCTCTTATGGAGCTTATACCGGAGAAAATTACAATAATTCAGGTCACTATAGATCAATTTAAATATTCTCACTTCAGTGAAAAAGCATCTATTATCGAAGGCACTTCTGATGATTTGAGACTCATATCATAGAGTAGTTACATAACTGAAAAACATAAATAGATGAATATAAAAAAGTTAACTGTCTCGCTTTTGCTTTGTTTCTCTGTAGCTTTACTCGGTAGCATATCAACCCTTCCTTCAATAACTACTTGGTATGTAACTCTCAATAAGCCTTTCCTTACTCCTCCGAACTGGATATTTGGTCCCGTATGGACTTTCCTTTATTTTTTAATGGGTGTTTCGTTCTATCTTATCTGGAATAAGAAAACAAAAAGTAAAAAAGTTGCTTTACAAGTATTCCTTATTCAACTTGCTTTAAATTTATTATGGTCTCTTGTTTTCTTCGGAATCCATATGCCTCTTTTAGCTTTTATTATTATTCTTTTCCTCTGGGCTGCAATATTGTATACAATTCTCCTTTTTTTGAGAATTTCAAAACCAGCGGCTTTCCTTTTAACCCCTTATATCCTCTGGGTAAGCTACGCCTTGTTCTTAAATCTTTTTATTGTCATTCTTAATTAAATAGGCAATAAGCAGATTTTCGAGTTATACAAGTTATTTGATTATAAACACCAATTGTACTCCATAAGACATTGATTATATTCAATACGAGAAGTATAATCTGAATTATGGATGAGCAGGTTAAAAAGAAAGTTGATACTTTTTTCAAGCAATACAAAAAGCAAATATATAAAAAAGGTGAAATAGTAATACGTGCGGATGATAACCCCTTAGGAATTTTTTACCTGACTGAAGGATTAGTAAAAAAGTATGCGATTTCTAAAAAAGGTGATGAATTAGTTCTTAATATTTTTAAACCAATTTCTTTTTTTCCAATGAGCTGGGCAATAAATAATACTAAAAATATTTACTTCTATGAAGCAACGACACAAGTTGAGGTATGGCGTGCGCCAACAGAAGAAACACTAAAATTTATAAAAGATAATCCAGACGTACTATTTAATCTCATAAGCCGCGTTTATAGAGGGATTGATGGAATGATGCTTAGGATGTCTTATTTAATGACTGGAAGTGCATATGAACGGCTTATAACTGAACTCATGATACAGTCAAAAAGATTTGGAAGAATAAACAAAAAAGAAACTTCTATTGAAATAAAGATTACTGAAAAAGATTTAGCTACTTCAGCAGGAATGTCACGGGAAACAGTAAGCCGCGAGATGAAGATGCTCAAGAATAAAGGCATAATAACGTTAAATAAAAATTTACTTGTTATTAAAAATGTAAACAAACTTGAAGCTGAATTAAATGGTTTCTAATTAATTGCTTTCGTAATTATTTCTCTGGTAGGAATTATTCTATTGCGTATTTTTGTATTACTTGGCAATCCTGTCGGGAGTAAATAACCTTGCCACACCCCATCACCAACATGTAGTTCAAGATGTAAAAGATCGGTGAAATTTTGCTCGTCTTTTACTTCATAAAGCCTATATTTCCCAATTGAGAGGATATGATCCACTTTGTGTGATTTATGTGAAGTAACTAAAATTTCTCCAATATCCGCGGCATTGACCCAAGCATATGATTTTTTTCCTTTCAGAATTAATATCTTGGTCTGTCCCTTTGTTTCCATAAGTTCATATTGCCCATCTTGTACCACTTTAATCATATATGAACTTTAAAGGAAACTTTTAAAAATGTCAGTGATGCTTGTCACACTTTATCTGTAACTTAAGTCATTGCGGATTATTACTACGGAGAATACTATAATAATTATGAATAATCAAATAAAAAAATTACAAGTAACACATGTGAATATAAGGCTGAGCATATCATTTCTTTTGTTAAAATTATTCCTTGTTGAAATGATGACCGGAACATTAGTTATTTTGTTCCACACACTCTTGGTATCAGGAGTCCTTACAAGATTCAACACAGATATAAGTTTATTAACTATCCCTGTAATTATATCCTTTGTCATAATTAAATCAGCTATTATTGCCTTGCTGTTTCTTCAATGGTTAAATGAATATTATGAAATTACGCCACATCTCGTCGCACACCGCAGGGGACTCATTTTCCGACATGTTGAGAAATATCCTTTGAAGGATATTAGGGATATCGAAGTCGATCAAACATTATTCGGGAGATTATTCAATTATGGCACAATCAGCTTATCTGACCCAACTCACCATATTAAGTATCTTGATATGTATCAAATTCATAATCCTTTACGTTATGCCACAGTTCTTGAAGATGTTATCCCCAATAAGGTAGAAAAGATAAATATTATAAGAGAGCATATCATAGAACCCGAAAGAAAATTTGTTTGGAATAATGGATAAAAAGGCAGTTGCGATATTAGCTTTCCCTCACAATCTTCTTAACTCATGTGACCTAAATCACACTATTTTGGTTAAAAAGGTCATAGATAACATAAGTAAAGTGGTGTAAATTAGCATTAAATTAAAAATATGTCCCAATTAAACTCACAGTCTCAGCAAGATCAAAATACAATTCATCAATTAGTAATTGAGCTATCAGTTGTGGAAAGTGAAATCAATAAAGTTAATCAAATACTCTCTGCTTGTTCTGATCCTATTCTTATTACCTCAACAGACGCAAAAATCATCTTTGTCAATCCGGCGTGGGAAAAACTCACAGGATATAAGTTTTCAGAAGTGAAAGGGCAAATCCCTCGTATTCTACAAAGCGGGAAAACTCCAAGAAAAATTTATAAAGAATTGTGGGATGCGCTTTTAAATAATCAATCGTTTACTACCGAAGAAACTATTGACAGAAGAAAAGATGGAAGCGAATACCAAATTTATTCTACTTTTTTCCCGGTTCAACAAGATGGAAAAACTTTTTATTATGTCCAAATTCAGCATGATATTACAGAAAGAAAGCGCCTGGAACAATTACAAGAGGTTTTCCTAACGACAGCAGCACATGAATTGAAGACGCCAATCACTGTTCTTAAGTTGATATCACAATCCCGCTTAGTTAAAGCAAAAAAATCCAATACGCGCGGTCGAGATCTGCGTGAACTGAAAATGATTGATAATGAAATTAAAAGTATAACAACATTGGTGAATGATCTTCTAGATAGTTCCCGAATTAAAACAGGTAAATTACGTTTACTATATGAAAAGTTCGACTTAATAAAACTTATAAGACACAACGCGAGAAAAATGCGTATCTATGCAAATATTCATAAGATTGATATAAAAAATATGCCAAAAGAGCTTTTTATCAATGCCGATCAGCATCGAATCGAGCAGGTTTTGGTTAATTTAATTTCAAATGCCATTAAATATTCACCTGGTAAAACGATTATTGATATGTCCGTGCATCCTGAAAAGAAAAAGGTAATAGTGGCAGTCAGAGACAACGGTGCCGGGATTCCGAAGAATCATCAAAAACGTATTTTTGATTTATTCTATCAGATAAACAAAATGTCAAAAAGCTCAAGGACAGGCTTTGGGTTGGGACTCTATATTTCAAAACAAATTATCAAGCGACACAAAGGTAGATTATGGGTAGAGTCAGAGCTTGGAAAAGGAAGCACATTCTACTTTTCTTTACCCTTATTAAATATATGATCGTCATGCAATATTTTTTAAATTATGTTATAAATTAAGGAAGAGCTAAAAATTCTAATTATGAAAGAACTTCAAAAACGTTGGGCGAAAGCTATTATTATTTCTCTCCTCATTTTTGCCTTACTGATAATTTATCTTTATGTTCGCCGGGGCGGTTTTAACATTTATGATGCAAACAAAGCATTCGCCTCAATTGCAGTAATTCTTGCAGGATTGACCCTACTCATTGGCCCGGTTTCAAGAAAAATAACATCTGTTGCCAAGTACATGACTATTCGTAGGCAACTTGGACTTTCAGCATTCATCTATGCTGTTCTTCATATTGTTGCCTCACTATATCTGCAAGAGAGATTCCCTTTTCCTCAGTGGTATTTGGAAGAATGGCTTCCTGTAATAATGGGACTAATTGCAATTTTGGTCTGGGGGTATCTCGCCTTTCTCTCAAGAGACACTAAAATCCAAAAGATGGGTGGGCTCCAATGGATAAAACATCTCAGTTCCGGAGCACAAATCGCATTCGTGGCAGTATTTCTCCATTTAGTAATTATGAGGCATGAAGGATGGATAAGCTATTTAAGCGGTCACCCGCAACAAACTGGTAGCGTCGCAAATCCATCTTATCCGCAATCAAGCCTTTTTATATTCTTATTTATGCTACTCGTAATTCTCTACCGTATTTTTATTTATTTTAAACGCCGTTAAATTATGGATAAAATTGTCTTTTTTGAAATTGAAGAATGGGAAAAGGAATATATACAAAAAGCCTTTCCAAATAACGAGTTGATATTCACACAAAACAAAGCCCATGAAGAGAGCATTCCGGAAGTTTTTTCCGCATCCATTATTTCAGTATTCATTTATTCCGCGTTAAAGAAAGAAACCATAGATAAATTTCCAAATCTTAAGCTAATTGCGACCCGATCTACTGGATACGATCATATTGATCTGGCATATTGCAAAGAAAAAGGAATAACAGTTGTCAATGTCCCCTCATACGGAGCACACAGTGTTGCAGAGCATACTTTTATGCTTATTCTGGCATTAAGTAAAAAACTTATCCCAACCGTTGATAGAACGAGGAGAGGAAATTTTTCCCTAGAAGGTCTACGAGGATTTGACTTATCCGGAAAAACAATTGGAGTTATCGGTGCAGGGAAGATTGGAAGAAAGGTAATTGACCTTGCCCTATGTTTCGGTATGAAAGTGCTTGTGTATACATCGCATCCGGAGAATGACCGTGAGAATCTGAAATATGTACCTTTCGATGAACTTATCAGTTCTTCTGATTTTGTTTCACTTCATGTACCGCACACCAAAGAAACCCACCATATTATCAATAGGGAAAATATCAAGAAGTTTAAAAAGGGAAGCATCCTTATCAACACAGCGCGGGGACCACTTGTTGAAACACAAGCAATCCTAGAAGGTCTTGAAACCAAAACTTTACTTGCCGCTGGACTTGATGTACTGGAAGAAGAATGTTCTCTTAAGGAAGAGCGCGAACTGCTAACCGAAGATTTCTTAAAAGCATGCGATATAAAAACCCAACTTCTAAATCACGTACTACTCGAACGAGATGATGTTATCTTTACTTCTCACAATGCCTTTAATAGTCAGGAAGCACTTATGCAAATTCTTCAAATTACAACCGGAAATATTGCATCATATTTAGCAGGAAAAAAGGAAAATATTGTTGAGTAAGAGCAAACACATAATGTCCTAGAAATTGTTATCGGAGCTTTTATAATTAGCGCATTAATCATATGTACAATTTATAGAAAATGAGATAATTTTACATAATTAAGTGGAAATAAGCGAGAATTCCTATCCTTACAACCTCCAAATCTCCTCCGCCCACTACCTTAACTCTCCGATATATTGTAAATCTTGAAAGCCTGAATTATTGAGCCGAAATCTATAGTTAGATTAATCCTAGAGTCAAGGTAATTATGGAATTCCCGTTACAAATGTTCTAGGATTTACCGGCACTCCGAATACCCTCACTTCAAAATGCAAATGCGGTCCTGTTGACCAGCCTGTAGAACCTACTTTGCCAATAACGTCTCCGGGCTTGACATCCTGTCCTTCAGTAACATTGGCCGCACTCATATGAGCGTATATTGATGTGATATTGTTTCCGTGATCTATAACAACATAATTTCCATACCCCCAGGATAGATGATTGACTGACAATACTTTTCCTTTCATAAAAGGAGTGATGGGATCACCTTTCTTGCTTGCAATATCTATTCCTGTATGTATGGGCTGATAGGGTAGATGTGCTTCTCCGAATTCTAGGGTTACGACTCCGGATACCGGCCAGATGGTCACCGCGTCTATAGTCGCGATCACTTTTCCGGTGGGATCATGGATCTCTATTTCATGATTTTCGGCATTGACGCTCGCCAATTTATCCGAAACAGCGGGTATACCGGTATTTGTTATTACTAAGACGGCTATGACCGGAAGAAGTAATATTCCAATAAATGTAAAAGCAACATATTTCAATTCCTGCTTCATGGAAAAAATATTTAATATGTTTTTAATTAACAGGGGATTCACGATGTAGATACCTTTCAGCAGGATCTGTAGTAATCAGCGGATGCTCTTTGGCTGACGCAACTATTTTGACAGCCACATGATTCTGGTCGGCGATAATGAGTGCTTCCCCTCTATCGCATGTAAGAAGAAATTTCTGTTCATATTCGCTCAAATTAAACTCATGTGCGACTTTTTTGATCGTTGTTGTGTCCTGGCGCATTAATGTTCGTAGCGAACTCTGGGAAGCAATCGCTTTTCCGTAATCGTTATTTAGAAAATCATTAGCCTGTTGAGTTATTATACTCACGCCTAGATAATATTTTCTTGCACGTCTTGTCAAACCTGCAACAAACCTGGCGCTTTCCGTGTGCTGCAATAGAAGCCATCCCTCATCAATTACAAGTAATCTTTTTTGGATGTCTGTCTTTACCCTGTTGTATATAAAATTTGAAATAACTACCATCATAATTTGTCTCAAAGATTCACTGACATTTTTGATATCAAAAATAATAAGACGGTTATTAAGCTTTATATTTGTTTGAGAATTAAAGACGTTTGATAAAGACCCTTTGGTAAATTTTTCAAGCCGAGTACAAAGTTTTTGCGCCTTTATGCTTTTTAGTGTTTTGTACAGGTCCTTAAGCAGGGGATAAGTTGCTCCTCTTTTTGCGCCTTTCATTGACCAGCCATGCTGTTTATATGTGAGCCGGATATTCAGAACTTCGAACCGCTAATTAGTGCCTATAATACCATGTACCACACGCTAAGACAATATATTCCGGCCTGTTTAAATAGGAGTCGTAGTGTCTATATTTAGAATTTCAAAATTTCTAAAATCAATCTCAAGGCTCTCCCTTTCTTTTGGATCATTACTATGTGCATTTGCTTGAAGATATATGCTTCCGAATGATTCAATTTGTATTAACTCATCAAATAATTCTTTGGTTGATGTAGCGGCCAACAATTTATTCCCATCAAGAATCAATTCCAACCTAGTATAACCATCGGAAAATTTATTATCTTTATTTTCTTTATCTTCGCCACTAGAAAATTTAGGCCTGGTAGGGAGTGTTACAATCTCTAAGTTACCATTTGATCTAACATACACTAATTCTGATGGCTGAATAGATGGAGAAGCCCGCAAATGGATTCCCAACCAGTCATCACTGTGAGAAATCTTTATAAATTTATATTCTATTCTCAATTTTAGGTTTTTGATTGGTTTGGTAAGATTTATTTGTTTTATATTCCTGTGTCCTGTTAATTTTCCATCAGGTATAGCTATATGGTTTCCTGGAAATGGTTTATCAAAGTTTTGTTCTTTAATTGATAAATATATAGAAAGTTCTTTTTCAATTTTATCGTTAAGATCATTTTTATTATCATATTTTTCGGCATTGAATCCTTGTATGTCAAAAGGAAGCCTAGTTCTATCCTGTCCAGTAACAATAATGATGTTTTTATTTAGTTGAATAGCAATTCCCAACTCAATCATTACATTTGCATTTGCATTTGTTACGTCTGCGATAAATACATCTGACTTTTTTATCCCTGAAACAATCAAGTCATATAACAGCTTGTTTCTATTTATAAACATCTCTCTTTTTGCCTGTGCTTCATTCTCTTTTATTATTAGTGATCCATCATAAATAATCCATTTTTTACTTAAATTATCATTGAGGTGCTTATAAAGCTCAGTAAAGGGCGTATCCCAAGGGCGTGCGATAAAAAGGGAAGGTTTTACTTTAGTAGATAAATTTAACATATTATTTCGATTTTGCTATTGTGTATAATCATAACAAATAACAAGACAAGTAACTATAACAAAAAAAGACGAAAAACATCAAATCAATGCAAGAAGCATTTCTATGAGAAAGAACCGGGTGAAGCCTACTTCGAAACAACAGGCGGCATTCGAACATATGAAGAAAGCTAAGACGTTACAGGAAGCAATGATGTCGGCAGGATACTCAGAAAAAACTTCTACGCACCCAAAGCAAAACTTCGTCGATACGGCGGGATTTGAGGTACTAATAAATCAGTACCGGGATGACTTAAAAAGGGCGGGGATTAATTCCGAAGTTATGGCAAGGATTCAGGCCGCCGGTCTTTTTGACGAAGACCCGAAGATCAAGCTTGAGTATTTAAAGGAGACCAAAAAAGATTTCGGGTTGTTTCAAGCTGATTCAAAGTCGAATGATACTTTTATTGGTTTTAATTTAGTTAAAAAGCAATACGAATGGTGAGAGTGGATATTATCTCTTTATTCAGCAAGACAATATTTACGCATTTCAGCCTTAATTTCTTCCTTGCTTCCTACCTTTACATACTCGCCATAAGTATATCTTGATTCATAAAACTCAAGAGCACACTTACACAGGGTTTCATTTGCCGTTGGTATGCAAGTGTTAATGAAACTCAATTTGAATCCGGCAGGATAATTATAGGAGTTTAATTGCTTCTGTCTTTCTTCTGATGGAAAAACAAAATTCATAATATAAGAATAGCCTAAGTACAGGATTAAGATTAATCCTATTATTAATAAGTACTTAAATAATGTCTTGAAATTCATTTTTCTTTAAGTAAAAATTAATGCCCAACAATAGCTTTTTCTTCTTCTGGAGTTACGTTTTCTCCATTTTGAAATCTGAATATAAGACTATCATAAGCATCGGCTTCTTTCGCCAGTTCTATCAGGGTAGCCCGGATAAAATTATCAGTTTCAATAAAATATTTTGATACTGTTTCAAATTCTGACTTTGTCCTCTCACCAGCCCGATAAAGAGAAACAATTTGTTCATATTCTTTTGTTGTTTTCTCTAGTTCATTCTTATAATATTCAATTTGATCTTCAGTTATCTTCAATGCTGCTTTTAAATCCTGAATCCGAGCAGCTCTATATTTTGACCAGTCATTTGATACCTCAAGGGATTGATATTGAGTGCATTGACTTTGAGAAAAGTAAACATACCATTTGCCTCCAATTTGACACTCTACAGCTTTTTCGCATTCTGATTTTTTCATTATATGTGATGGCAAGTATTTAAATGGACACATAGTTAATAGATTAGGGTCATTCTGAGCTGCTGAACATTCCTCCTGCGACTTATAAATAATCCATTTATCATCAACTGGACATTCATAAGACGTAGCACATTCAGAACTTTTCATCTTTTGCCACGGAAGATTTCTAAACTGACAATCGATAATTGGGTCAGGGTCAGATGTAGGCGAAACGGCTGTGTAACTAGTAGATTTTATAGAATCATTTTTTGGGGATAGCCAAATAAGCATAATCACAACAACAACTAATGTGAGTGCCCAAAAAGTCTTTTTTAAAAGCGTTCCGCCTTGAATTTTCTGTATAAATGAAACATCTTTTGTAATAAGTTGAGAGCCGCATTTCTGGCAGAATAAACTTCCCTCCTTGTTTTCAAACCCGCACTTCCCGCATTTTTCGATCATATCTTTTTCTCAATTAACCTATTTAGTAATTGAA
The DNA here is from genome assembly GCA_963826535.1 of uncultured bacterium. Lineage (GTDB taxonomy): Bacteria > Patescibacteriota > Microgenomatia > Levybacterales > UBA12049 > JAHIGH01. The sequence goes on along the minus strand of CAWGXL010000001.1, from coordinate 44,503 downwards.
TACCTCTTTTCAATTCCAATTATTGATTCTTTAAGAGCTTTATAAGCCTCTTGTTTTCCCCCGTCTGATTTTTGAATTTGTGAACTGAGGTGGTTCAAAATCATTTTAAAATAATATCTATGTGGAATCGGACTAAATACACATATAACGACACTAAATATTGAAGCTAATAGTGCCTGAAGAAATCCAACCCAAATCCATATAAGAATTGGCGTTCCATAGACGCCTAAAGTACCAATCAGTCCAAGAACAACGACCCAACCCGGAGTTAGTATCGCCTTTGTTTCATTAACAGGCATATCCAACACTCTTGCGATGTTTAAAGTCGTTCTTTGATACATAAAAACATAGAGATAAATTGCCAAGCTAAGAATGTAAATCATTAATATCACCATAATTGCTTATTGAGAATGGGCTTGATTTTATTATTACGCTTTTAAATAAGGTAAATCAACATCTAATTCTACCTTCTGTGCGAAGCGCAATTGTGCGAATGTTGGCAAAATTGGGCTATATGCTGAGCCGGGAGAAATTTAAAGAAATTGTGGGCGGGAATGTTAAGAAAATAAGAACTAAAAAAGGACTTTCTCAAGATGAGTTAGCCCATCAATGCGGATTTTACAGAACTTATATAAACCTTTTGGAAACAGGCAAGCGGTTGCCATCTGCATACAGCCTTTATAGATTGGCAAAAGGCCTACATATTCCAGTGGATGAATTATATCCTTCAATAGTTTAGATAAAATTGGAAAATTTGACTTAAACTACTCTTGTTTATAAAATAATAACCTCTGTTAGAGAAAGGATTGATTATGAAGATGCAAGATGAAAAGTATACTTTGAAGGATAATTCTGCTCTAAGTTTGCTTGGCCGATACAGCAATGATATAGTTGCTGCTAGTACAAATTTAAGAAAGCGTTTAGATGAAAAAATTAAGGCTTTTGATTACCCCTATCTTCTTGAAATGGCTATACCCATGATGAGAAATGACGGAAGTTTTGACAAAAAATATAAGAAGTATGCAAAGCTAGGTAGATATTTAGACAAATTAAGAATTTATCAAGGGAAGTTGATGCCAAAACATGGATTAAGAATAAATAATACTACAGCTCTAAATATCTTAGGAAAGCGAATAAATAGAAGAAAATTGCTTGAAAAAGATTATCGTAATAGTAAAAAAAAGTACGATGAATTTTTAAAAAATAGTCTAAAAAAAATTAATGAGTGGTGGATGCCCGTAGGTTATAAATTATCTTTTAGTACAAAGGGTTATTGCGAATTGAATTGCATGTTGAGCAATGATGTAATAGCCGAAAAATTAGCTTCACAGTTACTTTCTTAATCCTTTTTAAACAATTTTTCAGCCTCAAATTAATGCATTTCTTCATTTGTGCTTACTCTTTTTCATCAATTAGTATCCTTTTAACATGAAGGATAAAACGAAAACAGATGTATTATTTGAAACCCGCGATAAGCACATCATTCCTTTTCTACTGACCCAGCAGTCAATCAAATTTGTAGGTACGAGATTGGAGGGCACGGTTCTCTATTTTCAATTTTCCCCGTTATCGGATGCACAACAGCTTGTTAATGCTTTTATAAGCCGTACAGCTCCTCTTGTGCAACCAAAAGACCTCCTAGATGCCCTAGAAACTTTCAGAGATATTATTTTTGAAATAAAACAAAAGAAGGCGATTTAGAAATCTGCTCCTTAAAAATGGAATACCCATATAATTTACCGAAAGAAGAAGTAATACGCAGGATTAAGCATGTCTATAATGCCGAATCCGATCTTGAGAATAAGCTTTTTGACGTTTATGATCAGCTTTTAGCCTGTGAGTCGCTTGCAGAATCAGAAAACGAACACTTAGCATCGTTCCCTCTTAACCATTCATCCGAAGATAACTCTTTAACGACAAATGTGAGCGTTCATGTTAATGGGAATGGTAATGGTGCTCGTAAACAAGTTGTAAACTCCGAGCTATCAAAAAATAAACACAAAGTAATCACGGAACTGGAAGCATACAATTATAAAACGCCGCCAATAAAAATCTCCAAGTTATTAGAGCAATTGTTTGTAGATTACAAAAGTAAAGACGGGCATTGGCTATACATAGCACAAAATTGGAATCCAAGAGCTATCAATCGTGTAATCAGACAAATGAGTGAACTCCACCAATCCGGTCAAGAAACTATTAAGAATCCTGCCGCTTATTTTACCCATCTAATTAAATTTCGAAAAAAAAGAAGAAGAAAACAAAACCATGCTGGAGGCGTAAAATATGACCATTGAAAAAACAAGACAAATTCTAGGCTCTAAAATAAGCCGTCTAAAAGATGATGAAGTGCTTGAACTTATTAGCCGGACAGATAAAACACTGGATGTGCTTTTTGCACTAGAGCGCGGGAGGCAAAAAAGAATAAGTCTGAAACGAACTCGCTGCAAAAATAATGAAAACTTGACAATCATGAGGAAACTATGAATACTGTAGGCAAAGATGAGATGAAAAAAAGCTGTGTACTGTATACCCGCGTAAGTTCTGAAAAGCAGGTTGACGGGTACAGCCTTGATTCTCAAGAGGAGCTTTGTAGAAAACGGGCAGAGCAACTTGGATATGAGGTTATAAAAGTCTATCGAGAAGAAGGGTTATCAGCTACAACCACCAAACGGCCTGAACTTCAACAAATGCTTGCTTATTGCCTGAATAAGAAAAATAATATCTCGGCAATATTTGTTTATTCCTTGTCCCGGCTTAACCGCAATACAGAAAATCACCTAGCAATTCGCGGCCTCCTCTCAAGAGCGGGAGTTGATCTTCTCTCCTATTCAGAACCAACGGGCAAAAAGCCGGTTGATACATTCCTCGAAACAGTATTCGCGGCAATCAATCAATTAGAAAATGAGACAAGAGCGCAAAATGTAGCAAATTCACTAAGGAGGCGGTTTTTTGAAGGATATATTACCAGTAAGCCGCCATTCGGCTATTTAATGGTAAAAGTAAATGGAAAATCAATGGCAATAAAAGACATTGAGACATTTACAGTTATGCAGGTAATGTGGAAGAAGGTTGGTTTTGAGGGCTGGTCGCTTAACGATGTAGCAAATTATCTCAATAAATATAAGGTCAAATCAAAAAACAATAGGCTTTTCAAAAAGTTTACCTCAAAAGCCTTGACGCAAATATTTTCAAACAAGTTTTATATGGGTATTCTTGTATCTAAAAAATACGGAGAAACACAAGGCAAGCATGAGCCTATGATTGATGACATTTTATTTTACAGAGTAAGAGACATTCTCGCAGGGAGAAAGCCAAAGAGCAGTCATTACAATTCACTGCGGGAAGATTTTAAACTTAGAAAAATACTCAGGTGTAAAGATTGCGGGCGGCCTATGACCTCCTCATGGTCTCAGGGACGATCCCAGAAAGTGCCGCTTTATTATTGCCAGTCTCGCGGACTTCACAAAATATACTCCTACAACAGAGATACGCTTGAAGAAAAATTTGGCGAGTATTTAAAGACAATCAACTATGATGAGGATTGGCTCAAATGGTATGTAGAGTTTATAAAGGAGAAATACCATACTCAATATGATGAAAGTATCCGTACCAGAAAAATTGTTGAGCAGGACATAGAAGAATTTGAAGCCGCTAAGAAAATAGCCAGACAAAAAAACGTAGAAGGGATTTATTCAGACGCAGAATATTTAGAAATGAAAAATGAGTATGATTCGGAAATTGTAACCAAAAAAGGATTACTTGCGGAAAAGAAAATGATGGAGGTTGACATAGACACAATTCTTGAATTTATTGTTTATTATTTATCACACCTAGACAGAGCATGGCTTGACGCTTCACCGGAGGGGAGAGTTGCTATTTGCGGTTCGATTTTTCCTCAGGGCGTTGTTTGGGATGGAAAAGAATTTCGAACCAGTGAAATTGGCCTCGGATACAAGGCTGTAAAAGATGAAAAAAACACCTCTACCCTATTGGGTGGGACAGCATTTCTGACATGGAACTAAAGCGTCAAGAAATCCTTCCGCTTCAATTTTACTACGACGACATAGATATTAAAATCCTCCACTATGCGACCAGTGGTAACTTGTTTTCACCTGGCGACAAGTACATCTCAGCCTAAATATGAATAACAAACTGATTAAAACTAAAAACCACGATAACGACTTTATTAAACAGCACGTTACCGACGGTGTTTATCGAAAAATTGTTAAGGAATTGTCCGAAGCGGAAGACCTTAAAGGCCGTGGTAGAAAAATAGAACTAACCGCCGAAAAACTTCATAATTTTCTATTCTATTTGTCTATGGGTGCAAGCTATAAATATGCCTCTGAATGGGCGCAAATACCTGAAAATACACGACAGAAATACATGGCGAAGTCAGAAGAATTTCGGCGGGTAGCTAGCCTAGCGAAAGCAAACGTAGAAATAGTAGCCTTAGAAGTCCTGTACTGGGCTATGGTAGGGCGCAACCCTGGCTATTATGAATATATTCACCCGATTACTAAAGAACCTACCTACATTCTTCTTAATGCAATCCAGCCAAACGTTAAAGTAGCTATGTGGTGGCTAGATAAAAGTCGATATTTTGAAAAACGGGAAGAAGCCGAGGCAAACGAAAAGGGTTCAAGCCAGCTCGGTGCGCCACAAAATGAAGAAGAAGCTAGATTATTAGAGGAAATTCTTAACCGACATTACGATTATGTTAAAAGTAAGGAACAAGAAGCTAGAAAAGCACAATCATAATAGCGACACCTGGGTTATACTTTGGTAGAATATAGAGTAAACATATTGCCTGAAATAAAATTATGAAAATTGCAGTACTAAATGAATGTTTTCTTAAAGATAGACATATCGAACGACTTAAAAAGCTCGGTGAAGTAGCTATTTATAACGACACTGACACAGAAGAAAAAGCGATTGACCGACTAAGCGACGTAGAATTAGCCATTGCAGATTGTTTTGTTTCCCCGCTTAATAAAAAGGTTCTGTCTTCTGCTAAAAATCTTAAATACATATCCATAAATTCAATAGGATTCGACTTAGTAGACCTAGAAGCCGCAAGGGAAAAAGGGATTTTAATATCAAATATCCCTGGTTATTCTTCCGAAGCGGTAGCGGAACATGCCATAGCTTTAATGTTTGCAGTAGTTCGCAACCTGGTACAAATGGATAAAAAGGTTCGAGAAAAACCTTACGAAATTGACCCCGCCGACAAATCCCAGTTACCCCTTTTAGGATTTAATTTACAAGGTAAAACCCTGGGTGTCATAGGTCTAGGAAGTATCGGAAGACGTGTAGCTGAAATCGGTAACGGTATCGGAATGCGAGTTATAGCCTTCAATCGTTCGACAAAAACAATCCCGAACATTGAAATGGTTAGTTTAGATAAATTACTTAGAGATAGCGACGTTGTGTCACTTCATACCCCACTTAATAGTGAATCCGAAGGCATGATAGGAACAAACCAGCTTAAAACAATGAAAAAGCACGCGGTACTAGTCAACACGGCACGCGGTAAGATAGTCGACACGCAAGCCCTCTACAATGCTCTAAAAGACGGTGTAATCGCTGGGGCTGGCTTAGATACCCTTGCAGAATGGAATAAATCAAATCCCTTACTAACCCTAGAAAATACAGTTATTACGCCACATGGCGCATGGTACACAAAGGAATCTTTTGAAAACTTAGCGGAAATGGTAACAGCCAACACAGAAAGTTACGTAAACGGTAAACCAATAAATTTAATATGACTGACGAACATTTTATAAAACTGGCAATTGAAGAAGCTAAAAAATCAGTAGCGGCTGGCGGTGCGCCAATTGGCGCGGTTATGGTTAAAGACGGTGAAGTTATTGCTACTGGGTGGAGTTTAGTTTGGCCGAAAAAAGACCCTTCCGCACACGGCGAAACAGAATGTATGAAAGCGGCTTGTCAAAAGCTAAATTCTTTAGACTTGTCTGGCTGTACCCTTTATTCGACCCTCGAATCATGTTCTATGTGTCTAGGCTGTGCTGGCTGGACTGGATTATCACGAATTATATTCGGCGCATACAAAGAAGACGTTGAAGGCAATCCATACGAAATATCAAACTACCACGCAGAAGAACACGCTAAAAATATGACGCCAATCGGTGGTGGAACAATAGAAGTTAAGGGTGGCGTATTACGGGAAGAATGTAAAAAGCTAATGAGTAACATTCAAAACTGGTCGCCGATTGCCTAACTTATATTAAAAATCCCTAGCAGTGCATTTATAGTCTGGTTTACTAAAATAATAGTCGCCATTATTAGCAAGCCCCACCATAGCCACGTCCACACTCTGTATTTGAAAGTTCTACTTAAAAAATCCGTTTCTTCTAAAATTTTGCCTGCAATAAATCCATTCTGGTTAATCCTAACGCTACTATTCGCATGGTGTGCTTCTGCTAGACCTCGAACGACAAGTGCGTCTAGCACTTGCTGAATATGTACCGCGTAGGCAACAGCACTTTCGCCGAGCTTTCCATTTTCTTTAACTTCCATTTCAAGCGCGTCTTTAACATTGCCAGTGCTAATATATGAACCTATGTGCTGGTGGCCTCGACCGATAGCCCAAAACAAAACTACTTTTTCGGCCTTCCAGATAGGCTTAATATCGACAGCTTTTTCATAATCAACAAGTTGCTGGTAAATATCTAGCTTCTTAAAAAATGTAGGTGTAAAAGGCAAATTCATATTGTTATAAACCAAAGACTAAAGGTACGTAGTCAGAACCGCTAAATAGTTCTTTTAGACGCATAACTTCGACGTCGCTTAAAGGACAACTATCGTCACAGTTTTCGGTAGTAGTCGTCTTTAAGTCTTTTCGGTCAAATTCCATAAGTAAACTAATGTTAGGCACGATTGTAGCTGATTTTGCACTCCATTCATCGTGAATAAATAATGGTCGTGTACCAAATATAGATATTACTAAAACATTAGGGGTATTTGGCATAAACTGGGGACTTTTGTATTCCATTTTCTTTATAAATCTATCCGTATCCCTTTGAAAATCCACCCACATACCCTTACCCACACCACCGCCTTTATTTAGCAAGTCTGTTAGTTCTTTTGTTTCCCCTTCGGAATCGTTTAGTGTAGTCGCGTCTAGGTATATCCACCTACTATCTAATTTAATTCTGGCTTCGACGTCTTTTTTTCCTACTGTAGTGGGGAATAGTTCAATATCTCCTGGTGGTAACTGATTTAGCAAGTTTCCTAATATGCTAATTTCAAACAAAGTATCTACTGAATTATCTGTTTTAATCTGACCTTTAATATGGCTTCTATCGGCATTTGTCGTGGTTGAATGTTCGATTATTAGTTTTAGGTATTTTTCCAGCCGCTTTGTTTGTCCGAATCCATTATCAGAATCGTCCATAAAGAAAAGGAAGAAGGAATTTATCGGGCCATTCCAGCCTTTTTCTTCCATAAAATCTACTTGTGCCGCTATATGAGAAAAGTAAGGTTCGTCAAAATGAGCCGAAAGTAAAGGCGACTTTGAAATAAAATCCCTTATATGGGTAGATTTATTGCGATAAAAATTATATTGTTTCATTTTGGCCTGAATCAAATTGGTTGACGTCTAAAATCTAGGTATAAAGCTACAAATTTCGGTCTAGGCATTCCATTTTTAACATCGCGCTTTTCTTCTTTTTCAACTTTTTTTGACTCTGAACTTAAAGTCTTTTTGTCAAAATCATAGTTAATAAGCTTACCTTCTTGAAGATATGTCGATAACTTCTTTTTTTCTGATTCTCTAATTGCTACCTTACACATAGTTAATAGATTTAATGTCTTTTTATCTACCAAATCACACTGCAATTTTAAGTAATTAAGCATTTCTAAATAAACACCTATCTTGCTAAAATCGATTTTGCCTTGCTTGTGGTCTTCAATAATTTGGTTTACTACACCATTTGTGTATTGAAAGTCCGAATTAAGCGATTCCACCATTGAATATGCTTCGGCGTATTCGTTAATAAGGTCTAAATTTAGAAGTTTTAGACTAAGTCCAGTACTTATTGAAACGTTATAAAAGCGCAGTATTATTCGAATATTATTGTCATTTGTATTTTGCAGAGCATCTTCAACAGACGCGATATTTCTTGACATATTTACTCTAACGGGAATTAATTCGTGTTCGATTTGCACTACTGTATTTCTATGCTCGAAATATTTGTCACGCCGTAGCTGATTCATCCTTCTTCGTGATTCAAAGTAATTGGAAAATAAGGCTGCAAAGAATCCCCCCAGAAAAGCGGACAATACTATTTGGAAGGTATTATCTTGTAACAAATTTCCTATGGACGAAGGAATACTGGTAATTAATAAGACAGCACTATTTGAAGCGATATTATTCATAATTAATTGTTTTGGCTGTCAATAATCTTTTGAAGGTCTTCTATCTTGTATCGTCTGTCTTGCCGTTTCCCTATTCGGACAGCTTTTAGGCGACCTTCGTTATCCCAACGCCTTAATGTTTGGGGGTTAACACCTAGTAGTTCGGCCGCTTCTCTAATTCGTAATAGCTTTGTTTTACCAATCATAACTTGTACTAAATTATACATTTTTTAGCTATAATGTGTAAGTATCTATGAAGAAAAAAAATAAGAAATACGAGCTTCCCGAATTTGCAGACGACATATTTATGCCCGACGATTTAATGAAGGTTCTAGTAGAGCGTAATGGGTGTATGTATTTTTGGGGTTTACCTTACAAAATTTACAAATCTAGTCGATTTCAGGATATGGAAGAACCATACAAAGACGAAGATTTAGAAGCACTAGGTGGGGTTTTGCTAGATATTCTAGTACTTAATGGGCTTTCAATCGACTTCAAGCAAAAAACAGGCGTACAGAAGCTAGGCGTCATAGTACGGTCGTCTGAAAGCGAAGACAAACAACTACTTCATAAATTGGCTACTGGTATTCGTGCAAATGACAAGCAATTGAATAGAGATAGCATTCCAGGAACTAATAACGACAATGAATAAACAACAGACTGCACCACTTCGAGCCGCCGTTTATCTTCGTGTATCTACCGACGACCAGATAGAAAAATATGGCATACCCTTACAAAAGGCGGCCGTTGAAGCAGTAGTTAATTCAAAAGGTAAACTAGACGACGGTTCACCCGCTATGGTTCTAGCTGGCGAACAATACATTTACAAAGACGAAGGGATTAGTGGCACTACACCGCTAGAAGAACGGCCTGGTTTTGTACTAATGAAGGAAGATATTGAAAACGCGCCAGTTGGCGTAAAACCTTTTGACATTGTAGCCGTTTATCGTATCGACAGATTCGCCCGTAAATTAAAAATCTTGCTAGAAGTAATCGACTATTTTGAAGCGCACGATATTCAGTTCATTTCAGCCAATGAGAGCATAGATACTTCTACGCCATTCGGTAAAGCCATGCTAGGGATAATCGGTGTAATAGCCGAGCTAGAAAGGGAAACAACCAAAGCAAGAACACAAGCTGGTAAGGAACAAGCTATCGAACGTGGGGTCTATATGGGCGCAAGCGCGCCTTATGGATACGTAAAAGACAAGGATAAGCGACTGCAAATTTTCCCGCCAGAAGCCGATATTGTACGTAGTATATTTGAAATGTTTGTAGTTGAAAAAAGAAATACCCAGCAAATAGCCGACCGCCTTACAGATAAAAAGGTGCTTACACCCCTACCTTCCGCAATTAAACACGAAAAAAGGAAAGCTGGGCGGACAAAAGTTAATGACCCGTATTTCTGGCGTGATTCGACAGTTAGAGATATTGTCAAAGACGAAGTGTATCTAGGAATTTATCACTACAATAAAAACCAGGGAAGTAAGCGGTTAGATAGGTCTTTATGGAAAGTATCACCATACCGTCACGGTGATATTGTCGATTTGGGTACTTTCGAACTGGCGCAAAGACGCATAAAAGAAGATATTGCCTTACGTAACAGTATGAAAACGGCTGATAATCACCTTTACCTACTATCTGGTTTATTAAAATGTCATGCTTGCTACGACCCCCATTCTGACCGTGACCCGCTTAACTGGACGGGTACGAGTAAAGTCATTAAGAAAAGTAATAAGCGCGCCTATTATTACCAATGTGGAGCTAAGAATACTAAAAAATACTCTACTGTTTGTAAGGCTATACCATTTCCAGCCGACGAAATCGAACAGTTTGCAACTGACTTTGTAAAGAACCTTCTAAGCGACCCTGAAAGCGTCTATAACCATGTTAATTCCCTTCAATCAACCAAAGTTAAGAAGCGACTATTGGAGAAAAAACAGTCAGAAATTACCAAGTTACTTAATGAGCTACCGCGACGACGCCAGAATGTGAAGCGAATGTATAAGCGCGGCGATATTGGCGACAGTGAGTATGACGAAGAAATGGAAGGTATAAAGGCAAAGGAAGCCGAATATAAGACAGATTTAGGCGCGATACAATTGCAAATCGGCGAAAGCAAACTGTCAGATATATATACCCGCACACTTAAATTATTTGCAAAGAAGTATAAGCCTTTCCTTGACGGTTTAATGACCGACAGGCAAGAAGTGTCAGAATTAATTCATCTTATTGTCGATAGAATCCACGTTTATACACGTAAGGCAACTAAAAACGACAAAATAGCGGGTCGGAAAAAGGAAGACCAAGTAATACCATACCAAGTTAGAATCGACTTACGCTTGCCACAAGACATGATGAAACGATTCGCCCAGCAAGGCAAGTTCGAAGTCAAAAATGCTGAATTGTGAGCCGGACTGGATTCGAACCAGTGACCAAGAGCTTAAAAGGCTCCTGCTCTACCGCTGAGCTACCGGCCCATTTTTTTGCGTAGCCAAAAAACATAGAACCTAGAACAAAAAACTGAGAACAATTATCAATAACTCCTTAATAGTTCTTAGTTCAAAGTTCTGGGTTCAAAGTTACATTTGATTCTATCAAATGACGTGGCTATTGACAAGTAAACGATCTCATGCGATACTCATCATGTTAAAAACGTAAATAAGGACCTGCCTGAAAGTAGGTAAATATATGACACCGAATATCGCAAATACTATTTTTATATCACTCAATAAAGGTTTAGCAAGTGCCGCCGCTTTTCTTCCCAATTTTATCGGAGGCATCATTATATTACTTATTGGCATCATTCTTGCCTCAATTGTAAAAAAAATATTTATTGAGATTCTGAATGCCTTAAAAATCGAAACCTATCTAAAGAAATACGGCGTTCCTGAGGCAAAAAACGAATTTAGTTGGGTAAATATTTTAGCAGAAATTGCGCGCTGGTTTGTCATAATACTATTTCTTATCCCGACAGCTGAGATATGGGGATTACCTCAGATCACGACAATTTTAAATACATTTTTGCTCTATCTACCAAACGTTTTTGTAGCCGCAATAATAGGACTCGTTGGGCTTGTTTTTGCCAGACTTGCAGCTGATATTATATTGGCATCAACCAAAGGATTATCAGCCGGAGCTTCAAGAACTATAGCGTCAGTCGTACGGGTCTCAGTAACTATTTTTGTACTTCTCGCCGTACTAAACCAACTCGGAGTAGCCCAAGACCTTATACGGATCCTGTTTACAGGCTTTGTAGCAATGTTTGCCCTTGCCGGAGGTATAGCTTTCGGACTAGGTGGACAAGACACCGCGAAGAATATCCTTGATTTAATTAGAAAAAAAGTTAGGTAAATGTTATAATTACCTCATATCCAAAGGCCCGCAATGTCAATCGTCTAGGATTACAGATTTTCATCCAATCGATTATACTGTTAGAGAGACAAAAAAGGCGCCATCGTCTAGAGGCCTAGGACGACTCCCTTTCACGGAGTAAATCGAGGGTTCGAATCCCTCTGGCGTCACAAATTTTTAAGGCTAACTTCGATTTTTTCGGATTTTAAAATCCGGTATATTTAAATCAGGATCTATGGCAAATCAATCATTGGAAACTAAAATAGAAATAAACGCACCGGCTTCAAAAGTATGGCGAATGTTTACGGACCCAGACTTCACAAGGCAAATGGGTGGAGAATATGTGTCTGACTGGAAAGTTGGCTCATCACTAGGCTGGAGAGGAATGGATGGGAATATACTTACAAAAGGTATTATCAAAAAGATAGAGCCAGAAAGATTGTTACAGCACAGCCTATTTGTCAGTCCGGATTCAGAATCCATAATGGCAACACTTATTTATGAATTAGAAGAAAAAGATAATAAAACTTTTGTTCGTGTTACAGAAGACTTTACAGATCCAATAACGGATCAGGAGTATATTGACTCAATGGCAGGGTGGGAAGCAGCACTTTCAGCTGCAAAGGAATTAGCAGAAAAATAGTAGTTAGTACTTATGCGTAGGTAGAAAATGGAATCTGATATTGCTGGAAAGTTAGATAAACCCAGTTGAAATAAGAAATAGCAACTGCAGTACCTCCCGGGACAGAAATTATTTTGGAAGGAGCAGACGATCCTACTCGTGTTATTTTCCATACTTCAAATATTGCCGAGGTCGTAGTGGAGTCATTTTGGACTTTTTAATCTGATTTGGAGCGTAATCAAATTTAAGATTTTTTTATAATGCTTTTTTAACCCGCAGAAGAAAAATTCCCAAGACAATAAGAAACGCTGGTAATAGGTAGTTATTTATTTCTGCAGCCAAGCTTACTATCGAAGTTATATTTCTAAATCCCCCGATGAATCCGAGGACTGCCGTGATAATTGCTAAGTAAGCAAAATATTTTAATTTTCCTTTAACTTTTATTAGTACCAAACCGATTGTTAAAAACCATAAATTCATAGTTAATTCTCCCAAAAACTCACCTATATAGTTACCTAAATAAACATTTAATCCCTGAAAAACAGCATCAATTGTCGCTTGTTGTTCAACTGTCGCAGGTGTAAATTTCTGTGCTAAAGTCCAATGGATACTTGGCCAACGCATGAGGCCGAGCATATTTGCAAGAGCAGCAACTGTTGCAAATATAAGACCTGCAATTGCCAGGGAATTATTTTTATTTTTCAAATATGCATAGGTTCCAAGTGCAGCCGGAATTAATATTAAGGGGAGAAAAGCGTAAATTGCCCAAATAGCTCTCATTTGAAATCCTCTCTCGATTAGTTTAGGCAGAACCTGATAAGCATTCCCGTCCAGGATATCCGGGTAATTAAAGTTAATCGCAAGGTATGTAAATACTCCAATAAAAGCTAATCCGCCAAAGAGAGAAAATATTCCGCCAATTTTAATCATTGTGATTATATCCTCCATTTACACTATAACAGGTTGACTTTTAATAAATAAGGTGTATTTTGAATTTATTGGTAGTATCAATTACCTGCCTTAAAGCGCATACTACGAAGACAATATGGTAAAAAAAGTAAATACATATAGAACAACAGCTAAAGTTGTAGGAGCGATGTACGTCGCGGGGTTTGTTGTAGGGATTGGCGGGGAAATGCTTATCAAATCTGTTCTTGGTGTACCAAACTACCTTTCCATTGTTTCCGCCAGCAGTATTACGGTGGCAATAGGTGCCTTGCTTTGGATGATGGCCGTTGTTTGGGACGCTGCGCACGGGGTACTGATGTTCCCAATTCTGAAATTATACAATGAACGTATTGCTGTCGGCTATCTCGCTTTTAGGATTATGGATGCCACTTTTATTGCCATCATGGTACTCTTTATATTACTTCAAATTCCAATAGCTAGTGAATATATAAAAGCAGTTGCTCCAAACACAATTTACCTTCAATCTTTGAGTGCTGTTTTCACGCTAGGGAGTCTTTATGCTTACAATATCGGCATGATGACACTTGGAATAGCCGGCTTGATGCTTTGTTACACTTTGTACAAGGCAAAATTAATTCCGCGGATTCTGGCAATCTGGGGCCTGGTTGGATATGCAATCATTTTTCTTGGAATGGCGTTGGAGATCATGGGGTCCGGACTAAGTCTTGTTTCCTCTCTTCCCGGAGGATTGTGGGAATTATTTATAGGAGTGTGGCTAATCGTCAAAGGATTCAATTCATCTGCATTTGTTTCCGGAACTGCAAAAAGTAAATAAATAATTGTGAAAAAAGAAAACAAGAATACGAATTCAATTAAAAAGACCGCAAGAATTGCCGGGCTCTTGTACTTTCTTCAAATTCCACTTGGTGTCTTTGGCTTAGTATACGTTCCAAAAGCACTTATTATTCCGGGAAATGCAACCGCAACAGTTAATAATATTTTGGCTAATGAGTTTATTTTTCGGCTAAGTATTGTGAGCGCTTTACTTGCTGCACTAGTTACAGTATTTACCGCAATAGTTTTATACAAGGTACTGAAGCCTGTTAATAAGAATGTCGCCAAACTTATGGTGATGTTTACTGTAATTGTGGCTCCTATTTCGATGATTAATGAACTTAACAACGTCGTTATCTTACTATTATTAAATAGTTCCGGATTTACTGCAATTCAAATACAAACTCTGATGTCTTTATTTTTTGATCTGCATAAATATGGAATTCAGATTGTCGGAATATTTTTTGGCTTGTGGCTCTTACCCATGGGTTATTTAGTTTATAAGTCAAACTTCATTCCTAAAATTATTGGTGTCTTTTTAATGATTACTTGTTTTGGTTATCTGATAGATTTTTTCACTTTTTTTCTCTTTCCCAACTTCGGTGTAGTAATTAGTGAGTTTACCTGGCTTGGTGAAGTTATGATGGTATTCTGGCTATTAATAAGAGGTGTTAATGTTAAAGAGTGGGAAAAACGTGCTCAAAGTACTGCCTGAAAATAATTTATACCAGCTGTACCATCTTTTTGAAAGTTTCCTTTTTTCTCCTATTTATAGTTGAATTTAAATGGGGACAATTATTTGAGGGTATTGAATTTAATTCAAAACATATATAACAACAGACACCAACTCGTACCTGTTATAATGCTAAGAGTTAAAGATGGAAATTTTTATCGTATTACTGCTTATTATCCTCAATGGCATTTTCGCGATGAGTGAGATTGCTATAATATCTGCCAGAAAGGCAAAACTTCAAAAACAGGCACAGGAGGGAAATAAAAATGCTAAGGCTGCATTGGAATTGGCAAAATCGCCTAACCGATTTTTATCTACTGTGCAAATTGGAATTACATTAGTTGGTATTATCGCCGGGGCTTTTGGAGGGACTGCAATTGCCGGATCACTCGCTATACAACTGGCTACAGTACCTCTTTTTGCTACCTATAGCGAGCAAATTGCATTAACAATTGTAGTTTCCGTGATTACATTTTTGTCTCTTGTTATTGGTGAGCTTGTGCCAAAAAGGCTTGCTCTTAACAATCCGGAGAAAATTGCAGCTCTGGTTGCGCAGCCTATGAATACGCTTTCCCATATCAGTAGCCCTTTGGTTAGTTTATTAAGTTTTTCGACTGAGTGGGTATATCGTTCGCTTGGCATGAAGCCATCTGCCGAGCCATTGGTCAGTGATGAAGAGATAAAGATACTCCTTGCGCAGGGAACGCAGTCGGGTGTTTTTGAATTGGAGGAAAAAGATATAGTTGAGCGTACTTTCCGCTTGAGTGATAAAAAAGTGAATAGACTTATGACTTCCCGGAAAGAAATTGTATGGCTGGATATAGATAGCCCTTTTAAATTAATACGAAGTAAAATTACCAAAAAAGCTCATTCCCATTACCCCGTATGCAGAGATACTCTTGATAAAGTGGTTGGAATTGTCCGAACGGAAAATTTGCTGAGAGATTTTCTTGCAGAAGAAAAAATTGATCTTAGGAAGATTCTACACAAACCCCTCTATATTCCCGAAAGCATGGATGGCCTTAAAGTTTTAGAATTATTTAAGAAGTCAGGAATTCACATGGCGCTTATTGTTGATGAATATGGAAATGTGCAAGGACTTATTTCGCTGACGGATATACTGGAAGCAATCGTTGGCGATATTCCGACTATTAACGAACTCGAGGAAGAAGAAATCATTAAACGCGGGGATGGAACATTTTTAGTGGATGGATTAACACCAATTGATGAATTTAAGGAGTACTTTAAAATCCGCAGACTTCCGGAAGAGAGGTCAGGTATATTTCATACTGTCGGTGGTTTTGTAATTAATAATTTTGGACGTATCCCTGTAACGGGCGACAAATTTGAACTGGAGCAAATTCGATTTGAAATATTGGATATGGATGGAAATAGAGTTGATAAAGTACTTGTGGTGCCGCTTAATAAAGGCAAACCAAAATAGTTATTATTTGAAATTATAGCTGTCTTATTGAACCGGAAAGTATGCCGGATCAAAACCCGGATCGGGTTTTACACCGGAGCATCGGTCTCTGACTCCGAAATAAATTTCCCCGCCATCTGTTCCTGAAACAAAAACAACGTTCTCATATCTAGCGCCTTTACTATCATAAGGTTGCCGGGGAAAATCAGAAGCTCTGGCAATTTCACGCAAATGAATTATGCGTTTAGGATGGTCAGGATCCATATATCCGTCATATGCTATATATTTAATTACTCCTGATTCAAAATCCCAAACTTCTCTCCCCTTCCGCACTTCCGGTACAACATCAGATGTGTGACAAAAAATACGTAAAAGTTTTTTCTTTTGTCTGTCTGGCAATGTGATTTCTTCAATGTAGGCTGAATTAGCACCAAGTCTCGTATGTTCTCCAATTTCTGTATCATGACCAATTCTGAAATTTAATAGATTTTTATTTGCTCTTTCTATAGCAGGATTAAATCTTTCTTTATATTTAATCTCATCGAGATTCTCAAGTGTTGTATAACCAATCCACCCATTATTTTTTGTGTTTGGTCTAGTAAGTAAGTGAATATTGCCATTTTCCGCCTGAGCAAATCGGACATCTCTCATTCCCCGTATTTCTGCAATGGATTGCGTTGGGTCAAGTTTTTCAATATCGGCCCCAAGAAAAAGTTTGGTTACTGTTTCATGTCCTCCCGGCGCATCAAAATCAGGAAATACAGCACCAAAGAGTAATTGTTTTTCTCCTGTTTTATTTTCTATCCATGTGCCAAACGGATCTTCAGCTGCTTTTCCAGGCTCACCAAATATAGGAGCTTTTACAATTCGTATAAGCGTATCTGCTGTCCGGGTAAAAAATACACTGTGTGGATTAAATGGTTTTTTTATTTTCCAGTCACTCAATGGATCTTCGACACGACAAACAACAATACCTTTTCCAAGAGGAAATGGTTGATAAGCAATATTATTTCCTATGCCCTTAACTTCCAGGATTCTTCCTTTAAATTCAGTGGTTGGTTCTCTTTCACTTCCTTTTTCTTTTAGAGAACTCATAATTTTGACTATAGCACTGTTTATTAAGATATACAAATATATTTGAGTCTAGAAATAATTAATTGAATTTTAGTCCAAAGTGATTATTCAATATAGGATGGGTGGAAATTTTATGTCTTGACTTATTGACTTGTTGATGCGTAAATGTAATACTTATATTGATATAGATATATGAAAAACTCTAAAGGGGGGGCGAAATGGTCAAGGGGAAGAAGTCGAGTGGCGCGGGTCACAAATAATACTAAATTCAATATGGCAATTAAGCAAAAAGCAAAAATGATTCCTTTTCGGGTCTTCACTTCATCACGAGGTAAATAATTAAATCATGTTCCGCAAAAATTTGTCACACCACTGAACTGGTTAATCAAGAAGACATAAATAACCATCCCTTTACTTAAAGAATAAGTGGAATAGATTATTTTATCTACTGGATTCCCGCGTTCGCGGGAATGACAATGCGCCAGAGAGATATTTAGTAAACTATTCTATTCTTTTTTTCTTCTTGCGGCAGGGCTTCTTTTACTACAATATTGCGATTGTCAAGACTTGTATTATTGAGTTTGTCCATTGCTGTTTTTGCAGCTTCCGGGGTTTCCATTTCTACAAATCCAAAGCCTTTGCCTTGTCCTGAATACCTATCTTTTATAACTTTAGCTGATAATACTTTTCCAACTGTAGCAAAATGCTCTTCAAGTTGCGCATCGGTTACGTTATATGAAAGGCTTCCTATAAATAATTTGTTTGTCATTCTATGTCCTCCTTTCTTTTAGAATATTTTTTTGTGTGATTTTCATTAATTAAGTGAAAAAGGAAAAATTAAAGGTGATAAATTAACAAAAGGAGGAAAAAAGAGTTCAAATTTCCTAATTTGTATTTCTACATTATCAAATTTGCTTTAAAACTACAAGCAGTATAACAGAAAATTATGATATTAGATATACACAACTTATGTTTTGGAGGGTGTATAATTGTTTTATAATAATGACCTTTTTGGAAAAATATGAACTCCTGAAAAAATCTATTCCAGTTCCGGCGGTGGTTGCTCCATATAGTATTGATTGTGATTTCGTTGATAATGCTTTTAGGAGCAAAAATTGCTATTACTGTTTTGGTACGGCAGGGCTTGAGGACGGTATGTATACAACAATAGGAGGATATGGAAATAAACTTGTAGATTGTATCTCCGTGCTGAAATCGGAAAAGTGTTATCAATGTATTGATTCTAATAATTGTCATAATTGCACATATCTACTGGATTGCAATAATTGTACTGATTGTTACTATTCTGCATTTTTAAACAATTGTACTGATTGCTTTGGATGCGTTGCTTTAACGCATAAAAAATATTGTATTTTTAATAAGCAGTTCTCCAAAGAAGAATATTTTGAAAAGATTGAAGGGTTAAAAAAAGAGAAACCGGAAAAACTTCTTATAAAGATGTTTGATTTAAAACAGCAGATTCCACATCCGGCAAGTCAACAGTTTAACAGTGAAAATAGTCCTTATGGAGATTATATATATAACTCAAAGAACTGTTACTGGACTTTTTTCAGTTATAATTTAGAGAATTCGGGATATATTTTTGTGGGCGGTTTTGCAAAGAATTGTTGGGATATCTTTTTCTCAGGTAAAAAAGGATATCAAAGTGGAGGTCTTGGTGAGAGATGTTATGAGCTTGTGGAATCAGGGCCTTCTTTATATGATTGTGCTTTTTTAACGTACTGTGAATTTTGTACAAATTGTTACTATAGTTCCTATCTTACAAACTGCGTTGATTGTTTTGGTTGTGTGGGGCTAAAAAATAAAAAGTATTGTATATTAAATAATCAGCTAACCAAAGAGCAATACGAAAAGGCTGTGAAAGAGATCAAAAGAGAGTTAGGGTGGAAATTTTAGCTTTATATGATATTATACATGGGATTAATCAATGGACATGGACAGAAAACAGTATTTTATTATTGATTTTGATAGCACTTTTGTAACTGTCGAGGCACTAGACGCACTGGCTGTTATAGCTTTAAAAAATAGTAGGGAAAAGGCAAAAATTACAAAGGAAGTGGCAAATATTACAAAGGCGGGAATGGAGGGGGTTATTGATTTTCCAACATCTCTTCAGAAACGTCTTTTATTATTCCGCCCGATAAAAAAAGATATAATTCACCTTACAGAACTGCTCAAGAATCATATTACGCCATCTGTAATACGCAATAAAAAATTTTTCCAGGATAAAAGAGGGGATATTTATATCATCAGCGGAGGCTTTAAAGAGTATGTCTTTCCTGTTGTTAGGGAATTCGGTATTGCGGAGGATCATATTCTGGCGAATACTTTTAATTATAATAATAGAGGTTTTATTACAGGTTTTGATAAATCAAATCCGTTGGCTCAGATTAACGGTAAGGTAAAAGCTGTACAAGCTTTAAAACTAAACGGTGCTGTTCATATTATTGGTGATGGTATTACCGATTACCAAATTAAAGAACAGGGTAAAGCGGATAAATTCTATGCTTTCACCGAGAACGTGTACCGTAAAGGGGTGGTTGCTAAAGCGGATAAAATAATAAAAAATTTTGATGAACTCCTTTATTTATTTGATCTCCCCCGGTCGCAATCCTATCCAACATCAAAAATTAAGGTTCTGCTTCTTGAGAATGTGAACCAGAATGCCGTGGCGTTTCTTTCAAACGAAGGATATGCTGTTAAAATAATTAAAAACGCGTTAACTCAAATTGAGCTGCAAAAAGAAATTGCGGATGTTTCTATAATTGGTATCCGTTCCAAAACGGAAATTACTACCAAGGTACTAAAGTCCGCAAAAAAGTTACTCGCAATAGGTGCGTATTGCATTGGCACGAACCAAATTGACCTAACCGATGCAGTCAGGCGCGGTATTGCGGTATTTAATGCACCATACAGCAATACAAGAAGTGTTGTCGAGCTAATCCTGGGCGAGATCATAATATTGTACAGAAAAGCTTTTGAGAGAAGTACGCTTATGCATAAGGGGCGATGGGACAAGTCATCATCGGGAAGTTTTGAAATACGCGGAAAAAAACTTGGAATTGTCGGGTTTGGGAATATTGGATCCCAACTTTCAGTTTTGGCTGAGAGTATGGGGATGAGTGTATATTTTTATGATGTATTGGATAAATTAGTACTAGGAAACAGTAAAAAATGTCAGTCACTCGCTCAACTTTTGACTACATGCGACGTTATTTCAATTCATGTAGACGGTGCAAAAACTAATAAAAATCTTATAGGAGAGCCGGAGTTTGAGCAAATGAAGGACGGGGTAATTTTTCTTAATTCAAGTCGCGGACACGTGGTTGATATTAACGCCCTAGCGAAGGCGATTAAACAAGGCAAGGTGATAGGCGCGGCAGTTGATGTATTCCCAAATGAACCAAAGAAAAACACAGCATCCTTCCATTCCCCGCTTCTTGGGTTACCCAATGTTATCTTAACACCTCACATTAGCGGAAGCACGGAAGAGGCCCAAAAAAATATAGGAGAATTTGTAAGCGGCAAGCTTATTCAGTATGTAAATACAGGAAGCAGTGTGCTTTCGGTGAATTTTCCTAACCTTGCTCTTCCTGAACAAAAAGATACGCATAGACTTCTGCATTTGCATAAAAACTTTCCCGGAATTCTCGCTAAAATTAACGGGTTACTAGCTGATAACAATATTAATATTGCCGGGCAGTATCTTAAGACTAATGAAGAGGTTGGGTATGTTATTACGGACGTTAATAAAGAGTATAAGAAGGCGGTACTTGATAAATTGAGGAAGATACCGAATACGATTAGATTTAGGGTGCTATACTAGAAGCAAGAATTATGAGTAGAAGAAAGATGTTTTTTACTGTTGGGCCTTCGGCGTTGTATCCTACTGTTAAGTCGCATATTAAGACTGCAATGCGTAATGATATCTTTATTACAAATCATAGAGGGAAGCAGTTTGCTGACATTTATAAAAATACTACTGATAATTTGCGTAAGCTTATGGGGATTCCTCAGGATTACCGTATATTTTTTCTCGGGTCGGCAACCGAAGCTATGGAGAGGATAATTGAGAACACGGTTGAGGAGAAGTCTTTTCATTTAGTGAACGGAGCTTTTTTCGAACACTTTTTTCAGGATCGCAACGCAGCTTGGTAAGAAGGCAGAAAGACTAGAAGTTCCTGCGGGACACGGATTTATATTAGATTCAATAATAGTGCCTGTAGCAAGTGAGTGCATTTGTGTAGTACACAATGAAACAAGTACCGGTGTTTCTATGTCAATGGATCGTGTCTATAGCCTAAAACAATTTAATAAAAATGCACTTTTGGCAGTTGATGTAGTATCATCCGCGCCAAATGTTTCAATTGATTTTACAAGTTTGGATATGGTATATCTTTCAGTGCAAAAGGGGTTTGGGTTACCTTCGGGACTTGGCGTACTAATAGTTAGCCCTGCGGCTATGATTCGCGCAAAACGACTTTCTGATAAGGGAGTCATAATCGGAAGTTATCAT
This sequence comes from uncultured bacterium, assembly GCA_963826535.1. Classification (GTDB taxonomy): domain Bacteria; phylum Patescibacteriota; class Microgenomatia; order Levybacterales; family UBA12049; genus JAHIGH01. The sequence continues at coordinate 22,638 of CAWGXL010000001.1, read as the reverse complement.
AATTTTCTTATTATGGAAGAATACGCACGTAAGTTTCAAACTCATGAGACGCCAAATATTCTTGATATTTATTTGTTGGGAAAAGTATGTGAGGATATTCAAGAACGCGGCATAGACAATATACGACAGGAAACCCGCGATAAAGCACAGATTATATATGAATATTTTGATTCTCATCCTAAATATAAACCGATCGTTGATGATCATGAGTTTCGATCGGAAACTATTATAGTTATTGAATCGAAGGGAGAAACTGTAAATATACTTTCACAACTTTTAAAAAAAGGGATTGTTGTAAGTACGGGATATGGTGACAGGAAAGATGATGAATTCAGGATCGCGAATTTTCCGAGTTCAAGTCTATCTCAGGTCAAGAGGCTACTTCGTGCGTTCCGGAAATTGGATTAAGAATTTGCAAGGTGGAGTTTTCGTGATTCTTACAGTATTTATATGCACCTATCACATAGGTACTTTAGCATGATGTTACTTCAATGAAACTTGTAATTTATAGGGGGCAGAAGAAGATTACAGTTGATAATGCGGCGGTTCCCGATATGTATACGCATGATCACACCTTGTTGGGATTTGGAGCGGAAGATCTGCAATTATTAAATGCACAAATTACATCCAGTATGGGGATGATAACTGAGGATGGTGAGATAGAAGGAGGAATTAATTGGAGGCAGGAAACAGTAAATTGATAAACGAGTTCACCATCAGGCATTTTGTTGCACCACAAGGGCACTAGCTACTTCGTAGTGTCGCATAGCGTAGCTCAAAAGGTACAATTAAGTAAGTTTATTCGATTAGTTTGTAGAGCATGTAATTTACTATTGTGAGGACGATGCTGAAGAGCAATGCCCAGGCAAAATTATCTACAGCGAAGCCCGGGATTAAATAGGCAGTTAGAAGGACAAGGGACGCATTGATTACAAGCGTAAATATTCCGAGTGTAAAAATAGTTATCGGGAGGGTCAGGAGAAAAAGGAGGGGTTTTATTGTTACATTGATTATTCCAAGAACTATTGCGGCTAAGAGGGCGGCTCCGAGATCATCCACATGTATACCCTTTAAAAGATAAGTTGTAATTACTATTGCAAGCGTACTGATAAGCAAACGGGCTAAGAGTTTCATTCCTACTTTTATATTACTAGTTGTTTGTTATGTAAACAAGTAGCATGCGGTAGTTTTTTAGAGGGATTGCTTCGTCTCCCGATTAAATCGGGATCCTCGCAATGGCATAAACTTATGGGCGCAGGAGCTTTTTTACTTCTTTGTCTGTGATTTGAGCGAAGTTTTTGTACCAGCCGCTTACAGCTGTAAAGTATCTGGGGGTTTCCAGGCAGATAAATTCATCAACCAGAAGTTTAATTTCTTTGGATACAACTATTGAGCAAACCGGAACAGCAACGATGAGCTTGAGAGGATGTTTTTTTTGTATTGCCCGGATAGCTGTTTTTACGCTCGCGCCGGTTGCTATGCCGTCATCTACCAGAATAATTATTTTACCTTTGATGTCCGGCGGGGGTTGGTCTCCACGGTATTCTTTTTGTCTGCGGATTATTTCCTCTTCCTCTTTTTTGGCGATCCCTTTAATTTGTTCGTCCGTTATTCCCAGGATTTGAATTGTTAATTTATCTAAGTACAATATTCCATTCGGAGCAAGTGCGCCTAGTGCAAGTTCGGGGTTGCGCGGGACGCCTATTTTGCGGACGACGAGTACGTCAAGGGGTACTTTTAAAGAACCGGATATTTGTGCAGCCACAGGAACACCTCCTCTTGGAAGAGCGAGAACCAGTACGTTTTTATTTTTAAATTTTTTTAACTTTATAGCAAGTTTCCTGCCTGCATCTTCCCTATTTTGGAAAATCATATTTTATGTGTATATTATACCCTATTACTTAATAAATAAAGGTGTTCCCTCCAAAGGCGGGCAGGCGCAGGGATGACAAGGTTGATGATTATATTTTTTTTCAAGCCTTGGCGGTTAGGTTTTTTGGGCTTGCAACAACTAGTTTACATAGTTGTGGCTTGTGTAAAGACTGAGCCTTGTTATAATTAATTATATTAAATATGAATTTGCGGTATAGTCAATTTGCGCGGCATGCAAATTTAGTTGCTGTTATTTTTTTAATAGTTATATTTCTTCTAACTTTGAGGGGAGCTGTGGGCAATTTTCATCCCAATGGCAAAGCCGGGGAAAAAGCAGATACCCATACGGTTACTTTTGAGTCGTCATTGGAAAGAGGAAGATATGCCCAAGCAATATCACTAGCTGAGAATCTGGATTTCAATGTTGATGAGTACCCTGATTTTGTCCGACCTGATTTGGCCTGGTATGACGGTCATTATTATCCATCCTTCCCGTCAGGTGTGGCTTTTATAGCAACTCCTCTATACATCATAGGGAAATTTTTCTCACTCGCCCAGGTATTTACTTACGCTACGTCAGCTATATTTTCAATTCTAACCGCAATAGTCATGTTGAAAATTGGAAGGAAGCTCAATTTAAGTAAAAGGGCAGCTGTCTTTTCAGCGATCGTTTTTGCTGTCGGCTCAGGCGCATTCGCATATAGCGTTACTTTGTCTGCGCATCCGGTATCTGCTTTTTTAATTGCTGTTTGTTTCTGGATGAGCGTATCTATAATCCGGGGGGAGAAAAATTATTGGTATTTTTTTGTATTATGGTTTGCCTATGGACTTAATTTTTTTGTTGATTATCCGAATTTATTTATCCTGTCCCCTCTTATACTAATCACATTACTCAGGACAACATTTTTTAAAGAAAGACAAGAAAAAAAGATACATTTCAAATTTCCACTGAAAATGATATTCGGAGCGGTAGCACTTGTTCCTATTCTGTATATATTTATAATTTACAATAATTATCACTACAAACAACCAATAACATTTTCCAATAAATATAATATAAGAGTTTTGGATATACAGGGAATTAAATACGATACGCTTTCCAATGATCTGTTTGAGCAAAAGTCATATTCCTCGCGATTTGATGCAGCAGGACTAATTGACGGAATTAATATTCTGCTTATAAGCCGTGACCGCGGATTGTTTGTCTACGCGCCTATTTTTCTTTTGGCTGTTTTGGGACTTAGTATAAGTTACTTTAAAGATGAAAAATGGTGGGAAATCGTTTTCTTAACTTTTATTGCAAATCTTGTTTTATACGGAGCTTATGATGATCCATGGGGCGGATGGGCGTTTGGTCCAAGATACCTTATACCCACCTTACCTCTTTTGGCTCTTGCAGTCGGTCGGGCTTTTGATTTAGTTGTTAAGTACGGCATACTGCCAAAAATAGTAATTTCGGTGTTGGTAATTTACGGCATCGGAATTTCTCTTTTAGGGGCGCTTACAACAAATGCTATTCCGCCGAGCGTTGAGGTAGTAACGGATGAGATGACGGATTATTATCTGGCGAATTGGGAGTTTTTAGTTAACGGCACTACGAGCTCGTTTATTTATGGTACTTTTCTAAGTAATTTGTTCACTCCCCTCACCTATTATATTATTCTCTTCTTTTGTATTACAGTAGTCGCATTGTGTATAATATGGCTTCGCCCAAAGGTAGAGACAAAAATGTTAAGTACAAGCGCAATTATAAAAGTATATATTCCAATTCTTATTATTTTAGTGGTATCGATATTTTTTGCAAACAGATATTTTGCGGTAACAGGAGACGTACAAAAAAAAGTCATAAACAAAGGCACGGCAGCAGGCGGAGCAATCCCCACTTTCTGGAAATATCAATGCATTGATACAATGAAAATTTCAAGAGATCAGGCAAGGGTATGGGCAAAAAAGCCAACAGTTGAAAAAGATATTGAAGCGCAGTTATCTCTGATTAAAGGTATGGGCGCAAATTGCGTAGCTCTTGCAACTCCTTATGACGAAGAATTTTTACCGCATCTGAAAATGTGGGTTGAAAAAGCCAGAGAGAAAGATCTGGCAGTTTGGTTTAGAGGTAATTGGTCAAGCTGGGAGGGATGGTTTGGATATCCCAAAGGCATGACTTCTGAGGAGCATTTGGCTAAGACACAGCTGTTTATCCTGGATAATCCGGATCTTTTTGAAAATGGTGATATTTTTACTCCTGCGCCTGAGGCAGAAAATGGAGAACATTTTAAAGGACGCGACGAAAACACATATGCATTGTATCGTCAATTTTTGGTTGATCAGCATAATACGGCGCAGAATGCTTTTGGGGCTATCGGAAAGACACTTGAGATTGATTGGTTTTCGATGAGCGGCGGGGTAGCAAAAGGTATGCTTGACCAGAATACTATTGACGCTATAGGGGGCAAGGTAACTATTGATCATTATACGAAAGATGCTGAAGGGATGGAGGAATTTATCCTTTATTTTAAAGATAAATATAAGGCAAAAGTTGTAATAGGTGAGTTTGGCGCGCCGATACCGGATTTGAATGGAATTATGAATGAGGCGGAGCAAGCTAAATTTATTGATGCATTGTTACAACGCATGTATAAGCATAGAGATACAGTTGAGGGCATAAGTTATTGGGTTTTGACCGGAGGATCTACTGGACTTGCCAGTTCTACTACTAATAAGCCGAAACTGGCAGTTAAAATTATCAGGAAATATTTCGCACCGGGAATTGTGACAGGTACTGTTGTGAATACGCTTGGTCATCCATTGCGAAACGCAAAAATTCAGACCGGAGAAGCGGAAGATAGAAGCGTACTCACAGACGAGGCGGGCAGATATGAGTTTATCCTTCCGGTGAAAGATGCTGAGCTTAGTATTGAGGGGAAGGGATATAATGAGGCGAAGAAAAAAGTATCTATTACTTCCGGGCATTCGACTATTCAGGATATTGTTTTGGAGCCGGAGAATTTAGATTGGGAATACAGGCTTGAGCTAATTATAAAGGATATTCAAAAAAGGTTTTTTTAATAAAAAAATTACTTTCTAAAATAAAAATGTCATTGCGAGCGACAGCGAAGCAATCTTCATAGATCGCCACGGCCCCGCTTAGCGGGGCCTCGCGATGACAAAATTGTGTCAGCAGTGAATTGTTACACTTTTTAATGCCTCTTGTGTTTTAGAGAAATTTCTACAATAATTTAAGTAGACTCGGTTTACACATTTGCTTGGAAAATATTAATTATACTTTCTGGATTCCCGCCTTCGCGGGAATGACGACAGTGTAAGTCATAAAGATCATGAAAAAGTGGGTTATTATTCTACTCATTGTTTTGGTAATTATTGCAGCAGGGTTGTTTGCTTATTCGTGGTATGTAAAGTCTAAGGTGCCTAAAAATATCCTGTCATTTAAAGACTGTGCTGATGCGGGCAACCTGGTTGTTGAAACGAATCCGCGAGAGTGCCATACAAAGGCAGGTACGTTATACATAGAGGAAGATAATCACGTGGCGCTTAAAGATTATATAGAGGTGACGGATCCCAAGCCATACGCGGTTGTTTCATCGCCGTTTAAAGTAGAAGGCAAAGCAAAGGCGAGTTGGTATGGAAATAACAGGTTGACTATTAAATTGGTGGATAAAGATCTGAATATAATTGTCGAAAAATCGGTTTTCGCGTTGACGGATATGCCGAAAAAGGATACTTTTGTGCCGTTTGTTGCGGCTATTGATTTTAAGGTACCTGCCGGGTTGGTGCGTGGTCAATTATTGATTGAGAAAGTTAATATAGCGGATATTCCGGGTAAGAACGGGCCTCTGGTAATTCCAATACGGTTTAAATAAATTTATTCCTCATTGTTACAGTTTGAATTAGTAGAGATTATTGCATAAGTATAACAATATTGCTACACTTTCTAATATGACAAGACAAAGAGAAGAAGATTTAAAAATGTTTGTCAAATTAGCAGGAATGCTTTTTGATGCAAGAGCCAAAACATCGGAGATTAATATAAATGCAAATACTGATGCTGCTATTAAAGCTTGTGAGGCGGGAATACGTATAGATATGGATGCTGCTATAAAGGCTTCTGAAGCGAGAATACGTAAAGACATGGCGACCAAAGATGATATTAAAGATATGGTGAGGATGAAAGATATTAAAAATATGGCTACAAAAGATGATATAAAGAATATGGCAACTAAGGATGACATTAAGAATATGGCAACTAAAGACGATATCAAATATATGGCTACAAAGGATGATATTAAGCGGTTGGAGGAGAAAATAGATAAATTGGAAAAGTCAAGGGAGTTTAAGCGTCAGATAGTAAACTGATGGTAAAAATTGAGAAAATTTGAGGTTGCCTCAAATATACGTAATTAGATTTTATATCCCCATAACTTAGTATATAGAATTGTATACAATTATTATGTTAATCTATTTATAGTGAGAAAAAAATACTATTTTTGGTTGATTATTTTTCTGTGTGTTTCAATAATTCCATTGGTGACAAATGTGCTTGCGAAGCAAAATTTTTCAATTTTTGCAAATAAAAATATAAAGCCAACTCCTAAAATATTAGAGCCCCGAATTTCTGAATTGCATGTTGAGGGAAATGTATTAAAAAATGAACAGGGACAGACTATTATACTGCGTGGTGTAAACCGATCCGGTGCGGAGTATATGTGCGTGCAGGGACGCGGGTTTATGGATGGGCCGACTGATGATAGTACAATTCTGGCCATGAAATCATGGAGGATAAATGCTGTGCGAATTCCGCTTAATGAACATTGCTGGCTTGGATTATCTGATGTAAAAGAAGAATATAGTGGAGAAAAATATAGACTTTTTATAAAGGATTATGTGAAGCGCCTTATTGATAATAATATATATGTTATTGTAGATTTACATTGGAGCGGGCCGGAACTTCGAAAAACGAGCAATCAGGCTATGCCAAATGCGAAATATGCTGTCTCGTTTTGGGAAAGTGCAGCTAATGAATTTAAGGATAATAGGAAAGTGTTATTAGATGTAATTAATGAAACATTTCCGGATAAAAACCGGGGAAGCGATGCTGCCTGGAAATGTTGGAAAGAGGGAGGCAAATGTCCGGGAGTTTCTTATGATACTGTCGGTATGCAAACACTTGTAAATACTGTCCGGCAAACCGGGGCGGAGAATATCATTTTACTTGGAGGGATTAGATATGCAAATGATTTATCAAAATGGTTGGAATATAAACCTGTTGATCCGCTTAATAATCTTGCTGCTTCCTGGCATATTTATCCGAATGGTAATCCATGTAATACGACTGCGTGTTATGACAGAATGATTGCGCCCGTTGCGGAGAAGGTGCCGCTTATAGCAGGAGAATTCGGGGAAAGTGTAAAGGGTGATGTATGTAGTGTTGAGAAAACGAATGAGGTTCTTGATTGGCTTGATAAGCATAAAGTAAGTTATCTTATATGGACATGGAATACGTGGAGTTGGGATTGCGGAAATTGGTCCTTAATTTACAATTTTGATGGAACGCCTAAGTCTCCTAATGGGACGAACTATAAAGAACATTTATCAGCGATAAACAATTAAGATTTCTCCTGAAATTGTTTCCAGAAGAGTCTTAGTTTATAAATTAAGCCTGGGTTTTTGGGAGTTACTAAAAAGTTTTTAGTTATTTTATTTCCACTTGCTTCTATTTTTATTGAGGAATTAATTAAATTATAATTGTCCCCTCCTGCTACAACAATAACTGTGCGTGGGGGGATTGCAAACTTATAATTGCCGTCTTTGTCTGTTTTTACTGAGATAACAGCATCACCTGTTCTGACTTGAACATCCTGAAGAGGGTTTCCGAGAGGATCTCTTATTTTTCCGGTTACGATTCCAGGTGTAAAGTAATTTTTGACAATGAAATATGCCTTTTTGGGAGTGTAGTCTGTATTTAAGATAGGTGTTGTACCACCGCTGCTTACGAAATAATTTATTCCGAGAATTGAATTTTGGCTTTTGTAAAATTCCTCAAAAATAGAGTTTATAAAAACTGCCTGTTGATCTTCATTCATTGGGCCGTTTATATCAGGAACAGGGGCTCCAAACTCGCTGATGACTATTTGGGCATCAAATTTATCTTTAAAGTAATTTATATATTCCCGCATCAGCTTGGGATTTTTAACGTAATGATCAATTGAGACAACATTTTCATGGGCATCAAAAGTGCCCTGGTCCAAAACTTCTTTGGCTCGTCCACCTATGACAGAGACGATATTTGTCATGACATTTTTATTTATTTTCTCAAAGGCTTCTTTATTGGAAGCTCTTTGAAGCTTAAGATATTCATTGTATTCTTTATTTTTTTCAGGCTGCTTCCAATGCTTTGCATTTTCACATTCGGGACATCCTTCAAAAATATCTTCATCTTCGAATAATTCCGGGTGTTCCTGAATAAACGCGCTTGTTTTTTTGATATGTTCATCTGGAGTTAGGTTAATGGGGTAGTCAAACCATCCTTCCCATTCAGACCAGTTACCCCTGAACCAAACATGAAGTCCGGTTTTTCTTGCTAATTTTACCCATCTTTTAAGATAAGGTATAAATTCATTATCGTAGGGCGTATCTATTGCTACATAATTTGCTCCGGTGTTTTTAATTGCGGTTAATTCTTTTTCTATTTTTTTATCAAAATCAGAATTATATAATTCTGCTCGTGCTTTGTCCCTTGAAGTTTTCATAGTATCGATTGACTGGATTTGCCATAAGCGATCTGATTCAATTGATGCTTGAGAAGTTGAAAATGGATATATATAGAAAATACTACAAGCTAATAATAGTATTATTAAAAATATATATTTTTTAATATAGTTATTTTCTTTTATAAATTTCAAATTTTTCATAGTTGTGTACTAATTTATAATTATTCAAGAAATCGGGATTCTTGTATAGTTTTCTATAGACGCTGTCGGGCGGGAACGAGAGTACAGTTATATATGCAGCATTTTTAGTTGGATATTTCAGTGCCTCGATCCAATAATTTCTTGTTCCTTCGTGAATATAATTTTTCATTGGAAGTCCTGCTCTGGCGACAAAAGCGTCGTGAGATGCTAGACTTGTCAGGATCAATCCCCCATCGTAATTATCCGCAAGCCACTTACCCGCTTCGACAGTATAGTATGTGTTTTTCAGACCATGTAGTCCATCAGCAAGGGACACAGGTATCCCCTGTTTTACAAAAATGAAACTTTGGAGTAGTAATACTAATATTACAATAATACGTATATATTTATTCGAAGAAATAATTCCTAATATCAAAGCTATTGCCGGGAGAGCCATCATGCCATAACGGATATTAAAAAGCCCAGGATTGCTTGGGGCTTGAGGTACATTCATAGCGGATTGTCCGGCATAAAGAGCGATTACATTGAAAAGAATAGGTGAAGCTATTGCCAGTAGTATAATATATTGAGTTTTCATTTTAAGAATAAACGGAAGGATAATGGTTCCTATAAGTGCTGTAATAGATAAATATAAACCGTTGTTATTAATTATTGACCACATATAATAAAGAGCGGAAATGTACATGTTTCCTTCTGTTGGTAGTTGACCAACGGTCTTGAGTACTTTTTGTTGAGCGGCGGCTGAGTAAGGTCCAAATATAAAATACAATGGATCACCAAAGATCGCCAGATTCCAAACAATCCAAAGGAAGATCCCGAATCCTCCGGCACTGATAAATAATAAAAATGAACTTTCCGCACGCTTTCTCCCACGTAGCGCGAATATCCAGATTGGTATTAAAATGCTTAGGCAGATATATAAGAACCATCCGTCGTATCTGATGAGAGTTGAGAGAGAGACAAATGTGCTGCAAAGAATGAGATCGTTTACGGCGTTTGTTTTTATGTATTTTGCTAAGTAGTATATAGAAATAATGAAAGTCATGATAAGTAATGGTTCTGTCATTGGAGTGGTTTGGATATATAGTAAGTTGGGATTGAGTGCCATAATTAGTGATCCGATTAAAGATGCGGTGGTGTTTTCTGTTAGTAATTGAAGGAGTTTATAGAAAAAAACTATTCCGATTATAAATGCTGCCATGGATACGATGCTTCCGGCAAATCCTGTATGCCAGAGATAGTCATTCCAGGCAAATGGTAACATTAGCGCATGTGGTAGAGGGAGCCAGACTGTACCTATCTGGGCAACTCCGGGTGTTAAGCTGTCTACTACTCTTCTGGCGATGTTGAGATGGGAGGCGGCGTCGTTGTAGGTGAGGATGTAATTTAATTTATAAGAATAATATAAGGCAATTATTGATAATATACTGGCAGTAAGAAATACAATTTTCCCAGCGATATTATTATTTTTAATCATTTTGTTTACCTTTTATTTTATAAATTCTAGAACCGTTTTCGCTATAAACCAGGTCGTAGGATCTCTTTAAAATAGGTGAATCTTTCAGAAATTTCGTCACTTGATCTTCATCATTGTTATAATCTAATATTACCCATCTAGCATGTTTTCTAGGATCTTTAATTGATTCTTTCCAATAGATGCCTGTGCCTTCATGGATATAAGTTTTGTAATTATATCCGAGCTGGAACATTTGGGGGTCATGTTTTAAAGCACTTACCATGATTAATCCATGGTCATAATGTTTTTTTAACCAACCAACAAGAGTTTTGCTATTTTCTCCGCCTGGACCTAAGCTTCTATAGATGCTAATAGGAATTTGAAAGATTACGCTATAAGAGGGACTAATATAAGAATAGAATTGAATAAGTAATAATAATACAAGTAAAATTTTAATTGCTTTAAATCTGACGTTAAATAAATAAGAACAGAGAATAGTAATCATGGGCAACATGAGCAAGCCATATCTAATATTAAATTCATTAAATTTGCTTGTAGTTGGAGATAAAATATTTTCTATTGTCAAAGGTGGTTGATTGATTGGTGTATTTTTTTGAAGAGTTAATATCATAAACATAAATATTGATAATGATAATAAAACTGGTAAAAAATAATAAGATTTATCCTTTTTAGATCTGAAAAATAATACTGGTATAGCTATCACTGCTAAAATTGTAGGTATTAAACCATTCATCCATGCAACTGTTGTAAAATATTTCCAAACTGTATCAAAAAAAGACAACTGATAAATTATAGCTATACTTTTACCATTTTCGGGGGTAGCTGCATAGTAATTTTTCCAGTAGAGTGGATCACCAAAAATAGTTGTAAGATATATTGTCCAAATAACAAATCCTAGACAAGCTACCATAGCATATAAAATAGTATTACTTTCTGCTTTATGGTAGTTTTTACTAAGTCTCCATGTATAAAAGAAAACTAATGGTATAGATGATAACAGTATCGCTAAACCCTCATATCGTGTTAAAGTCATCGCGCCCACGGCTATGGCTGCAGGTATTAAGACCAATTTATTTTTTGTTTTGATCCAAAGTATAAAGTAGTAGATTGCTGCAGAAAGTGCACAAAGAAATAGTGGTTCGGACATTGCAGTCGTTTGGTAATAAAGTAGATTGATATTTAAGGCGTAAATACTAAGAGATAGGTATGAACTAATGGCGGAATTAGTCAATATTTTCATTGATTTATAGAGATAGAAACCACCGATAATAAATGCAGTCATTGACATAAATGATCCTGCTAATCCCGAGTGCCAAAGAAAGTTATTCCATATGAATGGAAGCATTAATAATTGGGGAAGCGGCAACCAAATACTACCAACTTGCGCAATTCCCGGTGTGAGATTATCTAATATTTTACGTGAAATGTTTAATCTTGAAACTGCGTCTCCGTAAAGTGTATGCTGATTCGCGAGATAATAGTATTCGAGTGCTAAGGCGCTTATAATAATAAGTATTACCAAAACAAAAAAATATTGGTATTTTAGAAATATAACTTTTAGAAGATTCATAAATCTTTTGTGGTTTGTACTAATTCCCATTTACTATCAAAGTTCTTATTCTCAACTTTTGCTTTATAAGAACAGTAAATTCCTAAAGCAAAGATTAAAGTACTCCCTAAAGGATTCTTTAATAATTCAATTAATTTATAATATTTGAATTTTGTACTTGGTATTACTTTGTATTCCTTATCTACAAGTTTGCCCCATGTTTTTTTCACAAGATATTTATTTGATTTGAAATTTCTGATTTGCCAATTGGTAAAATCTTTTATGCTTGAAGGACATTTAAAATACATAATAGCTTCTTTTACATATCTGTATTTAAATTTACTTTTAATACACGAAAAATACATAAATTTATCAACATTAGCCATTAATCTATAGTCTTTAGGAAAAGTTACATTATTCAAAAATTCTTTGGAAAATGCAAGAGCTTTTCCATCAACCGTGAATACATTGCGTCCATTTCTTGTTGTTTCAGAGACTTTTTTATAAGGGATATAACCCGATAAAACCGCATTTTCAACAAAGCTTTCAGGCTTCATAGGTTGTGCGTTACAGCAGACTAACCCAATATTACTTTCTTTAATAAAAGGTTGAATAGCTTTTTCTAGGAAACGTTTATCCGTGACAATAATATCATCGTTTAAAATTAGTATAACATCAGTAATATTTGAATTAATTAAATTTATAAGGGTTCCTGCAAATCCTGTCCTTGTTCTAGAGTCAATCACTTTTAATCTTAAGTCTTTGACTAAATTAGCATTTTTTATAGTTTGATCAGTACTTGAGTCTGAGTTTACTATCACCTGCCTTAATCGAAATGTATTCGTATGCTGTTTAAGCATTGCTTGTGTAAGTCTTTTGATATTTTTTTCAGCGTTATACGCTGCAATTGCTACTGTAAGAGTCAATTTTCTAGGTGTTAAATTATTCATCGATTTTTCAAATTTTTAGTTGTTTCAACAATTTCCCAGGTGCTAGTTAAATTTCCCAACAAATTCCGCGCTTTGATTATATTGAATACTTCAATGGAAAAGATAAAAAGGAAACCAACTGGATTGATAATTAATTGTTTTAATACAGTACTTATCAATAATCTTTTGGGCTTTGTATATTCTTTGTTTATTAAGTCAACATCAAAATTCTTATGTAAAATATATTTTTGTGTATTATTTCTGCTTATCCATTTAGAATAATCTGACAATGTAGTAGGATTTCTATAATAAACATATGCATTTCGAACAAAGAAATATCTAAATCCTGAAGTTATACATGCAAAATATAAAAATGCATCTACATTACCAATCTCAAAATTATTTTTCGGCAATTTAAGATTTTGAATAAACTTTTTAGATAAAGCTAATATTTTACCATCACATGAAAAAATGTTATTTCCATTTTTGACTTTATAGCTTAAATGCTCTGAAGCTTTAAGCCTTGAAGATAATGCTTTATCAACAAATGAGATTGGCTCAAGAGGTTGAGGGTTTCCACAAACTAGTCCAATATTACTCTCTAGATTAAAGGGTTGAATTAATTTAAAAATAAATTCTCTATCATTTATTTTAATATCATCATTAAGTAGTAACAAAATATCCGATTTATTCATTGATATTATTTTTTTTACTCCCTGAGCAAATCCTTGCCGAGTTTTACCGTCTACAATTTCGATTTTTTTATCTATTAACTCTTTAACTTTTTTTAATGTATTATCACCACTTTGATCATAATAGACAATTATTTTTGTTAATTGAAAATTATTCCCTTTTTGATTAAGCAGTGATTTAAGAAGATTTTTAATATTATTTTCTGCAAAGTATGTGGGAATACCAACTGTAACTTGAGATATTTTATTTTCATTTTGTATTTTAAATAATTCAATTAATAATTTAGGTATTATTTTTTTACTATTGTAATTATCAATACAGAATTGACTAATTTTTCTCCGATTCATATTATTTCTTTTTTTAACTTTTAATATTGATCCAAATCTTTTTATATAATCTTTATATTTCAAGTTAGAGATAGAAGTCTCTATATATGAAGGTAAATTTAATGATATATTAGTTGAATCAACAATTTTTAATCCTATCGACATAGCTTCTAGGATAACATTCCCAAATCCTTCAGCATAAGAAGGTAAAAATAATACATCGTTTTGGTTTATTTGGTAGAGTAATTCATTTCTTTCTAAGTAACCATGGTAGTTACAATTTATATATTTTGTAGATAATGCAATAATTTCATCTTTCATCGGACCGTCCCCTACTATATCAAATATAATATTTATTGGAGATGATTCTATTACCTTTATTAGAATATTAATGCCTTTTCGCGAAGTGAGTTCTCCAATAAATATCACACGTAATTCATCTAAATTACTTTTAACTGGAGTTAGTAAAGTAAAGTTTTGAGCCTCTATATAATTTGGTACTAATACGACATTTTTTAATGAGAATACTTTTTCAAAAAACTTCTTATCTCTAGTATTTAATACGTGTACTATTTTAGTATTTTTCATTATCTTTTTCATAAATATAGACGTATAAATAATATTGTGAAATCTGTTCCAGTTACTAATTGGAGTTTGATATAACCATGGAGATCTTACTCCTGCAACAACTTTACTTAAAACTTTAAATCCACAAAAATATATGAGAATCAGTAATTCTAATAACTCGCTTTTTGCATAAATAACACGCGAGTTATTTATTTTGTTTCTTATATCTCTCCATTTATTTGTAAATGGAATAAAATGACGAACGTTTAGAGATAGTGAATTTCTCTTGTTTAATTTTAGCTTTCCATTACTCCTATCATTAAAAACCTGATTTAATACTGTCTTTCCATATAAGTTAGCTAACTTATTGTCAACAGTTACTATAAATGATTTTTCTTTTTTATTGGCGGCACAAAATAGTTCATAAATTTTTCTTTCCGCTCCTCCCATAAACTGTATTGGCGCGAAGTTTAAGAATAGAATCACGGTAATTTATCCTCCTCTACTATTGCTTCTTCTACTGCAAATTCTTTTGTTGATGTTGCGATGTCCCATACGAATGGGTTTTTATTTGAAATGTAAAAGTCATAAGCGCCGAGGAGACGGGCATAGATTTCGATACAGATGCCTCCGATTAGCCAGAATAATTCTTTTAAATTACGTAATTTAAATTTAAAAAGTAATAGATTAATACTTGATTTAGTCATGTTGTCAATTTTTACCCCTTCGTTTTTATAAAGTCTGGCGTGGCCGTTCATTACTCGGCGGCGTTGTTTTATTAGGTCTTTGATGGTTTCTGCACCTTTGTTTGTAACTACTGCGTCGTCGATGTGAACTATTTTGTAGCCCAATTGTACCATCTTGGCTTGAATGTATGCTTCGTCAACTGCGGTGGTTCCTCTGATTTGGGGGAGGATATTTTTGTAGGCTATTATTTCGCCGAATCTGGGGATATTTCTGTGGAACCACCACCAGGAGTGGATTATGAAACCTAGAAAAGTGTTTGGGTCGTTGGTTGGGACTGGGGCTCCGCCGGTCATGCCTATTTTTTTATCTTTTAGAAAGGGCTCGCATAATTTTTCGATAGTTTCCGGGGTGGGAACTGTGTCGGCGCTTTCGATTACTACTACTTCGTCGTCTACGGTTTTTAGAAAGGCATTTATTGCACATGCTTTGCCGGCTCTTTTGCTTTCTCTGATTAAATGAAAATTAGGATATTTATGGCAGTACTCCTCAACAATATTTTCGGTCTCGTCTGTGCTTCCGGATGAGACTACTACTATTTTGTTTATATTAATTTTATCTGTTATTTGCATATGCAGGGCATCAAGAAGTTTTCTTATATTCTTTCCTTCATTATACGCTGGTATGCAAATTGATACGGACAGTTTATTATTCATATAAAAATAAATTGTTAATGGAACAATTATTTTATCTTCTAGATTCCCGCGTCCGCGGGAATGACAATGATCTGTTTAACGAAGTTAAATTTATTAGTTTATTAACCTCTAAAAGGTGAAGGATGCCTGTAAGCGCGAAAGTTAGGATGCTTGTATAAAAAATTACATGAGTGAACTGGTAGATGGTTTGGTGGAAGAATATAATTCCTAGAGACATAATGATGGTCATACATATTGCTAGAATTGGAAAAAGGTATTGTTTTCGGGCCAGGTGATAACTGATTATTGATCCGGAGATTGCATATAGGGTTATTGCGGCGGAATAGGTTGTCAGGTATTGTAATATGACATCTGTTTTGTTTCCGAAGAGAAGTGGGACAATTGTTTGTCCCAAAAGACCCAGGACTAAAAATGCGCCGACGGATAAGATTATAGTCAGGGAAAATAATTTGTAAAAAGATTTCTTTGGGTCGCGGTTACTTCCTTCGTCATTGCTGACAAAGGTTAGAATAAGGGCAGATGGTAATGCTCCGAAGAAATAGACCATTTTTCCGACAAGCGATAGAAGCGCGTATTGGCCGGCTTCGGTGGGTGATAAGAAATGTTTGGCTAAAAGTACATCAAATGTTAAGAACGCCATGGATGAGAAGCCGGTAATAAGGGCGGCGCTGAAGAATTTTTTGGGAAATTTATAGTCACCTGAAGATTTGGTCTGAGTAGTTTTTCGCTTTGTAAACCAAACGGCCAAGATAAATGAGACCAGTACAGATAAGGGGATTGAAACATATACCCAGTACTTAAGATTGAAGCCAACGAAGATCCAGGCGAAAATTAATTTGCTTAATGCGTCAAGAATGAATATAACGGCAACAGATTTGAAATTAAAATTCCCCTGTAAAAATCCTCTATTTGCAGAAGCGATAACTCCCAGTAAAATAATTGGTGTGAAGAATAATGGAACCAGAAAATCATTTATTTGAAAAAAATTATCAATCAGAGGGATCGTGATCAGCCAGATAACAGAAAAAATTAAAGCTATTAGTAAATTTTTTCTATTTGTTGCTTTGAGAAAGTCCAGACCTGCCTGGGTGTTTTTTTGGGCAATTAGATAGGCGCTGCGATGGTTTACTGTAGCGTTTAAGGCGTTAAATGGTATGAGTGCCACATACCACATTGTATTTATAAGAGTTACTAATCCAAATTCTTCAAATGATAAAGACCTTCCTAAATACGCATTGAAGATGAAATTTATAAAGTTTCCACCTAAGATAGCAATTAACAGAATTGTTCCATCTGATATTTTTTTATTCGGGCAGGATTTCATAATGTTTTTTATTTATTTCATTTTGATTTATTCGACCAATTATCCAGTAAATTATTATTCAGTCCATAATCAATATCATTCACAAACGGGACAAATTCGGGTTTGGCAAGAATTGGAAGATGGGTATAGGCTTTGGTTTTGTCTATGTGGAGGCCGTGATTGGTTTTGGACCAGTGATGGGGGGTGGTGATAAATTGATAAAAGGCTACATAGGCTGCAAGACTCATTGCCAGCCAGTAGAATGGCACAAGAAAAATATATTTTACCAGCTCGTCATGTCCATGTTTTACACATCCGACCATATAATAGTATGTGTATAAAAAGTTTCCCAGAAGTAATGAGGTGAGACCCATATATAGGATGGGTGTGGGGTAGAAAGATTCAATAAATGTTCCAATGTGCGTTCGGAATACGAAATATGAAATGGTAATAGCCCACATTAGCGGGTTTATAAACATTGAGAGTACTTTTCCGCCAACAATGAGTTGAAATGTTATGAAGTGCGGCTCCTTCCAGCTTTTTAAAAATTTTTGCGGGTTTCGCATATGAAGAAAATAAGTTTGAATATAACCTTTTATCCATCGGGTTCTTTGCCAAAACCAATTTTTGAGATTGCTGTTTGCTTCTTCAAGGGTTAAGGATTCGATAACAGCTGTCCTGTATCCTGCTTTGACCAGTCTCATTCCTAAATCTGCATCTTCAGTGACGTTAAAGGAATCCCATCCTTTGAGCTTGATCAGATCTTTTGTTTTGAAATGATTAGACGTGCCGCCTAATGGGATAGGAGCATGTATGGATTGTAGACCGGTTAAAACTAATTCAAACCATAGAGAATATTCAGCGGTGAAGATACGTGTTAATAGGTTCTGATGAGGATTATAAAAGTTTAATTTTGCTTGTATGCAAATTGTTCTGTTACCTGCTTTTTTAAATGCAAGTATGGCTTTTTTCAGTTGCAACTGATCAGGGATATCTTCCGCGTCATAGATCACGGAATATTCGCCAGTTGCAAAGCGAAGGCCATAATTATTTGCTTTTGGTTTGGTCTTCGGTTTGGTGTCCGGGACTACAATATATTCAAAGTATTGCGGTAGATTTAGATCTTTAACTTTATTTATTGTTTCGGTATCATCTGCCTCGAGTATCAACATTATTTGCAATTTATCTTTGGGATAGTCGAGATTGCTCATTGCAGTTACAAATTGAGGCAGGATTTTCCATTCCTTATATAAAGGACAAAAGATAGTGTAGCGGGGCCAATCTTTTTCTTTTATATTTGCTATTTCAGATTCGGTAATTTTTATTTCAGGCTGTTTGGAGTAACTGCGATAAATAAGTATGAGATTAAATAGAAGATCAGCAAAATAAAGTGTGGTTAAAATAGCAACTAATACAACTGCAGTTAGATGCCAATTTATAATGAGACTTATCAAGATGATAATGCCTAAAGCTGAAAAAACTAGAATTTGTAACTCAGATAATCTGTGAAAGGCAGTTTGTGAGTGATGCAGGTCGGAATGGTGAATATATTTAACGTCTTTATAGTGAAATCCTTTGCCTTCTTTTTTTTCCAAGGCAGGATTGAAAGGTATAATATTTGGTCTTTTAAATATTTCGAAATTTAGCATTTAAAATATTAGAACATATGATATTACAATTGTTTAAGTATTCTAGACAACTTTTATTTACTTTAAAATTACTGAGGATGAACTTAGACTTAATTTATGATGGTTTAAAATCTGTACTGTTTTTATATTATCACAAATTAAAAGTTAAATATATATAAGATGATACTACTATCTCTAACTATATAAATTTTATACAATTGTATATTATAGGTAGGTTTAGGTTTGTGTGTGGGTGGCTATGGGTTGGAATATTGTAGGATTTTGGGAATTGAATTTTGAGGATTTTATGGTAACATACTTATATCACGATGAGAGGACTACCAAAGGGGTTCGTCCCGAAGGAATGCTTCTCATTTATTTTTTCTCCACCTTATTCCTAAAGAAGTTTAACTGAATCTTGTATAAACCTTATTATTTTGTTAAGATGCAAATACAATGAAAAACAAAAAAACAATAAATATTCAAGAACATGAACTTCCTATAACTATTCAGGCAGATAAAGAAGGCGGATTTATAGCTTCTTGTCCTATTTGGGCTGACTGTTATGCACAAGGAGAAACGGTTGAAGAGGTTATAAATGAAATTTCATATGTAGCGTCATCTCTTATTGAACTTTATAAAGAGGAAAATATTAATATACCGCTAAAAATTAAGAAAACAGAACAAAAAGAAACTAAAGGATTTACTATAACATTTCCTTTAATCACCACAGCAAACTAAAATTATGCCTTCTATTCCTCCTCTTCCTTATCGTATTGTGATAAAAAAATTAAGAAAATTAGGTTTTGTATATCGAAGGGCAACAGGTGGATCTCATGAAGTATGGTGGAACGAGAGCACGAGAAAAACATGTATTGTGCCACATCATAGAGAGGTAAAACCGGGTACTTTGAGAAGTATAATAAGACAAGCCGGTGTTAATAAGGAAAAATTCATAAAAGCTTAAATATTTTACTCCTCAAGAAAATGGCCTGATGAAATATGATGAATAATTTGTAGTGATTTATGGTATTATAATGCTTAGTGGCAACGGAGAAATATAAAAATATTAGGGTTATTGTTTTGGGAGGATTAAGTACGGATATTACTACTTATAATCTATCACGCCTTCCACAGGCAGGAGAAGATGTATATGGGAATGGACTGTTAATTGGGCCCGGAGGGAAATCAAGAAATGTTGCTCAAATGATCGCGACTTTAACAGGTCCTCAGACTGTTGCGATGATAAGCAGGACGTCGGAAGATCCGTATGGACTATGGAAGGTGCCGTATACAGCTTTACAAGCTACCGGGGTGAATACTGACTTTATAAAAATAATCCCTTTTAAACAGAGTCAGAAATTTCCATGTATTGCTTTAATTGCTGTTGATATGCAAGGGAATAGATTTGCAACTGTATACCCCGGAATCACTAATGATTTTTCTTTGAAGGAGATTGATAATGCGGCTCCGCTTTTTGAGTCCGTACAAAAAAACAGCGGTATTTTGGCGTTATCACTCGAGCTACCAATAAAAACTGTAATCCGGGCAATAGAAACTGCAAATCAATACAATCTTAAAGTTGTACTTGATCCGGGGGGAATGGCAGGAAAAGATAAAGAAGAATTATTAAAACAAAAAATATTCTTGATAAAACCGAATGAACATGAAGCAAAAATGTTAACAGGAATTTCCATTTCAGATATTGATACGGCTCAAGTGGCGGCAGAATTACTTATGGAGAAGGATATTAAAAATGTCCTGATTACGCATGGTGAAAATGGTGCTTATTTTTTTGCGAAAAATACCAAGTTGCATATTCCTATTCCCAAAGTTCCGGATACGGTTGAAAAGGATTCCACGGGCTGCGGGGATCAGGTTTTTGCGACTCTTTGCGCGGGTCTTATTCAGCGCAGTGATTTAATTGAGGCAATTAAAGCAGCAATTACGGCAGGAACTTTGCAATTTAGTAAAATTGGGATACAGCCTGTAACCAACGAAGAGTTGGCTGCATATCTGCACTAAGTGTATGGTGGTTAAACAGAAAGAATCCGATTCGCGTGAGAAACGCAGGTTTTATGTAGCGGTGGGGATGGCGGGACAGGTTACTCTCCTATTGGTTGGTCCGGTTTTTGTGCTTTTGATTGTGGGTCTTTGGATAGATGAAATATTTTATACAACTCCCCTATTTATTATTTTAGGGGTAATTTTGGGTTTTGTGGGGGGTGTATTTAATGTATTTAAAGTTATGAAGAAAATGGATAGGCTTTAATTTTTAAGTGTAACAGTCCACGATATGATAATTCCACTTGTTAATCCGCGAGAAATGCACTTTTTCTATTCATCGGACCGTTTGCTAATTGAATAATTGGAGCCTAACAATTAGTACATTTATATCCTTTAAGTAAATTTATCTTATTATTCATTCATACGAAAAAGTGCATTCCCCGCCTTGTTATTTTGCTTTGCAAAGTGTGAGTAATCTATGATAATATAGGGAAGAAAATATGAGTGGGGATAAAAAAATATTTGCGGCGATTGGGGTTGTTAGTGTTGTTATTCTTCTAGTTGGAGCGTTTACGGTTGGTAATAGGCCGGCGAAGAGTCTCGATGCGACAACTTTGGAAGCATCGCAAGTCAAGATGCTTGTCCGGGAAGATTCTCATGCGATTCGCGTGCCAAAAGCGAAAGTGACAGTGGTTGAGTTTGGGGATTTTCAATGTCCTGCTTGCGGAGTTGCGCATGGAGTTGCGAAGCAAATAAAAAATGAATATAAGGGAAAGATAAATTTTGTTTTTCGTGAATACCCATTACCCATGCATGATAATGCGCATATTGCGGCATTAGCAGCAGAGGCAGCGGGGGGACAGGGGAAGTTTTGGGAGATGCATGACGAGTTATTTGAAAATCAGGAGGAGTGGAGTGAGAAAAAGGATCCAATTGAAATATTCGCGGGATATGCGAAGAAAATTGGCATTGATGTTGATAAATTCAAGAAGGATGTGAAGGATAAGAAATACGATAAAAATATCCAGGCGGATCTAAATGATGGAAATCAATTAGGCATTAGTTCAACTCCAACATTTTTTATTAATGACAAGGTTTATCCGGGGGTTTTGAATTATGATGATTTTAAGAGTAATATTGAAAACGCGCTGAAGAAGTAAATCCCAGACGTGAATATGACCCCCTGAGCAAAGACCAAATATTCTTGAACCTCACAAATATTTGTGTTATAATGCCCTATAATTATTTTATGACAGCTGCAAATATTAGAGATTACTATGTTGGCAAATTTCTGACCTATGCCCCAAAAAAGTTAAAAGCACCTCTTGAAACTTATATCAATAGAAGACTGGTGCTTGTACCTACGGAACAATTGAATCAAAAATTCTCCGAAGCCATTGTCTATCTTAAAGAAAAAGGAACAATCGGTGATTATATGGAGTTTGGTGTATTTCGTGGCGATTCGATGCTGTGTATGTATAATGCGTTGGAAAAATTTGGTATGACAAATGTAAGGCTATTTGGGTTTGATTCTTTTGAGGGGTTGCCAGAAATTACCGATTCTGAAGATAAAAACCCGAATTGGCATTCGAGTCAGTTTAAAGTGTCACTTGAAGAAACGACACAAAAGTTGGATAAAAAAGGAGTAGATTGGAAACGGGTATTTTTAATAAAGGGCTGGTTTAAAGATACCTTAAATAAATATCTTATTAAACTAAATAATATTCGTAAAGTGAGTCTTATAATGATCGATTGTGATATTTATTCATCAACCAAACAGGCTCTTGATTTTTGTGCTCCCCTAATTGAGGATCAGGCTATTATTTTCTTTGATGATTGGGGTATAGCAGAGTTAGACCAAAAAAACCAAGGAGAGAAAAGGGCTTTTAATGAATTTTTGAAAGATAATCCGCAGTTAAAAGCGAAAGATATTGGAGAGTATTATCATACAGAGGCGACGC